>JBGAST010000022.1:11247-60068 GCA_044229575.1 Holophagaceae bacterium | reverse complement strand
GGCGCGCAGGCGCCGGCGGACCCCGCCGCCTGCGCGGTGAAGGTGCGGATCCTCACCCTCGCCCTGGGGACCGAGCGGCATGCGGGGCGGGACGGACGGCAGGCCCTCGCGGCGGCGGCGGCCGAGGCGGAGCGGCTGCTGGAGCTGAAGGGCCGCACCGCCCAGAACACGGTGGACGCCGCGGCGGTGGCGGTGGAAGCCGCGGCCCTCGCCGCGGCCCAGGGCGGCGATCCTCTTCCGGAGTTCAGGAAGGGGCGCGCCCGCCTGGCCGCCGCCCGCCGCCTCAATCCGAAGCTGCCCTCCGTGGACCTGGCCCTCGCGGAGCTTTGCCACGCCGAGGCCCGGTGGCTGCGGTCGAAGGGACGCGGGCCCGCCGCCCCCTGCGCCGAGGGCGAGGCGGCCTGCGGCCGGGTCCTCGCCGCCAATCCGAAACGGCTCCTGGCCCGCGCCCTGCGCGGCGCCCTCGGCGTCCTGGCGGGGCGGGGAGGCGCCGCCCGCCGCGAACTGGAGGAGGCCCTGGCGGCGGATCCCCACCTGCGGGCCCGCTTCCGGTAGGGGCTGGGCGCGCTTCCCGCCTTCAGCGCCGGGGGAGCTCCGCTTCCCGCCCGTTCACCCATAGCCGCCCGGGCCTGAGCTTGCGCAGCGCCTCCGGGGACAGGGACAGGACCGGGGCTTCGACCCACAGGAGGTCCGCGGCGGCGCCGGGATGGATGGCACCGAGGTCCGCGCGGCCCAGGGCCCGTGCGTTGCCCAGGGTGTAGGCGCGCAGCGCCTCCACGCGGCTGACCTTCTGGTCCGGCAGGAAGCCCCCCGGGGGCTCGCCTTCGGGATCCTCACGGGTCTCCGCCGCGGCGAGGGCGATGTAGGGGTTCGCGTCCTCCACCGGCGCATCGCTGCCGAAGGCCAGCACGGCGCCGCCCTGCAGGAAGCGCCGCCACGGGTAGGCCTCCCGTGTGCGGGCGGAACCCAGGCGCGCGGGGGTCCACGCGTGGTCCGACGTGCAGTGCACGGGCTGCACCGAGGCTACGACGCCCAGGGGACCGAAGCGGGCGGCGTCCTTGTCGGTGACGATCTGGGCGTGCTCGATGCGCGGCATGGGACCGCCCTTGGGCGCCCTGCGCCTGGTCCGCTCCAGGAGGTCCAGGGCCGCGCGGTTGGCGGCGTCGCCGATGGCGTGGAGGGCGGGCTGGAAGCCGGCGCTCAGGGTGACGGCCACGTCGGCCTCGACCTTCGCGGGGTCCGTGACCCAGAGGCCCGAGGCCTCCGGCGCGTCGGCGTAGGGTTCCAGGAGCCGGGCGCCGCGGCTGCCCAGGGCGCCGTCCAGGTAGAACTTCACGCCCTGGATCTGGAAGAAGCTGCCCTTGGCGCCGCCGTGGCGCAGCTCCTTCAGCATGAGGGCGCGGTCGTGGCTGAGGTAGGCGAAGACCCGGATGGGCAGCGCCTTCCGCGCCTCCAGACTGCGGTAGGCGGCGAGGGTCGGGGCCTCGATGCCCATGTCCGCCACGGCGGTGAAGCCGTGGCCCTTCAGCTCCTCGAGACCCTCCAGCAGGCGCGCCTCGATCTCCGCCGGCGAGGGCTCGGGCACGAGCCGCTGCACCAGCGCCGCGGCGGAATCCACCAGGATGCCCGTGGGCTCGCCGCGGCCGTCCCGGAGGATGCGGCCGCCGCTGGGATCCTTCGTGTCCCTCGTGATGCCGGCGAGGCGCAGGGCCGCGCTGTTCACCCACACGGCGTGGCCGTCCACGCGCTCCAGCACCGCGGGGCGGTCCCCCGCCACATTGTCCAGGTCCGCGGCGCTGGGAAAGCCCTTGGAGGGCCAGCGGTTCTGGTCCCAGCCCCGGCCGATGATCCAGCCCTCGGGGTTGGAGCCCATCCAGCGCCGCACCTTGCGCAGTGCGTCCGAGAGGCTGGCGGCGCTGGTGAGGTCGGTCTTGTGGCTGAGGGCCCCCAGCCCGCGCACGTGGGCGTGGCCCTCGACGAGGCCCGGCAGCAGGGTGCCGCCGGAGAGGGCCACCACCTGCGCCTTCGGATGGCTCTTCCGCAGGGAGGCTTCGGGGCCCACCGCGGCGATGCGCCCGCCCTGCACGAGCACGGCCTGTCCGGTCTGCGCGCTGCCGTTG
This sequence comes from Holophagaceae bacterium, assembly GCA_044229575.1. Lineage (GTDB taxonomy): Bacteria > Acidobacteriota > Holophagae > Holophagales > Holophagaceae > JADJVL01. The sequence continues at coordinate 57,948 of JBGAST010000022.1, read as the reverse complement.
CGGCCGTCGTCCCGCCAGACGGCGGCGCCCGTCAGCAGCAGGGCCTGGGCGGGCGGAGTCGGCGGGGGCAGGGCGGGGAGCAGCAGCATTCGGGATCCTCGGCGTTCTTTCGATTCTAGCCCGCGCCCCGCCCGATAGACTGGAGCTTTGCCGCCGGTGACCCATGTACGCACCCGATTTCCTCGAGCAGGTCCGCGCTCAGCTCACGGTGAAGGAGGATCCGGCGCGCCTGCGCCAGCCCTCCTTCCAGACCAGCTCGGGGATCCCCTTGAAGAACAGCTACACGCCCCTCGACCTGGCGGGGTACGACCCGCTGCGGGACCTCGGCGCGCCGGGGAAGTTCCCCTTCACCCGCCACGTCCAGCCCAGCGGCTACCGCGGGCGCCTCTGGACCATGCGCCAGTACGCGGGCTTCGCCACCGCGGAGGCGAGCAATGAGCGCTACCGCTACCTGCTGGCGCAGGGAACGACGGGCCTGAGCGTCGCCTTCGACCTGCCCACCCAGATCGGCATGGATCCCGACCACGCCATGGCCCTCGGCGAGGTGGGCAAGGTCGGGGTGAGCATCGCCAGCCTCCGGGACATGCGCACCCTCTTCAAGGGGATCCCCCTGGATTCGGTCACCACCAGCATGACCATCAACGCGCCGGCCGCCGTGCTCCTGGCCCTCTACCTCGTCGTGGCGGAGGAGCAGGGCGTGTCCTGGGACAAGGTGGGCGGCACCATCCAGAACGACATCCTCAAGGAATACATGGCCCGGGGCACCTACATCTATCCGCCGCGGCCCAGCCTGCGCCTGATCACCGACACCTTCGCCTTCTGCGCGGACCGCGTGCCGAACTGGAACACCATCTCCATCTCGGGCTACCACATCCGGGAGGCGGGCTGCACCGCGGCCCAGGAGATCGCCTTCACGCTCGCCGACGGCATCGCCTACGTGCAGGCGGCCCTGGACGCGGGGCTCAAGCTCGAATCCTTCGCGCCGCGCCTCTCCTTCTTCTTCAACAGCCACAACCAGTTCTTCGAGGAGGCCGCGAAGTTCCGCGCGGCCCGGCGCCTCTGGGCCCGGCTCATGAAGGACCGCTTCGGCGCCACGGACCCCAAGAGCCAGATGCTGCGCTTCCACACCCAGACCGCCGGGAGCACGCTGACGGCCCAGCAGCCCGACAACAACATCGTCCGCACCACGGTGCAGGCCATGGCGGCGGTGTGCGGCGGCACCCAGAGCCTCCACACCAACAGCCGGGACGAGGCCCTGGCCCTGCCCACGGAGACCTCGGCCCGCATCGCCCTACGCACCCAGCAGATCCTCGCCCACGAATCCTGCATCGCCGACGTGGTGGATCCCCTGGCCGGCAGCTACTACGTGGAGAGCCTCACGGACGAGCTGGAGCAGCGGGCCGCGGCCCTCATCGCCAAGGTGGACGAGCTGGGGGGCATGGTCCCCGCCATCGAGAAGGGCTTTCCCCAGCGGGAGATCCAGAACGCCGCCTACGCCCACCAGATGGCGGTGCAGAAGGGCGAGCAGATCGTCGTCGGCGTCAACCGGTTCACCGTGGAGAACGAGGTCAAGCCGGACCTGCTGCGGGTGGACGAGGCCCTGGGCGCCGTGCGGCGGCGGCAGATCGCGGAGGTGCGCGCGGAGCGGGACAACGGCGCGGTCCGGACGGCCCTGGGCAACCTCGCCTCCGAGGCGAAGGGGACCGGGAACCTCATGCCGCGGATCCTCGAGGCGGTGAGGGCCGAGGCGACCCTGGGCGAAATCTGCGACGGGCTGCGGGAGGTCTTCGGGGAGTACCAGGAGCGGCTGGTGCTTTGAGGCCGGGAGGCGGAAGGCTGTAGTCTCTAGGAAACAAGACACGGGAACCTGAACCACGACCCATGGACGTCCGCCGCCCCATCGACCGCCTGCTCCTCTTCTTCGCCGTCCTCCTCATGGCGGTGGGCATGGTGTGGATCTATTCGGCCTCGGCGGTGAAGGCCGCCCAGGGGACGAGCACGGCCACGGCCTTCCTGGTGCGCCAGCTGGTGGGGGGAGGGATCGGGATCGCGCTGGTGCTGGCCCTGAGCCAGGTGGACCTGAACATCCTGAAGGAGAACCCCCGGGTCCTGCAGCTGGGCTACGTGGGCCTCGTCATCCTGCTGATGGCGGTCTTCGGCTTCCCCAAGGTGAACAACGCCCACCGCTGGATCCGGGCGGGCTTCATCAGCCTCCAGCCCTCCGAGCTCTTCAAGCCTTTCGCGGTGCTGCTCACGGCCTGGTGGATGGTGCGGCACCAGGAGATCTGGGGGCGCTTCGAGGAATCCCTGCCGAAGCTCCTGCTCCTCCTGCTGATGCTGGCCCTGCCCCTGGGGCTCATCCTCCTGGAGCCCGACTTCGGCACCACGGCCCTGACGGCCATCGTGATCTTCCTCGTGATCTACCTCGGCGGCCTCCATCGCTGGGTGCTGGCGGGCCTGGCGGCCACGCTGGCGGCCGGCGGCATCCTCGCCATCGCGGCGAGCCCCTACCGCCTGGCGCGCTTCCTCAGCTTCCTGAACCCGGAGGCCGATCCCCTGGGCAAGGGCCATCAGGCCCTGCAGAGCCTCGTGGCGGTGGGCAACGGCGGCCTCACGGGCGTCGGCATGGGGGCGGGCCGGCAGAAGCTCTTCTTCCTGCCGGAGGCCCACAACGACTTCATCTTCGCGGTGATCGCCGAGGAGACGGGGCTCATCGGCACGGTCATCGTGCTCTCCCTCTTCTGCCTGATGTTCTGGCGTGGCTACCGCATCGCCCGCCGGGTGCGGGACCCCTTCCTCCGCCTCGCCGCCATGGGCTTCACCCTGCTGCTGGTGCTCCAGGCCCTCATGAACATGAGCGTCGTGCTCAGCATCGCGCCGAACAAGGGCATCCCGCTGCCCTTCATCAGCTACGGCCCCACCAGCCTCATCGCGAGCCTCATCTGCCTCGGGCTGTTGCTGAGCATTTCGAAGGAAGCGAGCGCGTGAGGCCGAGCCTGATGCGGGCCGCGGAGCGCGCGGAAGCGCGGCGAAGCGGGCCCCCGGACAGGCGCAGGAAAGCCTGAGGCTTTTTAATCGCTTCCCCCAGCCATGCTGATGTCGAGCGCTCACCGATCCCGTAATACCGGCCAATTCCCGAAGGCGAGGATGCAAAGGCAGATCAGTGGCCCGAGGCCTGGAATCAGGGCAATGAAGGCCATGGCGCCGGAATAGCCCGCCTTCGTGAAGATCCGCCAGAGGCAGAAGATGAAGAAGGCGGTGATGGCTACCACGACGACGATGTAGACGCACGCGAAGCCGGCGAGCATGCCGGCCGCAGCAGCGGCGTCCGCATCCCGGGGCTGGATGAGGGCGAGAGGAAGGAGGGTTTCCATGGGGCGCTCCTGGGGATGGCCACGACGATGCGCTCCCCGGCACGGCTTGTCTACTCCCTGTCCCCCAGCACCAGCGGCTCGTCGTCGTCCTCCTCGACCAGGGTGATATTCCCCCCGGCGCCCAGGAGCACCGCGTCCTCGTAGATGTTCTTGAGCTTGGGGGCGAAGCGGTCCTGCTGCTGGAGCCTGGGATCCGGGGCGAGTTCCACGGACCTGCGCTCAAGGCCCGTGATGGCGGCGGCTTCGACCCCGAGGATCCCGGCCAGGAGCCGGGCGGGATTGAGGGCCTCGCCGTGGAGGATGCGGGTGGTGAAGGCGAGACCGGCCTCCTCCCAGGCCATGCTGGCCACGAGGCTCCGCACGTCCACCCGCTTCACGGTCTTCTGACCGGCCACCTTGCCGCCCTTCTCGATCTCGAAGGAGGCCGCCGCCAGGAAGCTGGCGGTGCGCGCTTCCGCCTCCCCCCGCGCGCCGCCTGGCCAGGGCCAGAACCAGTGGGAGGCGCGGCTGAGCTCGAGGGCGGACTGGGCGTAGGGCGGGAGCAGGAGGGCCTCGAGAAGCGCGAGGCCTTCCGGGGCGGCGCCGTTGGCCACCGCCATCCAGCCTTCCCGCGGCGCCTGGTTGAGGGTGGCGTCGGCCCATTCGCCCTGGCCCGTGGCGCCCAGGGGCAGGGGAGGTCCCATGGCCAGCAGGAGCCGCGGGGATTTCTCGAGACTCAGGGCCAGATCCAGGCCCGCGTCCTGAAGCGTGTCCAGCAGCAGGGCGTGGAAGGCGCCGGGATGCAGGTCCTTCAGCGCCGGTCCCCGGGCGTAGCGGAGGCGGAGTTGGCAGCGCTGGGAATCCAGCTGCTCCCGCTGCTGGCGGCGGGCCCGCGCGACCCCGGCGCGGACTTCCAGCCGCTTGCGCCAGACCACCCAGGCGGCGTGGCGGCAGCAGGGCGATTTCCGGAAGCTGGACCAGGCCTCTTCCACCAGGCCTTCCTTTTCGAGGTCGCGAATCAGGTGTTCCAACATCTGATCCGGCGGAGCGGCGAGGGCTTCGTCCCATCGTCGCAGCAGTTCGGATTGCAGGGGTTCCTCGGTCGGCACCGGTCCAGGATACGCGAGCCTCCGCGCCTTCTTCATTTGAAGGCGGCCCGGCGGAGCCGCCGATTCCGCGGGACGCTCGCCTTGATCCTCAAGGCCTTTGTGGAGTTTTCCGCAGGCCTTGCGGAGAGCTCGGGGACGGCGCGGAAAAAGCTCAAGGGACTCAGCGGCTTTCCGGATTGCTGCGTTCTGGGTGCATCACGGGACGAGTTCCACCTGCCCGGAGAGCCAGGGGGCGAGGCGCTGGAATTCCGGCGCCCAGTAGGCCCAGTCATGTCCGCCGTCCCGCACGCGAAAAGCGATCTTCCGGCCGGGCTTTTCCGCCTTTGTCGCGAAGCGGACGGTGGCCTCCGCAAGACCGTACTTGTCCTGCCTTCCGCATCCGAGGTAGAGTTCCGCTTCACCCCCGCCATGCACCCACGGATTCCACGGCGCGAAGGCCGCTTGGCTTCCGGGGAAGGCGCGCCTGAGGCTCGGCCTCAGCAGGAATCCCGCGTTGCGGAAGGGCGCTTCCACGAGGGCCGGGCTCAGGGCCGCGCAGCGGGCGAAGAGGCCCGTGCGGGCCGCGAGGTTGAGGGCGCCGAAGCCACCCATGCTCAAGCCGGCCACGGCGCGCCGGACCGGAATTCCTCCAAATCCGGGATGCTCCCGCTCCAGGGCCGGCAGGAGTTCCTCCGTCAGGAAGCGTTCGTAGGGGAAGGTGCCGTCGGCGCGGTCCGCGTACCAGCTCTTGAAGTGGGTGACGGCGACCCAGAGGGTGGGCTTCAGCTCTCCGGAGGCCTCCCGCCGGTCGAGGTTTTCGAAGATGCCCTCGGAGAACAGGTCTTCGGGGCCGTCGTAGGCGCCGGGCAGGAAGAGCACGAGCCCGAAGCCGCCGGGGCCGTGCCGGTCGGTCCAGGCCTGGAGGACCGCGGGGGAGGGCGCGTGCACGGCGAGCTGCACCTCGCGTTTCAGAAGCCGGGAGGGGAAGCGGACGAGGACACCGCCTTTGCGGTCCGCCGCGAGGCAGGCCAAGCTGAGGCAGCACGCCACCACCATGCGCACCCAGACCATCCCGGACCTCCCCTCTCCCTGGCCCTACGAGCCTCGCACGCCGCTGCCGCCATTGGACACGCCTTCAGAGGTGGACATCCCCGGCCGGGGCGGAGGCTGGGTCCTGCTCGCGCCGAAAGGGTTCCGGATCCCCGGCGGGGCGGCGCCCCTGGATGGAGCCTTCGGCCGCGGCGGCGTGGTCCTCGCCGGCGACGTCGTCCTCCGTCCCTACCGGCGGGGCGGCCTGCTGCGGCGGCTCAACTCTCGGCTCTACGCCAGCCCCCGGCGCTTCGAAAGGGAACTCCGGATCCACCGCGCCCTCTGGGAGGCCGGCTTCCCCACGGTGGAGCCCCTGGGTTGCGCCTGGCGACGCCGGCCCGCGGGCTACGAGGGGATCTATCTGTCCCGCTTCGTCCCCGGCAGGCCCTGGCCGGGGGCCTGGGTGGAGGATGCGGGCACCCTTCCGGCCCTGGCCCAGGCCCTCCGGTCCCTGGCCCGGTGGGGGCTGCGGGCGCCGGACCTCAACGCCACCAACGTGCACCTCGGAGAGGACGGCCAGCTCCGCTGTCTCGACTGGGACCGGGCCGCCTTCGTGGCACCGTCCGGCGCCCTGGTGGAGCTCTACTTCCGCCGCATGGAGGCCAGCCTCCGGCGGCTGGGGGCGCCGGCCTCCATCCTTCCGGCCTTGGCGCGGGCGCTGACCCTTCCGGGCGGATAAGATTCGACCAACCTTTCCATGAACGCTCGAGCCGCGAAGACCCTCCTCGGAATCCTGCTGCTTGCGGCGATCTACCCCTTCGCGGCGAAGCTGAGCTACTTCATGGCCTTTCCCGGAAGCCGGGACACGGCCTTCTGGCTTCCCAAGGGGCTGGCCCTGGCCGCCCTCGTGCTCGGGGGCCGCAGGCTCTGGCCGGGCGTCTTTCTCGGCGGCCTCGCCACCTTCCTCTATTTCAATCCCCAGACGGCCCACCAGATGCCCGTGGGAGTCGGCGTGGCCACCGCCAACACCCTAGGCGCCCTGTTGGGGGCGTGGCTGATGGAGCGGCTGGAATTCCGGCCGGACATGGAGCGCGTCCGGGACGTCCTCATCCTGGTGGGGGCCGGGGGCATCCTCGCCACCACCCTGGGCGCTCTCATCGGCCCCGCCTGCATCCTCGCCTCGGGACTGCTGCCTACGGCCGCCTTCTGGCCCTTCTTCGGGCGCTGGTGGCTGGGGGAGTTCACCAGCACCCTGCTGGTCACGCCCTTCCTCCTGCTCCTGGCCCGGCCCTGGCCGAAACTGTCCACCCTGAAGATCCTCGAGGCCGCGGCCCTCGCGGCCATCCTCGCCCTCCTCTGCTGGGTTATCTTCGGACACGGCCTCGGCTTCCCGGGCCGGGAAGTCCCGCTCCCCTTCCTGGTCTTCCCGCTGGTGCTGTGGGCGGGGCTCCGCTTCGGCCAGCGCGGCGGCGTCCTCGCGGTCGCGCTGGTGGCGGCCTTCGTGATCCCGGCCACCATCCACCGCCTCGGTCCCCTGGTGGTGGGGGTGGACAGCCCCTCCATGCTGCTGCTGCGGACCTTCCTGGACATGCTGGCCCTCACCTCCCTGCTGCTCTGCGCCGTGCTCAGCGAACGCAACCTGGCGCGCCGGGACGCCGGCGAGATCGAGGACCGCTTCCGGGTGGTGGCGGAGACCATGGCGGTGCCCCTGGTGGTCATCGACTACACGGTGTCGGAGGTGCTCTTCGCCAACGAGCAGCTCGCCTCCATGCTGGGCGTCCCCAGGGACCAGATCGTCGGCGGGAAGTCCCTGGACTTCTATGAGAAGGACGAGGACCGGGTCGCCCTCATGGAGGCCCTCTTCGCGAAGGGCGCCATCGACGGCTACCTCCTCAACATCCGGACCCCCGGGGGCCTGCGGCCCATCTCGCTGTCCTCGCGCCTCATCACCTTCCAGGGGCGGCCCGCGACCCTCACGGCCCTCTACGACCTCACGGAGCAGCACCGCCACGAGCGGGAGCTCCTGGAGAGCGAGGACCGCTTCCGCGCCCTCAGCGAGGGCACCTCCGACGCGGTGCTGGTGAACGACAACGGGATCCTCGTGGATGCGAACCAGACCCTGGCGCGGATGTGGGGCGGGACCCGGGAAGAGCTCATCGGCCTGCCGGCCCTGGGCTTCGCGGTGCCCGAGGACCGTCCGAAGATCCTCGAGATGATCCGCAGCGGCACGGAGGAGCCCTACGAGGTCATGGCGGTGCGGAAGGACGGCGTGCGGTACCCGGCGGAGATCCGCGGCAAGACGGTGATGTACCTCGGCAAGCCCATGCGGGTGGCCTCCATCCGGGACATGACGCGGCAGAAGCAGGCGGAGGAGGCGCTGCGGGAGAGCGAGGCGCGCTACGCGCTGGTGGCGGAGGGTTCGAACGAGGGCATCTACGACATCAACCTGGAGACCGGCGCCCTCTATTTCAGCGACCGCCTGAAGGCCATGCTGGGCATGGCCCCGGAGGAGTTCCCGCCGGATCTGAGGGGCTGGTCGGAGTGGGTGCACCCCGCGGACCTGGAGCGGGTGACGGCGGGCATCACCGCCCACGTGAAGGGGCTCGCGAGCCTCGACATGGAGTTCCGCATGCGGAGCGTGCAGAACACCTACCGCTGGTTCCGGGCGCGGGGCCAGGCCACCTGGAACCCCGGGAAGCGCGCCACCCGCATCGCCGGCTCCATCGGCGACATCACCACCCGCAAGGTGTCGGAAGCGGAGCTGGTGAAGGCCAAGGAGGCCGCGGAGGCCGCCTCCCGGGCCAAGAGCGAATTCCTCGCGGTGATGAGCCACGAGATCCGCACGCCCATGAACGCCATCATCGGGATGAACTACCTCCTCCAGCAGTCGGCCCTGGACGAGGACCAGAAGGAGCTGGCGGACACCGTGGGCACGGCGGCCCAGGGCCTGCTGACCCTCCTCAACGACATCCTGGACATCTCCAAGATCGAGGCGGGGCAGCTGGACCTGGAGGCGGTGCCCTTCAGCCCCGGCGCCGTGGCCAGCGAGGTGGCGGAGATCCTCGGCCCCCAGGCCCGGGGCAAGGGGCTGACCCTCGAGGTCCGCCTGGATCCGGCTCTCCCCCAGCGCATGACCGGGGATCCCCTCCGGTTCCGCCAGGTGCTCATGAACCTGGCGGGCAACGCCGTCAAGTTCACGTCCCGGGGCGGCGTGGTCGTGGCCCTGTCCCTGGACCTGCGGGGGGGCGCCACGCGCCTCTACGCGAAGGTGGAGGACACGGGCATCGGCATCGCCCCGGAGGCGCTGCCCCGGCTCTTCGAGAAATTCACCCAGGCGGACACCTCCACCACCCGCAAGTTCGGCGGTTCGGGCCTGGGCCTGGCCATCACCCGCCAGCTGGTGGAGCTCATGGGCGGCCATCTCCAGGCGGAGAGCGAGGAGGGCCGCGGCTCGGTCTTCTTCTTCGAGCTGCCCGTGGTAGAGCCCCACCTGCAGGACGAGGCGCCGGAGGTGGACCTGAAGGGGCTCCGGATCCTTGTGGCCGGCGATGGCCGGGACCCGACGGGCTGGCTGGACGCCCTGCGCCGCTGGAACGCCCGGGCCGAGGGCTGCAGCGACGCGGTGGAGGCCCAGGCCGACATCCAGCTCGCCCGTTCCCTGGGGGATCCCTACGCGGCCCTGGTGATCGGCATCTCCGCGAAGGGCGCGACCTGGGACCTGGACATCCCGGTCATCCACCTCGCCCCCGCGGCGGGGGACCTGGATTTGCTGGACGCGCTGATCGCGGCGGTGCCGCGGCCGGGGTGAGGTAGCAAGACCAGGTTCTGGCTGACCGGGGTTTCGGCACCGCGCCGTCGGATCGGCTCAACCTGGCGCGCTCCGCTTGCCGGTCCTCGAGTCCAGCGCGGCGATGGGGCCGCCGCGCTGGACTCGAGCACTCTTTGAAGGTCAACTTCAACACCGGGGCGGTCCCGGCTTGGTGGGAAGCCCTACTTGAACAGCTCCTCGAGCTTCTGCACGGCGATGTTCTTCGGCTGCACGTCCAGCTTGAACCGCGCGATGGCCTCGTCCTCGGCCTTGAGCTTGGCTTTTGGGGCGTCGTACTTCGGCAGGGGGCTCGCCTCGGCGAAGAGGTCCTTCTGGAAGGCGTCGGCGTCCTTGGTGATCACGGCGATGTCGAGGTTGGTGGCGCGGAGGTATTTGCGGAGGACGCGGTTCACGTCGTCCGCCTGGAGGGCCCGCAGCCTGGCCTTCATCGTCCCGGCGTAGTCCGCGGGCAGGCCGTAGCCCGCCATGTCCAGGTCGTGGCCCAGCTTCTTGCCGCCGGTGTCGTTGAGGTGGTCGAGGAACTTCACGAGGAAGGTCCGGGAGGCTTCGAACTCCTTCTCCGTCATCCCGTTCTTCACCAGCTTGTCCAGCTCGAAGAGGGCCGCCTTGAGGGCGAAGGCGCCGTTCTTCGGATCCACGGGGCGGATCCAGATCTGCCAGTGGTTGAACCAGCGGGCCACGCCGGGCTCGGGCTGGAACTGGAACATGCCGCCGGGGAAGGCCTCCAGGTAGGCGTAATTGCCGTAGTTGAGGCCGCGCTCCTCCCGCAGGCGCTGGTAGAGCACGCCGGTGCTGTCCCGGTGCTGGCCCAGGTGGCTGGTGGCCACCCAGAGGGCGGCGAAGTCTGGATGGGCGCGGTTGACGCGGGCGTCGATGGGCGCGCCCTTGCCATCGCGCTCCCGCAGGGGCAGGCCGATGGAGATGGCCGTGGCGCGGGTCTCCTTGGTCACGATGAAGAGGTGGGAGCCGTCGCTGACATGCTCGGCCTCGTTCACCATCACCTTCGGAGCGTCGCCCTCCCCCAGGGGCGCGAGGCCGCGCAGGACCTTGGCCTTGAGGTCGGCGTCGAAGCCGCCCCCCAGGCCCGCGAGGAGGCGCGGGCGGGTGTAGAAGGCCTTGGCGAAGCCCTTCACGTCGTCCAGGGTGATGGCCTCCAGGTCGCGTTCCAGGCCTAGCACCGGCGAGGCGTAGGCTCCCGCGTACATGCGGGCCTCCAGGGCCAGCTTGCCCAGCTCCTCGTCGTTGTTGGCCTTCAGGCCCACCTTGAGGGCGTTGAGCTGGCGGGCCTTCAGGCGTCGGAAGTCCTCCTCCTTGAAGCCCGCGTCCACGAGCTGCTCCAGGGCCAGGTCCAGGGCCTCGGCGGCCTTGGCCTTGGGCGCGTTCAGGATGAAGCTGGTGCGTTCCTTGTCCACCAGGGCCCCGAGGCCCGAGCCCGTGGCGGCGTAGGCCTTGGTGAGCTCGGCGAGGCTCTTCGACTTCGTGCCGGCGTCGGCCACCATGCTGGCGGTGAGCTGGGCCAGGCCCTTCTTCCCTTCCGGATCGTGGATGGAGCCCGCGCGGAAGGCCACCCGCAGGTTGACCAGGGCGGAGGCGGGGTTGGGCTCTTCCACCAGCCGCAGCTTGGGCAGCTCGGCGAGCCTGGCGGCCCGGGCCTGCACGCCGGTGACGTCGGTCTTGAGGTTCTCCGGCAGGGCGCCGTGGGCCAGGGTGGCGATGACCCGGGCGTTGTCCCGGAAGGTGGCCTTCGCGACCCGAGCCAGATCCTCCACCTTCACTGTGTCCCGGAGGGCCGCGAGCCGGTTCACCGCCTCCGGGTCCCGCTCGTAGCTCGCCAGGCGCGCCACCAGGCCCGCCACGGCGTTGGTGCTGTCCAGGGATCGCTGCAGGTTCAGCTTCGATTCCTGCTTGGCCTCCTCCAGCCGCGTGGCGGAGAAGGGCAGGGCGGCGCCCTTGGCGCAGGTCTCGAGGATGAGGTCCCGGACGGTGGCCAGGTCCTCGGCCTTCTTCACCTGGGCTAGAACGGTGAAGAGGCCCGGGTCCTTGCCGCCGCCGCCGTTGGAGAAGAGGGCGATCACCTTCTGCTCCTTCACCACGAGGCGCTGGTAGAGCTCGCTCTGGGGGCCGAAGAGCTGGTCCGCGGCGAGAGAGAGGGCCAGGGCGGAATTGTCGGTCACGCTGAACTTTGTGGGGGCGTGGAAGGCGACGGTCATCCAGGGCAGGGTCGGCGAATCCCAGGGCACGTGGACGGTGACGGGCCCCTTGGGTTCCGGCTCGGCGGGGATGACGGGGGGCTTCGCGGTGCCCTTCTTCCAGGGGCCGAAATGCTTCTCCACGAGCCGGAAGGTGGCCTCGGGGTCCACGTCGCCGGTGACGATGACCGTGACGTTCTCGGGCTTGTACCAGCGCTGGAAGAAGTCCTTGGAGTAGGCGAACTGGTTGGGCATGTCCTCGATGTCCTTGAGGAAGCCCATGGTGGTGTGCCTGTAGGTGTGGGTGGTGAAGGCGGCGTCCCGCTGCACCTCGAAGAGCTTGGAGATGGGGTTCGCGCTGTTCTTGTTGTACTCGCCGAGCACCGCGCGGCTTTCGGTCTTGAAGCCCTCCTCCGAATAGGCGAGGTGCTGGAAGCGGTCGGCCTCGAGCCGGATCCAGGTCTCCAGGTCCTCCTTGCTGAAGAGGGTGTGGTAGTTGGTGAGGTCGTCGGAGGTGAAGGCGTTCTGCGACGCCCCGGTGCGCTGCAGGGTGGCGTTCCAAAGGTCCTTGTCCACGGTGGGCGTGCCGCGGAACATCATGTGCTCGAAGAAGTGGGCGAAGCCCGACTTGCCGGGTTCGACTTCATTCCTGGACCCGGTGCTCACGGGGATCTGGAGGCTGACGAGATTCGGCATGCCCGTGGGAATGACGGCCACCTTCAGGCCGTTGGCCAGGGTGCGCTGGTGGATGGGGAAGGGCAGGGCCTTGGCGGCGGCGGGGGCGACCCGGGGCACCGGGGCCTTTGGTGCCGGCTTCGCCGGCGCCTGGGCGATGAGGAGGGTGGGAAGCAGGGCGGAGAGCAGGGCCGGGGCCGGTGTGCGCATGGGGTGTCCTTGAGGCAAGTGGGCCAGTGTCCCATGCCTCACGAGTTGAGGGAATCACGGCTTCCCCCGCTTAGAAGCGGCTCACCCCTCGAGGCCCTCTGCGTCTGGCGCGGCCTCGCCCCGGCAGCATTCGTCCACGTTGGTGCCGCACGCGGAGCACTGGCCGTGGCCGTGGATCCAGACCAGTTCGGCGATCCGGCCGCAGTAGGGGCAACGCAAGGCTTCGGTGTCCACGGAGGAAGTCTAAGCCCCGCCGGCGCTGACCGCAGGTAGCCGTTGCCGGTTGCAGCCCTCAGGCGCGATGCTCATCCTTCCCCCGCGGAGCCCCCCATGCCCCTCACCGTGCCCGAGATCTTCGAACGCATGCCCGGCCTCTTCCAGCCGGACCGGGCCGCCGGCGTCAACGCGTCCGTGGCCTACAAGGTCACCGGTGAGGGCGGCGGCGAGTACACCTGCATCGTGAAGGACGGGACCTTCGCGCTGGAGACGGGGGCGCGGGCGGACGCCAATGCGACGGTGACGATTTCGGCGGCGGACTGGATCGCGCTGAACGAGGGGACGCTGGATCCCATGGCGGCCTACATGAGCGGCAAGCTCAAGGCCAGCGGCGACCAGAACCTGCTGATGAAGTTCCCCAAGCTCTTCAAGAGGCCGGCCTCCAATGCGGGTTCGGGCATCCCCATGGCCGAGTTGGTGCCGGCGCGGTTGGCGTCGGTGCCGGGCCTGGCGGTGAAGGTGGGCTCGGACACCTGGGGCAGCGGCCCCGAGCTGAGCGGCGAGGAGGCCTCCGTGCGCGCCCTCGTGGAAGGCCGCGTGGAGCCGGGACCGGCGCTGCTGGGCGGGCAGATCGTATTCGCGGGGGACATGGCCCTGCTGCGCCACGCCTGGACCGTGTGGAGCGCGGAGCCCGTGAAGCCCCGGAAGCCCAAGAAGCCCGGCATGTTCGAGCTCGCCGGGATGTGGGTCAAGGGCAAGCTGGGAGGCTGATCCTTTCTCTTTCAGCCCCCGAAGAAAAATTTCCTCACAGACGGCGCGCTGCCGGCATCCCAGCCCCATCACAGGGAAACCCATGCCCGCAGCCATCGAGGACAGCACGGCCACCGGGGGCTTCAGCGCCTTCGCCACGGCCAAGGACGGCGGCCTCCTGGCGGCGGTGGCGGGGGGCAGCGAGCCGGCGTTCAAGGAGCTCTATGCGCGCTACGCCGGCCGCCTCCTGGCCTACGTGCGGCGCATGGGCGGGCCCCGGATCCCGGCGGAGGACGTGGTCCAGGAGATCTTCGTGGCCCTCTGGGTGAAGGCGGGCCAGTACCGGCCGGCGGCGGGCTCCCCGGAGGCCTGGATCTTCACCATCACCCGGCACAAGGTCGTGGACATCTGGCGGGCGGCCAACCCCGTAGTGGATCTGGGGGAAGTCCCCATGGAAAGCGTCATGGAACCCGCGATGCCCGAGGACAGCGTCACCCGGCTCAGCCTGGCCAAGGCCCTGGCCGCCCTGGCCCCGGAGCAGCGGCGCCCTCTGGAGCTGGCCTACTTCGGCGGCCTCAGCTACGAGCAGACCGCCCAGGCCCTGGGCCTGCCCCTGGGCACCCTCAAGTCCCGCATCCGCGCCACCCTCGGCCAGCTGCGGACCCATCTGGGAGGCGCGTGATGAGCGGTCCGGCTTCCCTCCGCGCCCCGCGGCACCATCCCTCCGCCGACGCCCTCTTGGCCTACGGCACCGGTCAGGCGGACGCCGCCCTGCGCCTGCTGGTGGAGGCGCACCTCGATTTCTGCGACGCCTGCGCCGGGGAGACCGGCGCCCTGGCGGAGCCCGGCGGAGCGATCCTGGCGGCCCTGGCCCCGGAGGCCGTGCCGGAGGACCTTTTCCTCCGGATCCGGGCCGCCCTCCCCGGTCCAGCCGCGGAAACCCTGCCCCTGCCTCCCGCGGTGTCCCGGCTGCTGCCTCCTCCGGACCAGCGGGTCTGGCGGGGCGTGCTGAAGCGCGGAATCCGGTTCCTCCAGGTGTTGGAGGGGCAGGTCCAGGGGGCGGCGGTCTACCTCCTCCACCTCCAGTCCGGAGCGGTCTTCCCCCATCACGCCCACGAGGGGATGGAGGACGCGGTGCTCCTGGCGGGCGGCGCGGTGGACGGCGTCCTGGAGCTGGAGGCCGGGGATTGGCGGCACATGGAGCCCGGCTCCGAGCACGCGCCCCAGGCGCGGCCGGACGAGGAGTGCTGGCTTCTCGTGCGGCTGGAGGGCAGCGTGGCGTTCAGCGGTTGGCGGGGGCTGCTGGCGGAGTGATGGGTGAGCGGTGTGGACTCCTCATCCAATCAGAGAGTGAGGGGTATGCCTCTCGAATGAATCGGGCTGGGTTTTAAAACAGGTACCCCGTCCAGCGATGGCCGCCTTTTGGCCATCGCTGGGCGGGGTGCGGCCAAGCGAGAGCGCGGCAGCATGGGTCGGGAGGCCGCTCCTGGATCTGGGCGATGGGTGCTGCCGGGAGGACGTCGCACCGATGCGGTTGGGCCCCGGATTGGCAGGGTTCATGGTCCTGCCGCGCTGCTGCTTGGCCGCACCGGAGCCAGACACAGCCAACGGGCGACTGTGCCTGGCTCCGGTGCCTGTTTGAACGTCAACGTCACCTTCGACGGCACATTCGACCGCGTGCGACGGGTCTCTCGGCCCACGGAAAAATCCGCCCCCAGGACCGGCTCCCCTGAAAAATTTCATCCGGATCCCCTGCCGCCTCCGTTGAGGCTTCGTACCCCTTCCACGGAGGAACCCATGCAGGTGCTTTCATCCCTCACCCGGCGGCTGGCCGCCCTATCCTTGCTGACCGCGCTGCCGGCCGTGGCGGGCTCGCCGCTGCCCAGCAGCCACCGCGAGGCTCCCGCCATCACCAAGCATCCCAAGGTGGACGCCACGGACTTCTACATGTTCCGCAGCTACGAGAGCGGGCGCAGCGGGTACGTCACGGTGATCGCCAACTATGTGCCGGTGCAGGCCACCTACGGCGGGCCCAACTTCTTCACCCTGGACCCTGAAGCCCTCTACGAGATCCACTTCGACACCAACGGGGACGCGAAGGAGGATTTCACCTTCCAGTTCCGCTTCTCCAACACCCTGGCCAACAACGGCAACGGCATCGCCCTCAACGTGGGCGGCAAGCAGGTTGGGGTGCCGGTCATTAACGTCGGCGGCATCAGCGCCGGCAACAGCGCGAACCTGAACGTGACGGAGAGCTACACGGTCACCCTGGTCACCGGCGACCGCCGCAAGGGCACCCGCACGGCCCTCACCAACGGCTCCGGCTCCTCCACCTTCGGCAAGCCCGTGGACAATATCGGCGCCAAGTCCATCCCCAACTACCACGCCTACGCGTCCAGCTTCATCTCCAACCTGGCGCTGCCCGGGGGCGCCACGGGCCGGGTCTTCGTGGGCCAGCGCAAGGACCCCTTCGTCGTCAACCTCGGCGAGACCTTCGACCTGGTGAACATCTCCAATCCCTTGGGGGCCGAGAACGCCGAGCGGGACAGCCTCGAGGACGACAACGTCACCAGCCTCATCCTGGAGCTGCCCATCAGCTTCCTGACGGCCAACGGCGCCAACCCCATCCTCGGCGGCTGGACCAGCGCGAGCCTCCGGCAGGCCCGGGTGCTGAACCCCAAGCCCACCTACGCGATGCCCTCCAAGGAAGGCGGCGCCTGGACCCAGGTCTCGCGCCTCAGCAACCCCCTGGTGAACGAGCTGGTGATCGGCCTGAAGGACAAGGACCGCTTCAACAGCAGCCATCCCAGCGCTGACGGCCAGTTCGCCGACTACGTCACCAATCCGACCCTCCCCGCCATCCTGGAAATCCTCTTCGGCGGCGCCGGCGTCAAGGCGCCCACCCTCTTCCCCCGCACGGACCTCGTTTCGGTCTTCCTCACCGGCGTGGACACCCTGAACAAGCCCGCCAACGTGGTTGCTTCCGAGATGCTGCGCCTCAACACGGCGACGCCGGCGGTGCCGGCGGCCACGCAGAACCGCCTCGGAGTCATCGGTGGCGACGTGGCGGGCTTCCCCAACGGCCGCCGTCCCGGCGACGACGTGGTGGACGTGGCCCTGCGGGTGGTCATGGGCAAGCTCCTGACGCCGGCCCAGGCCCCCAGCGGCCAGCTCCCCTTCACCGACGGCGCCTTCGTGGACGCGAGCTTCTTCGACAGCAGCTTCCCCTACCTGAAGGATCCCCTGGCGGGCGCCCCCAACGACACCCCCGCCCACGCCGCGCGCCACACCGCCGGAGCGAGGTGAGCCATGCGGAAGCTGCGCTACGCCTTCCTCACCCTTCTAGCCCTCGCGGGCATCGGGACCTTCCTCGCCTGCTCCGGCAGCACCAGCAGCTCGGCGTCCATGCCGACGGTGCCCCCCGCGGTGACCACCATCGCCGGGATGGTGTCGAACGGGACCAACGAAACCGATGAGCCGAAGGAGCTGGATGCCCTCAATCTTGCCGGGCTGGACACCGAGGACGAGCACGCCTTCGACGCATTGTTCCCGGCCAACTGACCTGAAGCATGATTCTGCGAAAGGGACGGCGCGAGCCGTCCCTTTCCCGTTTCCGGCCGATCCCTACTCCTTTGTCTCCAGCTTCTCGTCCGTCTTCAACAGCCCCCATTTCCCGTCCTGCCTGTCGAACTCCGCGTGCCGGACCTTGGTCTGGCCGATCTTGGCGCCGGGGTGGATGAGCTGGAAAGCGGGAAAGAGGCCCGTGGGGCGGGCGAGGCGCACCTCGTAGGTGGCGCGGGCCTGGTTGCCCCGGGTCTCGACGCTCTGGATGCGCTGGAACTCCACGTCGGCGGCGGGGAGCTGGAAGCCGGCGGGGGTGGTCCTGGCGGCCTGGGAGGCCCTGGACGTCAGCGCGTAGGTGTAGGTCACCTTGGCACCCTCCTCCTTCGCCTGGATCGCCACGCTGCCGTCTTTCAGGAGGACCGCGTGGATGGCCTGCAGTTCATTGAACTTGGCGGTGCCCTTCTCCACGGTCGCCATCCGCGGAACGCGGACCGGCGCCACGGCGGGGTAGTCGGGCTTGATGAGCTTCTCGGCGGTGGAGCGGCTGAGGGAGCTGTTGCCGCAGGCGGCGGCCAGGGCCATCAGGACGGCGGCGGGGAAGGGGGTCAGGCGCATGGCGGCTCCGGCGTGTCCAGGAATGGTGCCACACTGGGGCGATGCTCGTATCCGACCTCGAAACGCGCCTCCTGGCCTCGGTGACCCGCGCGGCGGCGGGGCGGAAGGCCCTGGTCTGCTTTTCCGGCGGCGTGGATTCCACCCTGGTGCTGGCGGCCTGCGTCCGGGCCGGCCTGCCCGTCCGGGCCCTGCTGGCGGTGAGCCCCTCGCTGCCCCGGGCCGAGCGGGCCGAAGCCCACCGCCTCGCCGCGGATCTGGGGGCTGAGCTGGAGGAGCTGGCCACCCGAGAGACCGACCTGCCGGGCTACCGGGCCAACGCCGGAGACCGCTGCTACTTCTGCAAGTCGACGCTGTACGGCGTGGCCGAGGCCCTCGCCTCGGGCCGCGGCGAAGAGGGCGTCCTCCTGAACGGCACCCAGCTCGACGACCTCGGCGACGTGCGGCCGGGCCTCAGGGCGACCTCCGAACACGCCGTGAAATCGCCGTTGCTGGATGCCGGCTTCAACAAGGAGGCCGTGCGCCTCCTCGCCCGGGCCTGGGGCCTCGCCAACGCCGACAAGGCGGCGGCCCCCTGCCTCGCCAGCCGCTTCCCGGTGGGCACCGAGGTCACACCGGAGCGCCTCAAGCAGGTGGAGGCCATGGAGGACTTCCTGCGGGAGAACGGGCTCTGGCCCGCGAGGGCCCGGTGGCACGAGAGCGTGGTCCGCCTGGAGCTGGACCCCGAAGCCATGGTGCGGGCGCTGGCGGAGCCCCTGCGCACGGAACTGGAGCGGGCCGCCTGGCGGGCTGGCTTCCGTTTCGCGGCGGTGGATCTGGGAGGAATCCAAAGCGGCAGTCTGGCGAAATCGCTCACGTCGGAGGCGGGGGCATGACCGACATCCGCTGGGACCACGCCCGGGAGGCCCGGACCGGCATCCCTGAAGTGATCTTCGGCCGCGGCAAGACCGTGGCCCAGGTGGTGCGGCTCTTCGAAGAGGCGAAGCAGCAGGGCCTCCTGCGGGTGGCCACCCAGCTCGGCGAAGCCCACCTGGCGGCGCTGAAGGATCTCGCGGAGGTGGACGAGGAAAGCCGCACGGCGGTGCTGAATCCGCGGCCCCTGCGGGACCAGCCGCTCGTCGGCCTCCTCAGCGGCGGCACCGGCGACATTCCCGTGCTGAAGGAGGCCGAAGCCGTGCTGCGGGCCCTGGGCCACCCCACGCGAACCTTCTACGACGTGGGCGTGGCGGGCCTGCACCGGCTGCAGGGCGTCATGGACGAGGTCCGCGCCTGCCCCGTGCTCATCGTGGCGGCGGGGATGGAGGGCGCGCTGCCCAGCGTGGTGGCGGGCCTCGTGGACGCCCCGGTCATCGCCGTGCCCACCAGCATCGGCGCCGGCATCAGCGCCGGCGGGACGGTGGCCCTGCATTCCATGCTGGCCAGCTGCAGCCCGGGCATCGCGGTGGTGAACATCGACAACGGGTTCGGGGCGGCCTGCGTGGCGATAAAGATGATCAACCGGATGCGGGGCCGCCCAAGCGCGTGAGCGACTCGCGGAAACCTCCGGGCGACTCCGCGGTGAGGTCTCGCGTATCCGCGAAGCGGATGCCCAGAAATTGCTCGACCGGATGCAGACATCCCCAAACGCCCGACGATGTGGTCAGCAGGCCGCTGTTGACCTTCACACCGGCACCCCGTTCCAATGCGGCCGGCCCTTTCGGCCGCATTGGAACGGGGTGCGAGCGAGCGCAGCGAGCAAGGGGAAAGGGACGGAGAGGGTCGGCCTGGGTGGGTCGAGGTGCCCCACTTGAGCCATGTGATCAACCCAGGGGATGACTGGACCTCGAGGCAAGCCGAACCCCCGTGCCCTGCCATTCCGGCCGATGACGCTTCGCGTCTGGCACCTCGGATTGATGCGAGGGGGAGGGCGCCCCTCGCATCAATCCGAGGTGCTCTTGGAAGGTCAAGGTCAACGGCCAAGTAGATAACGAGCGCAAGGATGATCGTTTGAGCAAGGTCTTTGGCAACCACGGTGACCGCCTTCACGCCTCGGCATAGCCCTCCGCATGCACGTCCTTCACCGCCCGTCCGGAGGGATCCACCATGTTCTGGAACGCCGCGTCCCACTTCAACGCCGTCTCCGTGCTGCAGGCGACGCTGCGCTCGAAGGGGACGCAGTTCACCGCCGTGGCGGAGGGGAAGTGCTGCTCGAAGATCTGGCGGTAGAGGTAGGCCTCCTTGGTCTCCGGGGTCTTCACGGGGAAGCGCTCGGCGGCGCCGCGGAGCATGCCGTCGCTGATCTCGCGCTCGGCGGTGGCCTTCAGGGCGTTGATCCAGGCGTAGCCGACGCCGTCGGAGAACTGCTCCTTCTGCCGCCAGAGCACCTCGTCGGGAATCATGCCTTCGAAGGCCTTGCGCAGGGGCCACTTCTCGATGGGCTTCGGGTGCTGGGCATTGCGGGGCAGCTTGACGGCCGGGTCCAGCATCATGGCCACGTCGAGGAATTCCCGGTCCAGGAAGGGGACGCGGGCTTCCACGCCCCAGGCGGCGCTGGCCTTGTTGGCCCTCGCGCAGTCGTAGAGGTGCAGCTTGCCCAGCTTGCGGACCGTTTCGTCGTGGAGCTCGCGCGCGTCCGGCGCCTTGTGGAAGTAGAGGTAGCCGCCGAAGATCTCGTCCGCCCCCTCGCCGCTCAGCACCATCTTGATGCCCATGGCGCGGATCTTCCGCATGAGGAGGTACATGGGCGTGGAGGCCCGGATCGTCGTGATGTCGAAGGTCTCCAGGTGGTGGATGACGTCGGTCAGGGCGTCCAGGCCCTCCTGCACGGTGAAGTGGATCTCGTGGTGGACGCTGCCGATGAAGTCGGCGACCTTCCGGGCCGGCGCCAGGTCCGGCGCGCCTTCGAGGCCGATGGCGAAGGAGTGCAGGCGAGGCCACCAGGCCGGGGAGGCGTCATCCTCTTCCACGCGCCTCGCGCTGTACTTGGCGGCGATGGAGGCCACGATGGAGGAGTCCACGCCTCCGGAGATCAGCACGCCGTAGGGCACGTCGCACATGAGCTGGCGGTGGACGGCGGCCTCGAGGGCGGCGCGCAGCTTCGGCGGATCATAGGGTTCCGAGGGCAGGAAGCCCGGCGACCCCCAGGTCGGGGCGTAGTAGCGCTGGAAGCCCTTCTCCATCTCGTGGCCCCGCATGAAGTGGCCGGGGGGGAATTCCTTGATGCGCTCGCAGATGCCTTCAAGGGCCTTCATCTCCGAGGCGACATAGAGGTGTTCGGCCCGGTCCCAGCCCACATAGAGGGGAATGACGCCCATGGGATCCCGGGCGAGGAGGAAGGTCTTCCGGGCGGGATCGTGGAGCACGAAGGCGAAGATGCCGTTCATGGCGTTGAGCCACGACGCGGGATCGTCCGGGGCCTCGTCGTGGAGGTAGAGGATGGGCTCGCAGTCCGACGCGGTCTGGAAGTCGTGGGGCTGCTGAAGGCCCCGCTCCAGGTCCCGGTGGTTGTAGATCTCCCCGTTCACCGCCAGCACCGCGCCGGTGCGGACGTCCTTCAGGGGCTGGGCGCCGTGCTCCACGTCCACGATGGAGAGGCGCTCATGGCAGAGGACGGCCTGGTCGTCGCTGAAGACCCCGCTCCAGTCGGGGCCGCGATGTCTCAGCTTGCGGGCCTGGGCCAGGGCCTGGCGCCGCAGGTCCGGCGGGATGGTCCGGGACGGATCGAGGTTGAGGATGGCGAGGATGCCGCACATGGGAGCTCCTGGAAAGGTGGAAGGGCACAACGAAAAACCCCCGGTCCGCCTGCGCGGATCGGGGGTGGAAACCGGGGAGCGTCTTGACCTAGCTCAAGCCCTCGCCGGCCCACGCGCGATCCGCGCGGGAGCCGTTGTTATTGCGATTGTTGAGGAGGAAGGAGCTCATGGAAGTTCCAGGCTAAGGGGTGGCGCGGTTCCCTAGCAAGGGAAATCACCCCGGTGCGGCGTCGAGGTGGAATGCGACAGGACTGCGGCCGAGGTTGCAAATCGAGCCGCGCGGGGGACGCGGCGTGAGCGCAGGCACCGGGAGTTCAGGGCGGGCCGGCTGGCACGGACCTCGCTTTGCGAGCGTCATCCATCCCACGGATTTCCTGCGCTGGAGGCCCGGACTCCTGGCGGGGGATCCCCTGCCCAAGGAGCCCGCCATGCGGTCCATCCCCGTGCTCGCCATCCTCGTCGCCGCCACCCTCGGCTGCGTGAGTCCCATCACCGTCGTGTCCCTTTCGCCGGAAAGGATCGAGAAGGGCTCCGGCATCACCCTCCTGGTGAGCCAGCCCGATCCGATCGGCGTGGAGCACGCCATCGCCCGGGCCCTCAAGGAGGGCGGCCACGACGTGTTCAGCGCCTCCATCACGTCCACGGTCACGCGGCCTTCGGGAGCCACCGCCGAGGAGCGGGATAACGAGATGGAAACCCTGCGGAAGCTCAAGACCCGCTACCTCTGCCGGGTGAGGACTTTCGGCTACGGCAGCACCATCCGCAGCTTCACGGTCCAGGTGGTGAACGTGGAGTCCGGCCGTGTGGTGCTATCCCTGAACGGCCAGGACGGAAGCTACGCGCCCGACGAGATCGCCGGGAAGCTGCTTGCCAGCCTGCAATGAAGGCGGCCGGGTGATCCGGATCGGGCGGGATTCAGCCTAGACTGGCCTTTTTCCGAGGCCCCCATGACCACCGCCTTCAACGCCCACCTGGCGCAGCAGCTCGAGACCCTTAAATCCGAGGGCCTCTTCAAGACCGAGCGGGTCATCACCACGCCCCAGGGCGCCTGGGTGGAGGCCAACGGGAAGCGGGTCATCAACCTCTGCGCCAACAACTATCTCGGGCTCTCGGGCCGTCCCGAGCTGGTGGAGGCCGGCAAGGCCGCGCTGGATCATCATGGGTTTGGACTCAGTTCCGTCCGCTTCATCTGCGGCACCCAGGACGTGCACAAGGACCTGGAGGCGCGCCTCAGCGAATTCCTCGGCTTCGAGGACACCATCCTCTTCGGCAGTTGCTTCGACGCCAACGGCGGCGTCTTCGAGGCCCTGCTGGGGGAGGAGGACGCGGTCATCAGCGACAGCCTCAACCATGCCTCCATCATCGACGGCGTCCGCCTGTGCAAGGCCCAGCGCTTCCGCTACGCCAACTCGGACATGCTGGACCTGGAAGCCCGGCTGCAGGAGGCCTCCCACGCCCGCTTCAAGCTCATCGTCACCGATGGCATCTTTTCCATGGACGGATTCATCGCCAAGCTTCAGGAGATCTGCGACCTCGCCGAGAAGTACGGGGCCCTGGTGATGGTGGACGACAGCCACGCCGTGGGCTTCATGGGGGAGCATGGCCGCGGCACCCACGAGCACTGCGGCGTCATGGGCCGCGTGCACCTGGTGTCCGGCACCCTGGGCAAGGCGCTGGGCGGCGCCTCCGGGGGCTACGTCTCGGGCTCGAAGGAGGTCGTCGAGTGGCTGCGGCAGAAGGCCCGTCCCTACCTGTTCTCGAACACGCTCGCCCCCGTGATCGCGGAAACCAGCCTGCGTGTGCTGGACATGGTGAAGGAGGGTGTGGAGCTGCGGGCGCGGCTGCGGGCCAACGCCGCCCACTTCCGCATCGAGATGGGGAAGCTGGGCTTCAACCTCCTGCCCGGCGAGCACCCCATCATCCCCGTCATGCTCTTCGAGGCGCCCCTGGCCCAGGAGTTCGCCCGGCGCCTGCTGGACCACGGCGTCTACGTCATCGGCTTCTTCTTCCCCGTGGTGCCCAAGGGCCAGGCCCGCATCCGCACTCAGATGAGCGCGGCCCACAGCATCGGGGACCTGGACACGGCCATTCAAGCCTTCGCGAAGGTTGGCCGGGAGCTGGGGGTGATCAGCTGAGGGGCGGCGCTTCAGGCGCCACGGGATTCAAGGGCGCCAGCAGGTCCCACTCCGGGCCGAACTGCGCCAGGAAGCCCAGGTTGTAGTTCTGGAAGAAGACGAAGACAGGCAGGAAGGCCACGGAGCTGAGGTAGGGCAGGGCCGCGAGGCAACAGGTGATGCAGATTCCTAGGACCATGATCAGCACAGCGCCGAGTCCGAGGGCGAGCTTCATGAGGTAGAAGAGGAGAAAGCTCACGCCCCTTCCGGGCAGGAGGTCCTGGCGAAGGACCTGGAAGGCCTGGGCCGCGGGCAGGTCCCGTTGGTACGAGATTGGCACCACGAAATCGTTGAGGAGGAGGGAGACCACCGTGAGGGCGATCGCCGCGGCGAGGAACAGCCCGCCACCGGCGAGGATGCCTGCCATGGCTGGAGGACCAAAGGTCTGAGCCCGGATGCTGGGGAGGGCGATGAAAGCCCCCAACCCCGCCGAGAGCAGCATCGCTGCCATGCCGATCAGCGCCAGAAAGAACCGGAAGGTCGCCAGGCTGTTCTCCAGGGCGCGGAAGCGCCGCCAGGGCGCGCCGACCTCCGCAACGCCGCGGACCACGCCATCCAGGAACATGTAGCGCCCGCGGCTGCTCAGCCACAGGAGGAGGAGGCTGAGGGCGAGCACCAGGACCAGGATGCCGATCCCGAGGAGGGACAGGAGCAGCACGTGCTCCGAAGCCCAGGCCTGGGCCGAGGAGAGGTCGGGAACCTCGGTGCCCCGCAGGGTGTTCCCGGGAACGCGCACGGAGGATCCGCCTCGGCCGCCGAGTTGCGCCAGGAAGGCGCAGAAGCCCAGCGTGAACCAGGTGCGGGCCTCGAAGGGCTCGAAGAGCGCCCGCCGGGTCCGCTGCCAGGCTGGCGCGATGGGATCGGTGACGGAGATGAAGTCGGCAGCCATGGGCCCAGGATAACGGCGTCTACGTCATCGGCTTCTTCTTCCCCGTGGTGCCCGAGGGCCACGCCCGCATCCGCACCCAGATGAGCGCGGCCCACAGCATCGAGGACCTGGACACGGCCATTCAAGCCTTCGCGAAGGTGGGTCGGGAACTGGACGTGATCGCCTGAAGCCCATCGGCCGCGGGGCCCGGGTGGGCTGTCCGCGGCCGACGGTCGGCTCGAATGGGTCGAGTGGGGCAGGGGGGCCGCGGGCTTTGGAAAAGCCTTGCACGGACACCTCACCGGGAGGATGCGTAGTAGCGGGGGTCCTCCCACGCGGCCTGGGGTTCGGGGCCAGCCTCGCCGGGCCGCCGCGTCAGATGGCGCAGGACGTGGAGGACTCGCCCCTCGCCCACCGCAGTGAGGGCAGGATAGGTCTGCCCGTCGATGGTCCGTTCGGAGGGCTCCACCCGCCAGGTGAGTTGGTGGAAGGCAATCCCGTTCAATCGGAGATGGCTGCGAAAGGCATCCTGAGCGAGCAGCCAGCGGGCCATGGCGGCCCCGGTCGGCGGAGCGGCCGGCGGGGCGACGGCCCCGGCGAAGACGAGGGTCCACGTGGTCCGCACGGGAGCCTCGTAGCTGTAGGCGCCTCCCTCGCAAGGGAGGCTCCGGCTGGAGAGGGCCTCGTCCAGGGATAGGCCGGATCGGAGCGCTCGGCCAAGCAGGGAGGTCAGGGATTTCCGGTCGGGACGTCGGGTCCCCCCTGCGAACACAATGTCCCAGAATTCACAGAGGGCGCGGGTCGGCAGGGATGCGACGCCGGGTGCCGGGCGCCAGGAGGTGTACCAGCGGGTGGCTCGCACCCGTGGACGCTTCAGATCGCGGCCGCCGAGCCAGAGGGAAAGGCTGTCCAGCAGCCGTGGATCCCTCCCCACGGCACATCCGTGGATGCGGACCTCGCTGGAGTCGTCCAGCACCTCGTCCGCCAGGGGCGCGTGGCCTGGATGCGCGGCGCTCCTCGCCAACGCCCCGGCGTTGACCTTGGAGCCCCCGGGCTCAAGAGCGAGGTCCAAATAGCCGCTGGCATTGCCATGGACGACGAGGTTGACGAGTCCCCAGGGGCGGCCGCCGGGCCTGGGCGCTGATGCGAGATGCTGGCGGACCTCCTCGAGGGACCTGAGGCTGGTAACGACTTGATCCGTGCGCTCTGAAGGATCGCGGCGGAAGTGGGTTTCCGCCAGCCTGAACATGGGCAGCGAGGGGTCCTCGTCCGCGCCGAGGACGAAGGTGATGGTGGGCCGCTGGCCCGCCTCCGATGCAGTCTCCGCTGGGATGGAGGAGGCGAGGCGGAGGGCGAACAGGATCGCGCCCATCATCGGCGCACCAGCAAGCCGACCCGCAGGACCGAGGCGCCGGCGACTGGCCAGGCCTCGAAGCGCCAGCCGCGGAGGAGCAGCTCAAGTTCGGTACCAGCCTTGCCGAGATCGTGGTCGAAGCTCACTCGGGTCACGGCCCCGGAGCCGTCCACCTCTAGGATCAGGTTGAAGGTGGAGGGAAGCTGGCGGAGCAGTCCGGGCCGGGTGAGGTTCCGCAGGCGCGCCTCGAGCATCGCCGAGACCCGGGCCACCGGGATGTCCGGCCGGTCCGACTTCACCCCGACCAGCACCAGATGGCCGAAAGCGCTCCGGGCGGTGTGGGGATGGGCGAACACAACGGTCTCCGTGTGCGAACTGGAGGCGCCGATCACGTCGACGGTGGCGCCAGACGAGGAGAGATTCGATGACCCGCCCTGGTACACCTGGCGATGGGTGGCCGTGTTGAGGCCGTTTAGCACAAAGGAGTTCTCAGTGCCGGTTGCTCCCCCGATGGCGGTGTTGGGCACACCCTGGGGCATGGGCAGGGGCTGCTTCACGGATACCGGCGGCGCACCCACATTGCGGACCAGGGAATCCACGGCAAGGAAGGAGGTGTGGAGGGTGAGGAGCTCGTAGTCCAGGCCCAGCTTCGTGATCTCATCCTTGCGGGCCGGGGTCTCGCCGAACTGGTTGTAGTCCGAGAGCAGCTGGAGGCGCTGCCGGGCCCAGAGGTGGCGCAGGGCGGCGTTGGAGCCATCCGCGGTGCAAGCGTCGGCGTGGAACTCCTGGCGCCAGGGGCCGCTGCCCGAGCAGCCGGTGACCGTGAGGGTGCCCTTGGGCTCGCCCCGCCACTTGCCGTAGCAGATCACGGGGCGCTCGGCGAGGACATCCGGGAGCTGCAGGGGCTCCACATCGTAGATGTCGAGGCCCTGGGCGGCGATTCGCACCTGGCTCAGCACCGGGGTGGACACGTAGGCGCGGAACTTCTTCGCCACCGCTGGCGCCTGGGCGAGCTGGGTGAGGACGAAGGGCTCGCCCTGGCCCGCGTGGGCCATGCCCTCGATGAGGTTGCGGTTGACGGAGCTGCCGATGCCGAAAGTGAAGAGGTTGGCCGAGCCCAGGTTCCTGCGGATGAGGTCGAAGATGCTGGCGTCCGCGCCGATGTAGCCGTCGGTGGAGACCACGAAGGAGCGGGAGACGTCGGGGATGCGCGGCAGCTTGAGGGCGCGCTCCAGGGCGCTGCCCAGGTTGGTGCCGCCGCCGCCGTTCTGCTCGCGGACGAAGTCCATGGCGCTCTTCAGGTTCTCCGGTGAGGCCTTCCGGGATTCCTTGGCCCAGAGGGCGGAGCTGCCCTCGAAGACCATCACGTTGAAGAGGTCCTGGGGCCGCAGGCCCAGGATCATCTCCTCCATGAGCTTCTTGGAGATCTCCAGGGGGAAGCCCATCTGGCTGCCGGAGACGTCCATGATGAAGACGTATTCCCGGGGCGGCATGTTCGCCGGCTCCACGCGCTTCGGGGGCTGGGCCATGAGGAGGAAGAAGTTCTCCTTGGCGCCCCGGTGGAGCAGCAGGCCAGACTGAATCTTCTCGCCCGCCAGCTGGTACTTGAGGATGAAGTCGCGGTTCCCCCCCGCGGTCTCCGCAGGATCCAGGGCGAGGGTGGCGCGGCCGGCGCCCTCATAGGCGATGGCGGTCTTGTGGGTGCCGCAGGCCATGCGCGCGATGGGCATACCCGCGTCAAGGGCGAGCTGCAGGCCGAAGGCGCTGAGGGGCGCGACCCCCGCCGCCGTGTGAGGATTGGCGGTCCAGGCCTCGCCGGTGGCCGGCGCGGCGCCCTGGCTGCCGGTGTAGCGCGGGCCTACCACCGTGGGATAGACGAACTGGTAGACGCCATCCGTGGGCACCAGCAGCTCGGAGTAGGAGAGCTCCACCCGGATCTCGTCCCCGGGCATGATGTTGGCGACGTTCATCTGGAACACGTTGGGCCGGTGCTGCTCCAGGAGGGTGGCGCTGCGGCCCTCCTGTTTCGCCTGCTCGTAGCCCGCCCGGGCCTTCTCCTTCTCCTGGATCTGGGCCGTGATGGTGCGCTCGCCGATGGTCATGGTGAGGCCGTGCACGGCGGCCCGGGTGGAGCCCGGGAACACGTAGAGAGCCTCGATGGGACGACTGCCCCGATTCACGTAGACCTGGGTCACTTTCACCGCGGCGATGACGCCGGCGATCTCAACTCTGGCGGTGGTGGATTTCAGGGGGAGCTGCTCCGTGGCAGAGTCCCCGCCCTTCACGAAGAAGTAGGGGGACTGTGTGGTGTCCGGGGGGGCTTCCTGGGCGCCGAGGGCGCCGGCGAGGATCAGGCAGGGGACGAGGGCGAGGCGGGCGGACAGACCCATGGCGGGCCTCCATGAAGGAAGGGGTTGGAAGGGCAGGGCGCTCGGCGAGCTGCAGGGACAGCATCCGGCGGATCGCGGAGGCGCACCGTAACCAGTCGGTAACAAGGCTCCCGCGGCCTTCCGGCCCGCGCCCCATCTGCGATCATGGCCCTGCGGCACTCCAGCGAAGGCAGCCATGGACAAACAGCGCATCCTCGTGGTCGAAGACGATCCCGCCATCCTGAAGGGCGTGGTGCACAGCCTGCGCTTCAACGGCTACGCGGTCCTGGAGGCCGCGGACGAGGCGGCGGGGCTGCTCGCCGCGGCCCAGCCCTTCGACCTCCTGCTGCTGGACCTGAACCTGCCCGGGGGCGACGGCCTGGCCATCCTGAAGGCGGTGCGGGAGCGCAGCGCCGCGGTGCCCGTCATCATCCTCACCGCCCGGGGCGACGAGGACGACCGGGTGAAGGGCCTCAAACTGGGCGCCGACGACTACGTGGTGAAGCCCTTCGGCGCCCTGGAGCTGCTGGCCCGCATCGAGGCGGTGCTGCGCCGCTCGCCATCCCGCCCCGACGAGGCGCGGCAGGTCCCCGTACCCGGCGGAGTCCTGGATCTCGGCAAGCGGGAACTCCGCTTCGACGACGGCGGCCGCGCGGACCTCTCGGAACGGGAGGCGGAGCTGCTGGCCTTCCTCGCCCGCAACGCCGGCCGCGCCCTCAGCCGGGACGAGATCCTCGCCCAGGTCTGGCGCCTCAATCCCGACGCGGTGGAGACCCGCACCGTGGACATGCACATCACGCGGCTGCGGGCCAAGCTCCGGGACGACGCCGCCGAGCCCCGCATCATCCTCACCCTCCGGGGCCGGGGCTACGCCTTCGCCGGAAAGGACAGCGCGCCGTGAGGAGCCTCCGCCGTCCCTGGGTGCTCTACGTCCTCGGCCTCGTGCTGGGGCTGGGGGCCATGGCCTGGATCACCCACGTGGCCCTGCGCACGGAGCGGGCCGAGCAGCTGGCCCGCCGGAAGGCCACCCAGGCGGAGAAGGTGCGCCTGGCGCTGTGGCGCATGGATTCCACCATGGCCCTCTTCCTCGCCCCCGAGGCGGCGCGGCCCTGGTCGGATTTCGAATCCTTCTATCCCGCGGAGCGCGCGGTCACCCGGGCGGGGCAGGCCGGCGGGCGGGACGTGCTGATCCCGTCCCCGATGCTCGTCGCCGACGATCCCATGGTCCTGCTGCGATTCCAGATCGGCCCGGATGGCCGCTTCACCTCGCCCCTGGTGCCGCCCCCGGAATTCCAGGCGGTGGCCCGAAGGGTGGAGGCCTCCCCGGAACGGCGCGCGGTGGCGGAAGCCCGGCTGAAGGAGATCCAGGGGCGGGTGGATCTTGGGTTCGTGCGCGCCGCCATGGCGCGGCACGGCGCGGTGCTCCTCAGCGCCGGCCAGATGAAGGAGCTCCAGGACCGGACGGGGAAGGGGGACGGCGCGGAGGGCGGGCCGTCCATCGCCTCGCCCTTCCGGGTCTTCCAGGGGGCCTGGACGCCCTTCTGGGACGGCGACCGCCTCCTCATGGCCCGTCAGGTCTGGGTGGGCGAACGGGAGCTGTTCCAGGGCTGCTGGCTGGACTGGAGCGCCCTGAAGGAGGTGCTCATGAGCACCATCCGCGACATTCTCTCCAACGCCGACCTGCTGCCGGCGGGGCCCGGGGAGAGCCCGGAGGCCGCCGGGCGCCTCAGCTCCCTGCCGGTGCGCCTCATGCCGGCTGGGCCCCTGAAGCAGCAGCCGACGCTCTCGGCCTCCTCCAAGGCCGCCCTGGCGGTGGGCTGGGTCTTCACCCTCCTGGGCGCCCTGGCGGGCGGCATCGTCCTGGTGCGGGCCACGGTCCAGGCGGAACGGCGCGGTGCCTTCGCCTCCGCCGTGGCCCACGAGCTGCGCACGCCATTGACCACCTTCCGCCTCTACACGGAGCTGCTGGCCCGGGGCATGGTGCCCGCCGGGGAGCAGCAGGAGATGCACGAGACGCTGCTCTCGGAGGCGGACCGCCTGGACCACCTGGTGAAGAACGTGCTGGCCTACGCGCGGCTGGACTCGAAGCGGGGCGTCAACCTCTCGGACATCGCCGCCGGGGAGCTGCTGGACCGCGTGGGTCCGCGCCTCGCCGAACGGGCCCGGCAGGCGGGGATGGAGCTGGAGCGCCTCGAGCCCGAGGAACTTCGCGCCCGGAACCTGCGCACGGACGCCCTCGTGGTGGAGCAGATCCTCTACAACCTGGTGGACAACGCCTGCAAGTACGCCGCCGGCGCCGACGACCGGCGCATCGGACTCGAACTGGCCCTGGACGGCGTGCTGCTGCAGCTGCGGGTGTGGGACCACGGTCCGGGCATCCCGCCCCACGCGCGCCGGCGCCTCTTCAAGCCCTTCCAGAAGCTGGGGCCGAGGGAGGCCCGCAGCGCCCCAGGCGTGGGCCTGGGCCTGGCCCTGTGCCGCCGGCTGGCCCGGCTGGTCGGAGGCGGCCTGGCCTACGAGGCCCAGGACCAGGGCGCCTGCTTCACCTTGGCCCTGCCGCTTCGCCCCGGGACTTGATCCGCTCGCGGGGGCTGCGGGACGGGTGGGCCACGGCCGCGACGGGGAGCTTGTGCTGGAAGCCGGCGGCCCCTACCGTGAGGCATCCCCCTTCCAACCTGGTGACCCCGATGTCCGGATCCCTCCGAAGCGCCCTCCTCGTGCCCATCCTGGGCCTCGTCCTCGCCTGCGGAGGCGGCGGCGGTGGCTATGGCTCCGGAGGCTCCGGCAGCCCCTCCGCTCCCGCGGCCCCCGCGGGGCTCGCCTCCACCGGCGCCCTGGGCCGGATCTCCCTCGCCTGGGGCGCGTCCAGCGGCGCCACCGGCTACCACGTCTACCGGAGCGCCTCCGGCGGCGCCTTCGCGAAACTCACGACGACGGCCCTCACGGGCCCGGCCTACGACGACACGCTGACATCCCCGGCCGCCGACGGCGTCCTCTACGCCTACCAGGTCACCGCCCTCAACGCCTACGGGGAGTCCCCGGCCTCGGCGGCGGTCGCCAACATGCACGGCACCCGCCTCGCCGCCGCCAGCGCCAGCGGCTTCACCGCCAGTCCGGGCCTGAGCCCCTACGTGGTGGACGGCACTGCCACCGTGGATGGCGGCGACGTCACCATCCCGGCGGGTGCCACCCTCTGCCTCAAGCCCGGTTCCGTCCTCAGCCTCCAGGACGGGGCCACGCTGCGGGTGCAGGGCACCCTGCGGGCCCTGGGCAGCGCCGCCGCCCCGGCCACCCTCAACGGCCACGGCTTCGCGGTGAACAACGCCGCCTTCGGCATCGGGCTCGCCTTCGACGGGGCGGTCCCCTACAACGCCGGGACGGGGCAGGGCACCCTCCTCGACCACGCCCAGGCGGTGAACCTGGCCCTGGGCGACGGCCGCTTCACGATCCTGAACAGCGCCCCGGCCTTCCAGCACTGCAAGTTCGCGAGCAACGACCCCCAGGGCCGGACCTACCTGGAACTGCTGAACGGATGCGGGGCGAGGTTCACCCGGTGCGGCTTCACCGGGGTGGTGGCCACCATCGCGGCGGACCTGCGCGCCCAGGCGGCCTTCGGTGTGACGCAGAGCACCTTCGCCGGGGGCTACTACGCCCTCTACGTCGGCCCCCTGAACACCCTGGGCCTGGCCGCCGGGCAGTTCACGGGCAACACGCTGAACGGCGCGAAGGACGCGGTGCTCTACTTCGTCTCCGCGCCGGGCACGGTGCCCCTCGGCGGCAATTTCTGGTCCGGCGGCGCCGGGTCGCCGCCCCTGCCGGCGGTCAACGCCCTGGGTTCCACCAACACGGCCACCCTGGGCCTGACGCCGGCCCTCGCCGCCGCGCCCAGCCCCGTCGGCCCCGACTGGTAGGCTCCCGGCCGGCACCGCGGTGGCCGGCCCTCCCGGCCGGTGCGATGCTTAGGGGGAGGAGCCGCCCATGAAAGCCCTGCTGAAGGCCAAGCGCGAGGAAGGCATCTGGATGGACGACGTGCCCGCGCCGGAAGTGGGCGTGCACGACGTGATGATCCGCATCCAGAAGTCGGCCATCTGCGGCACCGACGTGCACATCTACAACTGGGACGCGTGGAGCCAGAAGACCATCCCCGTGCCCATGGTGGTGGGCCACGAGTACTTCGGCATCGTGGAACGCGTGGGAGTCGAGGTGGACGCCTTCAAGCCCGGGGACCGGGTGAGCGGGGAAGGGCACCTCACCTGCGGCTTCTGCCGCAACTGCCGCGCCGGCAAGCGCCACCTCTGCCGCAACACCAAGGGCGTGGGCGTGAACCGCCCGGGCTCCTTCGCCGAGTTCCTGGTCATCGACGCGGAGAACGTCTACCACATCCCCGACAACATCCCCGACGAGATGGCCGCCATCTTCGACCCCTTCGGCAACGCGACCCACACGGCCCTGTCCTTCGACCTGGTGGGCGAGGACGTCCTCATCACCGGCGCCGGCCCCATCGGCATCATGGCCGTGGCCATCGCGCGGCACGTGGGCGCGCGCCACGTGGTCATCACCGACGTGAACGAGTACCGCCTGGGCCTGGCCAAGCGCATGGGCGCCACAGCGGCGGTGAACGTGTCGAACACGGACCTGAAGCAGGTCATGCAGGACCTGGGCATGACCGAGGGCTTCGACGTGGGCCTGGAGATGAGCGGCAACGGCCGCGCCTTCCGCCAGATGCTCGACGTCATGAACCACGGCGGCCACATCGCCATGCTGGGCATCATGCCCGGCGAGGAGGCCATCGACTGGGGCCAGATCGTCTTCAAGGGCCTGATCCTCAAGGGCGTCTACGGCCGCGAGATGTTCGAGACCTGGTACAAGATGGTCGCCATGCTCCAGAGCGGCCTGGACCTCTCGCCCATCATCACCCACCGCTTCGGGATCGATGACTTCCAGAAGGGGTTCGACGCCATGCGGAGCGGACAGAGCGGGAAGGTCATCCTCGACTGGACGAAGGCCTAGGCCCGGGATCGTGGCCAGCCTGCACCTCGCCCTCCTCCGCGGCATCAACGTCGGCGGGAAGCACAAGCTGCCCATGAAGGACCTGGCGGCGATCTTCGAGGCGGCCGGCGCCAAGGACGTCCGCACCCTCATCCAGAGCGGCAACGTGGTCTTCGCGGCGGACGCGAAGCTGGCGAAGCGCATCCCCGGCCTCGTGGAGGCGGGCATCCAGGCCCGCTTCGGCTTTCCCGCGCCGGTGGTGCTCTGTTCGGCGGCGGAAGTCGCCGCGGCGATGGACCGATCGCCCTTCCGGGCCAAGGGCCTCTCCGAGGACGTCGTCCACCTGATGTTCCTGAAGGATGCGCCGGATCCTGCGAAGGCGGAAGCTCTTGGCCCCAGCCCCTTCCCGCCGGACGACTTCGTCCTCGAGGGCCGGACGGTCCACCTCCACCTCCCCAACGGCGTCGCGGACACGAAGCTCACCAACGCCTGGTTCGACGGGCGTCTGAAGACCGTCTGCACCGGGCGGAACTGGCGGACCATGACGAAGCTGCGGGCGATGCTGGAGGAACAGGGCTGAGCTGGCCTTGATACTTCCTTGATACCCCGGACATGGACCTTTAGACCCTATTGATCCCCGAATTCCTACGCTTTCCTCTGGTCCATGGAGGAAAGCCAGATGGCGCACCACAGACGAATCCAGACACTCGCCCTCATGGGCCTCTGCGCGTTCACGCTGGGGGCGCAGGCCCAGGCGGGGGATGTCCCGGCCCTGGCCGCTCCGGCGCAGCAGGCCGCCCCGGTCATGAAGGCCGAGCCCTTCGCCTTCGCCGACTTCTCCTGGCTCAACGGCAACAGCCGCCAGAAGGACGCCGTCCTCGACACGAAATACTTCACCGGCGAGTTCCGCGCGGACATCAACACGGTCTACAGCTTCAACCACCCCAAGGACCACACCCTCGTGGGCTCCTGCGAGACCGGGCGCACCAACGAGATCCAGGTCCAGCAGCTGGGCGTCGGCGGCGACTTCCACTGGGAGAACGTCCGGGGCCGGATCATGACCCAGTTCGGCATGTACTCGACCATGACGCCCCGCAACGACGCCAGCCCCGCCCGGGGCCAGTGGGAAGCGGACAAGGCCTACCGCTACGTCTCCGAGGCCTACGGCGGCTACCACTGGGACGTGCTGAACGGCATCAACCTCGACGCCGGCATCTTCATGTCCTACATCGGCCTCTTCAGCTACTACAACTTCGACAACTGGGCCTACCAGCCCTCCTACGTCTCCGCCAACACGCCCTGGTTCTTCAACGGCCTGCGCCTCCAGGTCTTCCCCAGCGACAAGCTGAAGCTGGAGCTCTGGCTCGTCAACGGCTGGCAGTCCTACAACGCCTTCAACAACACGCCGGGCATCGGGGCGAGCGTCGCCTGGTCGCCCAACGGCAACATCCGGATCATCTCCAACAACTACATCCTCGGCGCCGACACCCTCGGCAACCCGAAGCGCACCCGCCGGCACACGGACAACAGCCTGGAAGTGAAGTACTGGGACCATCCGGACAGCTTCATCTCGCGGATGGCCTTCACCTTCACCGGCGACCTCGGCGATGAAACCGGCGGCGGCGTCAGCCGCTCCGGCAGCGAGGGCGCGCCGAAGCAGTACTTCGCCGGCTGGATGCTCTACCACCGCGTCTGGTTCAAGGGCGACCGGCACGCCGTCACCCTCGGCGGGGGCGCCATCACCAATCCCGGCCGCTACCTGGTCCTGGTGCCCCCCATCAACGGCGCCACTGCCGCGTCCGGCACCCCCTATTTCACCGCCAATGCCGGCGATCCCTTCCACGCCTGGGACTGGTCGGCGACCTACGACTACATGCCGAACCAATGGATCACCTTCCGCGGCGAGTTCAATCGGCGCGGCGCCAGCGTGCCCTACTTCGGCGGCCAGGGCGGCATCACGCCCCCCGGCGGCAACCAGGGCGCGCCGGGCTCCCTGGTGGACGGCTGGGCCCCGGACCTCCGCAAGACGGAGAGCCGGGTGAACCTCGCCCTGCTCGTGAAGTTTTGAATCATGCCCCGCTGGATCCTGCTTCCCCTTCCTCGCCGGGCTGATCTCCACGTTCTTCATCCAGGAGTGAAGTGCCCATGCAACCCACCACGTTCATCGCTGCGCTCCTGGCCCTGGGCCTGCTCGTCTACCTCGTCTTCGCCCTGCTGAAGCCGGAGAAGTTCCAATGACCCACGCCTGGATCCTGGACGTCCTTTACCTGGCCCTCCTGCCGCTCGTTGCAATCCCGCTTGGGCCTTTCATCGCCAAGGTGATGGAAGGCGAGCGCACCTTCCTCCATCCGGTCCTGGGCCCGGTGGAGCGCGGCATCTACCGCCTCATGGGCATCCGGGGGGATGAAGAGATGAGCTGGAAGGCCTACGCCTGGGCCATCGGCCTCTTCAACCTGCTGGGCATCGCAGCGGTCTTCCTGCTGCAGAAGGCCCAGGGCGCCGCGCTCCTGAACCCCGAAGGCATGTCCAAGCTACCCACGGACCTGGCCGTGAACACGGCGGTGAGCTTCGCCACCAACACCAACTGGCAGGCCTACGGTGGCGAGACCACCATGAGCTACCTCACCCAGATGCTGGGCCTCACGGTGCAGAACTTCCTTTCCACGGCCACCGCCATCGCCGTCCTGGTGGCCATGGTCCGGGGTTTCGTGCGACGCACGTCCAACGGAGTCGGCAATGCCTGGGTGGACCTGGTCCGCAGCACCCTCTACGTGCTGCTGCCCCTCAGCGCGGTCATCGCCCTGCTGCTCGTCTCCCAGGGCGCCATCCAGAACTTCTCCGCCTACGTCCACACCGCCTCCGGCCAGCTCCTGGCCATGGGGCCGGCCGCCTCGCAGGTGGCCATCAAGATGCTCGGAACCAACGGCGGCGGCTTCTTCAACGCCAACTCCGCCCACCCCTTCGAGAACCCCACCGCCCTCAGCAACCTGATCCACATGCTGGCGATCTTCGCGCTTCCCGCGGCCCTGTGCATCACGTTCGGTCGCATGGTCAAGGACCGCCGCCAGGGCTGGGCGGTCCTGGCCGCCATGACGGTGATCTTCGTGGCGGCCCTGTCGGTCACCACCTGGGCCGAGGCCAAGGGCAACCCCGGCCTGAAGGCGCTTCCTTTGAACCAGGTCGTCTCGTCCCAGCAGGGGGGAGGGAACATGGAGGGCAAGGAGGTGCGCTTCGGCACGGGCGCCTCCAGCCTCTTCGCCACCCTCACCACCTCCGCCTCCTGCGGCGCCATCAACGCCTGGCACGATTCCTTCACCCCCCTGGGCGGCCTCGTCCCCCTCTGGCTCATGCAGCTGGGTGAGGTGGTATTCGGTGGCGTGGGTTCCGGCCTTTACGGGATGCTGCTCTTCGCCCTCGTGGGCGTCTTCATCGGCGGCCTGATGGTGGGCCGCACCCCGGAGTACCTGGGCAAGAAGATCGAAGCGTTCGAGATGAAGATGGCCTCCCTCGCCATCCTCCTCCCGTCCGCGGCCATTCTCCTAGGCGCAGCGGTGGCGGTGCTCTACGCCCCGGCGACGGCCTCGATCTCCAATCCCGGCCCCCATGGCTTCACCCAGATCCTCTACGCCTTCAGCAGCGCGTCCCAGAACAACGGCAGCGCCTTCGGCGGCCTGAGCGTCAACACGCCCTTCTACAACTACGCCCTGGCCATCTGCATGCTGGTGGGCCGCTTCGGGGTGATCTTCCCCGTGCTCGCCATCGCGGGCTCCCTGGGGCGGAAGAAGGTCACGCCGGAAAGCCTGGGCACCCTGCCCACGCACACCCCGCTCTTCGTGGGCGTGCTCGTCGGCGTGGTTCTCCTCGTCGGAGCCCTCACCTACCTGCCCTCCCTGGCCCTCGGCCCCATCGCCGAGCACCTGGCCCTGCGCTGAGGTCTCCCATGTCCCGTCCTCCCGGCCCGATCCCGAACGCCGACCTCCGGCCCTGGCTGCGCCTGGCAGTCGTCATGATCCCGCCCTCGACGATTCGGCCCGTGGCGGGACGGGTCCCCCTGTCCCCCTCCCGCTGATCCCTTCGGAGCCGACCATGGTTTCCCCCCATTCCCGGCAGACCGCCCAGGCGCGCCCCCTCTTCGAACCCGCCATCGCCAAGCGGGCCGTGGGGGACGCCTTCCGGAAGCTGAACCCCGTCCACCAGCTGCGCAACCCCGTGATGTTCACGGTGTGGATCTGCAGCGCGTTCACGACAGCCCTGTGGGTCCAGGCCCTGGCCGGGAAGGGCGAGGCCCGGCCGGGTTTCATCCTGGCCATCGCCCTGTGGCTCTGGTTCACGGTGCTCTTCGCCAACTTCGCGGAAGCCATGGCGGAGGGCCGCGGCAAGGCCCAGGCGGACAGCCTGCGCCGAGCCAAGAAGGACATCATGGCGAGGAAGCTCGCCTCGGCGGCCCGTTCCAGCGCCCAGGACCTGCTGCCCGCCTCCATGCTGCGCATGGGCGACGTCGTGCTGGTGGAGGCCGGTGACACCATCCCCGGCGACGGCGAAGTCATCGAGGGCATCGCCTCCGTCAACGAGAGCGCCATCACCGGCGAAAGCGCCCCGGTCATCCGGGAGAGCGGCGGCGACCGCTCCGCCGTCACCGGCGGCACCCTGGTGCTGTCGGATTGGATCATCGTGCGCATCAGCGCCAATCCTGGCGAGACCTTCCTGGACCGCATGATCGCCATGGTGGAGGGCGCCAAGCGGCAGAAGACCCCCAACGAGATCGCCCTGGACATCCTCCTGGCGGGCCTCACCCTCGTCTTCCTGCTGGCCACCGCCACCCTGCTGCCCTTCTCGATCTTCAGCGTCCGGGCCGCGGGGCAGGGCAGCCCGGTCAGCCTCACGGTGCTGGTGGCGCTGCTGGTCTGCCTCATCCCCACCACCATCGGCGGCCTGCTGTCCGCCATCGGCATCGCCGGCATGGACCGCATGATCCAGGCGAACGTCATCGCCACCTCGGGCCGGGCGGTGGAGGCGGCCGGGGATGTGGACGTGCTGCTCCTGGACAAGACCGGCACCATCACCCTGGGCAACCGGGAAGCCGTGGCCTTCCACCCCGCGGAAGGCGTGGCCATCCAGGAGCTGGCGGACGCGGCCCAGCTCTCCTCCCTGGCGGACGAGACCCCGGAAGGCCGCAGCATCGTGGTCCTGGCCAAAGAGCAATATGGCCTGCGGGAGCGGGACCTGCACGCCCTGGACGCCCACTTCGTGCCTTTCACGGCGCAGACCCGCATGAGCGGCGTCAACTTGGGCCTCCGGGAGGTCCGCAAGGGGGCCGCCGCCTCCATCGAGGAGTTCGTCCAGACCAAGGGCGGGCGCTTTCCTGAAGACCTGCGGCGCACCGTGGACCGCATCGCCACGGCCGGCGGCACGCCCCTCGTGGTGGCGGACGGAGCCCAGGCCTTGGGCGTCATCCACCTCAAGGACATCGTGAAAGGCGGCATCAAGGAACGCTTCGGCGAGCTGCGGGGCATGGGCATCAGGACCGTGATGATCACCGGCGACAACCCGCTGACCGCCGCCGCCATCGCCGCGGAGGCCGGCGTGGACGACTTTCTGGCCCAGGCCACGCCGGAGGCCAAGCTGAAGCTCATCCGGGAGTACCAGGCCGGCGGGCGGCTGGTGGCCATGACCGGGGACGGCACCAATGACGCGCCGGCCCTGGCCCAGGCGGACGTGGCCGTCGCGATGAATTCGGGCACTCAGGCCGCCAAGGAGGCCGGGAACATGGTGGACCTGGATTCCAACCCCACGAAGCTCATCGAGATCGTGGAGATCGGCAAGCAGCTCCTCATGACCCGGGGCTCCCTCACCACCTTCAGCATCGCCAACGACGTCGCGAAGTATTTCGCCATCCTGCCGGCGGCCTTCGTCGCCACCTACCCGGCCCTGGGGGCGCTGAACATCATGGGGCTCCACAGCCCGCAGAGCGCCATCCTCTCGGCGGTGATCTTCAACGCCCTCATCATCGTCGTGCTCATCCCCCTGGCCCTCCGGGGCGTGAAGTACCGCCCCATGGGCGCGGCGCCGCTGCTGCAGCGGAACCTGCTGGTCTACGGGCTCGGCGGGCTAGTGGTGCCCTTCGCCGGCATCAAGTTGATCGATATGGTCCTCGTCGCCTGCCACCTCGCCGCCTGAGGAGCCCCCATGAACCTTCAGCTGCGTCCCGCCCTCGTCTCCTTCCTGGCCCTCAGCGCCCTCACGGGCCTGGCCTACCCGCTCCTCGTCACCGGCCTCGCCAAGGCCATCTTCCCCCGCAAGGCCGAAGGCAGCCTCCTCCGCAAGGAGGGAAAGGTGATCGGCTCCGAGCTCATCGGCCAGGCCTTCACGGATCCGGGGCATTTCTGGGGCCGG
Source organism: Holophagaceae bacterium (assembly GCA_044229575.1). Classification (GTDB taxonomy): domain Bacteria; phylum Acidobacteriota; class Holophagae; order Holophagales; family Holophagaceae; genus JADJVL01. The sequence goes on along the minus strand of JBGAST010000022.1, from coordinate 18,555 downwards.
CCCTCCGCCACGGCCGGACCGGACGGCAAGCCCCTCCCCTACAACGGCGGGAACAGCGGCGGCAGCAACCTGGCGCCCAGCAACCCCGACTTGAGGAAGGCCGTGGAGGAACGCATCGCCGCGCTGCGCGCCGCGGATCCGGATGCCACGGCTCCCGTGCCCGTGGACCTCGTCACCGCCTCTGCCAGCGGCCTGGATCCCCACATCAGCCCCGCCGCGGCCCTGTTCCAGGCGCACCGCGTGGCCAAGGCGAGGGGGCTGGACGAGGCCAGGGTGCGGGCCCTGGTCGCGGGCCACACGGAGGGTTCCACCCTGGGTCTTCTGGGGGAGGCCCGGGTCAACGTGCTCAAACTGAACCTGGCCCTCGACGGCGCCCAGTAAGCTGGGACCGTGACCCCCGAACGCCCCGATCCCGACGCCCTGCTCCGCCAAGTGCAGGACGAGGAATCGAGGGCGAAGCGCGCGAAACTGAAGGTCTTCTTCGGGGCCTCGCCGGGGGTCGGCAAGACCTACGCGATGCTCTCCGAGGCCCGGGAGCGGAAGGCCATGGGCATGGACGTGGCCATCGGCGTGGTGGAGAGCCACGGCCGTTCCGAGACCGCCGCCCTGGCCGAGGGATTCGACATCGTCCCGCCCCGGGAGCTGCCCTACCGGGGCATCTTCATGCAGGAGTTCGATCTCGAGGCCGCCAAGGCGCGGAAGCCCCACCTCATCCTCATGGACGAGCTGGCCCATACCAACATCCAGGGCTCCCGCCACGAGAAGCGCTGGCAGGACGTGCTGGAGCTGCTGGACGCGGGCATCGACGTCTTCACCACCCTCAACGTGCAGCACCTGGAAAGCCTCCGGGACGTGGTGGCGCAGATCACCGGCATCGTGGTGCGGGAGAACGTGCCGGACACGGTGCTGGAGCGGGCCGACGAGGTGGAGCTGGTGGACCTGCCCCCGGAGGACCTGCTGACCCGGCTGCGGGAGGGCAAGGTCTACGTCCCCGACCAGGCCCGCCACGCCATCGACCGCTTCTTCCGCAAGGGCAACCTGCTGGCCCTGCGGGAGCTGGCCCTGCGCCAGACCGCCCAGAACGTGGACGCCCAGATGCGGCGCTACATGGCCAGTGAGGGCATCCAGAAGACCTGGGGGGCCGGGGACCGGCTGCTGGTCTGCGTGGGACCCCACGAGCTGTCCGTACGCCTGATCCGCGCCACCCGGCGCCTCGCGGCGACCCTGGGCGGCTCCTGGGTGGCCCTCTACGTCGAGACCGCGCGGCACCTGCGGTACACCCAGGAGGATCAGGCGCGCCTCGAGGCCCACCTGCGCCTCGCGGAGCAGCTCGGCGCGGAGACCGCGGTGATCGAGGGGGGGACTGCCATCGGCCCCGACATCCTCCGCTTCGCCCGGGAGCACAACATCACCAAGATCGTCGTGGGCAAGCCCGCCCGCTCCCACTGGAAGGAGCTGCTGCGGGGCTCCCTGGTGGACGAGCTGATCCGGGACAGCGGCGACATCGACGTCTTCGTCATCACCGGGGACGCCGGCCAGGAGGCCGCGCGGCCCGCCCTGAGGCCCCGGACCCGGGAGCCCTGGACCGCCTGGCTCTGGGCGGTGCTCATGGTGGCGGCGGCGTCGGCGGTGGGCGGCCTGCTCTTCACCCGGAGCGACCTCGCCGACATCGTGATGATCTACGTCCTCGGCATCGCCCTGGTGGCGGCCCGCCACGGCCGGCGGCCCTCCCTCCTCGCCTCGGCCCTGAGCGTGGCCGCCTTCGACTTCCTCTTCGTCCCGCCCTACTTCACCTTCGCCGTGAGCGACTTCCGCCACGTGGGCACCTTTTCCATCCTCATGTTCACGGGCTGGCTCATCGGGACCCTGACGGAGCGCATCCGCCAGCAGGCCCGCCTGGCCCGGATCCGGGAGCAGCGCACCGGGGCCCTGCTGCGCCTCAGCAAGGAGCTGGCGGCCAGCGCCGGTTCCATGGAACTGGTGGAATCCGCCATCCACAGCGTCGCCGCCCAGTTCCACACGGAGGCGGTCATCCTGCTTCCGGACGCCGGCCGCCGCCTGACGGCGCCGAGGAAGGCGCCAGCCTTCACCTTCACGGACCAGGAACAGGGCGTGGCCCAGTGGGTCTTCGAGCACGGGGAGCCCGGGGGCCGCGGTACCGCCACCCTGCCGGGATCCAGGGCCACCTACCTGCCCCTGCGGGCCTCGGGCGGCATCGTGGGGGTGATGGGCGTCCTCCCGGAAGGGGAGGCCCAATGGACCGAGCCGGACCAGCGCAGCCTGCTGGAGGCCTTCGCCAGTCAGACCGCCCTGGCGGTGGAGCGCCTCCATCTGGCGGCGCGCCACGAGGACGCGCGGCGGCGCATGGACGAGGAGCAGCTGCGCAACACCCTCCTCAGCTCCGTCTCCCACGACCTGCGCACGCCCCTGGGGACCATCACCGGCGCCGTCAGCACCCTGCTGGAGCAGGCGGAAGCCATCCCCGAGGCGACCCAGCGGGAACTGCTGGGCTCCATCCAGGACGAGGCCCAGCGCATGCACCGCCTCGTGACGAACCTGCTGGACATCACGCGGCTGGAATCCGGCGCGGTGGTGGTGAGAAAGGCCTGGACCCCCCTGGAGGAGGTGGTGGGACCGGCCCTCAACCGCATGGAGGAGGCCCTGGCGGGCCGGGCGGTGAAGGTGGACCTGCCCGCCGAGCTGCCCCTGGTGCCCCTGGACGAGGTGCTGATGGAGCAGGTGCTGGTGAACCTGCTGGACAACGCGGTGAAGCACACGCCGCCAGGCTCCCCGGTGGAAGTGCGGGCCTGGTCCACGGGCTCGAGTCTCACCCTGGTGGTGGCGGACGGCGGCCCCGGGCTGGTGGAGGGCGAGGAGGGGCGGATCTTCGACAAGCTGGTGCGCGGCTCCCGGCACGGGCAGGAGCCCGGGGCGGGGCTGGGGCTGGCCATCTGCCGGGCCATCGTCGAGGCCCATGGCGGCAGGATCCAGGCCGCCAACCGTTCCCAGGGCGGCGCCCAGTTCCTGGTCACGCTGCCCCTGGAGGGCGCGCCGCCGGCCCCCCCGGCGGAAGCCGAGGAGGGCGCGGAATGACCGCCGGACCCCTGGTGCTGGTCGTCGAGGACGAAGCGCAGATGCGCCGCTTCCTGCGGGCGGCCCTGGAAAGCCACGGCTTCCGCTTCCTGGAGGCCGTCACCGCCCAGGAGGGCACCGCCCTGGCCACGAGCCACAATCCCGACGTCATCCTCATGGACCTGGGCCTGCCGGATCTGGACGGCCTGGAGCTGACCCGGCGCCTGCGGGAATGGACCGCCACCCCCATCATCGTGATCTCGGCCCGGGGCCAGGAGGAGGACAAGGTGCGGGCCCTGGACGCCGGGGCCGACGACTACCTTACCAAGCCCTTCGGCACCGGTGAGCTGATGGCCCGCATCCGCGTGGCCCTGCGGCACCGGGAAGGCGCTTCGGAAGCCCGGGGGGCCGCGGTCTTCGAAACGCCCCTCTGGCGCCTGGACCAGGGGCTTCGGGAAGTGCGCCTCCGGGGGGAGGTGATCCACCTCACCCCCCTCGAGTACAAGCTCCTCGTGACCCTGGTGCGCCACGCGGGGAAGGTGCTCACCCACCACCAACTGCTGAAGGAGGTGTGGGGCCACGGCAGCGCCCAGCCCCACTACCTCCGCGTCTACATGGCCCAGCTCCGCCGCAAGCTGGAGGAGGATCCCGCGCGGCCGCGGTACTTCATCACCGAACCGGGGGTGGGGTACCGGCTGCGGTGGCCGTAGGGGGCGCGAGCAGGCCGGCTTGGGCGCATCAACAGCGGAGAGAAATCCCGCGCGGTTGCGTGCGCTGGGTGGGGCCCCGCAACTGGGAGGAAGTGCTGGCTGATGTTGCCCCGCCGGTCCCGCACCTCCTCCACGGGATTGGCGACGAAGGGGCGGTAGAGGAAGGGATGGTTCCAGGGCGTCACGGGCACCTGGTCCAGGTACTCGGGGACCAGCTCGGTGAGGGTGAAGGGGTACTCGTTCCTCTTGCCCTTGAAGCGGGCCAGGGCGTCGGCGATGCGCTTCATGGAGCCCTGCACCTGCTGCCCCTGCCGGGCCTGCTCTTCCTTCAGGTTCGTGTTGATGATGAAGAGATCCTTGACCGCCCGCCGCCCGGCGTCCGTGTCCCGGTACTTCTCCGCGAGCTTCTCCAGGATGGCCTTCCCTTCGTCCGCCTTGCCCTTTCCGGCGAGGGCCTTGCTCTCCTCGTAGAGGCGGTCCGGGAGGCGGGGATCCTCCGAATCGCAGGCCGTGGCCAGCAGCATCAGCGCGGCAAGGGCCAGGGCTCGGGATCGCATGGGTGAACGCTAGCACCTTCGGGCGGAGGGGTGAAGGTCCCGCCCCTTGGTACGATCAAGCCGGGAGGCGCCATGCTGGACAGGCCCATGCTGGTGGGGATCGTGGGGGGCTCGGGGAGCGGCAAGACCTCCGTGGCCCGGGAGCTGGTGCGGCGGATCAAGAAGGCCGGCACCGAATCCCTGCTGCTGGACATGGACGCCTACTACGCGCCCCTGGAGGTGGTCCGCGGTCGCTTCGAGGGCCGGGACATCAACTGGGACCATCCCCACGCCTTCGACCTGGAGCTCATGGCCACCCACCTCGCCGCCCTCCACCGGGGCGAAGCCATCCGCAAGCCCAGGTACGACTTCACGGTCTCCGACCGGGTGGGCTGGGAGGAGCCCGTGGAGGCCAGCGACGTGGTGATCCTGGAGGGCCTCCTCTTCCTGGCCCTGCCGGAGCTGCGGGAGCTGCTGGACGTGAAGGTCTTCGTGGACACGGACGCCGACATCCGGATCCTGCGGCGCATCCAGCGGGACACCAAGGAGCGGGGCCGCAGCCTGGAAAGCGTCATCGAGCAGTACCAGACCAGCGTGCGGCCCATGCACCTCGAGTTCGTGGAGCCCAGCAAGCGCTGGGCGGACCTCATCGTGCCCACAGGCGTCGAGAACCGCCGGGCCATCGAGATGATCGCCCACCACGTCCTCAGCCGCGTGCGCGGGCAGCGGGGTGTGGACCATGCCTGAGGGGATCCGTCCCAGCACGGAAGGCCTGCACCTCGGCCCGGAAGCCTTCCGGGACCTGCCGGAACGCGCCCAGATCGTGGACGTGCGGGAGGACTGGGAATGGGCGCTGGGCCACCTGCCCCGGGCGGTCCACATTCCCCTCGGACGCCTCGCGGAGCGGTGCGGCGAACTGGATCCGAGGCGGCCCGTGGCCCTCTACTGCCACCACGGCGTGCGCAGCCTCCACGCCCTGGCCTTCCTGAAGCACCACGGCTTCGAGGACGTGGTCCACCTCGCCGGCGGCACGGAGGCCTGGCGCCGGGTGGATCCGGCCTTCCCGGGCTATTGATGCGCCTCCTTGCCCGCAACCCCGCGGACTTCGATCCCGCCCGGTCCTGGATCGAGTCCTCGCGCACCAGCCGCGAGGACAGCCGCGTCTTCCGGCAGGTCATCGCCCGGCGCGCCTCGCCCCACACGGGCCGGGAGCACGCCTACTTCCGCCTGGAGGGGCCCGACTGGGTCAACGTGGTGGCCTTCACGCCCTTTTCAGAAGGCGGCGAACTCCTGGTGGTCCAGCAGTTCCGCCACGGCATCGACCAGGCCACCCTCGAGATCCCCGGCGGGGCCTGCGACCCCGGCGAGGAACCGCTGCAGAGCGCCCGGCGCGAGCTGGTTGAGGAGACGGGCTTCGTGTCGGACACCTGGATACCCTTGGGCCACTGCACGCCCAATCCCGCCACCCAGAACAACCGCACCCACAGCTTCCTGGCCCTGGACTGCCGCCGGGAGGCGGACCTGGACCCGGATTTCACCGAGGAGCTGGCGCTGCACGCCTGCGGCTGGAAGGAATGGGAGGACCTGCTGCGCCGGGGCGAGGTGCACCACGCCCTGGTCCTCACCGCCTTCCTCAAGCTCAGCCTCTGGGAGGGGTGGCCGGAATTGAAGACGCGCCTGGAGGCCCTGTGATCACGAAGCGGGACATCGAGGCCGCGGCGGCGCGGGTCGCCCCCCACGTGCGGCGCACGCCGGTGATGGCGGTGACGGTGCCGACGCCCGCCGGGGCCAGGACGGTGGTGCTGAAGCTGGAATGTCTCCAGGTCACCGGCTCCTTCAAGCCCCGGGGCGCCTTCAACAGCCTGATGCAGCTCGCGGGCGACCGCGTCATCGCCAGCTCCGGCGGCAACCATGGCCTCGCGGTGGCCCACGCCGCGAAGGTCCTGGGCAAGCGGGCCCTCATCGTGGTGCCCACCACCGCCGCCCGCATCAAGGTGGAGGCCATCCGGGCGAGCGGCGCCGAGGTCATCCAGATCGGCGAGGCGCCGGCGGAGGCCCTGGCGGAAGCCGAGCGCCTGCGGGTGGAACTGGGCCTGCCCCTGGTGCATCCCTTCGACCAGGAGCCCACGGTGGCGGGGCAGGGCAGCCTGGGCCTGGAGCTGCTGGAACAGGCTCCGGAGGTGCGCCACTGGCTGGTGGCCGTGGGGGGCGGCGGCATGCCCGCGGGCGTGGCCCTGGCCCTGGAAGGCCGCGCCGCGGCGGTACCCATCGAGCCCGAAGGCTGTCCCACCCTCTTCGAGGCCCAGCGCGCCGGTGGCCCCGTGCCCGCGCGGGCGGAGGGGGCCGCCCGGACCTCCCTGGGCCCCCCCATCCTGGGCCGCATCCCCTGGGCGATCCTCCAGGACCGCGTAGGTCCCACCGCCCTCGTGACCGAGGAGGCCATCCTCGACGCCCAGCGCTGGCTGTGGCACGAAGTGAAGGTGGTGGCCGAGCCCGGCGGCGCCGTGACGCTGGCGGCGGTGATGAGCGGGCGGTGGTGCGCGGCTGATGATGCGGCCGTGGGCATCGTCGTATGCGGCGGGAACGCGGATGGGCTGCCGGGGTGAGGGTGCGGCAGTGCGGACGGGGCGAGACCTTCCCGGCGCTGAGGCGACCCGGTGCGGGACGAGCCGTCCCGGTGTGGTAGACCAGGGACATCTTTTGACATTCAAAGAGCACCTTGCTCCGCGAGCGCCGCGCTCTTCGGCGCTTGCGGAGCGAGGTGCCAGAGCGCGAAGCGCGAGTGGGAGACGGTTCCGGGAGTGAGGCTCGAGTCTCCGATGGGAAAGTCCCTGTCGGCGGGAGGCGTCGGCGGGCCGGGACATGACGTCACGGGATTTCCGGCCACTCGCGCTTCGCGCTCTGGCACCCGAGTCCGGGGGGGGGGGGGGGGGGGGCCCCGCCGCCGGCGCGCGGGGGCGGTTTGTGGGCGACTCACGGTGGCGGTGCAA
>JBGAST010000022.1:0-11237 GCA_044229575.1 Holophagaceae bacterium | reverse complement strand
TGAAGGTCAACTTCAAGGTCAAGGTCAATTTCAAGGTCAGGGTCAACTTCAAGGTCAGGGTCAACTTCTCGGTCAAGTCCCAGACCCGAATCGAGTCCATGACGAACGGCGCGTCCTGCACGCGTGCGGCGGAGGCCGGTTCTTCCACCCCGGACGGGGACGGCCTCCTCCCAGCCCGAACCTGCGGCTGGCGGCCCCGCCCCATCCACGCGAAGATGAAGGGTTCATCCTGGAGGAACCCATGGCCACCGATTGCAGCTTCGACGTCGTCTCCAAGGTCGACATCGCCGAGGTGAAGAACGCCGTGGACCAGGCCATGAAGGAGATCGGCCAGCGCTACGACTTCAAGGGCTCCTCCTCGAAGATCGAGGTGAAGGACGACAACCAGCTCATCCTCCACGCCGACGACGAGACCAAGCTGAAGGCCGTGGTGGACGTGCTGCAGTCCAAGCTCCACAAGCGGGGCGTCAGCATCCGCGCCATGGAGTACGGCAAGATCGACCCCGCCTCGAAGGGCACCGTCCGCCAGGAGGTGAAGATCAACCAGGGCATCCCGGTGGAGAAGGCCAAGAAGCTCGTGGCCCTGCTCAAGGACGCCAAGCTGAAGGTGCAGGCGGCCATCCAGGGGGACCAGCTGCGGGTGAGCGGCAAGGACAAGGATGCCCTGCAGGAGGCCATGGGCCTCATGAAGAAGAACGACCAGGGCCTGGACCTGCAGTTCACCAACTACCGGGGCTAGCGGCCCTTGGGGCGCAAAGCGACCTCAGGGCCGCTTGTGCCGGCCTCGGCCTGAGGGGCGCCCGGGAAGAGGCCGTAGAGCCCCCGGGCCTTGGCGGCGCGGGTGGCGGCCCGGTGGGGGTTCGCGGGCCGGGCGGAGCCGCGGCTGCCGGTGGTCTTGTTGAGGTCCAGGACCACCAGCTCCTCCCCGTGGAGGAGGTAGTCGATCTTCCCGTAGTCGAAGCCGAGCTCCTGGCGCAGCGCCCGGATGCCAGGGTGCACCGGCGCCGGGGCGCTGGCCACCTTCGTTTCCGCCTTCACGATGGGCTGGTCCGAGGCGAGGCGCTGGCACTCCTCCCAGTCCCCGAGGAAGGAGTAGGCGCGGACATGGAAGAGGCCTTCCTCCAGTTCCGGCAGAAAGCGCTGGACGATGTAGTCGGTACTCCCGAAGACGGCCTTCGGGACCGCGTCCAGGCCCGGCAGGACTGGGTAGTGGAGGGGCGAGGAGAAGGGCGGCTCCAGGCCCCGTCCGTCCAGCCGCGGGATCATCCGCTGGGCCTCCGGGCTCCCCCCGTAGTTGCGCTCCGACTTCACGATGACGGGGCCTTCCCAGGGGTCGCCCTCCTGGAGGAGGTGGGGGCTGTAGACGCTCTTCCGGATGCTGCGGATCCGCCCGTTCACCGAGGCCGGATAGCGGGCGGCCAGGGCCAGGTACTCCTCGGGGACTTCGCTCAGATCCACGTGCACGAAGGCCAGGTCGGCGGGCACGAAGGTCCGGGCGCCGAAGACCGCCACGACCTCGTGGCCGTCCTCCCGCCACACGGGGATCAGCCTGGAGACCGCGTAGGCCGAGAGGTCCCGGTCCCGGTCGGACTCGTGGAAGAGCAGCGCGATGCGGCGTCCCATGGCTCCATCCTAGCGGCCGTTGCGGAGCGGCCCGTGCGTTCCCGGACGGTCAGCTGCGGCCGCCGGCGCCGGCCACGGCCCAGGGCCAAGCCTGGCGAGAATCTCCAGGGCCGGATGGGGGCGGATCCGGGCCGGCGCCCCCAACCTGTGTAATCTGGAAAGCCCGAGGAAGGCCCCCGCACCCATGTCCCGCCTGGATTTCACCCGCTTCTTCCTGCCCATCGCCCCGAAGCTGCTCGGCGTGGAGGCGGAGCTACAGCGCATCCTGACCAGCGACGTGGCGGTGGTGGAGAAGCTGGGGGCCCACGTGCGGGGCGGCCAGGGGAAGCGCCTGCGGCCGGCCCTGGTCCTCCTGTCCGCCCGCTTCTGCGGAACGGCCGGGGCGGACCATGAGGCCGGGGAGGACGTCCGCTTCGGCGCCATCTTCGAGCTGATCCACACGGCAACCCTGGTGCACGACGACGTCATCGACCACGCCCGCACCCGCCGCGGCCGGCCCACCCTCAACACCCTCTGGGGCAACACCCTGACGGTGCTCTTCGGCGACCTGCTCTACATCCACGCCATGTCCAGCGCCATCCGGGGGCGGAACTGGCGGCTCATGGAGATCCTCGCGGAGGTGACCACGCGGATGATCGAGGGCGAGCTGATCCAGAACGACGTGCTCTACCGGCTGGAGACCAGCCGCAAGGACTACTTCGACATCCAGGAGCGCAAGACCGCCCTGCTCTTCGGGGGCTGCACCGAATCCGGCGCGGTGATGTCCGCGCGCACCGGGGCCGAGTGCGAAGCCATGCGGGCCTTCGGCCTCGAGGTGGGCCGCGCCTTCCAGCTGGTGGACGACCTGCTGGACTACACCGCCACCTCCGTCCAGCTGGGCAAGCCGGCCTTCAGCGACCTGCGGGAGGGCAAGCTCACCCTGCCCATGCTCACGCTGCTGGCCCGGGCCCCCGGGGCCGCGAGACCGCTGGTGGAGCGCGTCTGGGAGGCCGGAGAGGAGAATCCCGTGGAGCCGGAGGTCGAGGCCGCCTTGCGCGGCCTCCTGGAGGAGCACGACGCCCTGGCGGAGACGCGGGAGCTGGCCGCCCGGGCCTCCGCCGCGGCGGCCCGGGCCATCGAGGGCCTCGGGGGCGATCCCGCCACCAAGGCGCTGCTCCTCGAGATCCCCAACGCCCTCCTGTCCCGGAGCCAGTAGGAGGGCGGAATGCTCTACGCACCCCTCGACCACCTCGTCCCCCGCAGCATCCCGGCGCTGCTGAAGGAGCTGCGGGACCTGCGCCGCAGCGACGGTGCCCAGGGCACGCCCTGGACCACCCTCGTCCTGCGGAGCGGAAGGGAGATCCGGGGCCGGGTCATCGAGGTGGGCACGGCGGACGGCGAGGAGATCGCCGTCATCCAGCTCCCGGACGTGGGCCACGAGGCCAGCCGGGACGCCGCCTACGTGAGGGCCTCGGAGATCGTCGCCCTCCTGGTGGAGGAGGCCCGCGTCCTCGTGCCCGCACCGGCCCACGAGACCGTCAAAGGCACCGGCCAGCCCTCCGGGCCCAACCTGGTGCAGCTTTCGGAAAAGGCCGCGGACTTCGGTCGTCGCATGTCCGCGGCGGTGGGCAAGGACATCCCCTGCGGGCTGCTCTCGGACGCCCAGACTATGAGCCCGGAACTCCTCAAGGCCATGGCCCAGGTCATCGAGGACACTTCGGCGGTGCTGGAGCAGCTGGCCAAGGACCGCTTTTCCCGCACGGTCATCCAGCGGAACCTGAAGGAGGTCCACGTGGGCCTCGCCGAGCGCGTGGACGCCGCCCTCGTGGAGGGCGTCCTCCGGGTGACGGGCCTGCAGGAGGTCGCCCACCAGCACCGCCGAGCCGTAAGCGACGCGATCCGGCGCGCCCTGTAGGTCCAGTCCGCCGCCTTCCCCCGGATCCCGGCGGCCGTGCGGGCGGAAGAGGATTTGGCCGCGGCCGCCCCGCATGGGAAAATGCCCGCTCCCCCTGGAGCCCCGATGTCCTCCCCCACCGCCGCCCCCGTGATCCGCGCGCCCCACGGCACGCACCTGCATTGCAAAGGCTGGGTGCAGGAGGCGGCCCTGCGCATGCTCATGAACAACCTGGATCCCGACGTGGCGGAGCGGCCCGAGGACCTCGTCGTCTACGGCGGCCTGGGCAAGGCGGCCCGGAACTGGGACTGCTTCAACGCCATCGTGAAGGAGCTGAAGCACCTCGGCGACGACGAGACCCTGCTGGTGCAGAGCGGCAAGGCCGTGGGGGTGGTGAAGACCCACCCGGAGGCGCCCCGGGTGCTCATCGCCAATTCCAACCTGGTCCCGAAGTGGGCCACCTGGGAGGTCTTCCGGGAGCTCGACCAGAAGGGCCTCATGATGTACGGCCAGATGACCGCCGGAAGTTGGATCTACATCGGCTCCCAGGGAATCGTCCAGGGCACCTACGAGACCTTCGCCGAGGCCGGGCGACAGCATTTCAAAGGCAGCCTGGCGGGGACCTGGACGCTGACCGCCGGCCTGGGCGGCATGGGGGGCGCCCAGCCCCTGGCCGTGACCATGAACGACGGCGTGTGCCTCGCCGTGGAAGTGGACCGCACCCGCATCGAGAAGCGCCTCCAGACCCGCTACCTGGACGAGTGGACCGACAACCTGGATACGGCCCTGCAGCTGGTGGATACCTACGTCCAGGCCCGGGAACCCCGCAGCATCGGCCTGCTGGGCAACGCCGCCGAAGTGCTGCCCGAACTCCTGCGCCGGGGCGCGCGGCCCCACCTGGTGACGGACCAGACCTCCGCCCACGACGAGTACAACGGCTACATCCCCATGGGCATGTCCCTCGAAGCAGCCGCCCTGCTGCGCAAGAACGACCCCGAGGGCTACGTGCAGAAGGCCCTGGAGAGCATGCGGGTCCACGTGGAGGCCATGCTCAAGTTCCAGGCCCGGGGTTCCGTGGTCTTCGACTACGGCAACAACCTCCGCGCCCAGGCCCAGCGGGCGGGCTGCGCCCACGCCTTCGACTTCCCGGGCTTCGTGCCCGCCTTCATCCGGCCCCTCTTCTGCCGCGGCATCGGCCCCTTCCGCTGGGCGGCCCTGTCCGGCGACCCCGAGGACATCGCCGTCACCGACGCCGCGATGATGGAGCTCTTCCCCGAGAACGAAGGCATGATCCGCTGGCTGAAGGCCGCACGTGAGAAGATCGCCTTCCAGGGGCTCCCGGCCCGCATCTGCTGGATCGGCGCCGGGGAGCGCCACCGGGCCGGGCTGATGTTCAACGAGCTGGTGCGCAGCGGCAAGGTGAAGGCCCCCCTCGTCATCGGCCGGGACCACCTGGACAGCGGCAGCGTGGCCTCTCCGAACCGGGAGACCGAAGCCATGAAGGACGGGAGCGACGCCGTCTCCGACTGGCCCCTGCTGAACGCCCTGACGGCGGCGGCCGGCGGGGCGTCGTGGGTGAGCCTCCACCACGGCGGCGGCGTGGGGATGGGCTACAGCCAGCACAGCGGCGTGGTCATCGTGGCGGACGGCACCGAGCGCGCCGAGCGCTGCATCACCCGGGTCCTCTGGAACGATCCCGCCATGGGCGTCTTCCGCCACGCGGACGCGGGCTACGAGTCGGCCCGGGAGCACGCGGCCGCCATCGGGCTGCACATTCCCATGGCCTGAGGGCGCCGCCCTCCCGGGGTTGCGGTACCCTTCGGATCCGTCCCGCCATGACCCTCCCGTCCTCCGGCACCTACTCCAACCTGGACCTCAGCCTCGACGCCCTGCGCATCGTCCAGCTCCGGGGCCCCATGACCCGGCAGGTGCGCAACGAGGCTCTGCGGCAGGGAGGGGAGGCGGCCTGGGAGGCCCTGCTGGCGAAGGTCTCGCCGCCCTGCCGGGAGCTCTTCTCCCGGCCCATCGGGCTCTACGAATGGATCCCCGCGCACCTGTCGGACGAACTGAGCCGGGCCTTCCTGGCCCACGGGGACGCGGACTTCATCCGGCGGCGCAGCGTCGACGCCGCCCGGGAGCAGATCACGGTCCTCAACCGCTGGCTCCTGCGGCTCATCACCCCGGCCTTCCTGCTGGAGAACGTGCCCAGGATCTTCGCCTTCTACTACCGCGGGGGGCGCGTCACGGTGGACCTGCTCCGGGAGGGGGAGGCGGAGCTCAGCCTCTGGGCCATCGGCTTCTACCGCGGGTGGTACGAACGGGGCCTGACGGCCTGGCTGGACTACGCCCTGACCCTGACCCAGGCCCGGGAGGTCCGGGTGGTCTATGCCGCGCCCAGCGGGGAGGGCCTGGAGGCCCACCGCCACCGGTACCTGATCAGCTGGACCCCCTGAAAATCGCGCCATTTTCCTTGCGCGGCCGGGGCCGGGACCTACCCTCCTTCCCGGAGTCCCCCGTGACCGCCGCGCTTGCCCTTGCCCCTCCACCCGCCGGCCTCAGCCTGGACGCGGTCAGGGTCAAGCGGATCCGGGGTCCCAACGTGGGACTGGCCCGGCGCTGGTTCATGAAGCGGGAGGGAGAGCGCGGCTGGCAGGCCTTCCTGTCCACGCTTTCGGAGCCCTGCCGCGCCGTCTTCTCCGAGCACATCGGGATGTACGAGTGGGTGGACGAGGCCCACTACACCGAGGTCACCCGGGGCTTTTCCGTCCACACCCGCGACCACGACCCCTTCAGGGCGGGGGAGGTCGCCGCCCGGGAGGAGCTGACCACCCTCAACCGGTGGATCCTGCGGGTCCTCAGCCCCAGCTTCTTGATCTCGAACCTGCCCCGCCTCTGGGCCTTCTACATGGACGGCGGGGCGGTCCACGTGGAGCGGCTGGAGCCCGGCTCCTGCAGCCTGAGCGTCTACGCCATCGGCTTCGTGCCCGAAGTCTTCCATCCCGGCCTGAGCGGCTGGATCAGCGCGGGGCTCGCCCTCACGGGAGCCCAGGACGTCCGGGTGGACTACCTCGGCCCCTCGGAGGGCGCCGAAGGCCTGGAGGGCTGCCGCCACCACTTCGAGCTCGTCTGGCGGTAAAGGGATCGGGGCCGGGAGCGCTAATCTGGTTCCATGTCCCGCCCCTGCCCCTGCACCTCCAAGGCCACCCTCGACCGCTGCTGCGGTCCCTACCTCTCCGGCGCCAGGCTCCCGGAGAGCGCGGAGCTCCTCATGCGGAGCCGGTTTTCGGCCTACGCCCTGGGGAAGGTGGACTATCTCATCCAGACGACTGCCGAGGCGGGTCGGGCCGCCCTCGACCGGGAGGAGCTGGTGACCTACTGTCGGAACATCCGCTGCGTGGGGCTGAAGATCATCTCCCGGGAGGCCGGGGGGCCCGGGGACGAGACCGGCACCGTGAAGTTCCACGCCAGCCTCCAGGTGAACGGCAAGCGCCACCTGCACGTCGAACTGAGCCGTTTCGTGCGGGAAGAGGGCTGCTGGCGCTACGTGGACGGGGATTCCAACTAGGAATTCCGAGCACTGCAGGCCGCCCCGGGGATTTTCCGCTGGCTGAATGACCCATAGTCACTAATATTAATGACTATGGGTCATAAACCTTCAGAGGCAGAAGATGAACAGCGGTCATAAGGCCCTGGGCCCGCGCCGGGCTCGCCTTTCCCACGAAAAGGAAGGCCGCCGCCAGGACATCCTGGCCGCAGCTTTGAACCTGTTTGAAACCAGGGATTACAACGATCTGACCATGGCTGCCATCGCGGCGGACAGCGGTTTGGCCAAAGGAACTATCTACATTTATTTCAAAACAAAGGAAGAAATCTTCCTCGAGCTTGCCGAATCGCGGCTCCTGGGGTGGTTCGAGGCTCTGGATGAAGGGTTGCGTCCTGGAGGCGGCGGCCTCTTCCTGGAGCCGATGGACCCGGAAGCCCTGTCCAGGCTCTTCCTGGACAGTCTGGAGGCCCAGCCCCAGCTCGCGCGCCTCCTGGGTCTCCTCCACACGGTGCTGGAACCCAACGTCGAACGACTGGTGGTCCTCCGCTTCAGGGAGTTCCTGGCGGACCGGTGCCTCCGAACCGGCCGGCTTCTGGAGCAACGGCTGCCGTTCCTGGAGGAGGGGCAGGGGGCGGAGCTGCTGCTCCGGGCCCACGCGCTCATCCTGGGCTGCTGGCAGATCTCGGTGCCCCCGCCCGAGGTGAGGGCCCTGCTCCAGTCCCCGGGGCTCCAGATGTTCGACGTCCCCTTCCGGTCCCTCTTCGAATCAACCTTTCTGGCCCTCCTGGAGGGCATGGAATCCCTCCGGAGGAGAGGGACCTGACCTCCCCGCCCTTGCACCCGCGGAAACGCCTTACACCCGCCTCGGCGTCACCGAGGATTCCGAGTCCGCGGATCCTCAACCCCTGGGCCGCCTCGCCCTGTGACCCCCGGCACAACTCCAGCCCGCCGCCGGCCATGGTGACCTAGCTCCCACGGGCCTCCCGCCATGCTTCGAAGCGAGGAGGACCGCCATGTCCCTGGTTCCAGCCCCGACGTCCGGCACCCAGAATTCCGCGATGCTGCCCACGCCGAACTGGCATGCCACCCATGCCGAGGCCGAACACCGCCTGGCGCTGCTCTCGGAAGCCCTCGCCGCCGGCGACTGGAACGCCGTGGACCAAGGCGCGCGCTGGATCTACGAGGTGCTGCGCCCCCACAACGAGGCCGAGGAGCGGGAGCTGTTCCCGCTGCTGGAGGAGATCGGCGCCGAGGCCCTGCACCAGCGGCTCTTCGACGACCACCGCCAGATGTGGGAGATGACCCTGCACCTCCTCGTGGGCATCGTGGACGGCCACGTGCAGAATGGGGCCGAGTCCACCCTGCTGGGCCAAAAGCTGGTGGACCTGATCCGGGACCACATCGAGGCCGAGGAGCGGCTCATGCTGCCCCTGCTGCGGGGCAAATCCCTCTACTGGGCCGACGACGAGAGTTCCGAAGGCTACCTGATCCTGGAGAAGAAGCTCATCGCCCCCGAGACCTGGTCCTTCATCGTGCAGGCGCCCATGGTGGCCCGGGGCCGCCGGCCCGGCCAGTTCTTCATGGTGGCGCCCTTCCCGGAAAGCGAGCGCATCCCCCTCACCCTGGCCGGCGGCGACGCCCGCCGCGGCTGGATCCGCTTCATCATGGTGGAGGTCGGCGCCACCACCAGGGCCATGGGCCGCCTCAGCGCCGGCGACCGGCTCTACGCGGTGGCGGGCCCCATGGGCGAGCCCACGGAGCTGGTGGAGGAGGGCACCATCGTGCTGGTGGCCGGGGGCTACGGCTCCGCCGCCATCCTGCCCGCGGCGGAGCACCTCTTCGCCCGGGGCCGGCGCGTCATCACCATCCTCGGCGGCCGCAGCCACGACCGCGTCCTCCTGGCCGACGAGCTGAAGGCCGCCAGCGACCTCCTCATCATCACCACCGACGACGGCTCCTGGGGCCGCCAGGGCCTCGTCACGGACGCGCTGAAGGACATCCTGGAGAAGGAGCCCGTGGCCGAAGTTGTGGCCGTCGGTCCCATGCCCATGATGCGGGCGGTGGCGGAGCTGACCCGGCCCCAGGGCATCCTCACCCTCGTGAGCCTCAACGCCCTCATGGTGGATGGCACGGGCATGTGCGGCGGCTGCCGGGTCTCCGTGGGCGGGGAGACGAAGTTCGCGTGCTTCGACGGGCCGGACTTCGATGGCCACAAGGTGGACTTCGACATGCTGCGGATGCGCCAGAACTGGTACAAGGAGGCCGAGGAGGGCGCCTGCAATCCCGAGGACTGCCGCATCGGCCGCCGACCCGCCGCGGAGGGCTTCGACTACGCGTCCCTGCTCAACGAGCCGGTCACGGACCTGGACTGGCGCGAGCTTGACCTCAAGGCCCTCAAGCCCAGCCAGAAGATGAAAATCCCCCGCCAGGAGATGGCCTGCCAGCCGCCGGAGATGCGGGTCTGCAACTTCGACGAGGTGAGCCTGGGCCTGAGCCCCGAGCAGGCGCGGCTGGAGGCCGCCCGTTGCCTCATGTGCAAGCAGCCCCATTGCATCGAGGGCTGCCCGGTGGGCATCGACATCCCGGCCTTCCTCCAGGAGATCGTCAACGGCTCGCCCCAGGCGGCGGCGCGGATCATCAAGGAGGCCTCGAGCCTGGGCTCGGTGTGCGGCCGCGTCTGTCCCCAGGAGAAGCAGTGCGAGATCAAGTGCATCGTGGGCATCAAGGGGCAGCCGGTCTCCATTGGGCGCCTCGAGCGCTTCGCCGCCGATTCCCTGCTGGGCTCCGGCGAGCTGCCGCCGGTGGATGCGCCCACGGGCATGCGGGTCGCCGTGGTGGGCGCGGGGCCCTCGGGCCTCACGGTGGCGGGCGAACTGGTGAAGAAGGGCCACAAGGTCACGGTCTATGACGCGCTCCACAAGCCCGGCGGCGTGCTGCTCTACGGCATCCCCGAGTTCCGCCTTCCCAACGCCATCGTGGACCAGGAGGTGGAGACCCTGCGCCGCCTGGGGGTGAAGTTCGTCATGAACACCCTGGTGGGCCGCAGCATCACCCTGGCGGAGCTGCAGCAGGAGAACGAGGCGGTCTTCATGGGCACCGGCGCCGGTCTGCCGAAGATGATGGGCGTCCCCGGGGAGAACTTCAAAGGCGTCTACACCGCCAACGAATTCCTCACCCGCATCAACCTCATGCGGGCGGACCTCTTCCCGGACTACACCACGCCGGTCACCATCGGCCGCAGCGTCATCATCGTGGGCTGCGGCAACACCGCCATGGACGCCGCCCGCGCGGCGCGGCGCATGGGCGCCGAGCAGGTCCACATCGTGTACCGCCGCACCATCAAGGAATCCACAGCCCGGAAGGAAGAGCTGGAGCACGCCGAGGAGGAGGGCATCCAGTTCCACTGGCTCACCACGCCGGTGCAGCTGCTGGGCAATGACAAGGGCTGGCTGGAGAACGCCGTCTGCGCGGTCATGGAACTCACCGAGCCCGGCCCCGACGGCCGGCGGGGCGTGCGCATGACCGACGAGCGCATCACCATCCCCTGCGACACGCTGGTGGTGGCCCTGGGCTTCGACGTGAACCCGCTCCTGGCGCGCACCGAGCAGGGCCTGCGCACCCTCAAGGGCGGCGTTGTGGTCGTCGACGAGGCCACCGGCGAGACTTCGGTGCCCGGCGTCTACGCCGGCGGCGACGTCATCACCGGAGGCGCCACCGTGATCCTCGCCATGGGCCAGGGCCGGCGGGCCGCGGCGGCGATGCATGAGCGGCTGGTGGGGGCGGAGGGGTAGGGTACGTCCCGGCTTCGGGGTAGGCCGACCAACACTCAGGTGACATACGGCAAGCAGGGTTCGTCTTGAAAATACGCTCCCGCGTCCACCGCGAGGGTGTCGTTCCTTCGCGGCGGACACGGGAGCCAGGGCGCGCAGCGCCCGGTGGCCCCTGCCGCCGGGCACGGACATGACGGGCCGAAGGCCGGGCAGGGCGTTCCGGGGCTAGACCTTGCTGATATCTCGAGTGCCGATGGGAAAGCGGATCTGCCACTGGGAGCGGCCCGTCAGGCCTTCGGCCCATGCCTCCGTTCCTGGATCCTGCTCCCACCGGGCGCTGCGCGCCCTGGCACCCCGGTCTGGGGGGGGGGGGGGGGGGCGGCCCGGGCCACCCGGGGGGGGGCACGCCGGGGAACACCCAGCCCCC
>JBGAST010000021.1:0-61084 GCA_044229575.1 Holophagaceae bacterium | reverse complement strand
GCTGCACCATCCTGCTCGCCAGCCACAACATGGCCGAGGTGGAACGGCTGTGCTCGCACGTGCTGATGCTGAAGCAGGGCCGCATCGTGGACCAGGGCAGCCCCGGGGAGCTGCTGGCGCGCTACGGGCGGGACCTGCCCGGGGGCCTCGGGATGCTGCAGCGGGAGGGGGTCCACTTCACCGCGGCCTACCACGACCACGCCTACACGGAGACGGGCCCCGGCCACAGCGTGCTGCTCTCGGGACGGCACCCCAGCCACACGGGGATTCCCGAAAACAACTGGAAGGATCCCCTCACCGGCCGGAAGCTCAATTGCGTTGAGGACGCCCGGGCGCCCATCCTCGGCCGCCCGCCTACGGTGCGGGGCGCCAGCCAGGCCCTCTTCCGCGGCACCACTCTCGGCGACTGGCTGCAGGCGGAGGTGAAGGGTTCGCGGGTCTTCACCCTCAGCGGCAAGGACCGGGCCTCCATCCTGCTGGGCGGCGCGCGCCCCACCGCCGCCTACTGGTTCGAGCCCGGCGCCGGCTACACCACCAGCACCGCCTACGCGGCGAAGCTGCCGGACTGGCTGGCGGCCCACAACGCGGCCCTGATGCACCGGCTCCGGCACCACGCCTGGTGGTGGACGCCCCTGGCGTCCACGGACGGGGCCGCCCGGAACGGCACCTATCCGACCAGCCAGGGGACCTTCCGCTCGGGCCTGCCCCGGCAGGTGAATCCCGCGGGCATGCCCCTGGACGAAGCCTTCTACAACCGCTTCAAGGGCTCGCCCTTCTTCGACGAGGCCACCGCCGAGGCCGCGGAAAGGCTCCTGGACGCCGAGAAGCTGGGCCAGGGCGACGCCACGGACCTGCTGGCGGTGGGCTT
Source organism: Holophagaceae bacterium (assembly GCA_044229575.1). Classification (GTDB taxonomy): domain Bacteria; phylum Acidobacteriota; class Holophagae; order Holophagales; family Holophagaceae; genus JADJVL01. The sequence goes on along the minus strand of JBGAST010000021.1, from coordinate 60,216 downwards.
CTCCGCCACGGACTACGTCGGCCATTTCTACGGCAACGCCGGGGATGAGATGGTGGACCAGATCCGCCGCCTCGACGCCCTCCTCGGCCGTTTCCTCGCGTTCGTGAAGGCCCGGGTGCCCTCGGTGGAGGTGGTGCTCACCGCGGACCACGGCAGCGCGGACCTGGTGGAGCGGCTCGCCGAGCAGGGCTACGCCGCCCGGCGGGTGGACTCGAAGGCTTGGATGGAACAGCTCAACGCCGCCCTGCGCAGGAAGCTGCCCCTGCAGGCGGACGCGCTCAGCTTCACCTCCACACCCAAGAACCTCTACGTGAAGGAGGTGCCCGGGGCCACCCGGGAGGAGATCCTGCGGGAGGCCCTTGCCCTGGTCCGGCGCATGCCCGAGATCGCCCTGGCCTGCACCCCCGCGGAGCTGGAGGCCCTCGAGGAGGATCCAAGTCCCGACCCCGAAGGCCGGAGCCTGAAGGTCCTGCTCAAGCATTCCTGCGTCCCTGGCCGCTCCGGGGACATCCTGCTGGTGCCGAAACCCTACACGGTCTTCTCCGACGATCCGCCCTGGCTCGTGCAGCACGGGTACCCCTACGACAGCGACCGGCGCGTGCCGCTCATCTTCTGGGGGCCCTGGCAGGCCGGCGAGCGCAGGGAGCCGGTGCGCACCGTGGACCTGGCGCCCACCCTCGCCCGGGAGCTGGGCCTCACGCCGAAGCAGGGCCTCGATGGCCGGGCCCTCGAGCTGCCCCGGAAGACGAAGTAGGCCGTGGCCCGCGTCCTGCTGCCCCTCCTCGCCCTGCTCTGCCTGCTGCCCCTCGTGCCCTCCTGGGCGGCGCTGGTGGGCGGCATCCTCCTCGCCCTCGCCTTCGGGAATCCCTACTCGGCCCGCACCAAGGCCCTCACGCCGCGGCTGCTGAGCCTTTCCGTCGTGGGCCTCGGCGCGGGCATGAACCTCGTGCAGGTGGCGAAGGCCGGCCTCGCGGGCTTCGCCTACACCGCCGCGGGCCTCGCCCTGGCATTGGGCCTGGGCTGGCTCCTGGGCCGGCTGCTGAAGGTCCAGCGGGACACCTCGGTGCTGCTCAGCGTGGGCACCGCCATCTGCGGCGGCAGCGCCATCGCCGCCGTGGCGCCGGTGATCCGGGCGCAGGATGAGGAGGTCTCCATGGCCCTGGCCACGGTCTTCCTCCTCAACGCCACGGCCCTGGTGGTCTTCCCCCTCGTCGGCCACGCCCTCCACATGGGCGAGCGGCCCTTCGGCCTCTGGGCGGCCCTGGCCATCCACGACACCAGTTCCGTAGTGGGCGCCGCCAGCGGCTACGGGGCCGAGGCCCTGCTGGTGGCCACGACGACCAAGCTGGCGCGGGCCCTGTGGATCGTGCCCGTGGCCTTCGGCCTCGGCCTGCTCTACGCCCGCTTCCACGTCTTCGACGGCGAGGCCGGCCACGCCAAGGCCAAGCGCCCCTGGTTCATCCTGGGCTTCCTGGCCATGGCGGCCCTGGTGACCTTCGTGCCGGCCCTGAAACCCGCCGGCGCCTGGGTGAACGCGGCGGCCAAGCGCGCGTTGGTGCTCACCCTCTTCCTGCTGGGCTGCGGCCTCAGCCGGGAGGCGCTCAAGCGCGTGGGCCCGCGGCCCTTCCTCCAGGGCCTGCTGCTCTGGATCTGCGTGGGAGCCGGCAGCCTCGGCGCCATCCGCCTGGGCTGGATCCGCTAGCTAGCGGGTGTAGAAGCGGCTTTCCGCGGGCTCCACGTAGTTCTGGTCGCCGCTCAGGCCGTCGTAGGCGTGGAGGTAGCGCAGGGGCGGCGAGTAGAGGTGCAGGCTCACCGCCGGGGCGGCGCTGCGGTTGCTCACCACGTGGATGGTGCTGCGGGTCTCCACGGTGATCTGGCGCTCGCCGAGGGGGCAGTCGCCCTTCATGTCCATGGGGATGCCCCGGCCGTGCCACTTGTACTGGCTCTCCACCAGATCGCCCATGAGCACGAGGGTGGAGCCCCAGGAGTCGCCGTGGTCGTGGATGGCGGTCTGCTGCCCCGGCAGCCAGCACAGGAGCAGGATCTCCCAGCTGGGATTCAGGTAGAGCCGGCGCCGGACATAGACGTCCGGGTCGAAGGCCAGGTGCGGCCCGAAGACGGACCAGTCGATCTTCGCGGTGCCCAGGGAGGCCAAGACGGCCTGCTGTTCCTGGGGTGAGGGTCCGCCCTCGCAGTCCGGCAGGGTGAGTCCCAGGGTGGCGGGACAGAAGATCGGTGTGGCACTGCTCATCCTGGGCCCCGGAGCGTTTGGCGGTTCCCTCAAGCATAAGGCTTCGGCGGGAACTGAAACACCCCGGGGCGGGGATGGCCCGGATCAGCGGAGCACGATCACGGGACGGCGGTGGTGCCGGTGCCACCGGTGCCGGTGGCCCACGATGACCACCGGGGCGGGGGCGCAGGCCGCGGGGCCGGGGCGGACCATCACCACCGGCCGGGGCAGGTGATGGCCGGCGCGGAAATAGACGCGCTGGTGGGCGGACAGCGGCAGGGCCGCGAGCAGGGCCAGGGTGAGGAATCGCATGGGGACTCCAGGCCTCTCCGGAGGGAGCGGCGGACAGGGTTTCAAGGGCGGCGCAGGGGCCTTCCCGCCCCTGCGCCGGTGCTGCGTCGGACGCCTCAGTTGCCCTTGGCGTTGTGCTTCTTGCGGTAGATCTTCCGGGAGTTGCGGTTCTCCTCGGCGTTCAGCTTGACCTGCTCCTTCTTGGTGATCTTGCCGTCGGCCTCGGCCTTGGCGATGTCGCCCTGGAGCTTGGCTTCGCGCTTCTCGGCGTGGGCGGCTTCCTGGGGGGTCATCTTGCCGGTCGCGACGCCCTTGTCGATGCGCTTCTGCTGGCGTTCGGCGCGGCGCTCGACCTGCGCTTCGCGCTTGGGGGTGGCGGTGCTCTGGGCCACGAGGCCTGCGCCCGATGCCAGGATGCCGGCGAGGGCGAGGGTGATGCGCTTGGTGAAGGTGTTCATCGTTGTCTCCTGCCGCGATCCGCGGCGCTGTTGGGGTTGTTGCCCTCGACACGGCTGGTTCACGTCCCGTGCCAACCTGCAAGTCCAGGCGGTCAAGCAGAAGGAAAAGGTTGAGGGCGATGATTCAAGTGATTTGCAACACAGGATGGACTCCGTTGTCGCAGAGATCAACGGGATCCTGTGGTCCCCCGCCGGTCCCGGCGGTCCCCGATGACTTTCGCCGGCACCCCCCCCACGACGGCCCAGGCCGGCACGTCCCGGGTCACCACCGCCCCCATGGCCACCACCGCGTGGTCGCCGACGGTCACGCCGTCCGTCACCCCCGCGTTGGCCCCGATCCAGACGTCCCGGCCGATGCGGATCCCCTTCGAGGTCACCGGCTGCTCCCGCACCTCCCGCGCCGGCTCCAACCCATGGTCGAAGGCGTAGAGGACCGCCCCGGTGGCGATGCGGGTCCCCCCGCCGATCACGATCCCCCGGGCTCCGCCATCCAGGCTGGCCCGGGCGTTGATGCTGACCCCCTCCCCCAGGGTGAGGGGTCCGTGCAGGAAAGCGTCCGCGGCGATGCTGCAGCCATACCCCAGCACCACGGGCCGGCCTGGCTCCCCGAAGATCCGGGCCGTGGGGGCGATGAAGCAGCCTTCACCGATCTCCACCGTTTCCACGGCCCGCAGGTGCTGCTGCAGCTCCCGCTGCCAGGGCTCCGCCCAGGCCCGGTGCCTCGCCTTCAGGGCGAAGTAAAGCCAGGGCATCCAGGCGAGGCGCAGCTTGTGCTGGTCGCGGAAGGGGAGGTGGCCGTCCATCCGCCGATGCTAGCGGCGATTGGGGAGCGGCCAGTATCTTTCTGGACGGTCCCCTTCGGCCGCTTGGGCCGGTCACGGCCTACCCGCGCCAGGAGGGAAGGTCCTCACCAGGCGAAGGCCGCCACGAACTGGAGGGCGCCGCCCTTGCGGTCAACCTCGTTCACGGCGACGCCCTGGGTGCCCAGGGGCAGGCCCTCCTGGCCCTTGTAGTCAGCGCCCACCGCCCGCAGTTCCAGCCCGAACCACCGGTTGAACTGGTAGCCGATCCCCAGGGCCGCTCCCAGGTTCGTGCTGTTGCGCTCGTAGTCGCTGGTGGTGTGGAGCCCGCTGCCGTGGCGGTCCCGGGTCGTGTACTGGAGGCCCCAGCGGGTGACGTTCAGGCCCGCGCTCAGGTAGAAGCCATGGTACCGGCGCTGCACGTAGAAGAGGTAGTCCACGCCCAGGCTGGCGGCGGTGAAGTCCACCTCCTCCCGGTAGTCGTCCGAATAGCGGCCATGGTCGGAGATCCTGTAGACGTTCATGTCGAAGCGGGGCCGCAGCACGTGGCCCCCGCCGAGGTTCACCGGCAGGATGAAGCTGAGTCCGCCGCCGGTCTTGTCGTTGGTGTCCGCCTTGAGATCCCCGCCGGGCTGGTTGACCTGGAAGGTGAAGCCGGCCTTGACCTTGTCGCCCGCGGCCAGGGGCGCCGCGAGGGGCAGGACCAGCACGAGGAGGAGGGGCAGCGTGCGAGACATGGGACCTCCCGTGAAGAAGCGCTTCCAGCCTGGGCCCGGAGGCTCCGCGCGCCAAGGCTGGACCCCTGCCTTTGTGATGGGTGGCACCCCCCGCACAGCCTGGGAGGTCCATCAGAACTTGACGGCCACCCCCAGGAGGACGGCGGTTCCGGACCGGCGATTCGCGGCGGAGGCGGCCTCCGCCGCGGGATCCTGGTAGTCGAAGCGGTAGGCCCGGAGCTCCAGGGCCGCGTGGGGGTTGAACTGCAAGCCCACGCCGAAGGAGAAGGCCGTGCCGGTTTCCGAGAGCCGCGTGGAGGTGGTCGCGCTGTCGCCCTCGCTGTTCTGGGACACCCGATCGATTGAGGCGTTCTGGACCGCCACGCCTCCCAGCAGGTAGGGGCCCCGCCGGCGGGAATTTCCGGAGAGATGCACCAGCAGGTCCGCGCCGGCCCGGTAGGTGCGGAGGATCTCCCGCTCATCGCCGTTCAGGAGCCAGGCGAAGGGATCGTAGCGGGTGATGCGGAAGCCCGTGCCCTCCAGCTGGGGCCGCAGGACGAGACCGCTTCCCAGGTCGAAGGGGACCTGCAGCGCCAGGCCGAAGCCGTTGTGGTCATTCACCACCTTCGCCAGGTCCCCGGTGGGGAAGGCCGTGTGAAACCCCACCCCCACGGTCCAGCCGGAGGAGCCCGGGAGGCCCGGATCCGTGGACTGGGCGAGCAGGGGCAGGGCAAGGCTTGCGGCCAGGCAGGCGCGTCGCATGGGATCTCCTCGATCGATCCAGGCTGGAATGCAGGATCCGGGCCTACCTCAGCGCGGCCTCGATGGCGCCGCGCAGTTCCTTGCTATCCGGGGCCACGTCGCTGGGAAAGGCGGCGATGACCTTGCCGTCCTTGCCCACCAGGTACTTGTGGAAGTTCCAGGCGGGCACCCCCAGGCGCTTGGCGAGGAAGGCGTAGACCGGCGCCTGGGCCTCACCCTTCACGTCCAGCTTCTCGAACATGGGAAAGGTGACGTGGAACTTCGTCGAGCAGAAGGCCGCGATCTGCTCGCCGCTGCCGGGCTCCTGGGCGCCGAACTGGTTGCAGGGGAAGCCCAGCACCACGAGCCCCTTGTCCTTGTACTCGGCGTAGAGCTTCTGCAGCCCCTCGTACTGGGGCGTGAAGCCGCATTCAGAAGCCACGTTCACGGCGAGGACCACCTTGCCCTTGTAGGCGCCGAGGCTTTCGGGCTTGCCGTCGAGGCGGTTGGCGGAGAGGTCGTGGAGGGTCATGGCGGGCTTCCTGTCCGCGGCGACGGCCGCGATGCAAAGGGTGGAGGCGAGGAGGAGATGGATGGGTTTCATGGGGGCTCCGGAATCAATCCCAGTGGACTTCGAACACCATGCGGCAGGGGTGGGCCTGGCCCTCCAGCAGGGCGGGGGTGAAGGACCAGGCGCGGGCCCAGGCCTCGAGCTCGGTGACGTGATCGAAGGGGGCATGGTCCATGGCGACGGCCACCACCTTGCCGGCCTCGTCGAGGGTCAGCTCCATGCGGATCATGCCCCGGAACTCCGGCAGCTCGGGCTTGGGGGGGATCTCCAATGGCTCGGCGGGCCTGGCCTGCACCTGCTGCGGCACCTTGCCCGCGGCCTCCAGCCGTCGGGCCACGGCGTCATCGAACTGGGGCTGCACGGAGGTCCCTGGTTCGGAGCCCAACAGCCGGGAGAGGAGGCGCTTCATCCCACCAGGATGCCCCCCGCTCGGCCCTCCGTCCATGCGGCTCGCCCCCCGGGCCCAGCTGGTCCAGCGCCCGGGCCCGGGGGGCGGCGAGGACCGGTGAGAATGAAGCATGCCCGAGCCCCGTCCATGAAGGCCGCCGCCATCGCCAGGCTCACCCGGCGGCAGCTGGAGAGCCCCACCACCCGCTGGATCCTGCTGGCCTTCGGCGGGGTCTTCTCGGTCCTGAAGCTGGGCGGCTACGTGGTGCTGAAGTGGAACCACCCGGCGACCTGGGCGAGCGGCCTCCTCACCCCCTTCTTCCTCGCGGGCTGCTACGGCATCGCCTCCCAGTGGCCCTGGTTCTGGACCGGCGACGGCCGGCTCCGGGCCCCCTGGGGACGGGGCATCCTGCAGGCCGTGCTGTTCACCGCCTTCCTGATCCTGCTCCTGGTCTCCTTCGACTACGGCCTCCTGCGCCTCGCGGGGATCCGTGCGATTCCCATGGAAGGCTCCAGCATGAGCCTGAGCTACGTGAAGGCCCTGAAGGTCAACCTGCTCTTCGGGGTCCCGATGATGACCATCGTGGGGGCCCTGGTGATGCTCGGCCAGATCACACGCATGGAGAAGGAGGAGGCGGAAGCCAAGGCCAAGGAGGCCCAGTGGGTCCTGCTCCGGGGCCAGCTCTCTCCCCACGTGCTCTTCAATTCCCTGAACGGCCTGGCGGAACTCGTGCGCCAGGATCCCGCCGCGGCCGAGCAGGGCATCCTGGACCTCTCCGCCCTCTACCGCGCCCTTCTTGACCATGGCTCCCGCCCCCTGGCGCCCCTGAAGGACGAGAAGGCGCTGGTGGAGCGCTTCCTGGCGGTGGAGCAGATGCGCCTCGGCCCGCGCCTCGCCGTCGCCTGGTCCTGGTCCGACACCCTGGACAACCTGCAAGCGCCGCCCTTCATGCTCCAGCCCCTGGTGGAGAACGCCCTAAAGCACGGCGTCGCCCCCCATCCCGGAGGCGGCGAGATCCGCATCGAGCTGGTGCCGGACCTCTACGGGTTCACCCTTCGGGTCTCCAACACGGGCCGACCCCTGCCCCTCGTGCCTGGGGACGGCATCGGCCTGCGCAACCTGGAGGCCCGCCTGCGGCTTTCCTTCGGCGAAGGCGCCACCTTCCGGCTGGCCACCGAGGGCGCCTGGACCGTGGCGGAGATCCGCCTCAGGATCGAAGGCACGGGAGGCCACCCATGACCCTGAAAGTCGCCCTCGCCGATGACGAGCCCCTGGCCCGCACCCGCCTCGCCCGGCTCCTGCGGGAAGCGGGCTGCGAGGTGCTGGGGGAGCTGCCGGACGGCCCCTCCCTGCTGGCCTGGCTGAAGGGCGCACCTGCCCTGGACGGCCTCTTCCTCGACATCCAGATGCCCGGCGCGACGGGGTTGGAGGTGGTGGCGGAACTGCCGTCGCCGCTGCCCGTGGTCTTCGTGACCGCCTTCAGCGAGCACGCCGTGCGCGCCTTCGACACCCATGCCGTGGACTACATCCTGAAGCCCATCGCCGCGGACCGCCTCCAGCGCGCCCTGGAGCGGCTGCGGGAGGGCCGCGTGCCCCGCCGCAGCGCCGCCGAGCTGCACGCCATTCTCCCGGGCGGCGCCACCCGCTTCCCCGTGCGCGCCGGCGACGGTCACGTCTTCCTGGACCTGAAGAAGACCACCCACTTTGACGTGGAGGACGAGATGGTCTGGGCGAACGCCCTGGGGGCCGGAAAGCCCCAGCGCTTCCGCACCCAGTGGACCACCCTCGCCGAAGTCGAGCAGGCCTTCCCCGCCGCCGGCCTCGTGCGCATCCAGCGGCACCTGCTGCTGCGGCCGGAAGCCGTGCTCGGCCTCAAGCCCGTCGAAGGCGGCCGCGCCCTGGTGCGGGTGGCGGAGGGTGTGGATCTCGAAGTCAGCCGCAGCGTGACGCCCAAGCTGAAGGACCTGCTCGGGCTCTGAGAATTCGCGCATCGCGCGGCCGGGGCTGTCGCTAGACTGGCCTCGACTCACGAGGCTTCCATGCGCGCACCCATCCTGGCGACCTTTACCCTCGTCCTGGCGGCTCAGGACGCGCCCCTGACGAAGCTCCAGGAGGCCGCCGCCTTCCACCCCGCGGTGCCCACGCCGGACGGGGCCGCGCGCCGGAAGGCCTTCGAGGCCCGGCGGGCCCTGGAGGCCGAGGGCACCCTGAAGGCCGTGCCCTGGCGGGCCATCGGGCCCCTGGGCCAGGGCGGGCGCGTGGTGGCTCTCGCCGTGGACGTCCGCAAGCCCGAGGTCTGGATCGCCGCCTTCGCCACCGGCGGGCTCTGGATCACCCGCAACGATGGCGCGACCTGGGACTCCCTGTTCGACCACGAGGAGGCCTTCGCCCTCGGGGACGTCGCGGTGGTGTGGGGCGAGGCGGGCCAGCCGAAGACGATCTGGGCTGGCACGGGCGAGGCCAATGCCAGCCGCAGCTCCTACGCCGGCGCCGGCCTCTTCCGCAGCGATGACGGCGGCCGCACATGGCGTCCCGGCGGCCTGGCCAATTCCCACCGCGTCGCGCGCATCGCGGTGCATCCGGCGAATCCCGACATCGTCTACGTCGCCGCCCAGGGCCCGCTCTACACGGAGGGAGGCGAGCGGGGCGTCTTCAAGACCCTGGACGGCGGCCGCACCTGGACCCAGGTGCTGAAGGGCGGACTGCGCACCGGGGCCGTGGACCTGCTGCTGGACTGGAAGGATCCCGAGACCCTCTACGCGGCCCTCTGGGAGAAGGACCGGAAGCCCTGGAACTTCCTGGAAAGCGGCCCCGGCAGCGGGATCCACAAGAGCGTGGATGGCGGCCGCACCTGGACGCGCCTGGGGGGCGGGCTCCCCAGCGGCGAAGGCACCGGCCGCATCGGCCTCGCCCAGAGCCGGCAGGATCCGAACCGCCTCTTCGCCCTCGTGGACAACCAGAACCTGCGGGGCCCGGAGGAGAAGGACATCTACGAGGACGCGGAGAAGCTCAGCTTCAAGAAGCTCGCGGGCATGACGAAGGAGGAAGCCCTCAAGGTCGACGCGAAGGCCTGGAAGACCTTCCTCAAGGACAACGGCTTCCACCCCAGCCACACCGCGGAGAAGGTGCTGGAGAACCTGAAGTCCGGCGCCATCACCGTGAAGGACCTGGCCCACTACCAGGGCGACTTCGATACGGACCTCTCGCGCACGGACGTGGTGGGAGCGGAGGTCTACGCCAGCGCGGACGGCGGAGGGACCTGGAAGAGGACCCACGACGCGCGGCTGGATTCGGTCTACAACACCTACGGCTACTACTTCGGCCAGCTGCGGGTGGACCCGGCGAACGACCGGAACCTCTACCTCCTGGGCTTCCCCGCCCTGAAGTCCGAGGACGGCGGCCGGACCTTCAAGGGCATCAACGGGGAGAACTGGGACAGCGTCCATCCCGACCACCACGCCCTCTGGATCGATCCCCGGGACGGCCGCCGCCTGGTGCTGGGCAACGACGGCGGCCTGAACATCAGCCTGGACGGCGGCGAGCACTGGCGCCCGGTGAAGAACCTGCCGGTGGGCCAGTTCTACACCATCAGCGTGGATGCCGCCGAGCCCTTCCGGGTCTACGGCGGCCTCCAGGACAACGGCGTGAAGCGCGGCCCGGCGACCCCCCTCAAGCCCGGCCAGGCCGCGGACGCCTGGACCTCCCTCTACGGCGGCGACGGCGGCTACGTGGTGGCGAGCCCCAAGGAGAACGGTCCGGTCTACCTGGAAAGCCAGTTCGGCTTCATGTCCCGCCTGGAGGGCGGCAAGCGCAAGGCCATCCGTCCCGCCCACAAGCTCAAGGAGCCGCCCTACCGCTTCAACTGGATGACGCCCATCGTCCTCAGCCCCCACAGTCCGGACATCCTCTACACCGCCACCCAGAAGGTGCTGCGCTCCCTGGACCGCGGCGACAGCTGGACGGAGATCAGCGGCGATCTCAGCAGCGGCCGCAAGCCCTTCATCGGCGGGCGCGGCGACGTGCCCTTCGGCACCGTGACCGTGCTCGCGGAAAGCCCCAAGCGCTTCGGCCTCCTCTACGCCGGCACGGACGAGGGGAAGGTCTGGATCAGCCGGGACGGCGGCTTCGCGTGGAACGAAGGTGGCAAGGGCCTGCCAACCGGACGCTGGGTCAGCCGCGTGGAACCCAGCCGCCACGCGGAAGGCGTGGCCTACGCCACCTTCACCGCCTACCGGAACGACGCCAGCGAGGCCCTGGTCTTCAGGACCGCGGACTACGGCGCCACCTGGACCTCCCTCACCGCCAACCTGCCCAGCGAGAACGTGAACGTGCTCCGCGAAGACGCGACGAACGCGGACCTGCTCTACCTGGGCACCGACGTCGGCGCCTACGCCAGCGTGGACGGCGGCCGGCGCTGGGAGGTCCTCGGCCCGGATTCCCGGAACGGCGGCCTGCCCCACGTGCCGGTGCACGATCTCGCGCTGCACGCCCCCAGCGGCACCCTCGTGGCCGGCACCCATGGCCGCAGCGCCTGGATCGCGCCCGTGGCGGGGCTCTCGGCCTGGACCGCCGACGTGCGCGCCAAGGAGCTCCACCTCTTCGAGGTGAAGCCGGTCAAGGCCGAAAAATGGTGGAAGGAGGACCGCCCCGGCTGGTGGGCCCGCCGCGAACCCCAGCCCGTGAACCTCTGGTTCCACGTCAAGGCCGCGGGGCCCGCGACGCTGAGGCTGGAGGACGAGAAGGGGAAGCTCTTCCGCGAGTGGAAGGTGGACGCGCGGGCCGGGTTGAACCGGGTCGACTGGGACCTGCTGGCGGAGCGGAGCGCCCTCAAGGACATGCCCGAAGGGCGGCGGGCCTTCGTGACGGCAGGAGCCTACGTGCTGCGGCTAGCGTCCGGAGGCTTCATCCGGGAGCAGAAGCTGAAGGTGGAAGCGCCGAAGGATCCCGGGGAAATTCCCGATTGAGCCCCTGCATGTATCGAAAGCAGAACGCCCAGCGAGGCCGGGCGTTCTACCTAGATAGGATTTGGATCAGAAGCGGAACCCACCAGCCAAATTGATGGTCCGGGCAGTAATGTAATTCCCCGCTGACGTGGGCCGGCCATAGCTTGAACCCGCAACCCAGTTCCCAGTGGTTGGAGAGGTAGTACCGGTCGTGTTCCAGGACTGGAGGATCTGGTGATTGAAAACGTTGGTGACGTTCAACCGAGCGAAGAAGTTGACCATTTTCCAGAGCGGAATGTCGTAGCCGACCTGGATGTCAACCTGATGGGTGCTCGGGAACCGTTGAGATCCCCGGTCGCCGAAGAATTTTGTGTAGGTTGAGTTGTATCCGTCGAGGTTGGAAGGCGTGCTCCCGCCGGTCAGGGAGTAGGGCGCCCCTGAGTTGAAATAGACCAGGGTGCCGAGATTCATCGCCCCCTTCCCAAGGGTCAGCCGGTAGTTCGCGTTCCCGATGATCGTCAAGGGGCGATCGGCCGCGAGGAACCCGTTCGGGCCAAGGAAGTTGACAGGGATCCCATTCGCACCGAAATTGTTCCGTTGTTCCGTCGTTCCGACTTGGCCGCCCTCATAGTTGCCGCGCAAGGAACTGATCGTCGCATTGACCCCGTAGCTGAACGATTCCGTCATCCTTCGCTGGTATTGAAGTTCAAGCCCAATGTAGTCGCGATTGACTGAAGGATCGTTCTTAATGGTCGTATAGGTGTTTCCGGTATCAGGGTCGTTCTGCTTGAAATCGTCCACAAACCGGTCCCATTTCCTTCGAACCAGATTGGCCGACCACGTGGTCCCCGCACCATCATTGTGGCGGTATTCGAAACTGATCTCCGTCATGCGCGGGGATTTGACCCCTGGATCGATGGTGGTCAGCCGCTGAAGGAAAGGGTCGTCCACAAAGAATGGGTTGGCCGCAAAAGCAGACCGGTTCAGCGATCCATCCGCGTTGACCGCTGGACCACCGATGTATTCATACTGGCGCCAGATGGGATTGCCCGCGGGAGAGGACGCGTCTGTGGCGCCCTGGATGATCTGGCCGACGTAGATCCCGTAGTTGGCGGAAAGGACGCTCCGGTTGTTGCCACCGATGTCCCAGATTGCTGCCAGCCTTGGGCTGAGATCGGTGAACGAGAAGTTTTCGCGTCCGAGATCGTCCTTCGAGATGAAGCGGTCGTACCGCAATCCGAGGTTGAATGACCAGTGCTTGTCGAGCTTCCATTTGTCATTGACGTAGATCCCATCGACGCGGTTTTTCGTTGTTGCCCCGTTGACGGGTTCCCACCATTCCAGGAAGGTGGAATTCCGGTCGTTGGGTACGAGGACCCGATTGGAGACTGCGCTGCTGCCCGGGGTGTCGAATCCCAGGAAATAGATGAAGTAGTTCGAAGGAGTCTGCGCATTCGCAGAGTTTCGCTGGGATTCGAATAACTGGATCCCGGCTTTGATCTCATGCTGTCCTGCCCCGTCCACGAACCACGTCAAGCTCGCATTGGCAGTCCGAATGGGCCTCGAATCGCCATCGTTGGCAAAAAATCCGTTATCGAAGACATCGAAGGTGTAGAGATCTATCCAGGAAACGACATTCTTGGGACCTTGCCCACCGCTTTGTCCAGCACTGCTGCCCAAAGTCTCCTTCTTGTGGTTCAGGCGGACATCCAGGTACATGGTGTTGCTCAGCTGTCCCTGGTACCCGAAGGTGATGTACTGGAACAGGTCTGCCTGGGCGCTGAGGGTGGCGAGGGAGGTGCTGCCGTACCCGAAGAAGGCCGGGTAGTCGATGTTCGTCCGCTGGGTCAGGGTCTTGTTCCACTGCCAGAAAACCTTGTGATCGGCATTGATCTGCCAATCAACCTTGATGTCCTTCCGGTCCTCCGTACGGGTGGTCGCATACGGCACGCCGCCGAAGTCCGCAGAGGACGTGGTTCCCGGCGTACTGGTCTGAGGCGAGGTGGTTCGGTAGCCCACCAGGAAGAACAGCCGGTCCTTCAGGATCGGCCCACTGAACACATAGCTCTGAATCACAGAGTGGGCATTCTTGAACTTATTCAATCCATCCCTGCCCCGGTCCAGAGGGTTATAGGCATTCCAGTTGGTGTTCGTCAGATCGAATCGCATCACGCCCCGGAAGTCGTTGGTGCCGGACTTGGTCACCGTGTTGACGACTCCTCCCGTGAAACGCCCGTATTCCGCAGAAATGGCGCCGGTTTGGACCTGGACCTCTTCGAGCAGTTCCTCGTTCAATCGCACCGCAGGTCCGCCAGTGACTGGATCCATGACGTCCGCCCCATCGACTAGGTACTGGACCTGCGTGCTCTGGGCCCCGCGGATTGTAAGCCCGTTCGCATCGTTGCTGGTGCCGGGTGAGAGGCTTGCGATGGCGGTGATGTTCCGGTTGTTCACCGGCATGCTGTTGATGGAATCCAGGGCGAAATTTTTCCCGGATTTGGCATCTGTCGAATCGATGTTTTCTGTGCTGGCGATGACCATCACGGTGGTTGCAGCTTCGGTAATCGGCCGGAGAGAGAAGTCGGTGATGTTGGCCTTGTCCACGCCGATACGGACCTCCGCGGAGGCACCTACGTGGTCCTTGGCCGAAACCACGAGTCGGGCATTCCCTGGCGTCAGGAGACCAAACCGGAACGCTCCTGCCGCATCCGTGAGGGTCGACCTGTCGCCCTGCCCGGTTTTGAGTGTGACGGAGGCACCCTGGATTGGCCTCCCTCCGGTGCTGCGAATGGTGCCCACCACCGTTCCGGTCTGGACACCCTGCGCCACCAGCCCGGCGCCGCCGAGCGCCAGCAGGGCCACGAGTCGCCCGAAGGTATTCAGTCGTTGATTCATGGGACCTCCTCGAAAAGGGCCGGATCGGCCCTCGTGTGGGAAACGGTCAAGAGCCCGTCGATGCAGGCCCGGTGGAACGCGATTCACAGATCTCGGATAGTTGACGAAAGCCTAGCAGGACCCGACGGGATTGTCTGGAACGGATAGTAGGGTGCACTGTAACCGGATGCTTCAGCGGAGAACACGTGATCCGGGACAAAAAAAGGGGCCCCGAAGGGCCCCTTTTTTTGCTCGCCGGGATCGGCGATTAGAACGTCAGCTTCAGGCCGAAGCGGTAGCGGCGACCGATCTGCCAGCCGAATTCCTGGCCGTAGGCGGTGTTGCCATCGCCAGCCTGCGTGGTGGCCTGCTCGACGGTGCCACCCGCGATGCGGCTGTTGAACAGGTTGAAGACGTCCACGGAGGGGATGAGCTTCATCTTGCCGCCAGACAGGCGCCAGGTGTAGTCCAGGTGCAGGTCCACGTTGTTCTGGGCAGGATTGCGGCCCAGCTGGCCGAGCTTGCCGTCCAAGGGAGTCGCGTTGCCGTAGCCGCCCAGGTCGTTCGTGTTGTCGAACCGGCTGACGGGCGTGCCGCTCTGGTAAGACCAGTTGAAGCCCATGTTCAGGTCGTTGCCGGCGACTTCCCAGCGGTAGGACCCGAAGAGCTTGATCTGGTGGGTGCGGTCCAGGGGCAGCAGGCCGTAGCCCACGTAGGGGTAGTAGTCGAAGGAGGCGGTGATGTTGCCGTCCGCCTGGCCGTTCGAGCTGGAGACCACGCCTTCGTAGTTGCCGATGAGGCGGGACCACGTGTAGCTGAAGTTCACGTAGCTGCGGGCGGTCTTGTGCTCCAAAGTGAAGTCCACCGAGGAGAACTTGTTGCCGGCGTCGTCGTAGTTGGTGTTGTTGACCGTGAAGAGGCCGGTCGCCGGGTTGTAGTAGTCGAGGATGTTGATGCCGTAGTTGTTCACGGTCTCGCCGGCGGCGAGCAGTACCAGCGTCATGCTGTTCGGGGACGGGCGCCACTGAATGTAACGGCCGGGGTTGCCGAGCACGGCGGCGCCGCCGCCGGCGCCGATGCCGAGGTCCGGGCCTTCGTCATACGGAGCGCCGGTGGAGTCGGTGAAGACCATGTCCTCGATGGGATCCTTCAGGACGCGGTACTTGGCGTGGATGCCCGCGGTCCAGCCGTTGCCCAGGGACCGGTCGAAGCCCAGGATGTACTCGTCGCGGGAGGGCAGCTTGGTGTTCTCCGCGATGGGATCGAAGCTGAAGGGCGTGCCGAAGTCGATCAGCTGCGTGACCGTGGGGTTCGCGTTGATGCTGAAGGCGCCGGTGTCGCGGTTGTAGGTGCCGGAGGCGGCGTTGTAGCGCAGGCGCAGGAAGATCTCATTGGCGAACACGCGGATGGCGACGCGCTGGGGGATGTTCTCGAAGTAGCGGGCATAGCTGCCGGAGATCTTCGACTTGCCATCGTTGTTGACGTCCCAGGTGAAGCCCACGCGGGGCTGCAGCTGATCCTTGAAGTCGTCGAACTTCATGAAGGTCTTGTTGTTGAGATCCTTCTGCTCCTGCTTCTCGTAGCGGGCGCCGTAGAAGACGCGCAGGCCGGGCATCATCTCCCACGAATCCTGGGCGTAGAAGCCGGTGAAGACGGCGGTCACCTCGGCCTTCGTGCTGTTGAACTGCTCCTGGAAGAAGCCGCTGGTGCTCTTGCGGATCGTCTGGGAGACACCGTAGAACTCCTTCTGGACGCCGCCAGCGCCGAAGCGGTCGGGGCCGGAACGGCGCTGGAACTCGAAGTACTTGGACTCGAGGTAGGAGACGCCGAACTTCAGGTTGTGGGAGCCCAGGAACCAGCTCAGGTCCGTGCGGAACTGCTTGGTCTTGTTGCTGTCCTCCACCTGGTAGAGACCGAAGCCCCCACGCTGGTAGGTGGGCTCGACGCCGGTGGCGGCCACGATGTCATCCACGGAGCTGGGACGGGGGGCGGGGCCGCCCACGCGGCCGGGACCGTCGAAGTACCAGCGGGCATCGTTGATGATGGGATCCGCGGCGTTCGAGGGGGACTGCTTGGTCTTCAGGTCCGTGAAGCCGAGCTTGGTGGACAGGAACAGGGTGGAGGAAATGGTCCAGTCCCAGTTCAGGTTGTAGTTGGTGGTCTCGAACTTGGTCTCGCCGCCGAACTGGGCGGTGCCGAAGTTGGGGTAGACATTGTCCTGGTCGATCTTGGTGCGGTTGACGTTGGCCGCGAAGGTCAGCTGGTGGTCCGGGGTCACGTACCAGTTCACCTTGCCGAGGAACTGGAGGTCATCGCGGTTGCGGTCCGAATCCTTGAGGCCGAGCTCGTTGACCTCGCTGGCACCGGACTTGTTGATGGTCTTGGTGAGGTCCATGCCCACGAAATAGAAGAGCTTGTCCTTGATGATGGGACCGCCGGCGGTGGCGCCGAGGTCGTAGCGGTTCGCGGGGGAGGCTTCCTGGAAGAAGACAGTGCGCTTCGGCACGGCCTGGAGGCCCTTGGCGTCGAAAGTGACGAAGGCCGTCCCCTGGAACTGGTTGGTGCCGGACTTGGTCACCGCGTTCACCACGCCGCCGAGGGCGCTGAACTCGGGCTTGAAGCCGCCGGTCTGGACTTCCACCTGGTCGATGAAGTCCGTCACCAGGGTCGCGCCCTGGAAGCCGCGGCGGAAGTCGGTGGTGTTCAGACCGTCGACCACGTACTGGTTCTCAGCGGCGGAACCGCCGCCGATGGAAGGATCCTGGCCGCCGAAGCCGCCGCCCGCCACGCCGGGGGCGAGGAAGGTGAGGGAGGACATGTCGCGGCCCTTGGGAACCGCCGAAACCGTGTCCGTGGAGATGGCCAGGCCCTGCTGGGTCGTGGTGGTGTCCAGGGCGGTGGGGATGGAGCCGACCACGTCGACGACGACGCCGGTGGTGGCCGCCATCTTCACGTTCAGGGGCGTTTCCGTGTTGGTGGAGATGGTCACCGAGGAGGTGATGGTGTTATAGCCATCCTTGGTGATGCGGACGTCCCACTTGCCGGGGTTCAGCAGGCCGAAACGGTAGGAGCCGTCGGCGCCGGTGGTGGTGCTGCGCGTCGTCTGGCCGGAGGTCATCCGGATCTGGGCACCCGAAACAGGGGCGCCCGCAGAATCGCGAAGCACGCCGGCGAGGCCGCCGGTGGTGGAGCTCTGGGCCGAGGCCACGGTCCCTGCGACCAGGACCAGCGTCGTAATGCCCAAACGGGACACGACTCGATTCATACGGGGTACTCCTAGAAAGTGCGGCGCTGCCGCGGGGTGAGAAGTGAAGGGAACTTTTATCCCCGGGTGTTTGTGTGTGTGAAGGACTGCAATGGGCCTGAAGGAAGGGTATCGAAATCCAGTTCTGCTGTCACACGTCCGTCACAGCGTCGAAAGCCGCGGGAACGGGACGGGTTTTCAAATTGCACTTGCAGGCATGAGGCCGACCCCATCATATGCCCCCCCTTCCATGCCCCTTGCAAGGAGAAATTTGGGCAAAACGGGTTCCTGGGGAACCATTTCGCCCCTGGAAGCATTTGGCGGCCCTCAAGCACCTAATCCAGCTCGTCCAGGAGCCACGGGTCCGGGATGACCTCGCCCTCGGCCAACCGGCACCACCCCTTGGGAAGTGCTGGAATATCCGGGTTTGCTGAATGCACCGTCAACAGGATATCACCGGCCGAGACCTTTTGGCCACGGTGGACCCGGAGATTCACTCCAACCCCGAGATCCAGCTTGTCCTGGGCGGTCCGGCGGCCTGCCCCCAGCTCCATGGCGTAGAGGCCCAGGGCCCGGCCGTCCACGGCCTCTACATGGCCCGCCCCCACGGCCCGGACGTCCACCTTGTAAGGGGCCTGGGGCAACCGGCTGAAATCCTCCAGGGACCCTGGGTCCCCGCCGTTCAGGACCACGAAGTCCTTGAAGACCCGCATGGCCCGGCCGCTGGATACGGAATCCGAAACCTGTCGTTCCGCATCGTCGAGGTCCGGCGCGGCCCCGCCCAGGACCAGCATCTCGGCAGCCAGGCGGAAGCTGAGCTGGGCCAGGTCGCCGTCCCCGTGCATCCCCTTCAGTATCTCGACGGATTCCATCACTTCCAGGGAATTGCCGATGGCCCACCCCAGGGGCTGGTCCATGCGGGTGATGAGGGCCTTGATCTTCATGCCGTGGGCCTTGCCCACGTCCACCATGCTCCGGGCGAGGGCCTGGGCGTCCTTCAGATTGTCCATGAAGGCGCCGCTGCCGCACTTCACGTCCAGCACCAGGGCGTCGGCCCCCCCGGCCAGTTTCTTGGACATGATGCTGGCGGTGATGAGGGGAATGGACTCCACCGTGGCGGTCACGTCCCGGAGGGCGTAGAGCTTCCGGTCCGCGGGACAGACGTCGGCGGTCTGGGCCGAATTGGCGAAGCCGGTCTCCCTCAGGGAGCGCAGGAATTCCGCCTCCGTGAGCTCCACCTTCATGCCCGGGATGGCGGCGTACTTGTCCACGGTGCCGCCGGTGTGGCCCAGGCCCCGGCCGCTGAACATGGGGCAGGACAGCTTCCCGGAGGCCCGGCCGCAGGCGGCCACGATGGGACCGAGGATCAGGGTGGTCTTGTCGCCGACGCCGCCGGTGCTGTGCTTGTCCACCTTGACGCCCGGGACGGAG
Organism: Holophagaceae bacterium; assembly: GCA_044229575.1. Classification (GTDB taxonomy): domain Bacteria; phylum Acidobacteriota; class Holophagae; order Holophagales; family Holophagaceae; genus JADJVL01. Next base: position 41,529 of record JBGAST010000021.1, on the reverse strand, counting down.
GAGAGATCCACCCGCTTGCCCGAATCCCGCATGGCCAGGGTGAGGGCGAGGGTCTCCTCGGTGGTCATGCCGCGCCAGCAGATGGCCATCAGCAGGGCCGCGCTCTGCTCATCGGGCACCGTGCCGGTGGCGGCGCCCTGGACCCAGAAGGCGATCTCATCGAGGGAAAGCGCGCCGCCGGTCTTCTTGCGGTGGATCAGGTCGTACATTCGCATGGGACCGCCTTTGGGTTCAGATTCCCTGCGCCATCTGCTCCAGGCGCCGGATGTAGCCCTCGCCCTTGAACTCCGTGCGGTAGTCCGAGAGGTCCTTGAGGGCCCCGGCCCGGTCCCCGGTCAGCCGGCGGGCGTCCATGAGGGTCACCCAGTAGAGGTCCGCCCAGGTCTCCCCGGCCTTGGCCTTCCCCCGCAGGGGCAGCAGCAGGTCCAGGGCTTCCTTGCCCTGGCCCAGGGCCACGAGGCGCGCGCCGGCCTGCACCTTGCCGAGGGGGGTCGTGGCCGCCGGAGGCACCCCGCCGCCCTTGCCGTCCAGCATCAGCCGGTAGGAGGCGACCTCCGCCAGGGCCTGGGCCCGGCGCGAGGAGGGGGCCTCCTTTGCCAGCTGTTCCAGGCCCGGCAGGCTCTCCCGCAACCGCTTCTCGAAGTCGCCGGGGGCCGAGGCCACCTTGGGATCCGCCTCGAGGGCGCGCAGGATCTCCGCCCGGGACGCCTCGTAGCGCTCCACCTTGCCCGCCTGCCAGGAGCTGAAGGCGAAATAGCCGACCACCAGCGCCAGGACCGTGCCGCCTCCGATGAGCAGAGGCTTCACCAGCCCCGTCTCGACATCGTCCGCGCTGGCCACCTTCGCCTGGAAATGGGCGAGGCTCTGGGCCGGCTTCTGGACCTGGATTTCTTTATTGCGGACACCTGCCATGGCCTTGCTCCGAATCCCCTAGGATGCCCCATGCCGCCGCCCTTCGCACTTGAAAACCCCAACCCCCCTGGTAATCTGGCTCTTCCCGCCTGGGTAGCTCAGTTGGTAGAGCAATGGATTGAAAATCCATGTGTCGGGGGTTCGACTCCCTCTCCAGGCACCAATGGAAAAAGCTCCCCCGCACTTCAGGGGGAGCTTTTTCCATTGGCGGAGAGGGGGTCGAATCCAGGCACTTAGGCCCGCCTTGAGCGACCGGAGCCGCGCGAGCGGCGCAGGGAGCGAAGGGCCTTAGCGCCTGGCGGCCGAAGGGAGGCGCGCAGCGCCGACCGGAGGGACTCCCTCATCGCAAGCCATTGCAGAAGCCCTTCTATCGGCCTGCCTGGCCCCCATCGCGATCCGGCGCAGCCGGGAGCACCTACCCTCATCAACACGGCAAAGGCCCCGGAATCCTGGGGCCTTTGCCGTGTATCTGGACTCGCGGAACGCCTCAGAACCCCTTGAGCGCCACCGGCGCGTACCCTTCCGCATACGTCGTCGGCACCCGCTTCGCGATCTCCTCGTCCAGCAGGCCCATCACCTTCTCCTGCTGGTCCCGGCGCCAGGCATCCGTGAGCTGGGGCTTCACCTGGTCGAAGGGCGGCATGGGCTGGTTCGCGGCCTTCGCCTGGGCGGCGTACTTGTCGTAGACCGCCTTCAGGTCCGCCTCGGAAGGCTCGGCCTTGGCGGGCATCCGGTTCGAGAGCATCGCGGTCTTGTAGGCGTTGGCCAGGGCCAGCTTCACCGCCGCCTTCACCCGCGGGTCGCTGTCCAGGCCCTGCTCCTTCGCCATGTGGATCACCGCGGTGGCCTCGGTGAGCTGGCCCAGCAGCTTGTTGCGCTGGCCCCGCATCATCGGGTTCGGATCCTCGAGGAGCTTCTTCGCCGACTCCGCGTCGGGGGCGATGCGGTCCACCAGATCCTTGAACTCCCCGGCGGTGATCTTCTCGCCGCCCACGGAGGCCAGGACCGGGCCCGAATCCTTGGACCCCTTCCCGCAGCCGAGGCCCGAAACGATGGCGGCGGCGAGGACGAGCAGGCCGAATGAGGTGGGCATCACACGCTTCATCAGAGACTCCTGGATTCGAATGGACCAGAATGACAGGTCGGGCCGGACTCGGCACCGCAGAAGGAGCCCCGTGGCCCTCCCCAAGCAGCTCGCAACCCTGGACCTCCAGGTCTACGGCGCCCCCTGGTGCCCGGACTGCCGGCGCCTGGACCGGTGGCTGGAGGCCGAAGGCCTGGAGCTTCCCCGGGTGGACATCGAGGCGGTTCCGGGGGCCGCGGAAAGGCTGGAAGCGGAGACGGGGCGGCGGGGCATCCCGTACCTGCTGGTGAACGGCCGGACCTGGGTCCGGGGCTACCACCGGGAGCTGCCGGGGCGTTTCGATTCCGGAACCCTGCTCCGGGAACTGGAACAGGCCGCGGAGATGGAAGCGGCCCTTCCCCAGGCGCCTGGAACCTGAAGGCCAACCCCCCTGATTCCCAATAAAACCAGGGGCGGAGCGGGGCCCTTGTGGCATCCTAGGAGGTTCCCCCAGCGGGAGCTTTTCGGAGCCGGCGTGGCCAATCTCTTCTCCCCGACCTTCTGGACCAACCTCTTCACCGCGGACCTGGCCATCGACCTGGGCACCGCCTCCAGCCTGATCCACACCAAGCAGGCCGGGCGCATCGTGGTGTACGAGCCCTCCATCGTGGCCATCAACACCCTCACCGGCGACGTGGAGGCGGTGGGGGACGAGGCGAAGCAGCTGCTCGGCCGCGCGCCCCAGGGCGTGCGCACGGTCCGACCCATGAAGGACGGCATGATCTTCGAGGTGGACGCCGCGGAGAAGATGCTGGCGGCCTTCATCGCCAAGGCCCGCCCCGAGCGGAAGTTCTTCAGCCGCATCGTGGTCTCCGTCCCGCCCCGGGCCCACCAGGTGGCCCGGCGCGCCGTCCGCCAGTGCTGCTACGACGCCAAGGCAGGCGAGGTGTTCCTGGTGGACCAGACCATGGTGGCCGCCATCGGCGCCGGCCTCGCCATCAACGAGAAGCGCGGCTGCATGATCGTGGACATCGGCGGCGGCACCACCGACGTGGCGGTGATCTCCTACAACGGCAAGGTCTTCTCCGATTCGATCCTGGTGGCCGGCGACGAGATGGACGAGGCGATCATCAAGTACATCCGTGAGAAGTACAACGTGCTCATCTCCGAGGCCTCCGCGGAGGAGGTGAAGTGGGCCCTGGGCTCCGCCTATCCCTCGCCGGAGAACCGCACCATGGAGATCAGCGGCCGGGACCAGTTCGAAGGCCTGCCCAAGACCCTCACCCTCAATGACGCCGAGATCCGCGAAGCCCTCGCCGAGCCCGTCAACGCCATCATCGACCTGGTGCGGAAGGCCCTGAACGAGACCCCGCCCCAGCTGGCCGCCGACCTCATCAACCGGGGCATCTGCCTCGCGGGGGGCGGCTCCCTGATCCAGGGCATGGACGACCGCATCCGCAAGGAGACCCACCTCCCGGTCTTCCGCGCGGAGAACCCCCAGACCGCCGTGGTGCGCGGGACCGCCATGCTGCTGGAAGACATCCCCTTCCTGAGACGCATCCAGATCCTGGACTGATACCCATGAAGCGCCGGAGCGCCATCTTCACCGGAGCGGGCCTTCGGCGGCTCCTCCTGGCCCTCCTGCTCCTGACGCACCTCTTGTGGGCGATCTGGGGCCGCGGCCCCGGCTTCCTGGTGCGCCGGACCCTCAGCCTCTTCACCGGCCCGGCGGAGCGCCTGGCGCAGAAGTGGGAAGGCTGGCGCACGGCGCGGGAAGCGCGGATCCGCAACCTGGCCGCCGCGGAGGCCGAAGTCGCGCGGCTGCGGCAGCTGCTCGCGGAGGCGCAGGTGCGGGAAGCCCAGGCCGCGCCGAGGCTCACCGAGGCCGAGGAGGCCGTCCGGATCCTGGGCCTCAGCCGGCAGCTCCCCCTGGAGCTGAAGTCCGCCCGGGTGCTGGCCAACACGCGCAATGCCCCCTTCGGCGGCCTCCTCATCGACCGGGGCCGGGACCTGGACCTGAAGGAGGACCAGGGCGTCCTCGCCCCGGAGGGCGTGGTGGGCCGGATCTGGCAGGTGGCCTCCACCCAGTCCACCGTCCTGCCCCTGGACGCCTACAACGCCTCCACCGCCGTGATGCTGGGACGCTCCCGCGCCACCGGCGTCCTGCAGGGCACCGGGCCCGGTCGCGCCGAGATCCGCTACATCAGCAGCCAGGAGGTCGTGCAGGCCGGGGAGCCCGTGTACACCTCCGGCCTCGACCGCGTGTTTCCCCGGGGCCTCCTGGTGGGCTACGTCGCCAGCCAGAAGCCCAAGGACATCGAGCTGCGCATCGAGGTGAACCTCGCGGTGCCCCTGGACCGCCTCCACCTGGTGCTGGTGCTGCCCTCCAACCCGCCCCTGGAGCTGCTGCCCGCCGCGGCGGCCCCCGGGGCCTCCGCCAAGGCGGTTCCGCCGGCGCCGGCCTCGGCCCCGGCGAAGGGGGCGAAGGAATGAACCGCCGCTCCTCCCTTCCCGTCCGCTCCGAGATCTTCGCGGGCCTCTGCCTGGCGGGCATCTTCTTCACGGCGCCCTGGCCCAACCTCCAGGCCATTTTCCACGCCCTGCTGGTGGTGGGCCTCGCCGCCCAGGCCCGTTCGAACCTCGCCACCGCCCTCCTCGCCTGCGCCGCCGGGTGGATCGTGGAGGGCACCCTGCGGATGGTGCCCCGCATGGGCGGGACGCCCCTCGCCGACATGCTGGTGGCCCTGGGGGCCCGGGGGCTCCTGGCCCGCGCCCCCGGCGGCCGCATCTCGGCCTTCTGGGGCCGCTACGCGCTGCTCGCCGCCACCCACGGCCCCCTGGTGCATTTCTGCGCCTGGCTGGGCAACGGCCCCCATGCGTGGGGCTACGGCTGGCTCACCGCCCTCCTCGCCGTGCCCCTGTGGGGTACATTGGCCTGGCGCCTGCAACGGCGCCCCTTCGACCACTGAACCGGTCGCCCCGGGACCGCTCGCCATGGACCTGCGCCAAAGCCGAACCCTCCGTAGCAGGCTGAACGTGCTGCAGGCCGGGGCCTGGCTCATGATCCTGTTCCTGGTGGCGGTCTACGGGTGGCTCCAGCTGGTCCGCTCCCGGGAGCTGCAGCGCCTCGCCCAGCAGCAGGCGGTGAAGGTCCGCACCACCCCCGCCCCCCGGGGCATCATCTTCGACCGGAACGGCTACCGGCTCGTGGACAACCGCCGCGCCCTCCACCTGGTGGTCCAGAAGGAGGACCTGGCCACGGCCCTCCCCCGGGCGGAAGACCTGGCCGCGGCCCTGGAGATCGACGCCGAGGGCCTGCGCCGGCGCATCCAGCTCAGCCGCGGCGCTCTGGGCAACAAGGCCCTGCGCCTCCTGGACAACCTGGACGAGGCCGGCCTGGCCCAGGCGGAACGGCTGCGGGCCCGCTTCCCCTTCCTCAGCATCGAGGTGGCCCCCTCCCGGGTCTACCAGGGGGACGAACTGGCGGGCCACGTCATCGGCTACGTGGGGGAGGTCACCCCGGAGGTCTTCGCCAGCAGCAACGGCAAGTTCCAGCTCAACGAGATCGTCGGACGCAGCGGCTTCGAGCTCAGCCGCAACGAGCAGCTGAAGGGCGAGGACGGCCAGCGCCGCATCCTGGTGGACCACCTCGGCCGCGAGGTGGCCCTCTTCGGGCTCCACGAGGCCAAGCCCGGCCGCAGCGTCTTCCTCACTCTCGACGCGGGCCTCCAGAAGGTGCTGATGGACAGCTTCGGCGAGGAGCAGGGCGCCGGCGTCGTGATCGACCTGCGGGACGGGGGCATCCTCGCCATGGTCAGCAGCCCGGGCTACGACCCCAACATCTTCCTCCACCGCCTGGAGCAGGAGACGGTGGACCTCTACTTCCGCAACCCGAGCCGCCCCCTCCTCAACCGCGCCACCCAGGGTCTCTACCCTCCCGGCTCCACCTACAAGCTGCTGGTGGCCCTGTGCGCCCTGGAGAAGGGCATCATCACGCCGGAGACCGTCTACCACTGCGCCGGCCGCAAGACCTTCTACGGGCGCGAATTCCGCTGCGACAACGTGCACGGCAGCGTGAGCCTGGTGCAGGCCATCGCCCACAGCTGCGACATCTACTTCTACGAGCTGGGCATGCGCCTGGACGTGGACGACATCCACGCCACCGCGGCGAAGTACGGGCTGGCCAACCTCACCGGCATCGACCTGCCCCACGAGCTGAGCTCCCGCATCCCCAACCGGGAATGGAAGCGGCGGACGGCCAAGCGGAAGGTGGACGAGAAGTGGTACGCCGGGGAGACCATCAGCGTCGCCATCGGCCAGGGGCAGAACGGCCTCACGCCACTCGCCCTGGCGCGCTTCTATGCCGCCCTCGGCACGAAGGGCCGGCTGCTCACGCCCCACCTCCTCTACGGGATCCGCAGCGACGAGACCAGCAAGATGGACGTGGCCCCGGTCCCGGCCGCGAAGGAAACGGGCCTGGATCCGAGGATATGGGCCAACCTGGACGAGGGGCTCGCCGGCGTGGTGCGCTACGGGACGGCCAAGGACAGCTATGACGCGCGCCTGGGCATGGTGGGCAAGACCGGCACGAGCCAGGTGACCACCTTCGTGGACAAGCAGCACTACGCGAAGCTGGCGAAGAAGTTCCGGGACAACGCCCTCTTCGCCGGCTACGCCCCCCGGGACAATCCCCAGATCGCCTTCGCGGTGGTGGTGGAGAACGCCGGCTTCGGCGCCAAGACCGCCGCCCCCATCGCCCGCCGGCTCTGCCAGTACTGGCTCATCGACCGCCTCAAGCAGCCCCTGCCGCCCCCGGGCGGGAAGCTGCCGGACGCCTTCGAGAAGAAGCCCGAGGCCGAGGAGCCCTCCGGCACCGAGGAGGAGGCCCCGTGAGGCTTTCGCTTCGCACCCTCGACCCCTTCCTGGGCTTCTGCATTCTGGCCCTGGCGGCCCTCGGCACCCTCACTCTCTACAGCGCAGGGCGCGGCACCGTTCACGCCAACCTCTGGATCCGCCAGACCGTGTTCAACGCCGTGGGCATCGCCGCCATGGTCTTTCTCGCCAACACGGACCACCGGCGCGTCCTCAAGCGCAGCCTTCCGGTCTACCTCGCGAGCCTCGGGGCCCTGGTGCTCGTGCTGGCGCTGGGCAAGGTGGTCTCGGGTTCCAAGAGCTGGCTCGCGCTCGGCGGCTTCAGCCTGCAGCCCTCGGAGCTCGCCAAGTGGATCACCCTGCTCTTCGTGTCCCACCGGCTGGGCGCGCGCCCGCCGGAAGAGGTGGGGAACCTGGAGCTGCTGGGGGCGGCGGGCCTGGTCTTCTTCCCCATGCTCCTGGTGCTCAAGCAGCCGGACCTGGGCGTGGCCCTCACCTTCACCCCGATCCTCCTGCTGCTGCCCCTGGTGCGGGGCCTGAAGTGGCGGTGGGTGGCCGCCGGGGCCCTGGGCTTCCTCCTGCTGGGCGGCGTGGCCTGGCAGTACCGCCTCAAGCCCTACCAGAAGGAGCGCATCCTCACCTTCCTCGACCCCGCCCGGGACCTGCAGGGCAAGGGCTATCAGGTCCACCAGAGCCGCATCGCCATCGGCGCCGGCGGCTTCCTCGGCGAGGGCTTCACCTCCGGCTCCCAGACCCAGCTCAACTTCCTGCCGGTGAAGACCACGGATTTCGTGTTCTCCGTGTGGGCGGAAGAACGCGGCTTCCTGGGGGTGGCCCTGGCTCTGGCGATCTTCGGCGTCTTCCTCTCGCGCCTCCTCTCCATCGCGAAGGAGGCGAAGAGCGCCGCCTCGGCCTATTTCTGCGCCGGCGCCGCCAGCATCTTCGGCCTGCACGTGCTCATCAACGCCGGCATGGTGGCCGGCGCGGTGCCCACCACCGGCATCCCCCTGCCCTTCTTCACCTACGGCGGCTCCAGCACCCTCAGCTTCTTCCTCGCCCTGGGGATCGTGATGAACGTCCACCACCAGGGCAAGACGCGATGAGGGCCTGGGAGGATGCACAGCGGGCCTACGGGGCGGGGCGCCTGGAGGAGGCCCTCGCGGCCTGCCGCGCGGTCCTGGAGGCGGAGCCGCGCCACGTGGACGCCCTGCACCTCGGCGCGGTGGCGGCCCAGGCCCTGGGGCTGGCGGACCTCGCCGAGGGCTTCCTCGGGACCGCCCTTCCGCTGGAACCCGGCGATCCCGGGCTGCACCTCCTCCTCGGCCGCGTGCGCCTCGCCGCGGGCCGCCGCCGCGAGGCGGAGGCGCCCCTGCGGGAGGCCGCCCGCCTGGATCCCCGCGATCCCCAGGCCCCGCTCCACCTCGGCATCCTCCTCCGGGACGAGGGCCGGCGGGAGGAGGCCGAAGCCGCCTTCCGGCGGGCCCTGGAGCTGGATCCGGCCAGCCCCGCGGCCCTGGGCTTCCTCGGCAACCTGCTTCTCGGCGCGGGCCGGATCCCCGAGGCCCTCCGCCTCCAGCAGGCCGCCGCGGACCGTGCGCCCGGCTCCCCGGAGGCCCAGTACAACCTGGCCAAGGCCCTGGACGCCGCCGGCCGGATGAGCGATGCCATGGCGCGCTACGGGGCGGCCCTCGCCCTGCGCCCCGCCTTCGTGGAGGCCCGCACCAACCTCGCGGTGCTGCAGGCCGCGGCGGGGCTCACCGGGGAGGCCTTGGAGGGCTTCCGCGCCGCCCTCCAGGAGGCCCCGGAACGCTGGCCCACCCGCAGCGCCTACCTCTACCACCTGCACCAGGATCCCGCCCAGACGCCGGCCTCCCTGCTGCAGGCGCACCGGACCTGGACCGCCGCGCCGGCGCCCCGGGTCCTCGCGGCCCGGCCCGCGGCGGCCCGCCTCAGGGTGGGCTTCGTCTCCCCGGACTTCCGCCGCCACTCCTGCGCCTACTTCCTGGAGCCCCTGCTGGCGAACCTGGACCGGGAGGCGGTGGAGGTCTTCGCCTACGCCGATCTGCCCCAGCGCGACGAGGTGACCGTCCGGCTGGCGGCCTTGTGCTCCCAATTCACGGAGACGACCGGCTGGAGCCACGGCCGCCTCGCGGAACGGCTCCGGGCCGACGGCCTGGACGCGCTGGTGGATCTCGCGGGCCACACCTCCGACAACCGCATCCCCGTCTTCGCCGAGCGCTGCGCGCCCCTCCAGGCCACCTGGCTCGGCTACCCGGGCACCACGGGCCTCGCGGCCATGGACGTCCGGATCACCGATGGCGACGCGGATCCGCCGGGCTTCGAGGCCCACCACAGCGAGCGCCTCCTCCGCCTGCCCCGCTTCCTCTGCTACGGAGGCGAGGCGTGCGCGCCGGACCCGGGGCCACCGCCGCAACTGACCCGCGGCCACGCCACCTTCGGCAGCTTCAACAACCTGCCCAAGCTCCACGACGGCGTGCTGCGGCTGTGGGCCAGGATCCTCGCCGGGGCCCCGGGCTCGCGCCTGCTGCTGAAGGGCCACCGCGCCTTCGACGACGCCCGCATCCGCGAAGGGACGCGAAGGCGCCTGGAGGCCGCCGGGCTCGATCCGGACCGGGTCGAGCTCGCGCCCCTGGACGCGGAGCATGAGGCCCACCTCGCCCGCTACCGGGAGGTGGACGTGGCCCTCGACCCCTTCCCCTACAACGGCACCACCACCTGCGAGGCCCTTTGGATGGGCGTCCCCGTGGTGGTCCTGGAAGGGGAGCGCCACGCCGCCCGCGTGGGCTGCAGCCTGCTGCGGGGGGCCGGAAGACCCGGGTGGATCTCCGGCGACGAGGACGCCTACGTCGCCACCGCGATCGCCCTCGCCGCGGACGCGCAGGGGCTAGGGGAGATCCGGCGCACCCTGCGCGCGGACCTCGCGGCGTCGGCCCTCTGCGACGGCCCCGCCTTCGCCCGCGCCTTCGAGGACGGCCTTCGGGAGGCCCTGGGGTGGGGGCGGCGATGGACCTGAACTCGGAGCTGCTGGCAGGCGTCCGGCTCTGGAAGCAGGGCCGGCACGAGGAGGCCCTGGCCTGCTTCGAGGGCCTCGCCCGGGTCGCGCCGCGCCACCACGGCATCCGCTACCACGCGGGCCTCGCCCTGAAGGACCTGGGCCGCTTCCGGGAGGCGGAGCAGGCCTTCCTCCTGGCGGCCAGCTTCAACCCCATGCGGGCCGAGCCCCACATCGCCCTCGCCAACCTGCGGCGGGAGCAGGGGCGCACGGAGGAGGCCATCCTGGGCTACCGGCGGGCCCTGGCCCTGGATCCCGATTCGGCCCCCGCCCTGCAGAACTACGCCCTGGTCCTCCACTACGATCCGCGGGCGGACGGCCCGGCCCTGAAGCGGGCCGCCGCGGCCTGGGCCCGCGCGGTCGAAGGGAAGGAACCCGTGGCCGCGCCCCCGCTGCGGGATCCGGATCCCCGGCGCCGCCTGCGGGTGGGCTTCCTCTCCCCGGACTTCCGCCGCCACTCCTGCGCCTTCTTCCTGGAGCCGCTCCTGCGCCACCTGGACCCGGCCTCGGTGGAGACCTTCGCCTATGCGGACGTGTGGACTCCCGACGCGCTCACGGCCCGTTTCGAGACCCTCTGCGCCCGCTTCGCCAACGTCTCTCGGGACCACCTGGACGCCCTGGAGGCGCGGATCCGCGGCGACGGGCTGGACGTGCTGGTGGACCTGGCGGGCCACACCGGCAACAACCGCCTGCCTCTCTTCGCCCGCCGCCCCGCGCCGCTCCAGGCCACCTGGCTCGGCTGTCCGGGCACCACGGGCCTGCGGGCCATGGACGCGCGGATCACCGACGCCCTCGCCGACCCGCCCGGGGCCAGCGAGACCCACCACACGGAGCGCCTCCTCCGCCTGGATCCGGTCTTCCTCTGCTTCCAGCCCTCCCCGGAAGCCCCGGCGGTGGCGCCCCTGCCCAGCCTGGGGGGGGCGCCCTTCACCTTCGGCAGCTTCAACACCTTCGCCAAGGCCAGCCCGGAGACCGTCGTCCTCTGGTCCCGGATCCTCGCCGCAGTCCCCGGCGCGCGGCTCTTTCTCAAGGACCGCTGCATGGCGGATCCCGCCTACCAGGCCTGGGTGCGGGAGCGCTTCCAGGCCCAGGGCGTGGCGCCGGAGCGCATCGCCTGCGCGGGCTGGAAGCTCGCCGACGGCGACCACTACGGCGCCTACGGCCACGTGGACCTGGCCCTGGACCCCTTCCCCTACAACGGCACCACCACCACCTGCGAGGCCCTCTGGATGGGCGTGCCGGTGGTGGCCCTCGCCGGCGCGCGCCACAGCGGGCGCGTGGGCGTGAGCCTCCTGAATGCCGTGGGCCTCGCCGGATGCGCCGGCGGGGACGGGGAGGGCTACGTCCGCATCGCGGTGGACCTGGCCCGGGACCCCCAGCGCCTGGCGGAGCTGCGGGCGGGCCTCCGCCCCCGCATGGCCGCCTCGCCCCTCTGCGACGGCCCCCGCTTCGCCCGGTCCTTCGAGGGCGCCCTGCGGGACCTGTGGCGGGAGGCCTGCGAGCGGGCAGAATCGAAGCCATGAGCCCAGCCCCGCGCGACCGGATGAAGGAACTGGCCGAGGCCGTGCGCCTCCACCGCTACCGCTACTACGTGCTGGACCAGCCCACGGTCTCCGACGCCGAGTACGACGCGCTGGAGCAGGAGCTACGGGACCTGGAGGCCGCCCATCCAGATCTCGCCGATCCCAACAGCCCCACGCGGAGGGTAGGCGCGCCACCGGTGGTGGGCTTCGAGAAGGTGCGGCATCGGACGCCCCTCTACAGCCTCGACAACGCCTACACGGCCGAGGACGTTGCCCAGTGGTATGAACGCGCATTTCGCGCCAACAACCAATTGCCTGTCAATCTCGTCTGCGAGATCAAAGTGGACGGCCTCTCCCTCGCTCTGACTTACAAGGAAAGGCGTCTCGTCCTAGCAGCAACTCGGGGCGATGGAGAAGTCGGCGAGCAAGTTACTGAGAATGCTAGAACCATCGACGATATACCCCTTGTGCTCCCGGCCGATGCCCCAGATTTTGTCGAAGTGCGCGGCGAAGTATTCCTCTCCCGTGTGCGCTGGGAGGAGCTAAACCGTGCCCGAGACGCTCAGGGGCTTCCTCGCTTCGCAAACCCCAGAAACACTGCCAGTGGCACGATGAAACTGCTTAGCTCCGAGGAGGTGAGAGCACGGCGACTGCAGTTCATGCCTTGGCAATGGGTCGGTGAAGACGATCATTGGAAGGCCATGGAGAAACTCGTGGAGTGGGGTTTCTCAAAAATGCCATTCCGGCTTCAAGGGCCTGGGTTGGCCGCGGCTGAGTACGTCATCAATCTGGTCGAGCAAAAGCGCAGCACCCTTGGGTTCGACATTGATGGTGTCGTAGTCAAAGTCAGCAGCCATGAACTCCAGCAGCGCCTGGGCTTCACCGACCGCGCGCCGCGCTGGGCCATCGCCTACAAATACCCCGCCACCCAGGCCACCACGAAGGTCCTCGGCATCACCTGGCAGGTGGGCCGCAGCGGCAAGCTGACGCCGGTGGCGGAACTGGAGGCGGTGGAGGTGGCAGGCAGCACGGTGCGCCGGGCGACCCTGCACAACGCCGACGAACTGGCGCGCCTGGGCCTTCGCATCGGCTCGCGGGTCTTCATCGAGAAGGGCGGCGACGTCATCCCCAAGGTCGTTTCCATGGTTCCCGGCGAGGAAGGCGAAGGGTCCCTGCCGGAGCTCCCCGCGGCCTGCCCGGTCTGCGGCGGCCCCGTGGGCAAGGATGACGACGCCGAAGTCGCCATCCGCTGCCTCAACCCCGAATGCCCCGCCAAGCTCGCGGCGCGCCTCCTCCATTTCGGCAGCCGCGTGGCCCTGGACATCGAAGGCCTGGGGGACGCCCTGGTGGAGCAGCTGGTGGCCTCGAAGCGCTACCAGCAGCCCTGGGAGATCCTCGGCCTGTTGGACGACCCGCGGCAGGGAACGGCCTACCTCGCCGGCCTCGAACGCATGGCGGAGAAGTCCGCCCAGAACCTGATGGCGGCCTTGGACGCGGCGCGGACCAAGCCTCTGGCACGGTGGCTCCACGCCCTCGGCATCCCCATGGTCGGCGCCCGCACCGCGGAGCTGCTGGCGGAGGCCTACCTGTGCCTGGAAGCCTTGTGGGCCGCGACCGAGGACCAGTTGCAGGCGGTCGAGGAGGTGGGACCGAAAGTCGCCGCTGCCGTGCGCGCCTTCTGCGGCTTGCATCCGGACCTGCCGGACCGCCTCGCCGCCTTCGGTGTGGCGCCGGAAGCGCCGGCCCCCGTGGACCGCGGCGCCCTGCCCCTCGCGGGGCAGATCGCGGTGGTGACCGGCACGCTGCCCACCCTGTCCCGGGAGGAGGCCGAGGCGAGGCTCAAGCGCCTGGGCGCGAAGGTCTCCACGTCCGTCTCCTCGAAGACCACGGTGCTCGTCGCCGGCGAGAAGGCCGGTTCCAAGCTCGCGAAGGCCGAGGGCCTCGGCATCCCCGTGCGGGACGAGGCTTGGCTCCTGGACCAGGGCGAAGGCTGAGGGCCGGGCGCTGGTAGGCTGTTCGGAACCCCTCCCATGCGCGAACGAATCGGCAAGTTCGACATTCTCAAGCCCCTCGGCCATGGGGCCATGGGCGATGTCTATCTCGCCCGGGACCCGATGATCGGGCGGCAGGTGGCCATCAAGGTGATCCGCCAGGATTCCGCCCTCGCCGCCGCCCGGCAGGGCGTGGTACGGGAGCGCTTCTTCCGGGAGGCGCGGGCGGCGGGGGCCCTCAACCACCTCAACATCGTCACCATCCACGAATTCGGCGAGGACGGAGACCTCCTCTACCTCGCCATGGAGTACGTGGAGGGCGAGGACCTGGCGGTGCTCCTGGAGCAGCACAGTCTCGAGCCGCCGGAGGCCCTGGAAGTGCTGGCCCAGGTCTGCGACGGCCTCGCCCACGCCCATGGCAAGGGCGTGCTGCACCGCGACATCAAGCCCTCCAACATCCGGGTGACCCTCCAGGAGGGCCGCCTCGTCGTGAAGCTCATGGACTTCGGCATCGCCCGCCAGGGCGGATCGGACCTCACGGGCACCGGCATGCTGGTGGGCACCTTCTCCTACATGGCCCCCGAATACATCCAGGGCGGGCAGGCCTCCGCCGCCTCGGACCTCTTCGCCGTGGGCATGATCCTCTACGAGGCCCTGGCGGGGCGCCGGGCCTTCGAAGGCGACAGCGGCGCCACGGTGCTGTACAAGATCGTGCACCAGCAGCCGGAGCGCCTGGAACCCACCGCCATCGCGGGCCTCTCGCCGGCGGTGCAGGCCCTGGTGGACCGCGCTCTCGCCAAGGATCCCCGCTGGCGCTTCGCCGACGCCGCCGCCCTGGCCGCCGCCCTGCGGGCCGCGCGGAACCCCGCCTGGCGCGGGCCCCAGGACTGGCAGGAGGATGCCACCCGGGAGGCCGCCGGGCCCCTGCTGCCCGCGGGACCCGTGCGCCCCGCTCCGCCCGCCACATCGCCGCCCCCCGCGCCGGCGCCCCGGCCGGTGCCCATCATCCTCACCCGCGCCGAGGACCTCGAGGAGCCCGGCCGTCCCTGGCTCTGGCCCGCGGCCGGCGTCCTGGTGCTCGCCGCCGTCGGGGGCCTCTGGTTCTTCGGACGGGAGACGGGGCCTGGACGCGCCGCCTCCCAGGCCCCTGCAACCGCGGCGCCGGGGGCACGGCCCCAGCCGGCGAAGGGCGGTTCTTCCCTCCCGGCGGCGGCTCCGGCGGGCACGCCGCCCTCCAACCCGGCGGACCCCGCCGGCGCCCCGCCAAGCCCTGGAGCCCCGCCGGATCCACAACCCCGTCCCGCCCCTCCGGCGCCGCCCGCCCGGGACGCGCCACGCCAGGATCCGGAGGATTTCGAAAGCGCCCTGCGGGAGGTCGAGACGCGCCCGGACCGGGCCCTCGACGACCTCCGGCGCGCCCTGCTGGAGAATTCGCAACACGTACCCTCCCACGCCCTGCGGCTCTACGCCCTGCACCGGCTGAACCGCCCCCGGGATTTCCGCGAAGCCCTCGACGAGGCCCGGAACGCCGGCGTCACACCTTCCCTCATGGATTCGGTGCCCCATTTCCGGCGCCTGATCGACGAGGAGCGCCGGGCCCCGAAGCTGCCGAAGGAGGTTTATGGCGCCCTCACCGAGGGCCTGGACCTCCCCCCCGGCCCTCCGGGCCGGCGCCCCGGCGGATGAGCCTTCAACCCTCCCGCCGTTTTCCGCGTCTCTACCCTTTCCACTCCGAGCCCCCATGATTCCCCGCATCGGCAAGTTCGAGATCCTCCGGCGCCTGGGCGAAGGGGCGATGGGCGAGGTGTTCCTGGCCACGGATCCGGTCATCGGCCGCGAGGTGGCCATCAAGACCATCCGCAAGGATTCGGTGGCCCTCGGGGAAGCCAAGGAGGAGGCGCGGGGGCGCTTCTACCGGGAAGCCCGCGCCGCCGGCGGCCTGAACCACCCGAACCTGGTGACGGTCCACGAATTCGGCGAGGACCAGGGCCTGCTCTACCTGGCCATGGAGTACGTGCCCGGGGAGGATCTCGCCACCCTGCTGCAGCGCCGCTCCCTCACGCCCCGGGAGATCCTCGACGTCCTGGCCCAGGTCTGCGATGGCCTCGCCTACGCCCATTCCAGGGGTGTGCTGCACCGGGACATCAAGCCCACCAACATCCGCGTGGGGCGGCTGCAGGGACGGCTCTTCGCCAAGGTGATGGACTTCGGCATCGCCCGCATCGGCGGTTCCGACATGACGGGCACGGGGACCCTGCTGGGCACCTTCGGCTACATGGCGCCGGAGTACATCCAGTCCGGCATTCCCGCCCCCTCCGCCGACCTCTTCGCCGTGGGCGTGATCCTCTACGAGGCCCTGGCGGGACGGCGCCCCTTCGTGGGCGACACCACCGCGACGGTGCTCTACCGCATCGTCCACGACGCGCCCGCGCCCCTGGACCTGACGGGCCTGCCGGAGGTCTCCGCCTCCCTGCAGGACATCGTCATGCGCGCCCTCTCGAAGAACCCCGGGGAGCGCTTCACCAGCGCCGAATCCCTCGCCGCGGCCCTGCGGGGCGCCCTGGATCCCACCTGGAGAGGCCCCACGGACCATGCGCCCACGGTGCAGGTCCCGCGGCCGGGCCCCGGCACCTCGGGCACCACCGCCGGCCGGCCCGCGCCCCGGCGGGGGCGTGGGATCTGGGTCGCCGCCGGACTGCTTCTCCTCGCCTCCGGAGGCGCCTGGGCGTGGCTGCGCGGCCGGGCCGAGGTGGCGCCGATCCAGGCCGCCCCGGCGGTCCCGGCTCAGCCTCCGCCAACCTCGCCGGCGGCGGAGGTCCCCATCCCCGCGCCGGCCCCCCCGGCGGCGCACCCCGAGCCCGCGGCCCGGGTGGAGGCGCCCCGTCCCATCGCCCCGCCGGACACCGCCGCGCCGGCTCCTGGGCCCGCACCAGCCCTTCCGACGAAACCGGACCTCCCCATCGACGAAGGCGCCGAGGCGCCGGCCCATCTCCAGGGCGACCCCCTCGCGACCCTGCGCTGGTCCGAGGAGATGCTGCGCACCTTCCCGGGCAACGCCAAGGCCCTCGCCCTGAGGGTGGTGGCCCTCTACGACCTCGGCCGCTACGGGGAGATCCCCGGCGCGCTCCAGGCCTCCGTGGCTTCGGGCGTGCCCATCCGGGCCCTCTTCCGCTTCCCCCGCTTCGTCCACATGGTGCAGGAGGAGTCCCGGGCCCGGCGCCTTCCGGAACCCGTCCGCGCCCAGCTGGAACAGCTGCCCGGGGGCCGGGGCGAGGGCCTCCGGCGGCCGCTGCCGGACCGCCGCACGTTCCGCTTCCGGAACTAGCTCCCCGGCTCCGCCAGGAGCTCCGCCCGCTTGAGGCGCCAGGCCTTCTCCCGCAGCTCCCACTTGAGGCGGTAGGCCTTCCTTGACGAATCGTCAGGCAGCAGACTCTTTCCGGAACGGCCCGTGAGCAGCAGGGAAATGTCCTGGTAGGCGATGCGCTTGTCCACCCGGACGGTCTCCTGCAGCACCGTCACGCCGACCTTCTGGTCCCGGAAGATGCCGATCAGCAGGAACTGCAGGGTGCCCTTGTCCAGGCCCTCGGGGCCCTCGAAGTCCGGGTCCAGGAAGGCCACGGTCCCCGGCGCGTCCGAAGCCTCCACCTTCTTCACCATCTCGTGGAAGGTCCGCTTCACCTGGGCCTCCGGGCTTTCGGTCCGGCAGGCGGCGAGGAGGAGCAGCCCCGGCACAACGGCAAGTCGGCTTCTCATGGGCGGCCTCCGCCCCCATGCTAAAAGCCCCACGTAAAAAGTTCGAGGCGCCCATGGACCCCCACACTCATTTCGACACCCTGTGCATCCACGCGGGCCAGTCGCCGGATCCCACCACCGGCGCCATCATGACGCCGGTCTTCTTCACCTCCACCTACGTGCAGGAGGGCCTCGGGAAGCACAAGGGCTTCGAGTACGCCCGCACCCGGAACCCCACCCGGGACGCGGTGGAGGCCAACCTGGCGGCCCTGGAGGGCGGCTCGCACGGCATCGCCTTCGCCTCGGGCCTGGCGGCCACCCAAGCCATCTTCGAGCTGATGAGCGCCGGCGACCACCTGGTGCTGGGCCACAACGTCTATGGCGGCACCTTCCGCCTCGTGGACAAGGTGATGGCCCGCTTCGGCCTCACCTACACCCAGGTGGACACGAGCGATCTGGACGCGCTGAGAAGCGCGCTGAAACCCACTACGAGGATGGTCCTGCTGGAAACGCCGACCAATCCCATGCTGGGCCTCACGGACATCGCCGCCGTCCGCGCCCTCCTGAAGGCCGAGGGCTCCGCCGCGCTGCTGGTGGTGGACAACACCTTCGCCTCGCCCTTCAACCAGCGGCCCCTGGAACTGGGCGCGGACCTCGTGCTTCACAGCACCACGAAGTACCTCAACGGCCACAGCGACAGCGTGGGGGGCGTGGCCATCACGAACGATCCCGGGCTGAACGAACGCCTGCATTTCATCCAGAACGCCGCCGGCGCCATCCTGAGCCCCATGGAGTCCTGGCTCATCCTGCGGGGCACGAAAACGCTGCACCTGCGCATGGCACGCCACAACGCCAGCGCCTTGCGCATCGCGCGGTGGCTCGAGGCCCGCAAGGATCTGAAGGCCGTCTACTACCCGGGCCTGGAGTCCCATCCCCAGCACGGCCTCGCGAAGCGCCAGATGAAGGGCTTCTCGGGCATCGTGAGCTTCGACACCGGCGACGCGGCCCGCACGGAGCGCATCGCGGCGGCCTTCAGGATCTTCGCCCTGGCGGAATCCCTGGGCGGCGTCGAAAGCCTGGTCTGCCATCCAGTCTCCATGACCCACGGCAGCGTGCCGGAGACTGACCGCGAGCGGCTCGGCATCCACGATTCCCTGCTGCGCCTGAGCGTGGGCGTGGAGGACGTCGATGACCTGATCGGGGATCTGGAGCGCGCCCTCCAGGCATGACGGAGGCCTGGGAGCCACCGCGTGCCAGGGTCTCCGGAGGGCCCAGCCCCGGTGGGACGGATCAGGCGGGCACGAAATCCCCGTCCGCCTCCCGCCGTCTCAGGAAGCGCTCCAGCGCGCCGGCGTCGAGGGTGGCCGGGCCCGCGGCCCAGGGCGCGGGCCGGTGCCACAGGCCCACCATGTCCTCCGGACAGCCCACGCGCTCCCAGATGGATTCCAGGGCCACCGCCAGGGCTTCAGGACGGAGTTCCGCGTCCATGGCCTCCCGGATGAGCGCCACCCGCCACCGGTCCTGGGCCCGGGCCCAGCGGGCCCCGCCCGGACGCGGGAGCCGGCCCGTGGCCTCCCGGCAGGCCTCCCAGAGGGTCGCCTCGAAATCCTCCAGCTCCGCGACCGCCGGCGCCTCCGCCAGCCGGGCGCAGGCTGCCCCCCTGAAGCCATGGCAGCGGAGCCAGCGCTGGATCTCGCCGGGCCGCAGGAGGCCGAAATCGTAGCCCACCACCACCTCGTTCCAGGTGACGGGTTCCCACACCTCCGATTGGCGCTGCAGCAGGGCCATCCAGGTGCCGGGGTTCATCGCTCGCTCCATGGGCTCCAGCATCGGTTCCGGGCCGGACTCCGGCGTGACGCGAAAGACGCTTCTCGGGAACATTTCACGCGAGGAGGTGCAGGGCCAGATGGGCCGCCACCCGGGCGCTGTCCTCGGCTCCCGGCAGGGTGGGCGCCAGCTCCATCACGTCCGCCCCCACCCAGGCCCCGGGCCACCGGTGCACGGCCTGCAGCAGCTGGATGACTTCGAGGACGCTGAGGCCCCCGGGCACGGGCTCCGCCACCGCGGGGCAGAAGGCTGGATCGAGGGCGTCCAGGTCCACGGTCACGTAGGCCGGGCCCTGGCCCACCCGGGCGAGATCCCCCTGGAGCTGGGACGCGAGGCGGGGATCCCGCAGATCGAAGGGCGTCCACATCCGGACCCCCGCATCGGCGAGGAAGGCCAGCTCCTCGCTATCGAAGCGCGGCGCGCGCAGCCCAATCTGCACCATGCGCGTTCCGTCCAGCAGGCCTTCCTCCAGGGCCTGCCGCACCCAGGTGCCGTGGTGGCTGGGGGATCCCCACATGGCCGCCGCCACCGCGGCGTCCCCCGCGTCCGGATGGGCGTCGAGGTGCAGGAGGCCAAGGGGCCCGTGGGCGGCCGCGTGGGCCCGCAGGGCCCCGAGGGTCAGGAGGTGGTCTCCTCCCAGCAGCAGGGTGCGCGCGCCCTGGGCGATCCACGCCGCGCAGGTTCCGGTCACGGCCCGGAGCGCATCGCCCAGCCCGAAGGGACGGGTGGGGATGTTGCCGCCATCCACCCAGTCCACCGCCGCGTAGCCCTTGGGCGGGAACTCGAGATCCTCCCGGCCCTGCAGCCGCAGGGGCATGGGCAGGCGGCCCACCCCCAGGCTGGCGGCCCGCAGGGCCCAGGGGCCCAGCCGCGCCCCGGGCCGGTGCAGCACGCCGCCGTCAAAGGGGGCCCCCAGCACCACGCCGGAGGCCGGGATGGGCGTGGTCTCCAGGGGCAGCCCGAGGAAGGGCGTGAGGCCGCTGCGCAGGACGGCGTCCACGCCGGTGAAGAGCTGTTCAGGTCGCATGGGTTTCCCTGGGCCGGGGTTCGAGGTGGAGCCGCACCCGGTGGAGGAAGTCCTCCGCGTCGGGGCAGCCCGCCCGGTCCAGGGCCTCCCCGGGCACGATGCGGATCTGGGTGGACGGGGTGCGGGCGAGGCCGTGGAGGTGGGGGAGCAGGGCCTGGTCGCCGGTCCAGGGATAGTGCGGGGCGGCGCATTCCAGGCGCAGCGGCGCCACCCGCACGCCGAGGGCGTGGGCCGCCCGCAGGCCGCCGGTCCACAAGGGCGCAAGGCCCCTCCCCTGCGTGGTGGTCCCTTCGGGGAAGAGCAGCAGCTCCCGGCCGGCGCGCAGGTCCGCCGCGAAGGCCGCCAGGGCCGCCGCCCGGCTCACCGGATTCCGCCGGTCCACGAAGCGCAGGCCCGCCTTCACCGCGCCCCGGCCGATGAAGGGGTAGGCGGCGACCTCGGCCTTGGCGAGGGTGCCCATGGGCCGCAGGGCCATGAGCACCATGGGGTCGAGCCAGCTCAGGTGGTTGGCCACCCAGAGCTGGGCCCGGGGAATCCGTCCCGCCACCTCCACCTCCACCGCGAGGGCGCGGAGCAGGCGGGCGGACCAGGCCGACAGGATCCGCGGCGTCCCCCGTCCGGCGGACACCGTGGCCAGGACGCGGCCCGTGGCGCCCAGGGCGGCCGCCCAGCGCAGGACCGGCTGCGGAGAAGGGGGCGCGGGGAGCCTTTCGGAGGCCAGGACCCGGGCGGCCTCCCTCACGACACCAGCCGGAGCCGCGTGTAGCGCGCGCGCATGCGGTCGAGATCCCCGCGGTCGATGACGGACCAGAGGCGGCGGTCGCCAGGGTGGTAGTAGTCCTCCACCTCCCGCACCACCCGGGCTCCGAGGGCGGCGTGGACGCTGCGCGCATCCAGGTTTCCAGGCTCCACCAGGAAGCGGCACTCGTCGAGGTCCGCCGTCGCCAGCCGGGCCACCATGGCCCGGATGAGCAGGTAGCTCACCTTCGTCTTCTGGTAGTCGGGATGCACCGCCAGAGTCGCGCAGTAGGCCACCTTGCCGTTGACGAAGTTCAGGACGTAGCCTGCCGGGCGATCGCCTTCCAGGGCGAGGAAGCACCAGTCCGGAAACAGCTCGGTGCAGAGGCGGAGGTAGTGGGGGCACAGCTGCCCACTGGCGTCGCCGCCCCAGATCTCCGCTTCCAGGCGCCGCAAGTGACCGAAATCGCCGCTCCCCAGGGGCCGCACCTCGTAGCGGCTGCCTTCGCGCGCATGGGGGCGCGCTTCGGGCATGGAATCCAGCTGCCGGGCCGTCATGGTCCACCTCTGGAACCCAAGCTTCGGTCCCGGGTGTGAAGACGGTGCGACCGGGCGGCGCCTTCCGCGGCCCTTCGGCGGAACGGGTCTGTGACCTCAGCCGCCGCCGGCGGCCCGGAAGAGCGTGGGATAGCTCCGGGGTTCCACGTGGCCCGCGTCCAGCGCCAGGTGCTCCATGGCCATCCGGATGGCCGCGGGTTCCCCCTCCAGCTCGAGGAAGCACCCGAACGGCGTCTCATCCAGGCAGGCGGTGAGCTCCTCACGGGTCCAGACCGCGCGGACCTTCACCATGGCCAGCACGGGGGCGTAGCCCAGCTCTCCCAGGATCGCTTCCAGCGCCTCCGGGTCCTCGATGGCGGTCTCCCATTCCGGGCGGATTTTCAGGAGGGGATCCGGCCGCTTCCGGCCCTTCCAGGTGAGGTGGGCCCGGCCCGCATAGCGGCGGAGCCGCAGGGCGCACTGCTGCGCGAACAGCTCATCCTGGCGGTCCCAGAGGACGCTTCGCTCCTCCTGGGCCGGCGTGGTCTCCCGGAACCCGAGGGCGCGCAGCATGGGCTCCATCGCCTGCGCCGAAGGGATCCGGAGCTTCACTTCGGTCTCGATGGGAAGGCGTTGCTTCACGTGGAAGTCCGTTTCGGCGGGAAAGGTGGCACCCTTGACGGCGCCCGTGATCCCTCAAAAGTACCTCATCGCCACGCTCTTCATCGCCGCCATGCTTCTGCTGGTGGCCGTCGGCGTGGGCTTCCGCCCCCTCAAGGAGGGCGGCGTGTCCTCGGGCGGCGACGCGCCCATCGCCATGCTGATGGATAGCTTCGAGGCTGTCGCGGAGTGGCCCCTGGAGGACGGCTGGTCGCCGCGGCTCGTGGGGGCCCGGGATCCCGACCAGCGGGAGCCCTGGCCCTTCGAAGGCGCCTTCGGTGCGCCCTGGGAGCCCGCCTCGCCCTACCTCGGGGACCAGGGCCTCGCCTTGAACGGCCCGCGGGGCACCAGCCTCGTGGCCCTCTGGCGCGGCCTGGAATGGCGGCGCTACCGCTTCGACGCTCCTCTGGCCTCCGCCCGCCTGGGGCCCGGGAAGGCCAACCGGCTCCTGGTCACCCTCGCCCTGGGTCCCGCCCGCTTCGAGACGCGCCTGCTGGAAGTGCCCGAGGGCCGCGTGCTCTGGTCGGTCCAGAGCGGCCCCTGGAGCCGCTTCTCCTGGGATGGGCGCGCGGCCCTAGTGGGGCTCGCGGACCCCGCCCATCCGGACCGCCTGCTGCTTTCCGCACTGCCCCTGGATCCAGATCTGCCCGAAGCCACCCTCGCGGGGTGGGGCGAGGAGGCCCTGCCCGCGCCGCCCCGGGCGTGGCCCGTGCTGCCGGAAGCCCTGTGGGAGGATGGCCGGGACCTGCCGGGCGCGAAGCTGCTGGTTCCCTGGGCACCTGACAGCCTGCTCTGGTTTCCGCGCCGGGACTGGCTCTGGACCGCCGCCAACCACCAGTGGACCGCGTGGCGGCTGGAGGGCGGCGCCTGGGTGCGCGCCGCCGCCGGCGAGGGCGTGATCTTCGCGCACCCGCCCCGCGCCATGGGCCGCGTGGGCGGAGCCCCCGGAGAGCTCCAGGCCCTGGATCCGCCGGAGACCGCGCCGCGCTTCCTCGCCCCCGTGGACGCCGCCGCCTGGCGCCATGTCCCGCCGATGGCCGGCCCCTGGCCCGCCTACGATCCCGCCTGGGCCTGGCGCAACGACACCGAGGCCCTCACCGCCTGGGATGTCCGTTGGGGCGGCGAAGGCGAGCCCCTGGCTCCGGAACGTCAGCGTGAAGCCCTGTTCCGGGCCTTCCGTCCGGAATGGAAGACGTCGGTCCGGCTGCGGGCCTCCGTGGAGGGTTGGCTGCCCCGAGGACCCGAAGTGGCGCTGCGGGAAGCGGACGCGTGCGCCTGGGTGTGGGTGGGAAACCGCGTGCTGCTCGTGCGGCTCACGGATTCCGAACGCTCGCGGCGGGTGCGCGCGCTGCTGAAGTAACCCGCGCCCTGCAGCATGCCTCTTGCAAAGAGTCTATTTCTGGTAGCGTTAGGCCCAAACGCGCCGCACTCTATCCCGAACCCGAGGTTTCCATGGCCCGCCTCC
The DNA here is from genome assembly GCA_044229575.1 of Holophagaceae bacterium. Classification (GTDB taxonomy): domain Bacteria; phylum Acidobacteriota; class Holophagae; order Holophagales; family Holophagaceae; genus JADJVL01. The sequence continues at coordinate 18,109 of JBGAST010000021.1, read as the reverse complement.
TTCTCGTGGACGACAATCCGAGCATCCACAAGATCGCGGAAACCCTGCTCGGACCCTCGTATGTCGAACTCGTCTGCGTGGATTCCGCGGAAGCGGCCCTGGCCCTCGTCGAAGCCGGCGAGACCTTCGACATCGCCCTGCTGGACACCACCATGCCGGGCATGGACGGCTGGGAACTCCTGGCGCGGCTGCGGGCCAATCCCGCCACCTCCCGCATTCCCGTGGCGATGATGGCGGGCGTCCTCGACACCGTGGATCCCGAACGCCTTGCCAACGCCGCGATCCAGGGCTTCCTCAAGAAGCCCATCGAACTGCGGGACCTGCCGGACCGCGTGCGGAAGCTGCTGGCGACCCCCGTGAGCGGCACCGGCACCTTCCCGGTCCCGGCCCTTCCCGCCAGCCTGCCGGAACCCGTGGAGATGCCGGAATTCGTGCCGACCCAGCGGGACCTGCCGGATCCCAGCCCCTTCGCGACCCAGCCCCCGGGAACGCGGCTGCCCGACTACTCCCTCGCCCCGGATCCTTCCGAACTCGAGACCCAGCCCCCGGGCACCAAGCTCAGCGACCTCCACGGCCTGGCCGGCATCGATCCCGGGGATCTCGTGACCCTGCCCCCGGGCACCAAGCTCGCGGATCTGCCGGGACTGTCCGCCACGGCCACCACCCCGGGCCTGGAACTCGACCTGCTCCTCCTGACGCCCGACGACCTGCTCCACGAGGAGTCCCCGGCGCAGGAGTCCCACCTCGAGCCCTCCCTGGAGCCGGAGCTGGAATTCGAGGAGCTCGACCTGGACAGCCTGCGGGGCCTGCCCCTGGAGCCCGGCGCCGGCGAAGTCCTGGCCGCCGAGGATTCCGGGCCCGCCACCCTCGTGAACGAGCCCTTCGATCTCACCCCACCTTCGGGGTGGTCGCCGGCGGCCGCCCAGTCCGCGCCGACCTGGGAGGAGCTCCCGGAGGTCCCGGCCTTCACGCCTCCCGCCCCCGCCTTCCCCATGGACCTGCCGGATCTGGAACCCCCCGCGGGCGGCTTCGAAGTGGTGACCGGCGAAGTGCTGGGCGTCCCGTCGGCCCATCCCGCCTCCCTCGAAGCCTTGCCGGCGCCTTCCGTGGAACTGCCGCCCATCCAGACCCTCGACCTCGATGCCGGCGGCGTGCCGAGCCTTGAGGATTGGCCCGCGATGGAAGCTTCGGAGCCCAGCTCCCACCCGATGGCCGCGGCCCTGGCGGCCAGCGCCGCCGGGACTGCCGCCGCAGGGTTCATCGCGGCCCCGGCCCCACCGCGCCCCGCGGAGCCCGCCCTTCCCGCCCCGGCCCTCCCCCCTGCTCCGCCAGCCCTCCCCGCTGATCTCGGCGAGGGCCCGGAAGCCCAGCTGGTGAAGGCCGTCCTCGCCAATCCGGTCCTCATGGACGCCCTGGCGCGGGCGGTGGTGGCCCAGCTCGGCGACCAGGCCCTGAAGGAGATCGCCTGGGAGGTCCTCCCGGAGCTGGCCGAAAAATTGCATCGTCCCTCCTGAATCAAGATAGATTCCTACCGTAAGCATCGAGGGGCAGCGTGATCACCGGCTACAACACCGACGTCCGGCATGGCAACCGTGTCTTCCATGTGCAGACCGAGGACAAGGGCCTGGCCAACCCCAAGATCGAAACCCTGATCTACGTGGGGGGGGAGATCCTCGACAGTTACCGCTCCTCCTATGAAGAGATGGTGGCGGAGGGCGTGCACGTCGAGGAGACGACCATCCAGAGCCGGATGGACGAGCAGCACAAGGCCATCATTCGGGACATCAAGAACGGCAAGTACGACACCACCCCCGGCGAGGTCGCCGAAACCCAGATCTTCAACGAACGCAGCCTGGACCAGGCGATCCTCGAATACCTGCAGGCCGAAGGCGAAGTGGACACCCTGGAACTGGTGCTGGACGCGCCCCTGCGGCCCACCTTCGGCAGCCTCTTCGCGATCCAGATGCGCGCCCGCCTCTGCCACAGCCAGAACCCCGTGGGGGGCGCGGAGGTGTCCGTGCGGCTGGTCTCCAGCCTCAAGAAGGCGACCACCCTGCTGGCGGGCAAGACCGACGGGGAGGGGCTCTTCAAGGGCCAGGTGGAACTCCCCCCCAGCCAGCCGGGCCAGTGCGCCATCGTCGTGAGCTGCGCCTCGGATTTCGGCAACGATGAACTGAAGGCCCTGGTCTCAGCCTGAACGGTGCCGTCCCGGGGCGGAATGGAAGGGATGCGTGCCCCAGGAGGGCACCTTTTTTTGTCGATCGAATCTTGATGTGGATTTTTTTTGTTCTATTTAGTATCTAGACACTAGGATCAACACCTCGGGGAGGATCCACGTGTCCACGGAACCCAGCGGCCCGTTCAGCATCGGCGACATCTGCTCGGAGACGGGGCTCTCCCCGGACGTCATCCGGGTCTGGGAGCGCCGCTACGGCTTCCCGGTGCCCGTGCGGCTCCCCTCCGGCCACCGGCGCTACCGGGAGGAGGATCTGAAGCGGCTGCGGCTGATCGCGGAGGCGGTGGCCGACGGACACCGGCCCAGCCTGGTGGTGAGAGCCGACGAACCCACCCTCCGCCGCCTGATGACCAAGCAGGGCTCGGAGCTGCACGCCGCCACCCTGGACCCGCTCTTCGCCGCCGTGGCGGCCCTGGACACGGAAGGCATCCGCAGCCGCCTGCAGCAGGCCCAGAAGGGGCGGGGCCTCCGGGACTTCCTCCAGCACATCGTCGCCCCCCTGCTGGACCGGGTGGGCATGGCCTGGGCGGACGGATCCCTCGACGTGCACCACGAGCATCTCCTGACGGAGGTCCTGGAGGACGTCCTCCGCCAGATGCGGCTGGACCTTCCCCCTCAGCCCCAGCGGGGCAGCGTCCTGCTGGCCACCCTGCCCGGGGAGCGCCACCGCCTGGGCCTCCTCATGGTGGCCCTGCTCTATGCCGCGGCGGGCGTGCGGGTCGAACTGCTCGGCATCGACGTGCCGGTCGCCAGCGTCGCCCACGCGGCGCGGACGCTGAAGGTGGACCGGGTCGCCGTGAGCCTGTCCATCCAGAGCGCCGGGGAGACCACGCGGCGCCTCCTCATGGACCTGCTGGAGCGGCTGCCCGAAGGCTGCCGCCTCATCATCGGCGGCCAGGGCGCCACCCGCACCCGCCGGGTCGAAGGGGTGGAACGCATGGCGGGGCTCGACATCCTCTGAACGGCAGGGCGGGGACACCGATTCCTGGCCCCGTTCGCGGACCGGGAAATTCCCACCAGGAGTTTTAGTCGTCAACGCATCGGGGCTTCACCTGAATTTCCAAGTCCCGGCTGGAGGGTGGATGCTTGCCTTTGCCGCGATTCGTGAGAAAGTTCCCGGACCCAACGTTCTTTGTGTCGAGCACGCCACCGGCTTCCTGATCCCCACCGGGGACGTTTCATTCACCCCACTGCGCGGTCTGCCGCGGAGGAGTCTTCATGTCTCTCGTGTCACGTCTAACATCCCGAACCGCCCTGCTGCTCTGCCTGGGGACGGCCCTCTCCGCCCAGGACGCCATGACCTTCCAGTTCAAGATGGGCGGCGGCCCCCTGAGCGGACAGGTCCGCAAGGTCACCGGCGACGCCGGGTACTCCTTCTCCGGCACCTTTGAGCTGAACCAGAAGCTCTCCAGCGAGAGTGCATTGGTCTATGGACTGGGCTACCGAGCCTTCCCAGGGGATTTCCAGAACCTCTCGTTCATCCCGAACCCCCGTCCCAATCAGCCTGTCGGGCTCTATACCTACGAATCCCGTGTGCGTAAGGGCGAGGCCAGCGGATTCCACCTCTCCGCTATGTACCGCAAAGACATGTTCATGGAGGGCATGTACCTCCAGGGCGGCTTGGTGTTGGGTTTCTACAAGTCGACTACAACCGACACTGGCACGCGCCTAACCGTCAATGTGACCACTGCCAACACGTCAGGCACCGTCACCAAGACGGAGACCATCAACAGCCGTGTCAACGAAACGGCCACATCCCTTGGCCTAACCGGGGGATTGGGCTTCCGCTTCAACGACCGCTACACCCTTGAACTGAATCTCATCCAGAGCAGCCTCGAAGGCGTGATCGGCAAGAAGTCCGGTATCGCCGCCGAGGTGGCTTTCGGCGTGCGCTTCTGAACCCGGCCCCCAAGGAGAAACCCATGAACCGATCCCCGATCCGCCTCTCCCTCCTTGCCCTCGCTCTGGCGGCCGCGCCGGCCCTCGTGGCCCAGGAATCCAGCGGCGCCATCGTCGGCACCGTGAAGGACAAGAGCGGGAACGTCCTCGCTGGCGCCGAGATCCGCCTCACCTCCCCCGCCCTGCAGGGCACCCGTTCCCTCCGCTCCGACGAGGGCGGCGGCTTCCGTGCCCCCCTCCTGCCCCCGGGCGCCTACACCATCCTGGTGGTTAAAGAAGGCTTCGTCGCCCCAAAGAGTACCCTCCAGGTAGGCCTGGGCCAGACCGTCCGCACCGAACTCATCATGGCCAGTGTCAAGGCTGCCGAGTCCACGGTGGAGGTCATCGCCACAGCAGCCAGCGTAGATAAAAGCGACGCCAAGAGCAGCACCAACATCACGTCCGAGTTCATGGACCTGATCCCCCGCACCACACGAGGCATGGATACCGTGGCCCTTCTTGCACCGGGCGTCACCGTCAACAATGCCTTGGGTGGTCGCGTTCAGATCCGAGGCGGCCAGACCACCCAGAATCGCTTCCTCCTGAACGGCACGGACATCGCCGACAACGTCTTCGGCAACACCAATGGCCGCCAGTACTACGTGGACGACTCGGTGTCGGAGACCCAGGTCATCCAAAGCCCCGTCAATCCACGTTATGGGAACTTCACCGGCGGCATCATCAACGCCATCACCCGTACAGGATCCAACGAGTTCTCCTTCATCTTCCGGGCCAACCTCAGCCGCAATGCTTGGAGTGCCACATCGCCCCTGGGGCCCTTCCAACCTGGCACGGGCCAGAGCCGCGGCAACGTGGGCGTGGGCGTGCTCGAGGATGGCCTGAACCGGAGCTACTCCCTGTGGCTGGGCGGCCCTATCGTCAAGGACCGCCTCTGGTTCGCCCTTTCCACAAAACTCGATCCCTCTGCCTACACTCCGCAGAATTTCAACACCATCACCGGCTTGAACACTGGCGACACCCAGCGACCGGCCAACCCACCGAACCCCGCCTCGATCCCCCCAGGGCCAGGCTTCGGAACAGGACCTGGCGAATCAGGAGGTCCTTTCACTCGTACCGACAGCCCTAAATTCTATGAATTGAAATTGACCTTCGCCATCAACGCGAACCACACGCTGGAACTAGCTGGCAACAAGTCCGAACTCCCGCAGGTCAATCGTTTTTACGTCAATACAATCGACCCCAATACTCTGGTTCCCCAGACCAATGACAACGAGTACCGCACCCTTTCCTACAAGGGTGTCATCGGGAACAACCTCACCATCGAGGCCCGTTACTCCTACAAGCATCAGTTGCTGAGCGCTGGCGGCGACCCCGCCAAGGGCGATCCCATCCGCGCCCGTTACAGCAACGGCGTCTACTACATCTTCCAGAACGGAATCTTCGACAAGACCGATGGTGGCGACAACCGGAACATTGATACTTGGACCATGCACGTCCAGTGGTTCAGCCCCAAGACCTCCTGGGGCACCCACATCCTGGAAGGTGGCTTCGAGTTGCTGAACCAGGACCGCCAGGCCGCCAATGCCCAGTCCCCCACCGGTCGCCAGTTCTTCGTCTGGGGCCGCAATGCTGACGGCACCTACCGAGCTGCAGGCAAAGCTGAAGGCGTAATCGGGAATTTTGATTACGGTAAGAACGCTTTCGACCTGAATTTTGTCGGGCTATACATCGTCGACAAGGGCACCGCCAATACGAAGACATCCTCCTATTACGTCAGTGACACATGGTCCCTCAACGATCACTGGCAGCTCCTCCTCGGCGGTCGCTACGACAAGGTGGAATCCTCTGACACCCTGGGTTCCACAACCATCAGTTCCAACCGCTTCAGCCCACGCGTTCAGTTGACGCACGACCTTAAGGGGGACCAGAGCTGGATTACCCGTCTCAGCTTTGCCCGTTACGTGGGCAAGTTGAACGACAGCTTCACCAACCTCTTTACCCTCGCGGGCAATCCCATCACCGAGTTCTTCGGCTGGAGGGGAAGCCGCAATGACTCCCTCACCTATGCCGAGGCCACCAACCTGAACAACTGGGAAGTCTCGGCGGCGGGCTTCCAGGGCCAGACAGGCCCCAAGTCACGTACCGTGGATCCCAGCACCAAGGCCCCCTATGTGGACGAGTGGAGCCTCGGCGGGCGCCATACCTGGAACGATGGTTCCTTCCTCGCCATGACCTTCACCACACGCAAGTGGAAGGGCTTCTTCAATGATTTTTTAAGAATTGGCGGGGAGATGGAGATTCCGCTGCGCTACATCCCTGGCACCCAGGATGTCGTGGAGGGCCACTGGGGCACGGACGATTCCCTCACCCGGGACTACAAGAGCTTTGAAATCGAATTCTCCAACCGACTGAGCAGCCGCTGGACCTTCGCCGGCAATTACACATACGCCATCCTGCGGGGCAATGGCGAGGGATCCGAAGGCAACAACCCCTCAGTGGCCGGCGACCCAATCAACAACTACGCGTCCGTACATGAGACCCGCGGTCGCGATCTCTCCTACTACGCACCGGACGGCTATCTCACCGGCGACCAGCGGCATCGGGCCCGCTTCCACCTCGACTATCTGAATCGGACCTCTGCGGGGGCTGTTTATACGGCGTCCGTCCTCTTCAATTACGACGGCGGCGGCAACTACAGCCTGACCCGCGGTCTCTCCTTTGAAGCTCCCACAGATGCGGCTGCCACCCCCGGCGCCAATCCAGACCTCTACCCCTCGTCCTACACCCGCTTTTACGGCCCCCGTGGCCTTGGCCGCTTCAATGACACCTTCAATTTCGACCTGAAGGTGGGTGCGGATGTGCCTCTGTGGAGCAAGCTCCGTTTCTTTGCGGAAGTCACCGTCTTCAACGTCTTCAACCACTGGCAGCTCGCAACCTACTCCACCCTCAACGGCACTGGCACGACCCTGCTGACCTCGGATCCCAACGCTGGATACAACGCCACTGGCCGGACGTCGACCTCCGGCAACAACACTGGCTTTGGAACGTACGGCAACGGGAGCTACGTGGGGGGCCGCAGCGTCGTCCTCTCCACGGGCTTCAAGTGGTGATCCCCCTTCCCTCTGAGATCGGAGCCAATCCATGAAAACCATCCGCACTGCCGCACTCCTCGCGTTGGCCGCCCTCCCGGGGATGGCCCAGTCGCCGTTCGAGATGAACGTCTCCCTCCTGACGGGCATCCAGGACATGAACCGCCTCTCCAGCTCCAACGACCTGGTGGGCACCAGCCTCGCGTTCGGCCTCCGCCTGGAGATCAAGCCGGGCCTGAGCCACCGCATCCACTTGGGCGCCCTGGGCATCAAGGCCAAGCCGGAGACCGGCATGGGCAGCTCTTCGCCCCGCCACCTCCATTTCGGCTGGGACGTGATGCAGGAGCTCAGCCCCAAGTGGACCGCCTTCGGCGGCCTCACAGGGACCAAGTGGAAACACGAGGAGACCGGCAACGCCCGCTTCAGCGACCGGGGCACTGACTATCCCCAGGGCAGCACCACCGTCCGCTACACCAACAACAGCCCCAAGGGCACCAAGCTCGGCGCCCGCCTGGGCGTGGAGTACAACTTCAGCGCGAACCTGAAGGGCACGGTCTCCTTCAGCCAGAGCGAGTTCAACAAGCTCTACAACCCGGGCTGGTTCAGCTGGGGCGTCACCTACCGTTTCTAGTTCCCACCGACACCCTGGAAAGAGGGGCCTCCGGGCCCCTCTTTCCATGCCTGTCTTCCGCTAGCGTAGAGGCATGGCCCGCATCCTCCTCCTCCACACCGGCGGCACCCTGGGCATGACGCCCCATGGGACACCCTCCTCCCTGGCACCGGGGGCCTACCTGGACCACGTGCTGGAGCAGGTGCCGGAGCTGAAGGAGCTGGCGGAGTTCGAGGTGGAGGTGCCCTTCAACTGCGACAGCGCGACCCTGGAGCCCCAGGGGGTGCTGGACTTGGCCGCCCACGTGCGGGAATCCTCCACCCGTTTCGATGGGGTGGTGCTCATCCACGGCACGGACACCATGGCCTTCACCGCCTCCCTGCTGGGCTTCCTGCTGGCGGACCTGGGCAAGCCGGTGGTGATCACCGGCAGCCAAAGACCCTTGGCGTATGTCCGCAGCGACGCGCGCAGCAACCTCATCAACGCCGTGGACCTGGCCACCCGCGGCATCGCGGAGGTCGGCATCTGCTTCGGCAACCGCTGGCTGCGGGGCGTTGCCTGCGACAAGGTGAGCGTCCACCGCTTCGAAGCCTTCGATTCGCCCAACCTGCCGCCCCTCGCGGAACTGGGCATGGACGTGGCGATCGATCCGGAGGCCGGCGCCTTCCCCCGCCGGGTGCCGCCGGGCCTGGGCCACGGCTTCGACACGCGGCTCCAGGCGCTGCGGCCCTTCCCCGGCATGCCCTGGGCCCTGCCGCCGGAAGGGACCCGGGCCCTGCTCATCGAGGCCTACGGCGCGGGGAACCTGCCCACCGGACGCGGGGACCTGGGCGCCCTCCTGGACCACTGCGCGCAGCATTCCATCCCCGTCGTGGTGGGCACCCAGTGCGCCTCGGGCTCCGTGGACCTCACCGCCTACGAGCTGGGCCGCGCCCTGGAGGCCCGGGGCGCCATCTCCGCGGGGCCGCACACGCGGTGGGCCGCCCTGGCCAAGCTCGGCCTGCTCCTCGGCGCCGGGTGGGGCCTCGACGACCTGCGCGCCGCCTTCGCAACCTCCTGGGCGGGCGAGCCGGTCTAGCCCCGGCCCGTCCCCGCCCTCCCCGTCCTGGACAGGAAGCCACTCACGCATGCGAATCCAGGCCTTCATCTTCAGTTGGACCGGACACGAAGCCCGGGCCGCGGCCCTCGAAGCGGCCTTGGCCCCCCTCGTGCAGCGGGTGAGCGTGATCAACAGCGAGGAAGGCCTCGAAGCCGTCCATCCGGAGTGGATCCACCTCGGGGAGCAGGCCTACTTCTCCGCCCAGTGGAATGAAGCCCTGGCCCGCTTCGATGGCGACCTCCTGCTGCACATCCAGGCCGATGCCTGGTGCGACGACTTCCCCGGCCTCGTCCGCCGGGCCCTCGACCTCTTCCAGCGGCGCCCAGTGGGCATCCTGGAACCCAAGGTGGATTTCACGGATTTCGAATACGATGCGCGCCGGCTGAGGCCCGTCGAGCCTGGCCTCGCGGAGGTGCCGTTGACCGATTGCACCTGCTGGTTCATCGAGGCCTCCATCCTGCGGGCCTTCCGGCCCGTGGACCTCTCCCTGAACCGCTTCGGCTGGGGCATCTGCGCCGTCATGGCGGCCCTCTGCCTCCAGCGCGGCCGGCTCTGCCTGCGGGACTTCTCCCTCAGGGTCCACCATCCCAGGCGGCGGGGCTATTCCTCCTGGGCCGCCACCCAGGAACGGGCGGCCTACTTCGCGACCCTGGAGCCCCCGCTGGCCATGCAGGCGCTGAAACTCTACGACTGGATGCAGGCGGTCAAGGCTCCGGGCTGATCGACCCGCGCCTCAGGGCGCCGGGAGGAACCGCTCGAGGTCCGCGGCCTCGTCGCCGAGCCCCAGCAGCCATCGGAGCATTCCGGCCCGGTGGTGGGCCAGCGCCTCGAAGGACCGGCCATGCAGGGCTTCCAGGGCCAGCCGGGGATTCTCGCCGAGCCCGGCCCGGAGCAGGAGGCCCATGGTCCCGAAGGTCCACTGAAGGCTTGCGCCCGCCGCGAAGGCGAAGCGGAGGGCCGTTCGGTCCGTCGGCCCCCCGCCGTCCGCGAGGCCCGCCGCGTAGCCTTCGAACACCGCCTCGCCCAGCGCCTCCGCCTCCGTGGATTCCGCGCGCAGCGTCGCCAGGGCCCCTCCCGCCATCGCCTGCCCTTCGGCCCCCCACGGGGCCAGGCCTGCCGAGGACCAGTCCACCAGCACGGCTTCCGCAGCGTCGGCGCGAGGCGTGAGCAGGTTCGCGGGGTGGGCGTCCCGGTGCGCGAGGCCGTGGGGCAGGCCTTCCAGCCTCCGCAGCCATTCCCCGCGGCGCGCCCAGAGGGCGAGGATGCGGGCGCGGGTGCCGGGGGGGAAGCAGGCCTGGAGCTCCCGCGCCGCCCAGGCCTCCGGCGCGGCGATGAGGGCCACGTGCGGCGAGCGCCGCTCCACCCAGGCGCCGAGCCAGCCCCGGCCGAGCCAGGCTTCGCCGAATTCGAGGGCGCGGGATTCCGGGCAGGCGGCATTGAAGCGCCCCAGGGCCCGGGCCACGGTCCGGTACCGGGCCAGGGGCCAGGGTCCGGGCAGCGCGTCCTCCACATCCTCGAGCCACACCCAGGCCTCGCCCTCCCGCGGGAAGTCCACGGCCAGGCAGCGGGGCGCCCGCAGGCCCGGGCCGAGGCCGCGCACCAGGCCCGACTCGTAGGCCCAAACCTCCCGGCGCCATTCCGCTGACTCCGGCGCGCCTTCGTCCGGGACGCCCCCGGGGGCCCGGAGGATCTTCAGCACCAGGCTCCAGGGCCGGGATCCCGCCGCGGTCGCGGCGCGGCCCGACAGGCGCGCGACTCCCGCCGTGGCCGCCCCCTCGCTCCACCCCGCCGGCCGCTCCCACTGCCAGAATTCGACCTCCGCCTCCGGCGACGCCAGGATCCCGCGCACCGGGTGACGCAAACGGGCCCGGTCCAATCCCGGGGGTCGCGTGCCGATCGCCATGCTGGGTGCTCCGTCACCAGGATCCTCGCACGGGCGATCGAAGGCGAGGGCGGCGCTGAGACGGCCTCCGCCCAGGCCTTCCCTCTCCCGGGCCGCGGCCCCTCCCCCGCCCGGATCCGCGCGTGGAGCGACGTCGAGGAGTCTTCCGCGGCCGGAGGGTGAAGGACCGGCCTAAACGCTCTTCCACGCCGGCGGTGCGACTTCCTGGATCGAAGGGCGGCGGAAGGAGCCGCCGCCCTTCGCCAAGGCTTGCGATGCCCGCGCCGGGAGATCCCCCTCGGCGGAGCCCTGGCGCTCGCGGGGGACCGCGTGCTCTGCCCTGCCTGCGGCGCCCTCGCCCCGGTCGCACGACGGCTAGGGCCTTCCCATCCGGGCCGATAGACTGGAGCTTTCCACGAGGCTCCCATGCTGGATCTCCAACTGCTGCGCCAGGACCTGGACGCCGTCGTCCGCGGTCTCGGGAACCGGGGCCTCGCCTTCGACCGCGACGCCTTCGAGCGCCTGGAGCGGGAGCGGAAGCGCGTCATCCAGGAGGCCGAAACCCTCAAGGCCGAGCGCAACCGCGTCTCCGAGGAAGTGGGCCGGCTCAAGCGGGAGAAGCAGGACGCCAGCGCCCTGATCGAGCAGCAGCGGACGGTGGGCGAAAAGCTGAAGGCCCTCGAACATGCCGAGAAGGAGGCCGAAGCCGCCTTCCGGGACTTCCTCGCCCTCGTCCCCAACCTGCCCCACGGCTCCGTGCCCGTCGGGAAGGACGAGCACGCCAATACGGAGATCAAGCGCTGGGGCGCCATTCCCGCCCTCGACAAGCCTCTGGACCACACCGAGCTGGGCGCCCGCCTGGGCATCCTGGACTTCGACCGCGCCGCCAAGCTCAGCGGCGCGCGCTTCAGCGTCCTGAAGGGCCTCGGCGCCAAGCTGGAGCGGGCCCTCGCCTCCTTCATGCTGGACCGCCAGATCGCCGCGGGCTACACCGAGGTGATCCCGCCCTACCTGGTGAATGCCGAGTCGCTCTACGGCACGGGGCAGCTGCCCAAGTTCGAGCAGGACCTGTTTAAAACACCAAGGCTCAGAGTGCGGGAGGTTGAACGATCTATCGCACGGAAGACATTTGGATCTGAAGCAATCAACTACTCGCTCTCAATCAGACTTTCCTATTCAGGTATGGATCCACTAGAGGTATTTCTGCCAGCCGGTGGACCCTGTTGGTTCAAGAAGGGTGATCCAATAAATGTGGATGCTTATTTTCAGTTGATCGCAAATTCCATCTCCTTTCCACAAGGAGCGCCAGAACCGGATGAAGAGCTAGTTCGGAAATTCGTTAACATCTTTTTCGAAGAAGTTGAAAAAGACTTTGAGGATAGCCCTGCGCTTTACTTAATCCCAACCGCTGAGGTGCCCGTCACCAATCTCTACAGAGATGAGGTGATCTCTACGGACGCGCTGCCCATGCGCCACTGCGCCCTGACGCCCTGCTTCCGCTCCGAGGCGGGCAGCTACGGCAAGGACACCAAGGGCTTGGTGCGCCAGCACCAGTTCCACAAGGTGGAGCTGGTTTCGTTCTGCACGCCGGAGCAGGCTGAAGAAGAGCTGGAGCGCCTCACAGGTAATGCGGAAGCCATCCTCGAGGCGCTCGAGCTGCCCTACCGCCGGGTGCTGCTCTGCACCGGCGACATGGGCTTCAGCAGCCAGAAAACCTACGACCTGGAAGTCTGGGTGCCCTCCCAGAACACCTACCGCGAGATCAGCTCCTGCAGCTGGTTCGGGGACTTCCAGGCCCGGCGCGGCAATATAAAGTATAAAAAACTTCTTGGAGAGAGGCCTGCAACGGTTAAGGCAGCTGGCGGGAAAGAGATGAAAGCGGCTGCCACGTTCTTCGGAAGCCCTTTCGTCCACACGCTGAACGGCAGCGGCCTCGCCGTGGGGCGCACTTGGCTGGCGGTGCTGGAGAACAACCAGCGGCCCGACGGCAGCGTGGCGATCCCCAAGGCCCTCCAGCCGTACATGGGCTGCGACGAGATCCGCTGACATGAGCCTGCTCTCCGTCCAGGGCCTCGGCATTCTGCGCGGCGAGGCCTGGACGCTGCGGGGGGCAGACTTCGAGGTCCAGCCCGGCGAGGCCTGGGGCATCGTCGGGGAGAGCGGCGCCGGCAAGACCACCCTCATGCAGCTGGTGCTGGGCCTGCTGGAGCCCACGGAAGGGCGCATCCTCCTGGAGGGCGCGGCCTGGTCGGGTTTGAAGGAACGGTCGCGGCGCCTCCGACGGCCCCTGCTGCAGGCTGTCTTCCAGGATCCCCTGGCCTCCCTGCCGCCCCACCTCACGGGCTGGCGGATCCTGACGGAGCCCCTGGAGATCCACCGGCGGGGAGACGCCCTGTCCCGCCGCGCGGCCGCGGCTTCCATGGCGGCCCGGGTGAAGTTTCCCGAAAGCGCCCTGGACCAGCGGCCCGCCCAGTGGTCCGGCGGCCTCGCCCAGCGCCTCGCCGTGGGCCGGGCCCTCATGCTCGGGCCGAAACTCCTGGTGCTGGACGAGCCCCTCTCGGCCCTGGATCCGACCCTCGCGGGCCACCTCCTGGAGGTGCTCCTGGAGCTCAAGGCCGCGGGCACGTCGCTGCTCTTCGTGAGCCACGACCTGCCGGCGGTGGCGCGCCTCTGCGACCAGCTGCTGGTGCTCTACGGCGGCGAGCCCATGTGCCAGGGCCCCGCGGCGCCGCTCCTGGCGGAACTCCGCCATCCCTACCTCCGCGGCCTCTGGGAGGCGGTGCCCCGCCTGGACGCCCCCGAAGCCCCCCGCCGCTGGGGCGCCGAGGCCGTCCGCGAGGATGCCCAGGGCGGCTGCCGGCTCTACCCCCGCTGCCCCTCCGCCTCGGAAGCGTGCCGCAGCGCCCCGCCCTTCGGCGAAGCGCTGCGGTGCCATCACCCTTTCTAGGGCGCGGCCTGCTCCTCGGTCTACTCCTCGACGACGGGGCCGTCAGGCAGTTCGCTGAGCCAGATGCCGTCCAGGCGGCCCCAGAGGGAGCTGAAGCCCGGCCGCAGGCGGCCCTGCTGCAGCATCCGGGACTGCTCCGCTTCGAGGAGGCTCTGGGCCGCCTCCTTCTGGAGGATCTCCACCAGCATCCTGCGCTTCTCGAAATCCGCCGGGCCCATGGGCGTGCGGCCGGTGACCTTGCCGACCCAGAGGCCGCGCTCGGTCCAGACCGGCGCGGAGGCCTTGCCCTCGGCCCCGTCCAGCAGGGCGGCCCGCACCGCCGGGTGCTTGCCGAGCTCCGGGTAGGCCTGCAGGGTGGTGGACTGGGTCTGCACGCTGCCGCCGAGGGCGGCGAGGTCCCCGCCCGCCAGGGCGGCCTTGGTCTTTTCCATGAGCAGGCGCCGGGACTCCTCGGAGCGCCAGCCCGCCAGCACCTTCTCGCGGATCTCCGCCAGGGGGGGCACCGCGGCGGGCAGCTCCTCCTTGACCCGGAAGACCACCAGCTGGTCCCCGGCGGTGAGCACCTGGGAGACGGCGCCGACCTTGGCGGCGAAGGCCGCGGTGAGCACGGTTCCCGGGCTGTGCAGCCCTTCCACCGGGGCGCCGGGCTCCATGGGGGAGGGCGGGAGGAGGGGCTTGGACGTGGTGATGGGCAGGTTCAAACCCTGGGCGGCGGCGGCGAATTCGCCCTTCTTGCGGAGCTCCTCCAGCTTCGCCTTCGCGCGGGACTCGAAACGCTCCTTCGTGATGGAGGCCAGCAGCTCGCCCTTGGCCTCCTCGAAGGACTTCACGGGGCTGCCCCGCTTGATGAGGTGGATGCCGAACTGGGTGCGCACGGGCTGGCTGACCTCGCCTTCCTTGAGAGCGGAGACCGCCTCCTCGAAGGGCTTCACCATCTGGCCGGGGCCGAACCAGCCCAGGTCGCCGCCATTGTTCTTGCCGCTGGGATCCTGGGTGTTCTCCGTGGCGGCCTTCGCGAAATCCAGGCCCGCGACGATCTTCGCCCGCAACGCCTGCGCCTTCTTCAGGGCTTCCGCGAATTCCGGCTCGGCGGCGGCCTTGAACAGGATGTGGCTCGCGTGGAAGAGCTTGGCGTATTCCGATTTCTTCAGCTCATAGGCCCGCTGCAGGGTCGCGTCGTCCACGTTGGGCTGCTCCTTCATGGAGGAGGGATCCAGGGCGACGAACTGGAGCACGCGCCGGGCGGGCTGCCGGAACCGCTCGCCGCTTCCCTTGAGGAAGTCCGCCAGCCTGGCGTCCCCGGGATCGGGGACCGCGTCGGGGGCCGGCTGCAGCAGCACGGCTTCGAAGGCGATGGTCTCGTAGCGGGCCCGGAGCTCCCGGTTCAGCCAGGCCTCGTCCACCGGTGTCGAGGCGGCGGCCTGCTGGGTGAGCTTCCGGTTCTGCAGGGCCGCGCGGGATTCCAGCTCCCACTGCCGCAGGGAGAGCCCGTTCTCCCGCAGGATGGACTCGATGTCGGCGAGGGGCCGGAGGGTCCCATCGGCCTGGAGGAAGACCGGCTGGCCCTTGAGCATGGTCTCAAGGCGCTCCCGCACCTCCCCGTCGGTCACCACGATGCCGTGGCGCTCCGCCTGGACCTCCTCGATCTTGCGGCGCAGCAGCTCCTGCAGGGCGTACTTGCGCATCATGGGGAGCTGGGCCTCCACGTCCTGGCCCTTGGGGACGCCGCGCATCATGGTGAGCAGGAGCCAGTCGAAGTCCCGCTTCAGGATGTCCCGGCCGTAGACCCGGGCCACGACGCTGTCCGGGGTCTCGTGGCTACCGCCGCTCGGGGCCAGGTAGGCCAGCATGCCGATGGCGAGGGCCAGCATCAGGCCGCCGGTGAGGGCCTGCTGGCCTTTGAAGACTTTGCGGAAATCCTGGAGCATCTCATTCCTTCGCGTGGCCTTGGCCAGAATCCTCAAGGTTATCAAAGAGTGGCGCGCAGGCTAAACTGAAAGGCTTGGAGCGCGCATGGCCATTCATCCCGTGCTGACCTGGGGGGATCCCCGGCTCAAGCGGAACAGCGAGGACGTGGGGGACTGGAGCCCGGACCTGGACCAGCTCGTCGCCGACATGTTCGAGACCGCCATCGCCGAGGAGGGCGTGGGCCTGGCGGCCCCCCAGATCGGCTTCAACATCAACCTGGCGGTCATCGACACCAGCGCCGGGGAGGACCCGGCCCGGAAGCTCGTGCTCATCAATCCCGAGATCGTGCGGGAGGAGGGCCTCCAGCGGGGCCCCGAGGGCTGCCTCTCCATCCCGGGCATCCACGAGGTGCTGGAGCGGCCGAAGAAGGTCTGGATCCGCAACCGTCGCCCGGACGGCAGCTGGTATGAGGAGGAGGGCGAGGACCTGCTGGCAAGGGCCTTCTGCCACGAGATCGACCACCTGCGGGGCCGCCTCTTCGTGGAGTACTTCGGCCCCGTGAAGCGCCAGGTCATCCAGCGGAAGTACCAGAAGCTGCACAAATGACCCGCATCGCCTTCCTGGGCACGCCGGAGGTGGCGGTGCCCGCCCTGCAGGCCCTGGCCGAGGTCACGCAGCGGCCGGGCGGTCCCCCCTCGTTGGCAGCCGTCTTCTGCAATCCCGACCGGCCCCAGGGCCGCGGGCGGGAGGTCCTGCCGCCGCCGGTGAAGGCCGCGGCGCTGGAGCTGGGCCTGCCGGTGCACCAGCCCGTCTCCTGGAAGGCGGCGGAGACCCGGGCCCTCTGGGACTCCCTCGCCCTCGACCTCGCGGTGGTGGTGGCCTACGGCCACATCCTGCCGGCCTGGATGCTGGATTCCCTGCCCCTGGGGGCCTGGAACCTGCACTTCTCCCTGCTGCCGCGCTGGCGGGGGGCGGCGCCGCTGAACCACGCGATCCTGGCGGGGGATTCGGAAACCGGCGTGAGCCTCATGCGCCTGGAGCCGGGCCTGGACGCCGGGCCGGTCCTCGCCCGGCGCAGCCGGCCCATCACCCCGCTGGACGACGCGGAACACCTTCTCCCGCTCCTGGCCCGGGATGCCGCGGCGCTGCTGGAAGCCCACCTCGGCGAGCTGCTCGACGGCCGCGCCCGCCCCGCGCCCCAGGATGGCGCCCGGGCCACCCTCGCCCCCAAACTGACGAAGGAACTGGCCCGCCTGGATCCCCGGGAGCCGGCCCAGGCCCTGCACCGCCAGGTGCGGGCCCTGCAGCCCTGGCCGGGGACCGAACTCCACGCCGGGGGGCAGGTCCTCAAGGTCTGCGCCGTCGGCGGCCTGCGGCCTTCCTCCGAGGTCCCGGGCACCCTGGCCTGGACCCGATCCGGTGCTTGGCTCACGGGCGGGGACGGCCAGGCCGTCGAGCTGACAAGGCTCCAGCGGCCCGGCAAGCCTGTGCAGCCCGCCCTGCAGGCGCTGCAGCCCTGGGGACCGGAGGGGAGCCTCGACCTCGACTGAAGGCCGTCAGCCCAGTTTCGACGCGATCTCCCGGTAGTCGGGATCGATGTCCGCCACGATCTTGAACTCCGCCATGGCCTCGCCTTCCCGGCCCATGCCGACGAGCATCTCCCCCAGGTCGTAGCGCAGGCCGATGCTGTCCTCGGGGGGGAAGCCCGGCGCGGTGATGCCCTGGCGCAGCCAGTCGAGGGCCGCGTCCATGTTCCCCTGGCTAGCCTCGCAGATGCTCAGCATGGAGCAGCACTCCAGGGTGCGCTCGGGGTCCCGCATCGCCTTCTTGAACTCCTCGATGGCGGGCTCCAGCAGCATCATCTCCTTGTAGGCGATGCCCAGGTTGTAGTGGGTGTCGTAGTCGTCGCCGCGGACCTGCTGCTCCACGCCCTCCCGGAAGGCGTTGAAGAGCTCGTCCACGCTCTGGATCTTCTCCACCACGTTGGTGGCGTCGTGCATCTCCTCGCCCTCGCCGGACTCCAGCAGGGCGTCCCCCAGCACGTCGGTGAGGTCGAAGAAGGAGTGGGCGAAGTCGTCGTCCGCCGCCGCGGCCTTGGCTTCGTGCCCGAGCTTGCGCAGCGTTTCCTCGGCGGTGTGCAGCCGGGACAGCAGCTCGGGATGGTCGGGATACTGCCGGAGGGCGCCTTCGATCTCGGCCTTGGCTTCGTCCGGACTCCCGTAGTCCATCTGGAAGTCGATGTCTCCCAGCAGGCCCTGCAGCTCCTCGTCGATGACGGCGCCGGCGGCGGCGCGGATGAGGCGGGTGACGGAGTCGAAGATCACCACCGCGTCGCCCCGGGCCTCGGCGCGGCGCTTGGCCCGCTCCACGACCATCTCGGCGACCTGCAGGTGGCGAGTCTCCGCCTCGTCGAACGTGGTGGCCGCCACCTCGCCCGGC
>JBGAST010000020.1:0-61870 GCA_044229575.1 Holophagaceae bacterium | reverse complement strand
GGGGTCCCCCCCCCGTTGCACTCCAGGGGGGGGGCCGGCGGCGGGGGGGGTGGGGGGGGGGGGGGCGGTTCCGGGGGCTCGGGGATCGAGACCTTCGGCGGCTTGGGGGGCTTCGGGGGCGTGGGCACCTGGGCCGTCAGGCTTCCAGCCACCAGCAGGGCACTCAGCAGGACGAGGGAGCGGGAGGGGCGCATCTTGCCTCCAAAAGCAAAGATTCAGGGCGGGCCTGTGAACTAGGAAACGATTGGCTGACATGGCCGTTTAGTGCAAGGGGCCTGTCATGCTGGATTCAACCATCAAGAGGTGAGGGATGCGTCTGTCCTGCCTATCCGCCTGCCTGCTGTCCTCGGCCCTGGCCGCCCAGGCCCCCAGCTCCAGCCCCAGCCCCAGCCCCGGCCCAGCCCCGGGATGGCATGGCGCCATGCTGCCCATGGACTTTTTCGCGGGAAACCGGGCCCGGCTCCTGGAGAAACTCAAGGCCATGGGGCCCGGCTCCCTGGCGGTGGTGAAATCCATGCCCCTCCAGCCGCGGAACGGGGACGGGCTGCACCCCTACCGCCAGGATTCGGACTTCTACTACTTCACGGGCCTGGAGGAGGCCGAAAGCGTCGCCCTCCTGGACGGGGACTCGGCCAAGCCCTACACCCTCCTGGTCCGGGCCTCCGACCCCCGTCGGGAGCGCTACGACGGGGCCCGGACCGGGACCGAGGGGGCGGTGAAGCGCTTCCGCGCCGACCAGGCGGAACGATTCCCCGCCGCCGAGGACACCCTCCGGACCGCGATCCAGAAGGCCCGGCGGGTGGTCCTCATCTGCAATTTCGACGACCCCTTCCGCCGCAAGGTCCTGGACTGGGTCTATCCCCTTGGGGCGGACAACGGCCACGGGACCTTCCGCCGCACCCTGGTGGATGGACGGAACCTGGCGGGTGAGATGCGGCTCCTCAAGCAGCCCGCGGAGATCGCCATGCTCCAGGCCGCCGTGGACGCCAGCATCGAAGGGCACCTGGCCGCCATGAGGGGCACCCGCGCCTGCGCCAACGAGGGCCAGGTGGCCGGCCTCTTCGAAGGCACGGTCCGGGGCCTCGGCGCGCGCTTCCTGGGCTACGACAGCATCGTCGGCGCCGGGAACCAGGCCTGCACCCTGCACTACAACGTGAACGACCAGCCCCTGAAGCCCGGCAGCCTCCTGCTCATGGACGCCGCCGCCGAGGTGGGCTACTGCACCGCGGACATCACCCGGACCTGGCCCGTGAACGGCACCTTCAGCCCCGAACAGCGCGCCCTCTACGAGCTCGTGCTGAAGGCCCAGGACGCCGCCATCGCCCTCTGCGCGCCGGGCCGCGCCCACAAGGAGGGCTACGCCGCCGCCATGCGCATCCTCAGCGACGGACTGGTGGACCTGGGCATCCTCAAGGGCGACAAGGAGGAGCTGTTCGGGAAGAACGCCCACCTGCCCTTCTCCATGCACGGGATCAGCCACTGGCTGGGCCTGGACGTCCACGACACCGGGGACTACGGCATGACCCCCGGCACCCGGGGCGGCGCGCGGCTCCTGGAGCCCGGCATGGTGCTCACGGTGGAGCCCGGGCTCTACATCCCCGAAGGGATGGCGGGGGTGGACCCGAAGTGGCACGGCATCGGCATCCGGCTGGAGGACGACATCCTGGTGACGCCGGCGGGCCCGAAGAACCTCAGCGAGCGCCTGCCCCGGCGCATCGAGGAGGTCGAGCGCCTCGTCCAGGGGGCCAAGGCCCGGCGCTGAGGACCCGCAAGGGGCGGATCCGGGGCCCGCTGATATCCTGGTGGGTCCTGGAGAAACCCATGTCCGTGCTCATCCTTTCCGCCACCCGCAGCGCCGTCGGTTCCTTCGGGGGCGGCCTCAAGGCCGTGAATTCCGTGGAGCTGGGCGCCGCCGCCATTCGGGCTGCCCTGGCGCGCGCGGGCGTCCCGCCGGAGGCAATCGGCGATGTGGTGCTGGGCAACGTGCTCCAAGCCGGCAGCGGCCAGAACGTGGCCCGCCTCGCGGCCCTGAAGGCGGGAATCCCCTTCTCGACCCCCGCCCACACGCCGAACCAGGTCTGCGGCTCGGGCCTCAAGGCCGTGGCCCTGGCGGCCCAGTCCATCACGGCTGGGGACGCCGACATCACAGTGGGAGGCGGCACCGAGTCCATGTCCAACGCCATGTACCTGCTGCCCAGCGCCCGCTGGGGCGCCCGCATGGGCCACGCGCAGCTCCTGGACAGCATGATCCAGGACGGCCTCTGGTGCGGCCACGGCGACACCCACATGGGCATCACGGCGGAAGCGGTCGCCGAGCGCCACGGCATCGGCCGGGAGGCCCAGGACGCCTTCGCCCTGGCCAGCCAGCAGAAGGCCGCCGCCGCCCGGGAAGCGGGCCAGTTCAAGCGGGAGATCTTCGCCGTCACCATCCCCGGGAAGAAGGGCGATACGACCTTCGACCAGGACGAGTACATCAAGGCCGACGCTTCTCTTGAAGGCCTCGCGAAGCTCAAGCCCGCCTTCAGGAAGGACGGCAGCGTGACCGCCGGCAACGCCAGCGGCATCAACGACGGGTCCGCGGCCCTGGTGCTGGCCTCCGAGTCGGCCGCCAAGAACTACCAGCCCATCGCCCGCATCCTCGGCTTCGCCCAGGCGGGCGTGGACCCGGCGGTGATGGGCCTCGGCCCCGTGCCGGCGATCCGGAAGCTGCTGGAGAAGACCGGCGTGAAGCTCGCCGACATCGACCGCTTCGAGCTCAACGAGGCCTTCGCCGCCCAGTCCCTGGGGGTGTTGAAGGAACTGCCCGACCTCGATCCCGCCAAGGTGAACGTCCGCGGCGGCGCCATCGCCCTGGGCCATCCCATTGGCGCCAGCGGCACGCGGATCCTGACGACGCTGATCCACATCCTCCAGGACGAGGACAAGAAACTCGGCTTGGCGGCCCTCTGCGTGGGCGGCGGGCAGGGCGTGGCCATGCTGGTGGAGCGGTTGTAGGGCCGTCGGGCCATGAATCCGGGCCACAATAGGGTCATCCCACCGTTGTCCCATTCCGGCCGGCCATGATCACTCTGACCCACGTCACCAAGCAGTTCGACCGCATCCACTACGGTCTGAACGACGTGAGCTTCCATATCGAGGCGGGCGAGTTCGTCTTCCTCACGGGACCCAGCGGGGCGGGCAAGAGCACGCTGCTGAAGCTGCTGTTCCGGGACGCGGTGCCGTCCACGGGCGAGGTGCAGGTGGCGGGGCATCGCCTCTCCATCATGGCCCTGCGGGAGATCCCGCTGCTGCGCCGCAAGCTGGGCGTCGTGTTCCAGGATTTCAAGCTCATCCGCACCCTGACGGTCTTCGAGAACGTGGCCTTCGTGCTGAAGATCCTCGGCGTGAGCCACATGGAGCAGCGCCAGCGGGCCTTCCGGGCCCTCAAGATGGTGGGGCTCCAGCACAAGCTGAGCAGCTATCCCCTCCAGCTCTCCGGCGGTGAGCAGCAGCGGGTGGCCATCGCGAGGGCCCTGGTGAACGATCCCCTCGTGCTCCTGGCCGACGAACCCACCGGCAACCTGGATCCCGACCTCGCCAACGAGATCATGTCCCTCTTCGAGCGCATCAACGGGCAGGGCACGACGGTCATCGTGGCCACCCACGACAAGCCGATGATCCTCAAGATGCGCAAGCGGGTTCTGGGCCTGGAGCGCGGGCGGCTGTCCTGGGATCAGCCGGCGCCGGCGAGCACGGTGGTGGTGTAGCCGTGGTACCGCTCCTGGTCCTTCCCCTGCTCGCCGGCCAGGCCCCGGGCACCCCGGACGCCGACCGGCAGGCGGTGCTGGCCCTGGCCCAGGCCTTCTTCGATGCCCTCGCCGCCAAGGACGGCCCGGCCCTCCGGAAGCTCTGCCTCCCGGAAGCCAGGATCCTTTCCATCCGCCCGGGCCCGGGCGGCGCGGTGCTGCGCAGCCGCAACCTGGAGGAGGACATCACGGTCCTGGCGGCAACCCGCGAACGCCTGCTGGAGCGCATGTGGAATCCGACGGTGCACGTGCAGGGCCGCATCGCCACGGTGTGGGCGCCCTACGACTTCCACAGGAACGGCGCCTTCTCCCACAGCGGCATCGACACCTTCACCTTCATGAAGACCGACCAGGGCTGGAGGATCGCAGCTTTGGCCTACACCGTGGAGCCGGACCGGCCCTCCGCCCATCCCTCGGGCCCGCCGGCCACGGCCCCCAAGGATTGAGGGGCCCCGAGGCCCCGGCTCCCGCAGACCGTCTGCCTGGACTCGGATTGCGTCCTTGCACGGGGTCCCGTGCGTTATTACATTGTTAAAGGAGGCCCGCCATGCTCCAGAAGAAGCTCACCAAGGTCGGCAACAGCTACGCCCTCATCCTCGACAAGCCCCTCATGGACATGGCGGGGATCAGCGCGCACGAACCTGTGTCCGTCTACTCCGATGGGCACGGCCTTGTGGTGGTCCCGGCCTCGAAGCGGGTGCGCGATTTCGAGGCAGCCAAGGAGTTCCTCTTCGAAGAGCACGATGAGCTCCTGAAGCGGCTGGCGAAGTAGTGAAAGAACCCCTGTTTCTTGAGCCTGCCGAGGTCTCTGACCTCCACGAGGAGACGCTTCGCCGGCACGGCGGACCAGCTGGTGTCCGCGATCTGGGCGCCCTGATCTCCGCTGTCATGTCTCCCCGGAATCACTGGCACTACACCGGGGGCGACCTCTTCGACCTGGCCGCCGTCCTGCTGATCCACCTCGCGCGCAACCATCCCTTCGTGGACGGGAACAAGCGGGTCGCCGCCGGCTCCGCGATCGTCTTCCTGGCCATGAACAAGGTTCGGATTCGCAGGAACGACGACCTGCTTCAAGCCCTGACCCTGAAGGCAGCCCAGGGGCAGATCGAGCCCGAGGATCTGGCCGCTGCCCTCCGTTCCCTCCCGACCCGAGACTGACCCATGGCCCAGCCCCTCACCGACGCCCGCTTCGTGACCTCCGCCTCTGACGTGAAGACCCTCGGGGTCTGCCACGCGGAAGTCGCCTTCGTGGGCCGCTCCAACGTGGGCAAGAGCTCCCTGCTCAACGCCCTGGCGAACCAGACCCAGCTGGCCCGGGTCTCCAAGACGCCGGGCCGCACGCGGCTCATCAACGTGTTCGTCACCGGCAAGGACCGCTGGATCGTGGACCTTCCGGGCTACGGCTTCGCCACGGGACCCGCCAAGGAGCGGGCGACCTGGGAGGGCATGATCGGCGGCTACCTCACGGGCCGGGAGACCCTGCGGATGGTCTTCGTGCTGGTGGACGCGGAGGTCGGACCCACGAAGCTGGACCTCGGCATGGTCGAGTGGCTGCGCCACGAGAACCTGCCCTACCGCATCGTCGCCACCAAGGCGGATCAGGTGAAGCCCAGCAAGGCCCTTAAGCAGCGCAAGGACGTGGCCGCGGTGCTCAACCTGCTCCCGGCGGACATCGCCTGGGTGAGCGCGGCCAAAGGGAAAGGCATCCCCGAGCTGCGGCTGGAAGTGGCGGCGCTGCTGAATCTTCTATAGGACTCGGCCACCTTCGAGGGAAGGACCGCTAAGCTGGGCCCGGATGAGCCTCTACCTCGAACAGTTCCCCGGGGCGCTGCAGCCGCCGCGCACGCCCTTCGCCGAGCTCGGCGAGCCCGCCGAGCCGTGCGTCTTCATCTACATGACCAACCGCTACGAGGGACGCTGGTCCTACCTGCTCCCGCCGGGCTTCGAGCAGGTCCATGATCCCGCCGACCACATCGGCATGGGCTACACCCAGCTCTGGATCATGGAAAAGCTCACCACCCTCGCCCCGGACGTCCACGGGACGGCGGCGCGGGAGGCGCACCGGCTCCGGTTCCCGGATTTCGAGGATGGAGTCGCCCGGGAGGAATGGACCAGCCTGGTCCACGTCCTCAAGGAGCCCGCCAGTTCCATCCAGCTCAACGACCACCTGGGCGCCCGGAGGCACCTCGGGGACGCGCTCCGGTTCGCCCGCCGCGCGGCGGACCAGCTCGGCTGCCGCGTGGTCGTCGCTCGCCTGATCGAAGACTGGACCTGGCACTAGCCCGCGTCTGGCGCGGACGCGAGAGAGCTGGAGAGGGGCAGGGGGGCGCCTCGCGCACCGCGCAAGGCGCCCCTCCCATCCTGCTAGGCGTGCGCCGGCTCCGCCGCGGGCGCGGGCTCGTAGTGCACCGGCAGGTACTCGGGGAACCACATGGCGCGGCGCACCACCTCCTCCAGGTTCACGAGGACCTCGGGATCCGCGTGGCCCTCCTTCACCGCCCGCCGGATGACCGCGCAGGCCACGGAATGGGAGCAGTCCCGGATGGTGGCGAGCTGGGGATACACCGCCGATTCGGCGATGTCCGCCTCGGTGACGTGGGCCGCCAGGGCGCGGGCGGCTTCGAGGAACATGCCGTCGCTGAGGTGCCGGGCCTTGGCCACGCAGACGCCGAGGCCGACGCCGGGGAAGATGAAGGCGTTGTTGCACTGGCCGATGCGGTGCCGTTCACCCTTGTGGATCACTGGATCGAAGGGGCTGCCGGTGGCCACGATGGCCCGGCCGTCGGACCAGAGGACCGCCTGCTCGGCGGTGCACTCGCTCTTCGACGTGGGGTTCGAGAGGGGGAAGACCAGGGGCCGCGCGTTCAGCGCCGCCATCTTCCTCACGATGGCCTCGCTGAAGGTGCCCGGCGTCGCGGAGACGCCGATGAGGATGGTGGGCTTCGCGTGGTCGATGGTCTCCTCCAGGGAGATGCGCGCGGGATCGGCGACCTTCCAGCCCGCCACCTCGGCGCGGTCCCGGGCGAACTCCTTCTTGAAGCCCTCCAGCCCGGCCCGGTCGGAGATGGCGAGGCCCTTGGTGTCCACGGTCCAGATCCGCTTGCGGGCCTCCGCCACCGGCAGGCCCTCGTCCACCAGGGCCGAGACGAAGAGCTCGGCGATGCCGTGGGCGGAGGCGC
The DNA here is from genome assembly GCA_044229575.1 of Holophagaceae bacterium. Taxonomy (GTDB): domain Bacteria; phylum Acidobacteriota; class Holophagae; order Holophagales; family Holophagaceae; genus JADJVL01. The sequence continues at coordinate 54,906 of JBGAST010000020.1, read as the reverse complement.
CGGCCCCGGCGAAGACCAGGCGCTGGTCGGCCATCTTCCCGCCGGTGAGGCGCATGGCGCCGTAGATGCCCGACAGGACCACCGCGGCGGTGCCCTGGATGTCGTCGTTGAAGGTCAGGAGCTCGTGGCGGAAGCGCTCCAGCTGGGTGATGGCGTTCTCCTTCAGGAAGTCCTCCCACTGCAGGAGGACGTCCGGGAAGACCGCCTTCACCGCCGCCACGAAGCGGTCGATGAATTCCTGGTACTCCGCCCCGCGGATGCGCTTCTGGCGGAGCCCGACGTAGAGCGGGTCCGCCAGGCGCTCCTCGTTGTCCGTGCCCACGTCCAGCATGATGGGCAGGGTCGAGTAGGGGGACACGCCGGCGCAGGCGGTGTAGAGGCAGAGCTTGCCGATGGGGATGCCCATGCCGCCCGCCCCCTGGTCGCCCAGGCCGAGGATGCGTTCGCCGTCCGTCACGACGATCACCGACGGGTGGTCCGTGTGGTAGTTCCGGAGCACCTTCTCGATGCAGTCCTTCTGGTCGTAGCTGATGTACAGGCCGCGCCCGCGGCGGAAGATGTGGGAGAACTTCTGGCAGGCCTCGCCCACCACCGGGGTGTACACGATGGGGAGCATCTCGTCGATGCGCTCGTGGATGAGCCGGTAGTAGAGCACTTCGTTCCGGTCGTGGAGGCTCGCCAGGTAGATGAATTTCTCCAGGGGCGTCTCCTTGGCGCAGAAGGAGGCATAGACCCTGGGGAGCTGCTGCTCGATGGTGAAGATGGCCGGCGGCAGGAGGCCCAGGATCCCCAGCTCATCGCGCTCCCGCGCGGTGAACGCGGTGCCCTTGTTGAGGAAGGAGTCCATGAGCACGGCCTCCCCTTTCTTCGGGGTCGAGATGTAGCTCTGCCAGGTCGAGGGATTCACCTTGATCGAAAAGTCCATACAGCCTCCACGGGATCCCTTTCCTGGGTTCCTGCGCCCGCCCCGGAGCTGGTTCACCTCGAGGAACGGATCGTAGAAGGCCCTTCCCGGATCCGTCCTTCACAGTAAGCCTCGCCCGCCTTGGCGATGGGCAGGATGGGCACTCCGTCACACTTTTCGCCCGGCCGCGGCGGCCCCGTGGCGCGCGCTCAGGCGCTGGCGCGTGTAGTGGATGAGGCCGCCGGCGTCCATGATCCCCTGCCGGGCCGCCGGCAGGCGGACCTGGGGAAAGGACTGCCCGGTGCTCCGGTTCAGCACCTGGTCCGCCGTGAACTCCAGCTCATCGCCTTCGGCGGCCTCCAGGTCCGGGCAGAGGACAACCTTGAGGCCCAGATTGATGCTGTTCTGCAGGAAGATCCGGGAGATGGACTTCGCCACCACCGCCAGGTCATGGCCCTTGAGGGTGGAGCAGGCCTGCTCGCGGCTGGAGCCGCAGCCGAAGTTCTCGCCCCCGACGATGATGCTGCCCGGGGGGAAGGCCTTGGCCCGGAGCTGGGCGTTGAATTCCGTGCGGTCCGCGAAGGCGAACTGGGGCGTCTCCGCAGGCAGCACCGTGGCCATGAAGCGGCCCGGGTAGATGTCGTCGGTGCTGATGTCGTTCTCGAGCTTGAGGATGACCTTGGGCATGGGGAGTCCTGTCAGGCGCGGGGATCGGTGATGACGCCGGTGAGGGCGGAGGCCGCCGCCACCGAGGGGCTGCAGAGGTAGACGTCCGATTTCGGGTTGCCCATGCGGCCCTTGAAGTTGCGGTTGGTGGTGCTCAGCGCCGTCTCGCCGTCCCCGAGGGCGCCCTCGTGCACCCCCAGGCAGGGCCCGCAGCCCGAGTTCATCACCACGGCGCCGGCCTTCATGAAGTCGTGGAGGTAGCCCTTGTCCAGGGCCTGGGCGAAGATGCGCCCCGAGGCTGGGAAGACCAGCATCCGCGTGCCCTGGGCGACCTTCCTGCCCCGGATGATGTCGGCGGCGGCGGCCAGATCGTCCAGGCGGCCGTTGGTGCAGCTGCCGATGACGATCTGGTGGACCTTGGTGCCCGCCACCGCGGCGATGTCCTTCACGTTGTCCACGGTGTGGGGGCAGGCGATCTGGGGCGCCAGGGTGGCGACGTCGACCTCGAGGGTGCGGACGTAGACCGCGTCGGGATCCGGCGGAAGGTAGGGGATGGAGTCCAGGACGCCGGCCTCCTCCCGGAGGTAGCGGATCGTCTCCTCGTCCCCGGGCACGATGCCCGAGGTGGCGCCGGCCTCCACGCTCATGTTGCAGAGGGCGATGCGGCCGCTGGTCCTCATGGCGCGGATGGTTTCGCCGTGGAACTCCAGCACCTTGAAGTTGGCGCCCTGGGCCGTGAGGAGGCCGATGATGCGGAGGATCAGGTCCTTGGCCCCAACCATGGGGGGGAACTTCCCGGAGACCACCACCTTGATGGTCTCGGGCACCTCGATGTTCAGCGCGACGCCCAGGCTCCAGACCGAGGCCATCTCCGTGGCGCCGATGCCGAAGCTGAAGGCGCCCAGAGCGCCGTGGCTGGTGGTGTGGGAGTCGGTGCCCACCACCACGAAGCCCGGGCGCACGTAGCCGTACTCCGGCAGGATCTGGTGGCAGATGCCGCCGACGTCGCCCCGGATGTCGTGGAACTTGGCGATTCCGTTCGCCGCCACGAAATCCCGGATCTTCTTCTGGTTGGTGGCGGTCTTGGGGGATTCGGCGGGAACCCGGTGATCGAAGATGATGGCGATGCGGGAAGGGTCCCAGACCTTGGCCTCCAGGCCCGTGCCTTCGTAGACCTCTTCGAACTGGTTGATCACCAGGGCCGCGTTCTCGTGGGACATGGCGAGGTCCACGGCGGGCTCCACCACGTCCCCGGCCTTCACGGAAGGGAGGCCCGCGGCCCGGGCGAGGATCTTTTCAGCGACGGTCATGCCCATGGCAACTCCCTTTCAAATGACGCCCTTGGCCTTCAGCGCGGATTGTTCTTCCGGGCTGAAGCCGAGGCGGGCGAAGACCTCGGCGTTGTGGGCCCCCAGTTCGGGCGGCGGCGCATCCACGCTGCCCGGAGTCTTCTCGAAGGCGGCGGTGAGGCCGAAGACCTCAATGTCGCCGAAACCGCGCACGGGAACCTTCTTCAGCACGCCCCGGTGCTCGGCCTGGGGCTGCCGCAGGGCCGCCTCCAGGCCCAGGATGGCGCCGCTGGGGACGTCCCTGGCATTCAGGACCTCCACCCAGTGGTCGGTGGGCTCCTGCACCAGCCTCGCTTCCAGCAGAGGGGTCAGCGCCGCGCGGTTCTGCTTGCGGGTGTCCCGCTCCTGGAAGCGGGGATCGGTCTTGAGCTCCGGGAGTCCCAGCACCTCGCAGACGGCCTCCCACTGCTCCTGCTTGTTGGCGGCGATGTTGACGTGGCCGTCCGCGGTGCGGAAGGTGCCGCTGGGGGCGGCGGTGAAGTTGTCGTTGCCCATGGGCCGCGGCGGCTGGCCGCCGATGAGCAGGTTCGCCGCCACCCAGCCCATGAGGGGCATGACGCTGTCCAGGAGGGCCACGTCGATGGACTGGCCTTCGTCCGTGCGCTCCCGGTGGAAGAGGGCCGCCAGGATGGCGAAGGCGGCGTTCAGTCCGCCCACGGTGTCGCAGAGGGGGAAGCCCGTGCGCAGCGGGTTCAGGCGCTCGTCGCCGTTCACCGCCATCTCGCCGGAAAGCCCCTGGATGATCTGGTCGTAGGCGGGCTTCTGGGCGTCGGGCCCGGTCTGGCCGAAGCCCGAGATGGCGCAGTAGATGAGCCTCGGATTGGCCGTGCGCAGGACCTCGTAGCCGAGGCCCAGGCGGTCCATGACCCCGGGCCGGAAGTTCTCCACCACCACGTCCGCGTCCTTCGCCAGGCGCAGGAAGATGGCCTTCCCCTCCGGCGTCTTGGTGTTGAGGGTGATGGAGCGCTTGTTGCAGTTCTGGGCCAGGAAGCTGGTGCCCATGAGGCGCCGGTTGAGCTCCGGAAGGGTACCCAGGCAGCGGGCCAGATCGCCCCCCTTCGGGTTCTCGATCTTGAGGACGTCGGCGCCGAGCTGGGCCAGGTGCAGGGTCGCGAAGGGCCCGGACAGCACGTTGGTGAGGTCCAGGACCTGGATGCCGGCGAGGATCTGCGGCGTCTTCATACCAGGGCCGAGTGCGCGCGGATCGGCCCGGTGCGGTAGACGCAGCCCGGCAGCTCCCGGCCGAGGAACATGGCCACGTCCTGGGCCACGCCGATGAGGGCCTCCAGGTCGATGTCCGGGCGCCGACCGGCGCGCTGCAGGCCGTGGACCAGGTCCTCCGTGGCCACGTTCCCCGCCGCCAGCTTGGTGAAGGGGCAGCCCCCGAGGCCGCCGAAACTGGTCTCGATGGCCGCCACGCCGGCCTCCAGGGCCGCATAGACGTTGGCCATGCCGAGGCCGTAGGTGTTGTGGATGTGGGCGGTCACCTCGGCGGTGGGCTCCAGGGCCAGGACCTTCGCCACCAGGCCCGCCACCTGGGCGGGGTGGGCGTGGCCCGCCGTGTCCGCCAGGCTGATGGCGCGGAAGCCGGCCTTGAGGTAGGCCGCCACCATGACCAGCACCCGGTCCTCGTCCACGGGCCCCTCGAAGCCGCAGCCGAAGGCGCTCTGGACACTCACCTGCACCTTCATCCCGGCCTTGAGCGCCTCGAGGCCCGTGGCGAGGATGCGGTGCAGGGCCTCGGCGCTCCCCATGCCGGTGTTTCTCAGGCTGTGGGTCTCCGAGGCCGAGGCGCCCAGGCAGACCATGTCCACGCCGCAGGCCTGGGCCCGCTCCAGGCCCTTCTCGTTGAGCACCAGGGCGGAGAGAACGGTCTTGGATTTCCGCCCCCGGGCCTGCAGGCGACGGAAGAGCTCATCCGTATCCGCCATCTGGGGCACCTTCCCGGGATGCACGAAGGAACCCACCTGGACGATGTCCAGGCCCGCGTCCAGCAGGCGTTCGAGCCAGGCCAGCTTCAGGTCCGTGGGCACGACCCGGGCCTCGGCCTGGAGGCCGTCCCGGAGGCCGACTTCGTGGATCAGCAGCGGACGCATGCGAGCCTCTGGGCGATGGCCTCGCCCATCGCCAGGGTCGTGGCCGCGCCCCCCATGTCGTAGGTGCGGACCTTCCCTTCGGCGATGACCTCGGCCACGGCCTGTTCCATGCGGGCGGCCTTCTCCTTTTCCCCCAGCCACTCGAGCATCATCTTCGCGGCGAGGATCGTGGCGATGGGGTTCACCTTGGACTGGCCGGCGTACTTGGGCGCGCTGCCGTGGCTGGGCTCGAAGACCGCCAGCTTTTCGCCGATGTTGCCGCTGCAGCCGAAGCCCAGGCCGCCCACCATCTGGGCCGCCAGGTCGCTGATGATGTCGCCGAAGAGGTTGGTGGCCACCATGACGCCGTAGTTCTTCGGGTTCTTCAGCATCCACATGGTGATGGCGTCCACGTTGGCGTCGTCCACTTTGACGCCGGGATACTCCTTCGCCATGGCCTTGCCGATCTCCAGGAACATGCCCTCCGTGGCGCGGACCACGTTGGCCTTGTGGATGATCGTCACCTTGGGATAGCCGAACTGCTTCGCGTATTCGAAGGCGGCCCGGAGGATGCGCTCGCAGCCCTTCCGGGTGTTGATCTTGCAGGTGATGGCGAAGTCATCTCCCGATAGACCCGAGAAGGGGGCGAAGGCTTTGCTGTGCTGTCCCAGGACCGTCTTCACCGCGTCGGGCACGGGGCTGAACTCCACGCCGGCATAGAGATCCTCCGTGTTCTCCCGGAAGATCACCATGTCGATGCCCTCGTGGTAGTTCAGGGGGTTGCCGGGGTAGGCCTTGCAGGGCCGCAGGCAGGTGTAGAGGTCGAAGAGCTGGCGCATGCGCACGATGGGGCTGCGGTAGACGAGACCCTTGCCCTGCAGCTCCGGGATCAGCTCCTTCTCCGCCTCCTTCACGGGCTTGGAGGTGATGGCCCCGAACATGGCGGCGTCGCTGGCCTTCAGCAAGTCGATGGTCCGCTGGGGGAAGGCCTCGCCTTCGGTGCGCCAGCACTCCCAGCCGATGTCGCCAAGGGTGTAGTCGGCCTCGAAACCCACGGCGTCGAGGCAGATCCGCGCCGCCTCCATGACTTCGGCCCCCACGCCATCGCCGGGCAGCCACGCGATCTTGAAACGGTTCATGGAGACTCCTTGCAGGGGGGCTTCGGGCCTCGACCGCCACCCGCGGACCAGCCCGGCGCCACCCTGGATTTTTTCACCGCCACCCCGTTCCGTGACGCGTACCTGCGTCACATCTTCCGGAGCCGGAGCCCCGCGCCGGGGCCCCGGCGGGAGACTTGTGACCTTTGCCCCGTCTGGATCGCGGGCGGGCGCCGGAGGCGGGCATAGCATGGGGCCGCCAGGAGGTTCCCATGGCCCTCATCACCTTCAAAGGAAGCCCGGTCCACACCTGCGGGGAGCTGCCCCTCGTCGGCCGCCCCTGCCCGCCCTTCGTCCTCACCCGCGCGGACCTCCGCGAGCTGTCCCTGGTGGACCTCGAAGGCAAGCGCGTGGTGCTGAACATCTTCCCGAGCCTCGACACCGCCACCTGCGCGAAGGGCGTCTACACCTTCGACGCCCGGGCCGAGGAGGCGCCGGACATGACCATCGTCTGCGTCTCCGCGGACCTGCCCTTCGCCCAGGCCCGCTTCGCCGCCGACCACGGCATCGACCGGGTCCTCCTCGCCTCCACCTTCCGGAACCCGGAGTTCGGGGAGGCCTTCGGCGTCACAATGGTGGACGGCCCCCTCCAGGGTCTGCTGGCCCGGGCCGTGGTGGCCCTGGACGAGAACGGCACCGTGGTCCACACGGAGCTGGTGCCCGAGCTGGCCTGCGAAGCCACCTACGACTGGGCCCTCGACCTCATCCACCAGCACCATCATCCCTGCCCGGAGGACGCGCTGCTCACCAGCGAGTAAGCGGATCGGGCTAGTTCCGCGTCCAGAGGTCGAAAGGCCGGGCGCCCACGAGGATGTTCAGCTGGTGCTCCCGCCGCAGGGGCCCGGGCAGGTAGGGCCGGATCTGGATCTGGCCCCAGCCGGTCTCGATGTAGAACTTCCCGATGGCGCCGCGCAGCACCAGGCCCAGGCCCAGCACGCGCATGCCCGCGGTGAGGTTGTTGGGGTCCTGGGCGATCCGCGCGTAGTCGAATCGAGGCACCAGCTGCACGTGGCCTCCGAAGGCCCGCCGGAGGGGGATGGGCAGGCCGAAGCGGAGGATCGCGAAGTTGGGCGCCAGGAACCGCGTGCTGGGGGTGCCGATGAGGCTGGCGTCCCCGCCCAGGATGTACTGGCGGTCGGGCACCAGAAGGGTCCGCCAGCCCATCCCCGCCTCCAGTCCGAGGTCCACCCCCACGGGCCCGGCCAGATCCTTGGCGAGGAAGCGGAACAGCAGGTAGGCGCCGCGGATCTGGTTCAATTCGGGTTCGAGGTCAGGCCGGGCTTCCAGGGCGGGCGCCGCCTGGGCCTTGGTCCGGATGTGGTCGGCGACCACCCGCGCCCGCACCAGGAGCCCCTCGGTGGGGAAGACGCTGCGGTCGAAGGAATCCCATTCCGTGGACAGGACGAGGGAGTCCTCGGCGCTCTTCACCCTCGGGAAGCCCGTGGGCACCAGGGTGGATTCCCGGTGTCGGTAGCCGACCTCGGCGAGGCCCTTCTGGCTGCTGCCGAAGCGCTGGAAGAGGCCCGCGAAGACGTCGTTGGTCCGCTGGGTGGAGTTCTCGATGAGCCGCTGGTAACCGGTGGGGTCCGTGCCCTCGCCGAAGTAGCCCAGGAGCGGATCCCCTTCGAAGCGATGCCAGGTGCCGCGGGCTCCCGCGAAGACGCCAAAGGAGGGCCGCGTCGGGAAGGCGTGCCGCAGGGAGAGGGCGGCGCCCCGCTGGACCGTGTCCCCGTAGGCATGGAGCCACCACTCATTGCCCTTCAGCAGGAAGTCCTTCAGCCACGCGTCGAGGACGCCGTGCAGGCCCCAGGTGGATTCGAAGGCGGCCGCCACGTTCACCTGCACGCGGCGCCGGTCCGTGGCCTCCATCCGGAGGGACCAGTCGTCCGCGCCCGGGCCGGCCCGCAGGCGCGCCACGGGATTCTGGAGATTCAGGGACTGGTCCATCTCCTGGAGCCGGTTGCCGAGCCACGAGGTTTCCAGGGGCCGGCCGACCACCGGCCGGAACATGTCCGCCAGGACCTTCCGGCTGGCGGGCAGCAGCTCCGCGGGATCCACCTCCACGACCCCGACGGCGGCCTCGCGGACCTGGATCCGCAGCTCGCCCGCAGCATCGAGGGCGCAGCCCCGCAGGTCCAGGAGGGGCCGCCCGCGCAGGGAGCTGAGGATCAGCAGGTCCTGGAGGAAGGCACCCCAGGCCGGTTCCCGGAAGGGGAGCCCCGACGCGAGGCCGTGCTCCCGGGCCAGGCCCTGGGCCTCCTGGGACCAGGCCGCCGGCACGTCCCAGACCACCGCCGTGATCCGTGGATTGGGGGTGGTGTGGACTTCCAGGGGCGCGCCCGGCTCGGCGGGCAGGACCAGCCAGGCCTCCGCCACCAGGCCCTGGGCCAGGGCGCGGCGCAGCAGCCGATAGCCGTCGCGGCGGCACCAGGGCCGCCCCGGGGGCAGGCAGGACTCCGCCAGGGCCGCCAGGCCCGGGGGCGCCTCCCCCACGATGCGCCACCGAGAGGCGGCGAGGGAGCGCGCGCCCTCCTCGCCGTAGAGCCGGGCCTCCAGGTCCGGAAGGGCGTCGGTCATCGTCCGGCGCCCGAGGTCCGACAGCGCGTCCACCTGGGTGCGGAAATCGAGGAAGTCGAAGCCCTCCACCTCGGGCTGCAGCAGGATGTCCGCGCTCGCCCGGTTGACCTCCGCCATCACCTCCATGCTGTGGGCGAGGCTCCGCCCCGCCAGGGCGAAGGGATTCCGCGCCGCCCGGGCCTTCACCGGATCGCTGATGTCCACCGCCAGCTGCAGGGCTGTGGGCCGGAGCCGCCGCGCTTCCAGCACCGGCAGGCTCTGGGACACGCTCCCGTCGATGAGTTGCGCGCCCTGGTAGTCCACGGGGCGGAAGAAGCCGGGGATGGACATGGAGGCGCGCACCGCCGTCACCAGGTTGCCGGAGGTGAAGGTGTGCAGCCTGCCGGTGGTCAGGTTCGAGGCGATGCAGGCGAAGGGCACCCGGAGCTGGGTGAAGTCCCCGCCGCACAGGGCGTCGGCCCGGAGCAGGTGGGCCATGAGCATCTGGGTGGCGGCGAGGCCGGAGGCGCCGCCGGGCAGGAACTCCCAGCCTTCGGCCCGGTAGTCGAGGCGCACCACCGTGGCCTCCCGCTCCTCGTCCTCGCTCAGGGTCATGCCGGCGGTGCGGCGGCGCGAATCCATGGTCGCCGCCCCGAAGTCCACGGTCTTGAAGGCCCAGCGCATCCCGCGGCCGGAGAAGCCGGCGGCCCGCAGCCCCCCCAGCATGGCCCCCGAACTGCTGCCGATGAGCAGGTCCTCGGAGATCCCCTCCTCTTCCAACACCTCGAAGACGCCGATGTGCAGCAGCCCCTTGGCGCCCCCGCCCCCCAGGGCCACGGCCAGGGGCCGCTGGCCCCCGGCGCGGTACTCCGCCCGCATCCGCAGCCTCAGGTCCGCCACCCTCCGCTGCAGGCGCAGCTCGTCCCCCTGGAGGAGCGCCGGCGCCAGCAACCAGAGGAACGCGGCCCGCAGGTTCATGGGGTCTCGGGGGAAGGTCCAGATGGATGGAAGGGAAAGCGAAGGACGGAAGGACCCGCGCGCAGCGTTGCGGCCTAGCCCGCCCCGATGAGCACCCGCGCGTGCTCCAGCGCCTCGGGCCGGTCCGGCTGGCCGCTCAGGAGACGCGCCAGTTCGCGCACCCGGGCCTCGCCGTCCACCCATTCGAAACGGCTGTGGGTGCGGTCGGCGGTGGTGGCCTTCGACAGGGCGCCGTGGCGGTCGGCGCGGCCGGCCACCTGGGCGAGGTGGGTCACGCAGAGGACCTGGTGGGCGCGGCCCAGCTCCTGGATGGCGTCGCCCACGGCGAGCGCCGTCTCGCCACCGATGCCGGCGTCCACCTCGTCCAGCACGAGGGTGAGGGCCGCGGCGCCGGCGGAACGCTTGAGGCCCGCGCCCATGAGGGCCAGCATCACCCGGCTCAACTCGCCGCCCGAGGCGATCTTGGCCAGGGGCCGCCAGCCCTCCCCCACGTTGGATTCGATCCAGAGGGCGACGGCGCTGAAGCCCGTGGCGGAGACCCTCACGCCCCTGCCGCCGCGCTGAGCCGGGCTGGTGGCCTCCTCGGCCACGGCGAGGCGGCACTGGAGGCGCGCGCCCTTCATGCCCAGGCGAGCCAGGCGCTTCTTCGCGTCGGCCTCCAGGGGGCCCAGGGCCTCGCTGCGCCTGGCATGCAGGGCTTCGGCGGCCTCCAGGTAGGCGGCGCAGGCCTTGGCGAGCGCCTTGGCCAGGGCCTCGGGGCTCTCGCCCTTGTCCTTCAGGCGCAGCTCCTCGGCCCGGAGTTCCGTGAGCACACCCGCCAGCTCGTCGGGCTCACAGCGGTGGCGCCGCGCCAGCTTCTCGAAGCGGGCGAGGCGGCCTTCCAGGTCGTCCAGGGCCGCCTCGCCGCTGCGGGCGAAGCGCAGGGCCTGGTCCTGGGCCAGGGCCTGCAGGTCCTCCAGCTCCAGGGTCGCCGAGCGCAGGCGGTCCACCAAGTCCTGGGCCTCCGGCAGCACGGTGGCGGCCTTCTGCATGGCGTGGGCAGCATCCCGCAGACCCGGGAGGATCCCCCTCAGGGATTCCGATGCCTCGCGATGGGTGGCCTCCAGCAGGGCCGCGTGGCGCAGGGTCTCCCGCTCGGATTTGAGGTTCGTCCACTCCAGGGGCTTGGGCGCCAGTTTCTCCAGTTCGGCGGTGAGCTCCGCCAGTTCGGCGAGGCGCCTTGAACGGTCCGCCTCGCTGCGGTTCCGGGCCTCCAGGGCCGCGGCGGCGGCCCGCAGGGCGGCGACCTCCTTCGAGAGGTCCGCCTCGATGCCCAGCACTTCGTCGAGCAGGGCGAGGTGGCGCTCCTCGGCGAGGAGGGACTGGTGGTCGTGCTGGCTGGAAAGGCGCATCCAAATGCGGCCGGCCTCCTTGAGGTCCGCCAGGGAGGAGGCCGCCCCGTTGATCCAGGCCCGGCTGCGGCCGCTGGCGCTGACTTCTCGCCGCAGCACCACAGGATGGTCCACAGGCACGCCCTTGGCCGTGAGGAAATCGATCCACGCGCCGCCGCTGCCCTCCACCACGGCCTCCACCGTGGCCCGCTCGGAGCCCAGGCGCACCGTGTCCGCATCCGCCCGGGCGCCCACGAGCAGGGCCAGGGCGTCCACCAGGAGGGATTTTCCCGCGCCGGTCTCGCCGGTCAGGACCGAAAAGCCCGGACCCAGGTCCAGGGCGAGATCCTCCACCAGGGCCAGGTTCGAGATGCGGAGGGAGGAAAGCACCATTCGACCGTAGCAGAGCGAAGGGAGAATAGGACCGCATGGGCGCAGCCCATGGCGGGGGCGTAGCCCCGAGAGCCAGCGGCTCGAGTCAACCCCTCAGCATAGCGGGGGTGCCTTGCTACCCTTCCCGGATGCCTTCGTCCTTCCACATCCGCCCCGCCACCGCCGGCGATGCCTCCCTGCTGGCGGCACTGGGCCGCCGCACGTTCTCGGAGACCTTTGCGGATTCCAACACGGCGGAGGACTTGCGGCGCTTCCTGGACGAGACCTACTCGGAGGCCCTGCAGCAACGCGAGCTGGAAGAGGCCGAGGCCTGGCACCTGCTCCTCGAAGCCGATGGGGAGGCCGCCGGCTTCGCCCGGCTGCGGAAGGGCGAGGTGCCCGCCTGCGTGACCGGTCCCGACCCGGTGGAGCTGCAGCGCATCTACGTCCTCCAGGCCTGGCTGGGCCTGCGGGCGGGGTCGGCCCTGCTCCAGCGATGCATGGACGAAGCCTGGGCCCTGGGCGGGCGGACCATGTGGCTGGGCGTCTGGGAGCGCAACCACCGGGCCCTGGCCTTCTACCGGCGCGCCGGGTTCACCGAGGTGGGCGACAAGGTCTTCGTGGTGGGCACGGATCCCCAGCGGGACGTCATCATGGTGCGGAGCCTGCCATGACCGCTTTCGAAGGCACCTACCTGGACGCCATCCGCACGGCGCTGCGGGACGCCATGGCCGCGGACCGCAGCGTCTTCTGCATCGGCGAGGACATCGGCGCCTACGGCGGCGCCTTCAAGGCCACGGAGGGCCTGCAGAAGGAATTCGGCGAGGCGCGCGTGGTGGACACGCCCATCGCCGAGCAGGCCATCGTGGGGGCCGCCATCGGCGCGGCGCTCATGGGACAACGGCCGGTCGCCGAGTTCCAGTTCATGGACTTCGCCCTGCTGGGGGCGGACCTCATCTGCAACTTCGCGGCGAAGGCGCGGTGGCGCTGGGGCGCAGGCGTGCCCATCGTGCTGCGGGGCCCCGTGGGCGGCGGGGCGAGTGGCGGGCCCTTCCATTCGCAGAATCCCGAAGGGCACTTCCTCGGGACGCCGGGCCTGAAGGTCGTCGCCCCGGGCACGGTGCGGGATGCCTACGCCCTGCTGCGGGCGTCCATCGAGGATCCGGATCCGGTCCTCTTCCTGGAGCACAAGTTCCTCTACCGGCGCCTGAAGGACTCGTGGGACGAGGCGCCGGTAGCGCGCCTCGGCGAGGCCGCCCTGCGCAAGGAGGGCACCAAGGCCACCATCCTCACCTACGGCGCCGTGCAGCACCCGGCCCTCGAGGCCGCCGAAGGCTTCGACGTGGCGGTGCTGGACCTGCGGACCCTCTGGCCCCTCGACCTGGAGGCCATCGAGGCCCTGGCGAAGCGCACCCACCGCATCCTCGTGGTCACCGAGGCCAGCCTCAGCTACGGACCCTCCGCGGAGATCGCCGCGCGGGTGCAGGAGGCCTGCTTCTCCTGGCTGGACGCGCCCGTGCTGCGCTGCGCCGCGCCGGACGTGCCCACGCCGGCGGCGCCGGGGCTGGAGGCGGCGTTCCTGCCGGGAAGGGACCGGATCCGGGACGAACTGGAGGGACTGCTGGCCTGGTGAGGGCCAATCCGCGGTACCTTGTTCGTCGATGCCCCCCTTCCCCAAGTTTGCAAGCCTGCACGGCCTCAAACGAGGTGTTGAGGACCTCCTTCTTTCCAGAAGGTCGAGGATGCACGAGGGGCGAATGCGGGGCGTGTGGCTGCCTTCGACCTGGTCGGTGGCCTGGGTGAAGGCCCCCACGGCCCTGGCGCCTCCCCGCCTGGCCCCGGTTTAGGCCTGCTGCGCGGCACAAGCGGCGCTGACGGACCGGCCAGAAGAACGCTCGCCGCTCCGCAAGCGCCGCTAGGAACGCCCCTCCGGGGTTCCAGACGAGGCCATCCAAGGGAGAAGTCCATGCCCCAGAAACGCTGGGTTGCAGGCGTGGCCGCATCATTCCAGGGCGCGAAGGCCGAGGACCTGGGATCCATCCTGACGCTCATCAACCGGGCCTATGAAGGGGAACGAAGGTTCCTGCCGAAGCCGAGGCTCACAGGGGCCGAACTCATGGCGGAATTCCGCGATCCGGCAAAGGTGCTCCTGGTCGCCGAGGATCGCGGCGGCCGCCTCCTCGGCACCGTGCGGGTGGACTTCGCGCTGGTGGAGGAGCCCGGGGCCTTCCCAATGCTCGGACTGCTCGCGGTGGATCCGGATCAACGGGGCCTCGGACTCGGAGCGGCCCTGGTCCGGGCGGCTGAAGATGTAGCCTTGGAAGCGGGCCATGGGGGGATCGAGCTGGACTGCATGGCGGAGATGGGCCTTCCTGCGTTCTATGCCGGGCTGGGCTACGCGGAAATCAGCCGCGAATCCGGACACCGGTGGGGTTCCATCCTGCCCTTCGCGCTGGTCCGGATGCGCCGGCGGTTTGGTGATGCGACCTTCCGCGGCGGAGCCGGCTTCCGGGGCCCGGGGGAAGGCGGAATCGGATGAGCCGGCTTTGGATGGTCGCCTTGATGAGCGTCGCAATCCTGCTTCTCGCAGGCGGTCTACACGCGGGAACCCCCGCGCCCCAGCGGGCCGCGGGTGTGGACCTCTTTCAGGCCGCGCGCCTGCCCCAGCGCCAATTCATGGACCAGCATGGGCTGCCGCAGAATTCCATCCATTGCATGGCCAGGGACGCCACGGGGCGGCTCTGGGTGGGCACCGAGAACGGGATCGCCTCCTACAACGGCCGCGAATGGATCCCCCTCCGCATGCCCGAGGGCGTGCCCACGCGACTGGTCCGTGCGGTCGCCACCCTGCCCGACGGGAGCCTCTCCTTCGGCACGGAGGGCGCGGGCGTGCTGAATTGGAAGGATGGCCGGTGGCGCATCATGGGCCCGGCCGAGGGTTTGCCCCATCCCAACGTGCGGACGCTCCTCCACCAGGCGAAAACGCTCTGGGCCGGGACCGATGGGGGCTTGGCGCGCCTGGAAGGGGACCGCTTTTCACCCGTCCCCATGCCCCCACCCCTGGCGGGAGCCTCCGTCCGCGCGCTCCTGGCCACCACAGAAACAAGCGGAAAAACCGCGCTTTGGGTCGGCACGCTCCGGGGGCTTGGCCGGCTGGAGGAGGGCCGGTGGACGGTCTTCGGCCAGGCTGAAGGTCTACCTTCGGGTCAGATCCACGCCCTCCACGCCTTCCCAACCGAAGGGCACACTACAATTTGGGCGGGGACCTCCCGGGGGGTGGCCTGCCTGGAGGGCGAGGCATGGAAGCGCTACGGCCTTCGCGAAGGCCTCCCCACCGAGCGGATCCACGCCTTCGCTACCACCCGCGACGCCGAAGGGCCGCCCCGCCTCTGGGCGGGCACCTACGGGAACGGTCTGGCCACCTTCCGGCATGGGCGTTGGATGCCCTACGGCACCGGCGCCGAGTCCAGAAAATGGCTGGTGCACAGCCTCTTCACCACGGAGGCAGCCAATGGCACCTCGGCCCTGTGGGTGGGGTCCGGGGGCAAGGGCCTGATCCGCCTCGAATTCGGGAAATGGATGAGCCTCGGACCCGGGGAAGGCCTTCGGGGCGAGGTCGTCATCGGCATCGCCGAAGCGCCGGAGGGAATGTACTTCGCCACAGTGGATGGCGGCCTGAGCCGGCTGGGGGACGACGGGCGTCTGAGAGAGATCCCCATCCCGGTCCGGAACCCCATCAGCCTTGCCAGCGGCACGAGCGGCATCTGGGTGGGAACCCTCCAGGGCGAAGTGCTCCATCAACAAGGGACGTCGTTGAAGGTCTACGGATCGAAAGAGGGCTTGCCCAGCCTGCCCATCGCCGATCTGTGCGAGGGGCGGGACCCCGAGGGTCGCCCGCTCCTGTGGGCTGCGGTGTGGGGAGGCGGACTGGGACGCTTCGATGGCAGCCGCTGGCGCATGGTGACGACGACGGAAGGCCTGCCCGGCAATGGCGTGCGCACCATGGCCTCCAGCGCTTCCGCGCCCCGTCCCACCCTCTTCGTGGGCACGGCCTCGGGGTTGGCGCTGGTCGAATGGCGGGAAGGGCAATGGCGGGCCGGCCCGGGTCCTTCCAGCCTCCGGGGCATCGTGATCAATCACGCGCTGGAAACCCGGGAAGCCGGCCATCCCTACCTCTGGGTGGGCACCCGGGATCAAGGGCTGTTCCGCCTCGATCTCATGGCCCCGGAGGCCCGGCCCCTGCACTTCGGCATGGCCACCACGCCCGCCCTGCCTTCGGATCTGGTCTATCGCGTTGTCCAGGATCGGAAGGGCCGGATCTACGCCACCACGAGCCGAGGCGTGTTCCGCCTGAGCCCGCACGCCGGCCGATCCGTCCCGGCCGAGGCAGCCTACCAGGGCGAATGGCTCACCACAGATGAAGGGCTTCCCTCCAATGAGTGCAACGCCGGCGCCTCCATGGTGGATGGCCGGGGCCGGATATGGGTGGGAACCGTGGCGGGCGCCGCGGTCCTGGATCCCTCGGAAGCCCGGAGCTACCCGCTTCCGCCCACGCTGGTGCTGGAACAGTGCCTTTTGAACGGTCGGCCGGCCACGGCCGCGAACCTCCAGAGCCTCCGCCACCGGGACAATTCCCTCACGTTCCAATTCGCCCTTCTCTGCACCGTGTCGGAGGAGGGCGTGCGCTATCAGACCCAATTGGAGGGGCTGGAACGGGGGCCATCGCCCTGGACGCGGGATCCGAGGAGGGAATATCCCGCTCTTCCGCCGGGCCGCTACACGTTCAAGGTCTATGCCCGGGACCACGCAGGCAATCTGTCGACCCCCCTGGTCCTCGCCATCCGGATCTTTCCGCCGCCCTGGGCCACGTGGTGGGCCTATGCATCCTACGTCCTCGGCACCGGAGGGCTGCTCTTCCTCGTCGTGCGGGCCCGACTCAGGAACCTCCATCAGCAGAACCTGCTCCTCGAAGCGAAGGTCCATGAGCGTACCCAGGCGCTGGAGGCTTCGGAACACCGGGCCCAGGAGGCTTCCATGGCCAAAAGCGCCTTCCTGGCGGGCATGAGCCACGAGCTGCGCACGCCGTTGAACGCCATCCTCGGCTACGCCCAGCTCATGGGCCGGGATCCGGGGCGGAACTCGAAGGATCGGCTCCACACGGACATGATCCTCCGCGCGGGAGAGCACCTGCTCGGCCTCATCAACGACGTGCTCTCCGTATCCCGCATCGAGGCCAGCCAGCTCACGCTGCACGTCCAGCCCTTCGAGAGCCTCCGCCTGGTCCGGGGAGTCGAGGAGATGATCCGCGTCCGGGCCCGGTCCAAGGGGCTTTCCTTCGACGTGGAGGTGGATTCCGAGCTGCCTCCAGCCTTGGAGGGGGACGAGGGGAAGCTTCGCCAGGTGCTCCTGAACCTCCTGGGGAACGCCGTGAAGTTCACGGAGGATGGCGGACTGGTCCTGCGGGTCCGGTGGCTGGCGGGCAATCAGGCGTATTTCGAAGTGGCGGACATGGGTCCGGGCATCGCGCCCTCGGATATTCCGGACCTCTTCGGCCCTTTCAAACAGACGGAGACGGGGCTCAAAGCTTCGGAAGGCGCCGGACTCGGACTCTACCTGAGCCAAGCGATGGTCCGCCTGATGGGGGGTGAGATCCAGGTGGAGAGCGAGGTTGGCCGCGGCACCCGCTTCCATTTCAAGGTCCCATTGAAAAGCTGCGAATTCACGGAGGAGAGGCCCCCGGCCCGGCGCGTGCTCAAGCTCGCCGACGGGCAGCCGCCCCTTCGCCAGCTCGTGGTGGACGACAAGGAGGACAACCGGGAACTGCTGGTGGAGCTCCTGGGCTCGGTGGGATTCCCGGTCCAGTGTGCGAGCGATGGGCTTGAGGCTTTGGACAGATGGAAGGCCTGGCACCCCGACGTGGTCTGGATGGACATCCGAATGCCCGGCATGAACGGCTTCCAGACAACACAGGCCATCCGGACACTTGAATCGGAGGGGGGATTGCCGCGGACCACCATCCTGGCCCTCACCGCGAGCGTCTTCGAGCACGACCACGAGGCGGTCATGGACGCGGGCTGCGATGGAATGCTCACCAAGCCCTACCGGGAGCGTGAACTCTTCGATATGCTCTCCCGCCACTGCGGCCTCAGTTTCCAGGAAGAGGGCCCCGAGGCCCCGGCGACGCCCAGCAATGAGGATCTCCAGGCCTTGCCCCGCGAATGGCGCGAAGCCTTCCGCCAGGCCCTGGACCTCGGGGACACGGTGAAGGCCCGCCATTTGGTGGACGGGCTCCCGCCGGGCGAAGCGGCCATCGCCGCAAGGTTGCGCCAGAGCCTCGAAGCCTTCCAGCTGGACGATCTCATCCGCATTTTCCGGACCTAGGAGTTGGCCATGAAGCCCCATCCATTCGACCCTCCCTGCGACATCCTCATCGTCGACGACAATCCCATGAACCTGGGCGTGCTCTCCGGCATGCTCCAGGACCGTGGCTACCGCGTACGCGCGGTCACCAATGGGCGCAGGGCCCTCGAGGCCGCCCAGCTCAGCAAGCCGGACCTGATCATGCTGGACATCACCATGCCCGAGATGGATGGTTTCCAGGCCTGCGCGGCCTTGAAGGCCGACAAAGAGCTGGCGGCCGTCCCCGTAATTTTCATCAGCGCCCACGACGAGCCCCTCGACAAGGTGCGTGCCTTCAGCCTGGGGGGAGCCGACTACGTCCAGAAGCCCTTCCAGATCGAGGAGGTCCACGCGCGGATCGAGCATCAGCTCCAAATCACATCCCTCCAGCGGAACCTCCTTGTCCGCAATGCCGAACTGTTGGAAGCCAACCTCAAGCTCCAGGAGCTGGATCGCCTCAAAGCCAACTTCACGGCCATGCTGGTCCACGACCTCCGGGATCCCCTCACTTCCGTGCGGCTCACCTTGGAGGACATCCAGAAGGCGGAAGAACTGTCCATGGCGTTCGTGGCCCAGGGGCACGGCCAGATCCAGAAGGCCCTTTCCTTCCTCGACGAATTGCTGGAAGTCTTCCGCAGCGAGGCCCAGGAGATGGTCCTGGAGATGGCAACGGTGGATCCCCGCGCCCTCCTCGAAACCACGGTTTCCTCGTTCAGGCCCCAGGCCGCCCGGAAGGAAATCGAGCTCAAGACCTTCTGGACCTCTCCCTTCCCCGCCATCCAGGGCGATGCCGGGAAGTTGGACAGGGTTCTTTGGAATCTTCTGTCCAATACCCTGAAGTTCACGCCCCCCCAAGGCGTCATCACCCTTTGGGCCGACCAAGTGGAAGGGGAAGGGGTTGATGCGGGAAGAAGGTGGCTGCGCATCGCCGTGGAGGATACCGGCCGAGGAATCCCGGCCGACCAGCTCCCCTTCATCTTCGATCCCTATCGCCAGACCATGCGCGGAGATGCCGCCCAGGGCTCGGGCCTCGGCCTCGCGATCGTGGCCCGCATCGTCGCGGCCCACAAGGGACGTATCTCCGTGCAAAGCCAAGAAAACGTTGGGACCTGCTTCACCCTGCTCCTGCCTGTCGGGCCTTGAGGTCCGGACCCCGGAGGAAGCCCAAGCCCTCTCCTCCTTGACGGACGCAGGCTCGAACTCCATGCTTCATTCTCAGCAGTTTCGATCTTTGCCAGTTCCAGAGCGCGCTATCGAGAGAGGTGGAGGGACAGGCCCTATGAAACCTCGGCAACCTGCCCGGATGAAGATCCGGAGCAAGGTGCCAATTCCTGCCGTGTGAATCAGCACGGAGAGATACCCCGACGGGTGAACTAGGCAATGCGATCGAGGCGAAACGGGAAGCCATCCCGCTCTGGCACTGGCGCTCTTCGGAGTCCCCCCATGGCCACGACGTCCAGCACCTTCCAGACCGCCCTTGAGAATGGCCACTGCTTCCTCTTCGATGGCAGCACGCCCACGGCCCTCTACGAGAAGGGCCTCTTCATCAACCGCTCCTTCGACCACGCAAACCTGGAGAACCCGGACCTGGTGCGGGGCATCCACGCCGCCTTCCGCCAGTCCGGGGCCCAGGTCCTCACCACCAACACCTGGGCCGCCAACGGCGTGAAGCTGGCGGCCTACGGGCTCCTGGACCAGCTGGAGGCCATCAACCAGGCCGGCGCCGAGCTGGCCCGGGCGGCCCTCACGGAAGTGCCCGGATCGCCGGGCTGGGTGGCGGGTTGCCTCGGGCCCCTGGGCTTGCGCATCGAGCCCTGGGGGCCCACCAGCTTCGACGAGGCCAAGGGCTTCTTCGCCGCCCAGGCCCGGGCCCTGGCGGCGGGGGGCGTGGACTTGTTCGTGCTGGAATCCTTCGAGGACCTCAACGAGATCCACCAGGCCATCCTGGCCATAAGGGAGGTCAGCGACCTGCCCATCGCCGCCATGATGACCCCCAACGACGAAGGCCAGACCCTCTTCGGCGCCGAGCCCGAGTGGTACATCCGCAAGCTCTCGGACTGGGGCGCGTCCATCGTGGGCGTCAACGGCGGCAGCGGCCCCGCGCCCCTCCTGGAGCTGCTGAAGCGCTTCCGCGCCGCCACCGCCACGCCCCTCATCCTCAATCCCAGCGCCGGCCTGCCTCGCCAGGTGGACGGGCGGCTGCTCTACATGGCGAGCCCCGAGTACCTGGGCGAATTCGCCCGCCAGGCCCTGCAACTGGGCGCAAGGGCCGTGGGCGGCTGCAGCGGCACGACGCCCGCCCACACCCGCGCCATGCGCGGGGCCCTGCGCCAGGAGCGGGCCTTCTCCGACCACGGGTCCGTGGAACCCCTCATCCGGGAAGCCGTGGCCCCGAAGCCCCCCGTGCCCCCGGAAGCCCGCAGCCGCTGGGCCCGCAAGCTGGCCACGGGCCAGTTCGTCACCTCCGTGGAGCTGGTGCCCCCCAAGGGCATGGACGCCGCCAAGCTGCTGGAGAAGACGCGGCAGATCCAGCTTCTCGGCGCCGACGCCATCAACATCCCCGACGGTCCCCGGGCCGTGGCCCGCATGTCGGCGCTCGCCACCGCCGCCATCATCGAGCGGGAGGTGGGCATCGAGACGGTGCTGCACTACGCCTGCCGGGACCGCAACCTCCTGGGCATCCAGAGCGACCTCCTGGGGGCCGCGGGGCTGGGGCTGCGGAACATCCTGGCGGTCACCGGGGATCCACCGAAGCTGGGCCCCTACCCCCAGGCCACGGCGGTCTTCGACGTGGACGCCATCGGCCTCACCAACATCCTGTCCCGCCTGAACTCCGGCCTGGACCTGGGGGGCAGCAGCATCGGCGAGCCCACGCCCTTCTCCATCGGCGTGGCGGCGAACCCCGTGGCCATGGACCTGGACCGTGAGAACGCCCGCTTCCGCTGGAAGGTGGAGGCCGGGGCCGAATGGACCATCACCCAGCCGGTCTTCGACGCCGACTCCCTCTTCCGCTTCCTCGATTTCGCCGAAGCCTTCCACATCCCGGTCATCGCCGGCATCTGGCCCTTCAAGAGCGCCCGCAACGCCCAGTTCATGGCCCACGAAGTGCCCGGCGTCTTCGTGCCGCCGGCGCTGCTGGAGCGGATGGCCAAGTGGAACCGGAGCGAGGACCAGGTGAAGGAGGGCCTCGACATCGCCCTGGAGATCATCTCGGCCATCCGGTCCCGGGTGGCCGGACTGCAGTTGAGCGCGCCCTTCGGGCAGGTGGAGCTCGTGGCGCCGCTGCTGCCGGGGCGGGTTGAGAGTGCGGGAGGGGCGGCGTGAGGGTGGTCCCTTTCCAGTCCCTGTCCCTCTGCGGATCGAAGCTCCCTGGATGGGTGTGCCGATCGGCCCAGGTTTTGACCTTCACAGGGGACCGCGGTTCACCCTCGGGGCGCCCTTCCCCGAGGGCGAACCACGGTCCGAAGCCTTCCATCCTGTGGCCTCGACGCGGGGGCCGGGGCCGTTCGCTCACAAAGGCTGGGGCGACTCGGGTCGGCCCTTCCTTCCCCATCCCCCTTATCCGCACCCGAGCCAGACGAGGCCAAAAGGCCGGCCTCGCCTGTCTCGAGTGCCTTTTTGAAAAAACTCCATCCGCTGAGAATCCTTCCGTCTTGGGATCCAATCCCGTCTCCCCTCGGGCGGCCTCCCTCCATCGTCGGAACCTCCCATGACCGCCCGCTGCACCGTCCACTTCCTGCTCGAGGACATGCTCGTCGAGGCTCCGATCGGCACCTCCCTCGAAGCCATCGCCGAAACCTCCGGCGCCGACATCACCTTCGGCTGCAAGACGGGGAGCTGCGGCACCTGCCGCATCCGCGTGGCGGCCGGGCTCGACCACTGCAGCGCCGCCGAACCCGAGGAGCGGGACTTTCTCGCCGGCCTCGAAGCCGTCCCCGACCAGCGCCTGGCCTGCCAGGTGCGCGTCCACGGCGACGTGGCCATCGAATACCTGGGGCTCTGAATGACCACTTTCGCATCCCTCCTTTCGGAACGCGTCCTGCTGCTGGACGGCGGCATGGGCACACAGATCTTCGCCAACAACCCCACCGTGGAGGATTACGGCGGCACGGCCTTCGAGGGCTGCGTGGAGCTGCTCAACGAGCGGCGGCCCGAGTGGATCAAGCGGATCCACGCCAACTACTTCGACGCCGGCGCCGACGCCGTGGAGACCAACACCTTCGGCTGCAACCCCCTGGTGCTTTCCGAATTCGGCCTGGCGGACCGGGCCTTCGACCTGAACGCCCAGGCGGTGAGGCTGGCGAAGGACGTGGCCGCCCAGTACGACCGGCCCCGCTTCGTCGTGGGCTCCGTGGGCCCCGGCACCAAGCTGATCAGCCTCGGCCACGTGGACTATGGAACCCTCTTCGCGTCCTACCGAGTGCAGATGGACGGCCTCCTGGCAGGGGGCGCCGACGCCATCCTCATCGAGACCTGCCAGGACCTGGGCCAGATCAAGCTCGCCGTCCGGGCCGCCAAGGAGGCCATGGCCGCGGCCGGCCGGCGCGTGCCCCTCTGGGTCCAGGCCACCGTGGAGACCACGGGCACCCTGCTCGTCGGATCGCCCATCGAATCGGTGATCACCGCCATCGGCCAGCTGGGGGTGGACGTCCTGGGCCTGAACTGCGCCACGGGCCCCGACGAGATGCACGCCTCCCTCCAGACCCTGGCGGAGTCCTCGCCGGTGACTTTGAGCTGCCTGCCCAACGCCGGCCTGCCCCGCAACGAGGGCGGCAAGGTGGTCTATCCCCTGGGCCCCGCCCTCTTCGCCGACAAGGTGCGCCACGCCGCCGCCGAGTTCGGCCTGGGCATCGTGGGGGGCTGCTGCGGCACCACGCCCGAGCACATCCGGGAACTGGCGGCGCGCCTCGGGTCGCTGGAAGCCCCGCGCCGGCACGCGAAGCCTGAACGCAGCGTCGCCAGCCTCTACGCCTCCGTGCCCCTGGCCCAGGAGCCCAGGCCCCTCATCGTGGGCGAGCGGACGAACGCGAACGGCTCCAAGCTCTTCAGGGACCTCCTGGCCAAGGAGGATTATGACGGCCTGGTGGGCATCGCGCGCGAGCAGCAGCGGGAGGGCGCCCACGTGCTGGACGTCTGCGTGGCCTACGTGGGCCGCGACGAAGTGCGGGACGTGGAGGAGATGCTGAAGCGCACGGTCACCAGCATCACCCTGCCCCTCATGATCGATTCCACGGAAGTGCCGGTCATCGAGAAGGCCCTGCAGGTGGCCCCGGGCAAGTGCATCGTCAATTCCATCAACTTCGAGGACGGGGAGGCCAAGGCCCGGAAGATCCTGGACCTCTGCCGCACCTATGGCGCGGCGGTGGTGGCCCTCACCATCGACGAGGAGGGGATGGCCAAGACCACGGCCCGCAAGGTGGAGATCGCGAAGCGCCTCCACGCCCTGGTGGTGGGGGAGTACGGCTTCGATCCGGCGGATCTCATCATCGATCCCCTCACCTTCACCCTGGGCAGCGGCGACGAGGAGTTCCGGGGCAGCGCCGTGGCGACCCTCGACGCCATCAATGCCATCAAGGCCGGGCTGCCCGGCGTGAACACCATCCTGGGCGTGAGCAACGTAAGCTTCGGCCTCTCCCCGGCGGCGCGCCACGTGCTGAACGCCCTCATGCTCTACCACGCCGTGCAGGCGGGGTTGGACCTGGCCATCTTCAATGCCTCCAAGGTCATCCCCGTGGCCAGGATCGGCGCGGAGGAGCGCCGCGTCACCGAGGACCTGATCTTCGACCGGCGGGCCGAAGGATACGATCCGCTGAAGGCCGTCCTTGCCCTCTTCACCACCCGCGGGGCCGTGCTGAAGGAGGAAGTCACCGCCAACCTCTCCATCGAGGAACGCCTCCACATCGACATCCTGGACGGCGAGAAACAGCGCATCGTCGTGGACGTG
Organism: Holophagaceae bacterium; assembly: GCA_044229575.1. GTDB lineage: Bacteria > Acidobacteriota > Holophagae > Holophagales > Holophagaceae > JADJVL01. The sequence continues at coordinate 31,136 of JBGAST010000020.1, read as the reverse complement.
GACGAGGCCCTCCGGGACCGGGATCCCCTGAAGCTCATCAACGAGACCCTGCTGGGGGCCATGAAGGTCGTGGGCGAGCGCTTCGGTGCCGGGGAGATGCAGCTGCCCTTCGTGCTGGAGAGCGCCGAGGCCATGAAGGCCGCCATCGCCCGCATCGAACCCCACCTGCCCAAGGACGCGAGCACCACCAAGGGCCGCATCCTCATCGCCACGGTGAAGGGCGACGTCCACGACATCGGCAAGAACCTGGTGGACATCATCCTCAGCAACAACGGCTTCGAAGTGAAGAATCTGGGCATCAAGCAGCCCATCGAGAAGATCCTGGAAGAACTGGAAGCCTGGCCCGCGGACGCCATCGGGCTGTCGGGCCTGCTGGTGAAGAGCACGGTGATCATGCGGGAGAACCTGCAGCTCATGAATGAGCGGGGCCTCAAGATCCCCGTGATCCTCGGCGGCGCCGCCCTCACCCGGGACTACGTGGAAGGCGACTGCCGGGCCATCTACGGCGGAACCGTGCTCTACGCCGAGGATGCCTTCGAGGGCCTGCGGCACATGAAGGCCCTCGGCGGCGCCGCCCCGGAGCCCGCCCCCCGGGCCGCCTTCGTGGAACCGGAGCCCGCGGTCGCCGCCCCCGCGGGCATCACGGTGCTCAAGCGGGGGGCCAGCGCCGGGGCGCTGACGGCGGCGGATCAGAGCGCCTGGGTGCGCCGCCACGCCGAGGTGCCCGAGCCGCCTTTCTGGGGCGTGCGGGAATACGCCGCGCCCCTGGCGGACCTCTTCGAGTTCCTGGACACCTTCGTGGTCATCCGCAACCGCTGGGGCTTCACCCAGCGGGCCCTCAGCGACGAGGCCTTCGTGGACGTGCTGCGCACCAAGGCGGAGCCCCAACTGGAAGCCTGGAAGGCGCGGCTCCTGGCCGAGCCCATCCTCCGGCCCCGGGCCCTCTACGGCTACTTCCCCGCCTGCGCCGATGGCGACGGGCTGCGGGTCTTCGCCTTCGAGGGCCGGGAGGAGATCACGCGCATCCCCTTCCCGCGCCAGCCAGGGGGAAGGCGCCTCTGCATCGCGGACTTCTTCGAGCCCGAATCATCTGGGCGCCTGGACGTGCTGCCCTTGCAGGTGGTGACCCTGGGCCACGAGGCCGCCGAGTTCGCCGCCAAGCTCTACGCCGAGGGCCGCTTCGCCGAGTACTTCGCCTTCCACGGCCTGGCCACGGAGCTCACGGAGGCCTACGCCGAGCTGCTCCACGCCCGCATCCGCCGGGAGCTGGGCATCCACGGCCGGGACGCCGCCAACCTGCGCCAGCTCTTCAGCCAGGGCTACCAGGGCTCGCGCTACAGCTTCGGCTACCCCGCCTGCCCGGACCTGGAGGGCAACGGGCCCATCCTGGACCTCCTGGATGGCGCCCGCATCGGCGTGGAGCTGACGGAAAGCTTCCAGATGACGCCGGAGTGCACCACCAGCGCGCTGGTGGCCTGGCATCCGCAGGCCCGGTACTTCGCCGTATGAGTACGCCATGGAGATGAGCCAGCTCGAAGTCTTTGTGACCGTCGCCCGGGAGGGCTCCGTCTCCCGGGCCGGCGCCCGCCTCCACAAGACCCAGCCCGCGGTGAGCATGGCCTTGAAGCGCCTGGAGGAATCCCTCGGCGAACCCCTCCTGGTGCGCTCGGGGCGGGGCCTGGCCCTCACCCACGCCGGCCGCAGCCTCTTGGATTACGCCGAAAGCATGCTGAAGCTCCGGGCGGAGGCCTTCGAGACCCTCAAGGGCCTGCGGGGCCTGGGCCAGGGCACCTTGACGCTCGTGGGCCCCGACAGCGTGGTGGACTGCCTGCTGCCGGACCTGCTGCGGGCCTACCACCAGGCCCATCCCAAGATCGCCATCCAGCTCCACCGGGGCTTCTCCGAGCGCATCCCCGGGGAGGTGCTGCGCCACGAGTACGACTTCGGCTTCATCGCCGCGGAGCCCGTGCTGGCGGGCCTCCAGTCCCTGGACCTGCGGAAGGACGCCCTGGTGGCCGTGGTGTCCAAGGACCACCCGCTGACGAAGCTGCCTCCGAAGGACATCAAGGCCGTGGCGGGTTTTCCCCTCGCCCTGCACAGCCCGCGGACGCCCTCCCGGGTGAAGCTGGAGGCCCACTTCCGCCACGCCGGCGTGGAGCCCCGGGTCGCCTTCGACCTGCCGGTCTTCGAGGCCCTGAAGGCCTATGCCGCCGAAGGCCTGGCGGTGGCCTTCCTGCCGGAGCTGACCGTGGCCAAGGAGATCGCCGCGGGGACCCTCAAGCGCGTGCACGTGCCAGGCCTGAAGATCGAGCGCACCATCCGCCTGGTCTACCGGGGCGACGTGCTGCTCAGCCGGGCCGCCCAGGCCTTCCTGGAGGTGGTCCGGGAGCGTTCGGAAGCCGAGGCCAAGCCGAAGAGATGAGACCTCGGCCTACGGCTCCCGCCGAGGGAGGCGGAGGGTGGCCCGAAGCCCTGACCCCTCGGGACGGCCCTCGAGGACCACCGTCCCGCCCAAGAGCTCCACGGCCCGCCGCACGATGGCGAGCCCCAGTCCTGAACCCGCTTCCTGGGTACCGGGCAGGCGCGTGAAGCGTTCGAAGGCGACCGCCAGGAACTCCGGCGGGATCCCCGGTCCGGTGTCTTCGACGGTCAGCAGGATGGCGCCCACCCCTGGAGCCACCCGCAGGGTGATGCGGCCTCCGGGCGGGGTGTAGAGGAGGGCATTGACCAGCAGGTTGTCGATCGCACTGCCGAGGACCCCGGCGTCGCCTTCCCAGCTCAAGGAGTCCGGCCCTTCGTAGCCAAGATCCTGATCCTTCGCGAGGGCCTGGGGCACCAGGCTGGCGACCCGCTCCCGAGCCAGGCTCGCCAGATCCAGGGGCCTGTCCAGGATGACGGGGCCGGTCGCTTCCAGCCGGGCCACGGACAGCAGTTGCCGGACCGCCTGGGCCCCGCGCTCGACCCCCTGTTGGAGTTCCTGCGCGGCCCCATCCCGCTGGGCCGGGTCCTGCGCGTGCTGAAGCACGTGGGCCTGCGCCGCGATGACCGCCAGGGGCGTCCGCAGTTCGTGGGCCGCGTCCGCGACGAAGCGCCGCTGGGTCTCCAACAGGGTCTGGACCTGACGGAACAACCGGTTCAGGGCCGCCACGAGCGGCCGGGTCTCCAGGAGATCCGTATGCCCTGCCAGCGGGGTCAGATCCGCGGGGCTGCGCGCGCCCACAGCTTCGGCCAATTCCCGCAGGGGCTTCAAGGCGCGCCTGGAAACCAGCCATGTGCAGGCGGCGAGCACCAGGAACAGGACCAGCAGCTGGACCGGGGACTGTTGGAGGATGGCCATCCAGGCCTCGCGCCGCCGCTCGGCGAGGGATTCCGCCACGAGCACCCGCAGGCCTCCGGGGCGATCCTCCACCACCAGCACCCGCCAGGGCGTCCTGGCCGCCAGGAGGTTGTGGATGCCCGGTCCTGCCCGGGTCAGGACCGTTTCCGGCGCCGCATCCGTCCGGAAAAGCAGGGCGCCCTTTCCGTCGAGGATCTGGAAGACGGGCCGATAGCCCGGATGCTTGGGTTCGGAGAACTGAGGGTAGGTCTCGGCCAGTTCCTGCAACCGGTGGGCCTGGAGCCGGAAGCGGGCGGGATCCTTTTCGTCCTGAAGCAGGTTCAGGAGGGTCGCCGCCTGGATTCTCATGGGCATGTCCACGACATTCAGACCCGTCAGCCCGTAGGCGATGACAAGGATGAAACCCACCATGAGGAGCCAGAGCAGAGCCACGACCAGGCCCTGGGCCAGGATCATGCGCCGCAGCAGGGAGGTCCTCACGTCGTCTCCAGGAGGTAGCCCAGGCCCCGGACGGTGCGGATGCGCCCGCTGCCGAGCTTTTTCCGGAGATGGTGGATGTGCACTTCGATGGCGTTGCTTTCGGGCTCCTCCCCCAGCTCGCTGATGCCTTCTTCCAGTTGGGTGCGGCCCACCACCCGCCCCGCCTGGTGGGCCAGCAGCAGGAGCACCTGGAATTCGCGGGGGGACAGGTGAACGGGAACGCCATCACGGGCCAGGCTGCGCCCTTCGGGATCCAGACTGAGGTCACCGATCTGCCAGGCGCGGCTGGCGAAACCGGCGCTGCGGCGCAACAGGGCCCGCACCCGGGAAAGGAGTTCCGGCACGGCGAAGGGTTTCGGCAGGTAGTCGTCCGCCCCCTCGTCCAGCCCCCGGACCCGGTCCTCTACGGCATCCCGGGCCGTGAGGATGAGCACCGGGGTGCGCTCGTTCCTGCGGCGCAGGGCCTTGAGCACGTCCAATCCCGAGGCATCGGGCAGGCCCAGGTCCAGCAGCACGCCATCGAAGCGCTGGGTGCGCAGCTGGAGGTCCCCGTCCTCCGCCGTGCGCACCCAGGTGGCGGCGTAGTCCGAATCCCTCAAGGATTGGGCCAGCGCACGGCCCAGGTGAGGATCGTCTTCGATCAGGAGGATGCTGATTTCATGGCCCATGGAGTGCCCCAACAGTGTAGGGACCACCTTGCGTTCCAGGCCTTAAGGATTCCTTAAGCTGCCCTCCCTAGCCTGGGAATTCAGCCCGAAGGAGTTCCCCATGCCGTTCCCGGCACGCCTGTTCACCCGTCTGCTGGCCATCCTGCTCTTCGCCTGTCCGCCCCTCCTCGCCCAGCCTGGGCAGGCCGTCGTTCCCGCGAAGAATGCCGCCGAGCTTGAAGCGCGGATCACCCGGATCCTGGCCGAGACCCGGGTCCCGGGAGCCAGCGCCGTCATCGCGAACCGGACCGGCCTCGTGTGGACCGCCGGAATCGGCAAGGCGGACGTGGCCACCGGCGAGGCCGTCACGCCCGATACCCTTTTCCGCATCGGCTCGATCTCCAAGACCTTCGCGGGCCTCGCGGCCCTCAAGCTCGTGGAGGAGGGCCGCCTGGACCTGAATGCCCCCGTGCGCAGCCTGGTGCCCGAGGTGGCCTTCACCAACCCCTGGGAGGCCACCCACCCCGTGCGCGTCGTCCACTTGCTGGAGCACACCACCGGCTGGGACAACCTCCACTTCAAGGAGTACGCCTCCAGCGATCCGAGCCCTCTGACCCTGGCCGGCGGACTGGCCCTGGGTCCGGAATCCCGCACCTCCCGATGGCGCCCCGGCACCCGCTTCGCGTACTGCAACTCCGGACCTGCCGTGACCGCCGCCATCATCGAGAAATTGACGGGCCAACGCTTCGAGGACTACGTGGCGGAGGCCTTCTTCAAGCCCATCGGCATGCCCACCGCGGACTACTTCCACTCGCCCCGCACCCGGAGCCTGCTGACGAAGCTGTACCACGGGGATGGCCATACGCCTTACCCCTACTGGCACCTTGCAATGCGGCCCTCCGGCGCCATCAACGCTTCGGCCCGCGAGATGGGCGCCTACCTGCGCTTCTTCCTCCGGCGCGGCGAAGGGAGCGGCCAGCGGATCCTGTCCGAAGCCTCGCTCCGGCGCATGGAGACTCCCACCACTTCCTGGGCCGCCCAGGGCGGGCTGAAGACCGGCTACGGGCTGCACAACTTCACCAGCGTCGACGACCGGGGCTTCGTCTGGCATGGCCACAATGGCGCCGTGGACGGCGGCCTGTCCCAGCTGGCCTACCTGCCTGAGAGCGGCCTGGGCTACTTCTTCTCCATCAATGGCGAAGCGGGCGAGGCCTTCGAGAGGATCAACGCGCAGATGCAGGCCTATGTGACCCAGGACCTTGCGAAGCCCACGCTGCCCCCGATCCAGCCCCTGGAGGCGGCCGCCACCCGGGAATTCCAGGGCTGGTACCACACCATCAACCCCCAAATCCAGAACCTGGCCTTCCTGGAACAGGTGGGGAACCTGGTCCACGTGTCCTTCGAGGGGAACCGCATGCGGATCAGCCCCTGGATCGCGCCCTCCCAGTTCCTGGTGGGCGTCGAGGGACTGCGTTTCCGGAGGGAGGATCAGGGAGTGGCGGGGGCGGTGCTGATGAAGAGCGAGGATGGCCGCCTGCTCGCCGTGGGCCGCGGCAGCATCTTTGCCCAGGTGCACCCCGCCCAGGCCTGGACCGGAATTGTGGGCACGGTCCTGTTCCTGCTGGCCCTGCTCTCCGTGCCCGGCTTCGCCCTGGTGTGGGGGATCCGCTGGCTCTGCCGACGGATGCGCGGCGTGCCGAATCTCCACGTGCGGGTGCTTCCACTCCTGGCCGTGCTGTCCTTGGTCGCCGTCGTCGTGATCCTGATCCTGGCCAACGAGGACACCATGGCCCGCATGGGATACCGGACGCCGTGGTCGGTCGGCCTCTGGGCGGCCACCTGGGCCTTCGCCGCCTTCAGCGCGGCCTCCCTCTGGGCCGCCCTGCGCGCCGGCCTGCGCGGTGAATGGCGGGGCATGAACCGGTTAGCCTATGCGCACAGCCTGGGGGTCTCCCTCATCTTCACCATCACCACGCTGTACTTGGCGTATTGGGGCATCATCGGCATCCGGACCTGGGCATAGGCCGCCCCGGGCAAGGGGCCGAGGATGGCCTTCCTGCCGGAGCCGACCGTCGCCAAGGAGCTCGCCGCGGGGACCCTCAAGCGCGGGTCCGTGCCGGGCCTGAAGATCGAGCGCACCATCCGCCTGGTCTACCAGGGCGACGTGCTGCTCAGCCGGGCCGCCCAGGCCCTCCTGGAGGTGGTCCGGGCGCATGGGAACGGGCCAGGCCATTGACTTCTTGTTTGATATACCCAATTTTTTCTGGATTAGGTATATCACGTGGCCAGGCGCCTTCCCCTGGATGCACTGACGGCGTGCAACGGCAGGCGGCTCGCCACGGTTGCCCGCTCATCATATCGGGACCCCAGCCTCCCGCGCGGCGTCCTGGAGCGCCTGGAGGCCCTGGGAAAGGGCGGGCGAGGGTGATCCCGTTGAGGCTCGAGCCGATCCTCTGCTTGAGGGACAGCGCCAGCCGGCCGGTCCTCCCGGCCGTCCAGGTCTTCCTCGGGGTGGTCCATTCCCCGAGCCCGCTGGACGAGTGAACAACACATCCGTGACCGTCGCCGTCGAAGCGCCCGCTAGGCTTCCACCCATCCCGCGCCGATCCGGCCGAGAGGGAGTCCCCGTTGGGCCGTTCTTTTGAAGACTGAGGCTGAATCCGGCGCGAAAGGGTTCTGGCCCGCCGCCACCCGGCGCGGGCTGGGCCTGGCCATCCTCCTCCTCGCCCTGCTCGCCGCCTGCGAGCGGAAACCGCCGGCGCCCCCCGCCGCGCCTCCCCCGGCGCCCGTGAAGCGCCCGGTCCCCGCGCCGCCCCCGGCGGCCCTGAAGTTCACGCGGGTCGAACTCACCACGCCTCAGGATCTGGTGGAGCTGAAAGCCGCCCTCGGGCCGGAGCGCTTCGGGGCGTTCCTGAAGCTCAACCGCAAGGATCTCCAGCACGCCCGCAAGGGGGACAGCCTCCTGGTGCCGCCGGAGGGCGCGACGTGGATGGACCTCTCGCCCTTCCCGACCCCGTGGGCCGAGGTCGCGGACCAGCCCAAGCTCATCGTGGTCTCCCTGCGCCTCCAGGCCTGGGCGGCCTTCGAAGGCGGCGCCCTGGTCCGCTGGGGCCCGACCTCCACCGGCAAGCGGAAGAGCCCGACCCCCGTGGGCCTCTACCACACCAACTGGTGCCAGAAGGAACGCACCAGCACCTTCAACGACGAGTGGGACCTGAAGTGGTACGTCAACCTCCACAACACCGCCGGCATCTCCTTCCACCAGTACGAGCTGCCCGGCTACCCCGACAGCCACGCCTGCGCCCGCCTGGCGCCGGACGATGCCGAGTGGCTCTACCGGTGGTGCGCGTCCTGGAAGCTCAGCAAGGACGAGCGGACCGTCCTCCGTGAAGGCACGCCGGTGGTGGTGTTCGGGGAATACGGCTGGGGGAAGGCCAAGCCGTGGCGGGAGGCGGATGTGGCGCCGGAAGCCGCGCGGCTGCGTGGGGAGGAGCTGGAGGAAGCCCTGCGGATCCTTCGGGAGGAAGTGCCCCCGAAGATGCTGGAAGCCGAACCGGAGGTGGAGCCCTGAACTTGGGCCGGCTCAGGAAGACTGATCGCACCGGCACGAGGGTCCCGGCCTCAACCCGTTGGAGAGGAACCTGAGCCCTTGGACGACCGGGCCTGCTCCCTGCCCAGGCTCCACAGCCCGCGCGCCGCGAGAAGGGCGGAAAAGCCCGCGGTCACGCCGAGGGCGAGGAGGGTCCAGACGAAGAGGAAGGCTCCGCTGGACTTGGCGAGCGCACCGCCGATCCCCGCCCCCATGAGGTGGATGACGGGGATGGAGCATCCGAGCAGCGAGCCGAGGAGGAGGATCGCGTACCCCGATCGCCGTCCGGCGAGCAGCAGGGTTCCACAGAGCCAGATCACCAGGATGAGCACCCCCACGAGGTTCGAGACCCCGCCGGAGGCCATGCCGCGGAGGATGTCGTCGGTGAGGTGGAACGTCATCAGGAGGATGGAGAGCAGGGAGGTGGTGGTCAGCAGCGCGCGTTGTTCCATGGGCGTGTCCCCTTGCGGCAGATGGCGGTTCAGGCGTTGGCAGCCGCGTGCGGCTCAAGTTCCGCTGGAAGCACCTTCGCGCCCTTAATCACGAGCCACAGCATGAAGGCGATTTCCCCCAACATGGCGGGAAACGCGTATTTGAAATAGGCAGCCCGATGCGGCAGCGCCAGCAGATCCATCATGAACAGGACCACGTAGGCCATTCCGCACACCCCGAGCCACACGCCCAAGAAGCGCGGCAGGAAGCGGGACCGGTACACCAGGAAGGCCAGGGGAAAGAGCCAGAGCCCCCAGAACAGCTCCAGCACCCAGGACCCGTGGGCTTCCATCTTCAGGAGGAGCAGCGCCACGTCCTGCCGCTGCATCATGGCGAAGGACTTCAACAGCCCGCCCTTCAGGAGCATGAGTGACGTGATTTTCAATGCCTCCAGGATGAGGATCACGGGTATCTGGATTAGCACCAGCGCCACCAGCAGCCTCGCCTGCCGTTCGTGGACGGCCTTGAACAGCCGGTAGAAGGTAAGCACCATCACCACCCACAGAACTCCGCTCAGGATGCCGTTGAGGATGCCGGTCCTGAACACGAACTCGTGGGCGAGGATGTCCTGCGCGATGGCGTCGGCTTCGCCGCGCATCGGGAGGATGGACGGCAGGTAGAGCAGGCTGTAGAACCCCGTGACGATCCAGACGAGGTAGAGGATTCCCGCGGACCTCGCGGTCCTGCGGAGGGCATCCGGGTTCGGATCCATGGAGGCGGCTCCCGTGGGGGTTGATGACGCAAGGAGGCTGACCTTCCCTCGGGGGCTCGGGCTAGCCATCGGCCTGGGGCCCGCCCGCGGTCCATCGATCCCCCGGCTTGCGGAGGTAGTGCGCGAAGACGTAGGGCCAGGGGATCACCAGCGGCACGATGACGCCCATGAGGGTCGCCCGGGCGGACTCCGCCGTGGCCGCGTCCATCTGGTGGTCCCGCCACAGCGGAAGCGCGAAGAAGAGCAGCCAGATCGCCTTCCAGACCATTTCGAAAAGCAGCAGCGGCAGCATCTGCAGCGGGTAGCGCAGGCCCAGGAGGGAGAGCAGCGCGAGCGCGCCCAGCAGGCTGCTGCCCACGCCCCGCCACAAGGACAGGGAGGGGGGGTGCTGGAGGATGAGGGGCCCTTGAAGGGCCCCTCGTTATTGGCTGTTTCATTCCTACTTGATGATAAGCAAGATGTTATCAGTAGTCGGCCCTGAGATTGGCCAACACAAGGGCCGGATCATCTGATGAAGCTGCCGAAGACTTCCTTCAGGGAAGCCTGGGTCTGCTTCTCCAGCAGTTTCTTGGAGGAGAACTCCTTGCTCTTCAGGGCGAGCACCTGGCCTCTGGCGCCCGGAGGTCCGAATCGGTGGATTGGGACGGAGTTTGGGTGGCTGTCATTAGGTGCATCGACGGAACGTGTGAGCCGAGATAAAAGGTTGCTGGGAAAACGATTGGTCGCCCCATATGTATCGCTCACAGATGAACTCCCATGAGTCTTCCTTCGGATTGATCCTGTATAGGTTGAAGGACCGCTTCTTGTCAGCGCTCGAGAAATTTTTGGCCGATGAGCCAGACATGATCTGCAAGAACGGTCGCCTCTGTAGGTCCTTGGTTATTGTGGCGACGCCGTCTGCGATCTTTCGTAGATGCCGGCGTTGCTCAATATCCAAACCACTGGAGATCCGCTTTCGAATTGCTTTCAATTCGCGAGTCTCAAGCATGGACGCACCGCTTGCACCATTGGCGTGCAAATATTCTCGCACCTTTTTTTCCAAACCCTCCGGATCCTCCAACCCACCCTTCAGTAGATTGAAGACTTGGTCAGCGACATCATCGGCATTAATGCCAGGCTTCTTCGCTTTGAACCAGCTGCCGATGGTTTCTGCCAACCATGTGAGGGCCTTGGGCATCTTGCGCCCATTGTCATCGACGAACTGGATCGGCAAGGAATCAAGCCCGATCAATCTACGGAAGTAATTCATCATGTAACGATTCACTGCGCGATTATCGAAATATTCTCCATAAGGATGCACGTCGAAGGAAGCGACGTGCTTGTGTCCACAAAGCAGAACATCGAAGTCGGACAAAGCGACGTTCCGGAATACGACATCGCGATGTTTCATCCGCATGAAGTAGTCGCTCTTATGTTCAGGAGGCTCGAACAAGTAGTGGTGCATTATTAGCACCTTAAGGCTATTGGTAAACAGCGCAGCATCTATATACCTGCCTGGGTTTCGCACATCGGGTAATACGCCGCGCATGCCTTGGTCGTGCCACTCGAGCAAGTTTTCAGTTTGAGTTACGGATAGCTTGCCCTTTGCAACCGCCTCATCGTACCGAATCGTGCCAAATGCTGATTCATTGTTCGGCTCTGTATCACCGAGAAAACACGAATCGACGAAGGCTAGATAGAGCGAGGAACCATCCTTGGAAATCCAGTCGTAGTAGCAACCCTTCTCGGTGATCTGATGCCCCGGGAAAGCATAGTTGTAGTGCTCGAGCGAGCGTTGTCGACGATCGATCAGTTTTCCTGTGCCAGGGGCGTTCCAGGCATCGTGATTACCGGGAATGACGCGCACGCGATCGTTAGGTAGCTTGAGGCCTGTCACTTCACCTCTACCGATGGGAATTGTGCTGAATAGATATCCGTTTGCAGTGATCAAGCTCTGGCGGTCACCCTGATTGCTCACGTCTCCGGATACCACCAGGCAATCCAACTCACCAAGACCTGATAACCGGCGTTCCAAGGCGACGAGAAGCTCCACCGAGTGTGCGTGGTTGGGGTTACTGCGATCTGTGCCCTCAGAGAAATGCAGGTCTGAGATATGCCCCAACACAAACTGAGTAGGCATGGATGGCCCCGAATGAAGGTGCGTGGATAAGATTTGTAGTGCGCCGTTGGTAGTTTGACAAGTTAGAGGATTTAATTTTTATCTTAAATATTTCACAGATCAGTCGAAACAAGTAGGCGTGGAGAATACATTTAAAAGCGTTTGTTCACAGCCTCAAAGAGAGCTTCAAATCGTTTTAATGTGTCGGGATCCAAGGGACCGGGATTCTTCGCGAACTCGACCGCGGGAAGGTAATGGTTGAACCCTCCGCTGGGTCGCAATTTGATCCCCTTCGATACTATATGCCTATCGATCCTGTCGAGAACTCTATCTCCGACGGGTAAGTCTGTCTCGACAAGTTTTGCACCTCCCAGTTGCTTGGCGTAGGCCGAATTGAATGCATCGAGGTAGATCGAAGGCGATAAAAGGTCTTCGATGTCTGAGTCCCTTCCATTCGTACCTAGGGCACTAATGTCTCGGAACTGTGAGGCGTTGAGGATCTGTTTAGGGGAGATGATTTTGTGTTTCACAAGGTCCAAAAGCTTTTGGTCCTCCGATCCATGGAAATCATGGAGGACCGCAAGCTTCAATCCATTTGCGCCTAGGAGGGACACGAAGGTTACGACCTTGTCTAGCCCTCCGGTTGGGACGATTGTGATCCCATCTGATAACCCATGGCCACCGGAGGCCTCTAACAGTGAGGAGACCACTTTCAGGAAAAGCAGATCTGAAGGACCTTCCACGAGGAGGTTCTTTTTTGAGATGAACAGATTCTGGGCGATGGTCCAACCCAGCGCTGCTTGCAGTGGGAAGATTGTCTTCGGATCCGCCCCACCCACATTTGAGGAAATGACCGTTCCTTCTGAGGGTTTGTCCTCTACAACCCGCACCTGATCCAATCGATCTGTGTGGACCATGAATGGGGAGTGGGTTGTGTAGAGAACCTGGTGCCTTTGAGCAAGATCATCTATATATGTCAGGAAATCGGCTTGGGCGAGGGCGTGCAGTGCCAGAGCAGGCTCATCGAGAAGTAAGATCAGATCTCGCTCCGCAGGTTGCTTGCCTGCATCGAGCTGATGTTGGACGCTGTCAAACCAGACCAGAAAGCTGAAGAACCAGATGAACCCTCTGCTCCGCTGTTGAAACGGGGTAGTCACGCCACGGTGCCGTCGATTCTTGATCCTGAGATAGAGGTTGGGCCCATTGTTGAAGGGAGGCTCATCTTTCGGATCCACGGTGATATCAACTTCGACATCCAAATCCTCATTCTGCCGCCAGAACCTCATGATCTGGTCGGTAATCGAAATGGAGACAGCTTCGATTTTGGCTTTCAGCGGCTCGTATCCACTCGAAGTAGTGAATTCAGAGATCGAAATGTCGGCCATTCGAAGCAATGCCAGAACTGCGCGATGCTTCGGCTGAAGTGCCTTCGGATCGTGCTTTGCCTGTTCCACCCGCCCTGCGAGGTCTGCAAGATTCATTTTGTCTGGGAGAAGATCATAATCACTAAAATATAGGAATTTGGGAATCTCTGCCCGAAGGTGATTCCAGACTTCATACCCCAAGACAGAAGCCCAGCTAGCCCCAGCCGAATCGATTCTTTTTTTAATCACCGCGAGGAATTCATCGTCTTGAGGTGTGAGGCTAACACCACTTAGCTTGGCTGGTATCTCGCGGAGAGATGTGGACTCCTTGGCAGCCATTAAGGCGTCTGAACTGAGAGAGGATGAGGCCAGCAATGCCTTCAGCACTGGCTCTTCTTCAATATGAATAGAAATAGTGAGATTATTATTATAACTCTTGGTGACCGTGAACTGGAAACCTTTTGGGAGATTCGTTTTCAAGCTGGAATTCAACTTGGCCACTTCGTCATCACTGAGTTGATAGGTTAGCTTTGTGACCGCCTCTGCGTGGGTCTCATGCTTCTTCATGTAAGCGGAAAGGGCCTTCCTCGGGTAATCGCTGATGTGGTCAAACCCTGCTACTGCCAGGGCGTCCGCAGACTTCTCAAGAGCCTGAAGAAAGACTGTCTTCCCGGCTTCGTTCATACCTACCAGGACAGTGACAGTGGGCCCGATATCTACAACCTGAGGGTTATTGATCGACTTGAATGGGCCAACCTCAGCAGATACGAGAAGCATGGCATTCTCCGTGATTCGATGCGCTGAATAGTAGTGTAAATAACGATCCCAAACTACAGATTGACTTCAAGAGCAGCGCCCTCTCAAGGGACTGTGTGAGAATTCTACTTCCCGAGGTACTGCCGAACCTTCACCACGCTTGGGCCGACTCGCTTGACAGCCTCGATCACCTTTTCTTTTGTCACACCGAAATGTCCGCTCCAGTAGTTGAGTTCCCACGTCTCGTGGATGTTCACGAAATTGGGATCTTCTGGCCCTTTCCGCTTCAGGTTGTCAGGCATGACTGCCTCCTTGTTAGCAGACCTCTCTAGGTCAGCAGTGTTTGGAGGAGTTACTGTCCGATGGGATGCATCGGCAGCCGCCCACTCCCCCAGAGGCGGCAGGGCGATCCAAGTGAATGAAGGGACGATTAATGGGCATCAGAGAGGGTCACAGTTGCGGCCCTGATCGAAATGTATTTAGCCCCCTGATACGCAGTCGGTGGGCCCGAAGTCCCGACAGAGAGGACAACACCACTTGGACTGGAAGGTGCAGTGTACTTCCCTGTTTGATCGATGGTTCCGATGGGGTCGGTTGCGAACTTCCACGGAGAGATGACCCACTTCACCTTGTCATCGACCTGCTGGCCAGTGACTGAATCGATCGCATGGATCTGAACCTGTTGCCCAGCCGTCATCACCCAGGGCTTGAACGGATCCTGGGTGTCCGTCTCAAGAGTCGGCACGACGACGAAGTTCAGTGCGATGGGAACAGGAGGTTCTCCAATTCCGTGAATCTCTGATCTACCGGAACCAGAACATCCAAGGAGCAAGAGCCCCGCAGCGGCCAGCGGAGCTGCGTGAAACGGCATGTGAAATCGAGTCACCATAGGACTGCCTGCAAGTCATCCGCTGTGATATGACGAATATCTAAGCGGGTATTGAGTGTGTTTGAATAGGCCCATGTACGCAGTGATTCTGAGAATACCCTCACAATCACATAGATAGGTGCGGAACCATCATTGCGCCAGGTCAGTGTTGCCCCCAGCCATTGGTAGGAAGGAGGTGGATCTCCATCGCCCGGCATCAGATCGATGATTAGCTGTTTCGAGCTTGTAAGGTTCATCAGTCCATAAGACTCAGGGCCTGCCCCCGCGTAGATGGTACCTCCTGACTCGTCCAGGAATTGGATTGATGGGCCTTCACTCGTAGAAGCGCTGGACTTCAATTTTGCCTTCGTGGAGACCGTGAGGCTCACGTGTGGTGGCAGGGTGACACCGTAGTAGAGACTGCTGCTTCCCGCGGGAAGTTGCTCGATTGAGACGGCAGCATGCTCATTGGTCGGCTGAATCAGCGCGGTGCCAAGCGCGGTGTGAGATTGGCCTGAGGGGAAACCGTACGTTGGAGGAGAAGACAGATTCACCGCAGCCACTGCTTGGGCGGCGATGCGGCTGTTCGCTGAACCAGCCCCGAAGATCTGGTCGGCTGCTTGTTTGACGGCGGGCCCGACATCAATCAGGTCCATCCAGGTGGTGAAGGTCTGTGACATTGCCTGGTAGAACAGCACCGTTGCATTGTGTGTTCCAAGACCATCGAAGCCCAAAGGCATGAAAGGTGACGTCCTTCCTCTCACCTCGTCACTCAGGTCATCAGGATTGGTCAGAGCTGGTGAGCCGTTTGCAAGGAAGTAGAACAACCGGTGGATGGGGGCCCCCATCCCATGCGAATCGGCAGTCCAACCTGCCTTAGACGCTGTCCACCATGAGGGCTCATTCCGACCTCGGACAGTAGGGTGGCTTGGTCGATAGAGAAACTCAACTCCCACTGGGTCCGGACGGTACGGATACCCACCGTACACCTGGGGTTGGTAGACCCAGTCATACGTCCATCGTCCTGGATCCGGATAGCCGATACCCCCATAGCGCCCGGTTGAATCCCAGAGCCGCGCGGCAGTGGACATGACAGTTGAAGAAGCTTCATTGATCGCTTTTGCTTCCGCGGTATCCCGATCATCGGTCCCGACTCTGGAGCAGCGTCGAGTTACGCCATGTGTCCATTCGTGCGTAGTGACACTCAACTCCGTTGGCCCACCTGGGCGGGATAGGTCGAACTGATCCGTGAAATCAATCCAGTAATTCTCCTGCCCGAGGAAGTAGTTCCTCCACCACCAGAAGTTTGCTGAAGCCCCTTTCGGGAGATTGTTCGGATGATGGGCAGCGACCGGAATAAAGTAGCCATCACTTCCGTCGATGCCATGTCGCCCAAACAGCGTGAGATAGAAATCATACGCGGAACTGATCCCGTGAAATATATCTACTGCTTGAGTCTGACCATTCACACTTCCCGGGACCCCAGAGGTGTATTCGGTCCCATCCCCAAACCACGGCGTAGAGCTGCTGTACACCGCGTTTTGGACATCTCCGACGTTCACACTGAAGATGCCGCCACGCTGAAGAAAGTAGGCACCGTCGCTCTCGTACCCCGGCAACTGGAGAACATTCGAGCCATTCCAACGATTGAACTGAGCCACACCTTGAATCTCGGCAGTACAGGATGCATTCGGCCCGTGGCTGATCACCAGCCCCGACACGGCATCAACCGAAGTCGTGAAAGCTTGCGAGCGCCACGGCAAGTAGCTCTGGACGATGTACACCAGTCGCCAGTCCTTCAATACCCGAACGCTTTGAACCGGATCCGCATTCCGTCGTCCTCCCGGATTGCTTGATGGGCCCGAATAAAATCTCCGCTCGATGCTTGGCCGAAGTGCCAACTCGGTACTGCTCTGAACGGGCTCCCCTTGTGCAAGGTTTAGAGCATGACTTGCAAGATCAATCGCATGCTGTTCTGGGACCGAAGGGTTGATCTTTCCAGACGGTGGGTCGAGGAACGTTGCGAACGGGTAAGTAACCTTCTCGGTAGTGTCATCCGGCCCAATGATTCCAATTGCCTCTGACCCTTCTACTCGCACCCCATGGAAGTAATGGTCGAACCTTGCAATGGTACGACCGTACCGATCCACTTCGGTCGTGCGGAGCTTCATTGAGTGCCCTTGACTCTTGTGAGCAGGCATCGATTCAAGAACGGATGGCTCGAGCTGTTTTGCTCTAGCTGTCTGACTCGCCCGCAGACGCGCGAGCGTGAATTCATCCAGCCGATGAAGAGAAGACTGCGCGAGTATCGGTGGTCCCCAAGCAACCACGATTGCCAAGGCAAGTTTGGTGAAATTCATTTGATCTCCGTGGAAGAGGTAGGAACCACGAAGTCACGAGGCTTCGCGATCCCACTTGGCAGTTGCGGGGTCGTCCAATCGCAGGCCAGGCATGTGTCAGGGCAGGCCGAGTCCATTACCGATCCAGAGGCAGACCAAGCTACACGCTTGGTCACTCAACCTCAGGTCAGTCGCACTCGGCAGCTCCGACGCTCCGACGCTCCGAACCGCTCTGCGGTGGCCCATCTCGGCCACCTAGTGATATGTGACGTAGATCAATTCTCATACCTTCCCCATCTTTTCTGGGAAGTTAGTGAGCGAATTCCGTGCCGCCGGCTAAATCCGCAACATTTTCAAGCACCACTTCGGGGGTGCTATGTCCTGATTCTGGACGCCGTCCAGATTAGAGAATTCTTCGCGGAGCTGGACGGACCCCGACGCTGGGATCAGTTGATCATTTCGGGTTCGGGCAACCGCGCCCAGACCCGACACAGTTGCGTCCTAGAAGGGTCAGGGCTGTTTGAGGAACGACCCGAACACTTCCTTCAAGGCCGTCTGAATCTGCTTCTCTAAGGTTGTCTTGGAAGCGAATTCCTTGTTCTTCAGAGCGAGAACCTGCCCGAGGTCGGCCAGGTTCGCCCGAGGATCCGAGACGATGGTGCCCAGGTTCGTGGGAAGGACGAACCTCGCGGCCTTCGTGTAGGGCAGGAAGGATTCATCCACGAGACCCACAACACCGGCCTGGACGCTTTCCACCAGGGTGGTGGCGCCCATGGGTAGGAGCGTGAGCATCACATCCACCACCACCAGCTCCTCGGGGTCGCCGTAGGTCCAGTACTTCCGCATCTCGATCTCGTAGTCGAGGGGCGTGAAGGCGGGCTCGTTGGAGAGCTTCTTCAGGAAGTCGCCGAACCCTGATTTGACGCCGCGAAGGGTGCGCGAATGCTGGTAGGCCCAGAAGTAGCCCACGGGCGTACCCTCGGCGTTCAACTGGTCGCCACCACGGGCCCCACCGGCATTGACCTCCACGAAGAAGTCCGCCCGCATCTGCGGCGCAACGTGCCAGATCTTCTTCTCGTCAAACTCGAAGAAGGTCCCGAGGTTCTTCATGGGGATGAGGTAGCGCAAGAGGATCACGCCGTTGTCCCTGAGCTGCTGCTGGGCTACCTCTAGCGGTCGATCTTGCAGGGTCAAAGCAAGGGTCTTGGCCTGGCGCTCCAGCTTGGTCAATCCAAACTGGGCTGGCCCCTGGGCATTGGCGACCTCCTTCAACTTGAAGGTCTCGCGCCCCCGGTTGATCTTGATGAGCACGGCCTCAGGCGGAAGAGAGATCGTGGTTTGCGCCAGCGCGGGAAAACACCCGAGGGCGATTGCAAACAAGACAGGTCGGAAGGTCATCGGGGGCTCCTCGTGGCGAACCGGGTCCGCGTGTTGAAGGGGGGAGGTACTAGTTCGTACGGGGGGTGTGAATCAGTCCTCAGGCTTCTTGGGGGGAGGCCTGGCGGCCCTTAGGATCGGCCGGAGAGTCGGCATCCTGGGTCCCGGTGGCTGGGGATTCATCCATCGCCAAGGAAGGGATCTCGGCGGCGCCAGGCCACGGTTCCCGCCGGATCACCGCCCCAGTCCTGCTCTCATAGTCCCGGACGAATTCCAACCAGCCCTGGATCGCAGGACGGAGCGGAATCAACACATCGGGATTGGCCGCAATGAACCGCTTGCCCATGGGGCTCGCGCAGGGGATGAGCGCCTGCTTGCACACGGGGCAAGGAAGGGCCCGTTGGGCATGCGCCTGCCCCTTGGCGTAGGATCCCGCCCCGGCGGCGGCACCGCTGGCTGCGATGGTGGCCCCGGCTCCAGCAGCCGTGCCACCGATCAGGCTCATGACCCCGCCCACCGCCATGATCACGACACCAAGGGCCATGACGAGGAATCCGATCCCGAACAGGAGGATGAGGGGGATGCCGATGATGAAGACCGCCACGCCCACCAGAAGAATGACGACCCCACCGGCCAGGCCTGCTCCGCCGGCCATGACGCCGGCCGCACCTGCACCCGCCGCGGCGGTGCCGATTCCCACCCCGACGTCGTAGGGGTTGCCGTTCCTCCCCACGAATCCCAGCCACCCGCAGCTCGCGCACAACCAGGACCGAAGCGCAGGATGCGGCGCCGGTTTCGCCGGAATGGGAATCTTGGAGCTTCGGCGACCGATGCGAGACAGGAGGAAGAACAGCAAGCCCAGGCCCAGGACCACCGTTACACCGAGCGTGATCAGAAATCGCTTGAACGTCTTCTGGCGAGCCGCCTCTGCCTCAAGGAACTTCAGGGATTCCGGTTTCGGATCCGCGGAGCCTGGCACGTGGTCCAGCACCTCCCCCGATTCGAGGATGGATTTCAAGTCGGATGCGTAAAGGAACACGTTCGCTTTCGAGGGCTCCGACCTGAATTCCAGTAGGGGGCCCAGACTGCCCGAGAACTGTCCCTCATCGACGCCGACGAGATCGATCCGGTCCTCCATCCGCTTGGTGGCCGGCATTCCTCGATCAGGCCTGACCATGGGACGGAAGTTGGAGGGGATGCCCGGGTACGCATGGTAGGAGGTTCCGATCCTGCCCTTCCATTCCTTCTGTGCGGCCTTGCTCGGGGCAGCCATCAGATTCGGGGCACCGAGCACCCAAAGGACCAACAGAGCCCATCGCACGCAACGCATGTGCACCTCCGATCGGCGGTAGCTATTTCTGGATCCTGAAATCGAAGCGTTCGCCGCCCTCGAGGCTCGTCGCCGCCATGCCGCGCACAAGGATGGAGTGCAGAACGCAGCGCATGAGGGCCTCCAGGAGGCCTTTAGTCTATGATAGAATAGTCTCTTTGGGACTATTCCATTTCGGGTTTTACGGTCGGCTCTGCGGACCTCCGAGATGGAAAAGTCGATCTACTCCCAGCGCTACCAGATCCTTGTGGACCTGCTGGTCGCACTCCGTCTTGAGAAGGGCGTCTCCCAGATCGCGCTGGCCGAAGCCCTTCACATCACCCAATCCTCCGTCAGCAAGTGCGAACGCCGGGAACGGCGGCTCGATGTGATCGAGGTCCACGCTTGGTGTGAAGCCTTAGGAACGCCTTTCCTACAAGTCATGCAGGCGTTGGAGCACAAGATTTCAGCCCCCAGTACCCCTAGGAAGGGACGAGAAATCGGATCCAAAGGGTCTCGTTCCAAGTGATCCCATCGGTGCCTCCCAAGATGAACGGAGTCCCCGGCCTGCGTGTCGTCAGGACTACATTCTGTCTACTTCCTCTCGGGTCATCCGAGAGAGGGTCCTAATCAAGAAGCCAGATGCCCTGCGTGCGTGACGCTGGTCACTACCAAGCGAGGTCTGGACGGGTTTGAGTAAATTATTATTGATACTGAGTCTCAGCCGCGTACCCTAGAGCCATGAGCCCGTCCCTCTCGATCCTCGCTCCCACGGCCCCCTGGGTCGAAGCTGCGGCGCCGATCGCGCCACAAACATATACCCATAGGTCGGCCGCCCTCGGGGCGCCGCCCAGCCTCGGGCGTGTCGCACCGGTCTCCCGGGCCAGTGCGCTGTCCGTCTCCCTGGCTCTCTACGGCGGGCTCACCGCGCTGGGCCTTGGCCTGGCGGCATCGACTCCGGCGATGGTGGCGCCCCGAAGGACAGTGGCGGTGAGCCTGGAAGCCTTCGACGCCCCGGCCGCGCCCCTCCCACCGCCTCCGGCGGGATCCGCCGCGGCTGCCCCGGTGCGGTCCGAGTCTCCCTCCGTCCCTACGCCGACCCTGACCGATGCCTTGACCCCGACCATGACGCTCCCTGCGGCTGCGAGCCCAGCCATTGGGGGTGTGGCGGGCGGCGTTCCGGGCGGCACGCCCGGCGGTGTCCTAGGAGGCGTGGTGAACGGGTCTCCCGGCGGCGTGGCAGGCGGAATCCCCGTCGGCCAGGGATCAGCCGTGCAGCCGCCCCGCTTCGATGCCGCCTACCTGCAGAATCCCGAGCCCGAGTACCCGGCCCTCTCCCAACGCCTGGGTGAGGAAGGGCGCGTTTTCTTGCGGGTCCTGGTCAGCCCTGAAGGCCGCGCCGACCAGGTCGAACTCAAGCAGAGCAGCGGCTTTTCTCGCCTCGACGCTGCCGCCCAGGCGGCGGTGCGGCGCTGGCGGTTCCAGGCCGCCCGCCGGGGCGCGGAGCCCGTCGCCGCCTGGGTGATCGTGCCTATCACCTTCCACCTCGACGCCTGAAAGGACCTTCCATGACTAGCCGCCTTACCCCCCTGGCCTTCGGCCTGCTTGCCCTGCCGATCTTCGCCCAGGAAGCGCCGAAGCCTGATCCCCGCGAGACCACCCTCCAGGAGGTGAAGGTCAAAAAGACCCGGCGCCGGGAGCGCGCCGACGGCCCCGTGAAGGGTTATCGCCCCACCCGCTCGGCTACCGCGACCAAGACCGACACCCCCCTGCGGGATGTGCCCCAGTCCGTGCAGGTGGTGCCCGAGGCGCTGGTGAAGGACCAGGGCATGAGGAGCATGGCCGATGCCCTGCGCTACGTACCCGGCGCCTCCGTGAACCCCGGGGAAGGGGCCCGCGACCAGCCGGTGCTGCGAGGCATCAGCACCTCGTCGGACTTCTTCGTGGACGGCGTTCGGGACGACGCCCTCTACTTCCGCGACCCCTACAACGCCGAGCGCATCGAGGTACTGAAGGGGTCCAGCGGCATGACCTTCGGCCGCGGCGGTGCCGGCGGCGTGGTGAACCGCGTAACCAAGCGGCCCCTGGAGGACCACCTCCGCGCCGGGGAGCTGAGGGGCGGCAGCTACGGTCTGAAGCGGGCCAGCTTCGACGCCAGTGAGCGCTTCGCGGGCTTCGGCCTGCGGGTGAATGCCGTGGGGGAGGACTCGAAGAGTTTCCGGGACGGCTTCACCCTCCAGCGCAGCGGCGTTAATCCCGTCTTCGACTTCGCTCCGGGCAAGGACACCTGGATCCTGGTGGGCTTCGAGCATTTCGAGGACCGGCGCACGGTGGACCGCGGCATTCCCGCCCTCAAGGGCCGGCCCTACGATACAGAGGCCTCGACCTTTTTCGGCAACGCGGCCCAAAGCCCCGGCCGGGCGAAGGTGGATGCGGTCTCGGCGCGCCTCGAGCAGGGCCTGGGCGAGGGCCTCACCCTACGGAGTACGTTGCGGGCCACGCGCTACGCCACCTTCCGGCAGAACGTGCAGCCGGGCTCGGTGGTGGACCCCGCCACGGGGAAACTGCGCATCACCGCCTACAACACTGCCAACGACCGGGACAACCTCTTCTTCCAGACGGACCTCGAAGCCAAGGTGAAGCTGGGCGGGATGGAGCACCACCTCCTCGCCGGCGTGGAAGCGGGCCGGCAGAGCAGCGAGAGCCAGCGCCAGACGGGCTACTTCGGCAGCGCCGAGTTCACCCTGGTGGATGCCGCGGCGCCTCGGGCCACGGTCACCCGGTGGGCCTCCAAGGCCTCGGACACGAACAACGCGGTGACGGCGGACATCCTGGCCTTCTACGTCCAGGACCAAGTGACCCTCGCGCCGCAGTGGAAGGCGGTACTGGGCCTGCGCCAGGACCGTTTCAAGGTCAGGCTGGACGACCGCAATGCCGCCAATGTGGACCTGGGCCGCACGGACAGCGTGCTGTCGCCCCGGGCGGGCCTCGTCTTCCAGCCCAACTCGGCGTCCTCCTACTACCTAAGCTGGAGCTACGCCTTTCTGCCCAGCAGCGAGACCCTCTCCCTCTCCGCCGCTAATGCGGACCTGAAGCCAGAGAAGGGTCTGAACTGGGAGCTGGGGGGCAAGTGGGACCTGGGCGCGGGTTTTGCGGTGACGGCGGCGGCCTTCCGCCTGGACCGCGCCGACGTGAAGAGCAAGGACCCCAACGATCCGACGAAGCTCGTGCTCTCGGGCCTGCAGCGCACCGAAGGCATGGAACTGGGCATCCAGGGCCAGCTCCTGCCCCGCTGGCAGGTCTACGCGGGCTACGCCAACCTGAACGCCCGGGTCCTGAAGGCCACCGGCGGCAGCGCCACCGCCGCGCCGGTGCCCGTCGGCACCAAGGTGCCCCTCGTCCCCCGCAGCGCGGTGTCCTGGTGGAACAAGGTGGACCTGGACCGTGGCTGGTCGCTTGGCTTCGGTCTCGTGCACCAGGGCGAGGTCTTCACGAGCACCACCAACGCGGTGAGGCTGCCGGGCTTCACCCGCGCCGACCTGGCGGTGTTCTGGCAAGCCCACCCGAAGGCCCGCCTGGCCCTGAACGTGGAGAACCTCACGGACAAGCGCTACTACGCATCCGCGGGCTCGGACTTCAACATCCTCTTCGGCGCGCCCCGCAGCGCGTCCCTGACCTGCGCCGTGGCCTTCTGAGGGTCAGGGCATGAACGACACGCCGACGGGACCAGGCCGCCGGGCCGCCTTCCTGCGCACCCTGCGCCAGCTCCACGCTTGGACCGGCCTCACAGGGGCGGCCTTCGGGCTGCTCTTCGGGGTCACTGGCTTCCTCATGAACCACCGCGCCGTGCTGAAGATCGAAACCGGGGAGATCACGGAGCGGCGCGTGAGCGTCGAGCTGGAGGGGCCCCCACCCTCCGGCCCGGAGGCCCTCGGGAAGCTGCTGGCGGCGAGCTTCGGCGTGCCCGAGTCCCGGGTGCGGACGCGGATCCAGGCCCCGAGGAACGGCCGGGTGGGCGGCCAGCACGTGAAGGCCATGGAGCAGTGGACCGTCGCCTTCTTGGGCCACCGCCGCTTCGCCCAGGCATCCTACGTCCCCGGCAACCGCAGCGTGGACGTGGAGCTCAAGGAGGCCGATCTGCTTCAAACTCTTAAGCGCCTCCATAAGAACGACGGGGGCAGCCTGGCCTGGACCCTCCTCACGGATGCCTTTTCCGGCTCCTTCGTATTCCTGACCCTCTCTGGTCTACTCCTCTGGACCCGACTGGCGGGATCCCGGCTGTTGGCTGTCGGCCTAGGACTGGGTGGACTGGTCCTGGCGGTGGGGGTGATGACGTCAGGCTGGTAAATGCCTGGAAAGGCAGAAGCGGGGTGGCATTCAGTAGGCCGGATGCTCCTGCAGCATCAAGAACACTTCGAGGTTGTTGATGCAGCCTCTAGATTGGCCACAGGCGTCAGCCGCTCTATGGCAATGGTAGGACGAAAGGCATAATGTGCATCCGAGCCGAGACCGTTGCGAGCTGTTCTACCACCCATGGAAGGGCGATTTGGTTCCCGACGAACTGTGTGACCCTCGGATTCCAGCTCTACCACTCCCAGGGCTTGCATGGCTACCCCAAGAGGCTTATCTATCTACACGTAGCTGAGTAGGAGGAATAAGTGGGCAAACCTCAGGACCGAACCGTAAGCCGGCGACCTGATGGGTCATGGGCCAATAAGCGGAATGATGCTGATAAGGCGTCCAGCGTACACGATACACAAGCCGACGCCATCAATGCTGCCCGGGAGATGCTTCGGAACCAGGGAGGTGGAGAGCTTACGGTCCAGGGGGAGGACCACAAGTTTCGGATGAAGGACACGATCCCACCCGGGAACGATCCGAAGTCAACGCCGGGCTGAACGAGGCGAATGAAATTACAGCCGAATCGGCAGTGACACCTGTGGTTGGATCGGCTGGAGAATGTTGGTGTAGGCCCTGAGTATTTCGTTGAACAGGTTTGGGTGTTTTGGCGCCTTCACCGTGAGCACGAGAGCATAGGGAATTCTCTCTGCCCGAGCAGTCCTCCCGCCCCCCTCACGTGCGTTGTAGTGGATGTCGAAAGCTGGATCGTTGAGCGATGAACCGTTCATGCGGACGGAATCATTCAGGACCGTTTCCCACTTGCCGAAGTCAGACCGCATTTCTTCTTCCGTTGAATACGTCTTCCTCTGGAAGAAGGATCTGGTCTTAACCGTGTTCTTTTCACCCTTCACTTTTTCTGCATGCGGACGGAAGAAAACATCCAATCCTGCTTGGGTGTAGGAGGACGCATCTTGCGGGTCAGTAGGGCACGCATAGCAGAAGGTGGCGGTGATTTGGATCCGACCCTTGAGGCCTCCATCGGGAAGTGGCAACCGCGCTCGCAGGTACTTCCCCGGTTTCAGGTGGCCCTTATAAATTACCCTGGCCACGCCTGCAGGGCAGGTGATGGTACGAAGCAGGTCCTCTGGGATCTTCCCCCATCCAACCTCAGTCTTATCGTGCGTAGAGGGATCAGCATCGTGAACCATCAGGGCCTTCACGGACAGAAGGCTTAGGTCTGTCCCAAGAATTGCCCTGATTCCCACAGCGGATCGAAGTAGGTAGGGGGCGGCTAAACTAGTTCCACACTGCGGAGCCAGTTGCGGCTTGGAACCAGGCGCCAACACGTGGAAGTAGTTTTTGTGGTCTCCACCAAATGCCATTAGGTCAGGTTTGATGAGCCCAGGGCTGCGGCCTGGACCAACTGCACTGTAGGCCGCCCGTGACCAAGATGACTCCGTATGATTGGCAGCTCCAACTGCAGTAGCGTTCACACAATCTGACGGGACCTGGACACGAGCGTTACCTGATGCTCGATCCCTAGCTCCGTTGTTTCCTACGGCGATGGTCATGAACGTGTTCCCATCGCTGAGCAAGTCATCGATTACCGAAGTCCAAGCGTGGACATCGGTGTCTTCGATTGGTAGATCGGGACCAAGGCTGAGATTGATGAACTCGTACTGCCTCGACAGCAGAACTTCCTCGATCAATCCCAGAGTCCTGTAGAGCTCCAGCGGATCCTCGGTTCCAGTCTGCGAATCCAGAACCCGTAAGTGGTCCACGTACGAAAATGGGCGCTGGCAATTCTGCCCTGGTTCAATCGGACCGAAGAGGAATGCCGAAGTTACGCCCAGCCCATGCTCGAGCGCATCAGGATCATCGGAGGCCTTCGAGTCCAGTTCACGGTACGCCCGAAGCCACGTTCCGATCGGGTGGTCTTTGGGCAGGCCCCCGTCGAGGATGGCGACTCTGGGTTCATTTGAAAGAGGCTGCTCGATTGGAAGCTTGCAGCCGATGTCCGCCATGGAGGTGCGAGACAGAGGTTTCAACCCACGGAGCTTCGGCACAGGCCTGACCACCCTCACAAAGGAGAAGGAGGATAGCTGAATTGCCTTCTCACGATCGGCTTCAACGGGGACAAACCATAGGTTGCCCGCACGGAAACTCAACTTCGAATGAACAGAGATCCCCAATGTCCCCGCAAACCTAGTGAAGGCGTCGCTCACGAACTCTGCGTATTCATCTGGAAGCAGGTGGAGACCCACCTCGAAAAATCGATTCTCCTCCGGGCCATAATCCTTGAAGCGTTCTTCTTGAGTGAACTCGGCTACCTTTTCGATCCTTGCGAGGTCAACGGCTTCATCACTATCCTCTTCGAGCCCCTTGATGAATCCAGGCAGAGAGCGGAACGCCGATCGCTTGCCGGCTACAAATATTTCTGTCGTTCCGGATTCCGCCGGGCGCTTTTTCCGGGTCCACTTTTGTGGAGTGATGCTCGTTCCCCTGCTACCAATCGACTCCAAACCTGCAGCACGGAGGAGCGCCATAGGGAAATAGGACTTGGCGATGTAGCTCGGATTGAGAATCAGCTTCGCAACTCCGAAATCGCCTGGGCAAAGGTCCAGAGGAAGGGCATCCATTGCGGAGACCGTGGCCTCCACTTCGGGAAGCAAGCGCTTTATCGCCTCCTGCAGCGTATAGGCTTCCCCTTTCGGGCCACCCCCACCAGGACCTTTGACGTCGTGCGTGAGCAGTTCTCCACGTCCGATTAGAAAGTTTGTTGGGCTCATTGTTTGGAGCTCCTGCTTTCCCTGCCTTTGTTAATGTGAGTGCGAATGGTGTCCTTACTGACACCACCAGTGAGACTCGTGATCGTTCGCTGGGACAACGATGTCGACTTGGCGAGCTTAACTGCAAGTTCAATCCGATTCCGATGGCTAAGGCTTTGACTCCGGGCTTTGATCATCTCAATCACTAGTTCGTCCGGCGTGGCAGTGCGTAGCGCCAAAGACCGTCGGAATCTCTGCAGCTCGCGTTCTATGTCACTGAACGAGTCTCCCTCGAAGGCTAGGGCGAGGGCCTCATGCCAATCATTGAACAATTCGTAATCCGGCCCAAGGAACCGCCTTGTTGCCTCGCCAACGGCCTCGTGGCTAGGCAACTCGAAGTTGATGATCAGATCGAATCTGCGCCAAAGGGCAGTATCAATCAACTCCGGGTGGTTGGTTGCTGCGAGCAACAATCCGTTGCTCGGCCAGTCTTCCACTTCTTGAAGAATGACTGTGACCAAGCGCTTGAGCTCACCCACATCGGTCTCATCGCTTCTCCGCTTTGCGATGGCATCGAGCTCATCCAGGAGCAGAACACATGGGCGGCGTTTCGCGAAATCCAACGCGGCTCTGATATTGTTCCCACTCTTCCCCAAGAAGGAGCTCATGACAGCCGTGAGGTCCAGGACATACAGTGGCACCTCAAGCTGAGCAGCAAGCCACCTAGCGGTTAAAGTCTTCCCGACTCCTGGTTTTCCGACGAAAACTGCGGACCGAGTTGGTACCAGCCCTAGGGAGGTGAGGCGCTTGATCTGATTCCGTTCCAGGACAAGCCTTCTCAGCTGCTCCTCAACAGACTTGGAGAACAGTGGCGAATCTCTATCCGGCCCATCGCTGAAGGCCTTCAGGAGGGTAAGCCTCGACTCATCATCGATCGGGATCGGCGCGTTCTCCTTCGTTGGGAATGGAACCCTCCTCAGTGGATCGATAGCCCTGCCTGGCCTGACCTTGAGAAAGGAATTTAGCTGAGCTGCAAGGTCGGGCTCGATGGCCCGATATTTCCGGACCAAACGGGCAATGTAGAGCCGCACATCCTCTGCCTGGTCATTCAAGGCGAGCCGAGAGACTTGGACTAAATCAGATTTGACGGCCTCAACTTCGTCCACGGATTTTGTAACCATATTTATTTCCTATCTTTGGATAGTCACCAAGTTGGACTAACCTGATTGTTGCAGGTTCCTCCAGAGAAAGATAGGCACAGAAGGACCCTCATCTAGCCTCCATCTCTCCGGTTTTTCTGCTGGTCGACGGGAGCCGTGGCGCTTGGGGCTGTTCTCCCGAATCGGGGGGCCATCGCATGATGCAGATGCCATATTGAAGCTCAGCCACCCCTGACGCAGGTGTCTCCTCCCCAATCGTGTTGGTACTCCCCCGCTTTCGGAAAGTGTTCGGGAGGACGACGGCCTCCACAAGCCCCGTTTCGTCCTCCAGGGTGATGAACTGCATCAGGTGACGGTCCCGAGCGAGGACGGGCTTCTCCGCGATCAAAGGCCCCCCCAGCCCCACGCCCCCGGCCACCAACCCCAAGGCCGGGGCGTGATTCGATCCCCGAGTGGCCCCGGCGGTTGGAAAGTCTTGGATTGCGAGTATGGACCCAATGATTACACTGACTCGTGTACTGGCCCCCATGACCCCTGCCCACGACGACCCTCACGCCTGCCCCCCCAAGACCCCCTTGGAGGAGCGGCCCCTCCTGAGTGGTCCCAAGGCCGCAGAGCTCGCCCGTCTCTTCGATGTGCTGGCTTCCGACACGCGCCTCCGCCTGTTGCACGCCCTGATCCGCGAGGGCGACCCCTGCATGAGCGACCTGGCCTCGGCCGTCGGGATGAAACCCCAAGCAGTCTCCAACCAGCTCCGCCGGCTGGTGGACATGGGGATCCTGGATACCCGGCGTCACGGCAACCACGTGCACTACCGGATTGTCGATACCTGCATCGCCAAACTCCTCTACCACGGGCTCTGCCTCAACGAGGAAGCCCAGGCCCACACTCATGTGAGCGCCGGATGAAGCGCTGGGTCGCAACCCTCTTCTTGGCGCTTACGGTCTTTTACCTGGGTGCTGCGGGCGCGGATCGGTGCGAGGACCGTGTTTCGGATGACTGTGTGCCGATCTGTCACATCCTGTGCGCCGACGGCTGCGCAGTGGCGCCGCTTCCCGTGACACCGACGCCGCCGCCTCCAGATCCTCTGCCGCGCGCGCCCCATGAGCATGGGCAGGCGCCCGCCCTGGTCACCCTCGACATCGAACCGGAGAAGGACCCTCCGAAGGCCTGAGTCACCGCCTTCATGCGCGCCGAGCAGGGCCGTGCCCTGCCCGAGATCCGTCCCCATCCTTCGAGGTCCGAATGAAACCCCTCCTCCTGGGGGCCTTGCCCTGCGTCCTGATGGCGCAGGCGCCGCCGCCCCTCTCCTACGACGACATCCTCCAACGGGCGCGAACCAGCCCCGAGCAGCTCCGGACCGAGGCCCTCCTGGCCGGCCGCGGGCGGCAGCTCCGCAGTTCCAGCGGTCTGCTCCGGGGAGGGCCTTCCTTGGGGCTCTCCGCGGGACCGCGCACGTCACCGCTGTCCCCCAGCTCGACGGATCTGACGGTGGAAGTGGATCTGCCGCTCTTCCTGTCGCCAGGCACCCAGCGACGACTGGAAGAGGCGCTCGGCAAGGCGGATCCCGCCCTCCGGGAATCTGCTCGCATCGAGACGCGCTTCCGCCTTCGCCAGGCCTATCTGGACGCCTGGCTGTCGGAACGCTTGCTGGGATTGCGCGAGTCCGACCTGGGCACGGTGCAAACGTGGCTCAAGGCCGCGAAAGCCCGCCTGGAGGCCGGCGCGGATCCGGCCTTCCAGGTCAGCCTGGTGGAGGGTGAGGCCCTCAAGGCCCAGCTCGACCTCGACGATGCCCGCCGGACGCGCCTGGAGGCCTGGGCCCAACTGCGGAGCCTCGCCGCGGTGCCCGACGTTCCGGTGGCCCTGTCGGAGCCTGGTGATGCTGTGCGTCTTACCGCTGAAGATCTGCCAGGCCGTTTTCAACGAAGCTCCCTTCGGCGCGCGATCCAGGCCCGGCTTGAGCTGGAGGAGCAAAGCCTTCGCCAGCAGCAGGCCCTCGCCACGAGCCGGTGGAGCCTGCGCGGGAGCACCAGCCGCGAAGGCGAGGAACGCATCACGAAGCTCGGCTTCGCCTACCAGTTCCCGAGGCCCGGGGAGACCGGGGCGATCCGCCGGGAAACCGAAGCCAACCTCTCGGCCCTGAAGCAGGAGCTGAAGCTGGCGAGGGTGGAGCTGGACGCCCGCTTCCAGACTGCCTTGATTCGGCTGCAGAGCCAGTCGGCTCCAACCCCCTTCGCTGCGTTCGACACCGCCCTCCGGGCCGTCGGCATGAGGCTCAGCGAAGGGAAGGAACGTCCCTCCGAAGCCCTGCCCATCCGCCGGCAGCTCCTGGAGGCCCAGGTCGCCTCCCTCCGCCGCCTCCACGCCGCCCACCTCCTCACCGCCGAACTGCAGGCCCTCACCGACGGGAACGCCCCATGAAGAAACTGTTTCAAGTCACGGCCCTGAACCTGGCCCTTCTGGGCTTCCTCGCCTGCGACCGGAAAAAGGAAGCCGCGCCACCGCGCGCTGAGCAGGGCGAAGGGAAACCATCCGAACACCCCGGCGAGAAGCCCGCCGAGGAAGACCACAACCGCCTGCCCCTGAAAGAAGTCCGCGGCCTCCACTTCCTGGTGGTGCCGGAGCCTAAGGCCGAGGGAGCTTGGTATCCCGCCGAGGCCATCGGGGATGAATCCGCCCAGGCCCTGCTCTCGGCCCCGGTGAAGGGCATCGTCTCGGCCTTCTCCATCCCTCCGGGCAGGCACGTGGGCGCAGGCGCTGGCCTGCTCACCCTCCAGAGCCCCGAGCTGGCGCGGCTGAAGGC
Source organism: Holophagaceae bacterium (assembly GCA_044229575.1). Lineage (GTDB taxonomy): Bacteria > Acidobacteriota > Holophagae > Holophagales > Holophagaceae > JADJVL01. Next base: position 693 of record JBGAST010000020.1, on the reverse strand, counting down.
CGACTGGCTCGGATCGAAGGCCAAGTTGCAGCGCGCCGAGGCCGAACTGGCCCGTGAGCAGCGCCTCTTCGAGGCCCAGGCGGGCTCCCGCCGCGAGCTGGAATCGGCCCGCAGCGAGGCCACCACGGCCCAAGCCGACGAGGAGGCCTCCCGGTTGGCGCTGGAGGCCCGGGGCCTGCGTCCCGAATCCGCCGGGGCCGCCTTCACCGTGAAGGCGCCGAGCGCAGGATCGGTGGTGGCCTACAAAGTCCAGCTCGGCCAGGGGGTAGAGGCAGGCCAGGAGCTGGGCGCCTTCCAGTCCGGCGCAGCCTCCCTGGCGCGGCTGGAACTGCCCCTGCCGGCGCCCCAGGACTGGGCGCCGGGGGCGCACACCGAGGCTCGGCGGGCGGATGGCCAGCGCTGGAAGGCGCGGTTGGAAGGGACGCCGTCCACCCTCTCGGGGGACACGCGGCGCCTGAGCTACCGCCTTCGCCTGTCGGGCGGGCCCCTGCCTATTCCGGGGACGCCCCTGGAAGTGCACGTGCCTCTCATGAAGGCCATCGTGCTGCCCCAGAGCGCGCTCCAACAGGTGGAAGGCACCTGGGGCGTCTTCGTGAAGGAAGGCGAGGAGGCCGTGTTCCGCCCCGTGCGACGCGGCGCGGAGTTGGGCGGCGACGTGATGGTGCTGGACGGCGTGAAACCCGGCGAGACCGT
>JBGAST010000001.1:194426-207122 GCA_044229575.1 Holophagaceae bacterium | reverse complement strand
CAGGATCCACCGCCGACGCCGCGTAGTTGAACGCGCCCGGGATCGTCGCGCCGTTGCCCGTCAGGCTGAACGACGTCGGGCTGCTGAACACCGGAGCCCGGTTCAGCAGCACGTTCACCGCCACCGTGCCCGGCGTCGAGGCCGCGCCCTTGCTGTCCGTCGCCAGCACCGACAGCGTCACGTTCTGCGCCGTCGTCACCGACGGACGGTACTTCAGCGTGTTGCCGTTGATCGACGCGTCGCCGTTCGCCGGCGACAGGGAGAAGGTGATCGCGTCGCCTTCCGGATCCGTCGAGGTCAGGTTGTAGATGTACTCGTGCTTGGTGATGGCCGTCGTCGGGCCGGTGCTGATGAGGGGCTTGCTCGGAGCCTGGTTGGCGGGCTGCTGCGGCGCGGACGAGCTGCTGCCGCCGCAGGCCACCATCACCAGCGCGAGCGCCGAGATGGAGCCGATCCCGGCTGCGGTACGAAGGGTCTGACGGTTCATGGGGCCTCCTGAAAAGAGAGAGCTGATGACTCTCGTAGGGAATGTCCGGAAGGACACTGGTTAGAGCAGTAGGGACAAGGCGTCAGCCGTGTCGATCAAGGGTTGCGATAGCTGGGGCCTTGCGCGGATACCACAGGGCGCTCGGTTGAGTCAGGCGCTGAATCTCCGGCTTGGCGTGAAAAAAAGGAAAAGGTGAATGGTGGACCGACCGCGGGACGCGGAGGGGGTCATATGAGGACGCAGTCAGTATCATGCTCGGGACCCCGACCCGACAAGAGGCGGAATGAAGAAATATTCCCGGACCGACACCATTGCTCCAAAAGATTGACACAAACACGGTTGAATGCAATATATCTGCCAAACCCAATTCTAATTTTATAATCGAAAAAACAGCAACCCTGATAAAAAGTTTATAGACCAGTATTCAGCATCGATCTGACACCGTTCCGAGTCCGGCCTTTCGTGCGGGGTCCGGGAAAGGGTAGTAGTGGTTCCTCGGCGCCAGCACCTGGGGACCCTATCGCCACCGGGGCTTGATCTCCCAGATCCTGTCTAGATTCGAGTTGTCCCTTGCTTCGGCCCCTTCTGCGTCTAGGCTGGTTTCATCCAAGGAGACCCAATGCCGACCCCCCGGGTACAGATCCGCCTTTCGATCCACTTGTTGAGGAGCCTGGCCGGAACCGCCGCTCTGCTTCTGGGCCTTTCCTGCAGCGGAGGGGGCGGGGGATCGAACCCACCCGCCGGGGGGGGGATCAATGGCCAGGCCATCAATGTAGGAGCCTCAGGCAACTTCTTCTCCCCGAAGACACTCTCCGTGAAAGCGGGAACTCCCGTCACCTTTGTCTGGGTTTCCTCTGGACACAGCCTGGTCTTTGGCGCCAGCTGCTCCCCGGCGACGGTTGGACCTTCGGCCGGCGTCGGCAGCGGGGGCATCCAGAACGCCGGCTTCCAGTTGCCGGTGCCAGCCGCCGTCATCAACGCCCCGGGCACCTATCCTTACTATTGCAGTCCCCATTGTGGTTCCGACATGACGGGCACCCTCACCGTCACCCCCTGATCCTCCAGAACCGGGGTTCCGGGCAAGAATGGAGGTTCGCCCGCTGGGCGGACCCCTTCTGAATCCTTTCCTGCGAGGTGACGGTGAGCCTTCGATTGGTGGAATGCGTTCCCAATTTTTCGGAAGGCCGGGATCCCGCCAAGATCGAGGCGATCTTGAAGGCCATCCGGGGCATCCGAGGCATCGAGGTCCTGGACGTGGATCCTGGCGCCGATACCAACAGGACCGTGGTGACCTTCGTCGGCAGTCCGGATGACGCCGTGGAAGCCGCCTTCCAGGCCATCAAGAAAGCCTCTGAAGTCATAGATATGCGCACTCATGGGGGGGCGCACCCCCGGATGGGTGCCACGGATGTCTGTCCCTTCGTGCCGGTTTCCGGCATGGACCTGGGGGAATGCGCCGCCCTGGCAACTGGGGATCCCCGTCTACCTGTACGAACACGCTGCCAGCCGGCCGGAGCGGGCCAACCTGGCCACGGTGCGCAAGGGCGAATACGAGGGGCTGGCGGACAAGCTGAAGGATCCCGCGTGGCGGCCGGACTACGGACCCGAGGAGTTCCACCCGGGCGCCGGCGCCACCATCATCGGTGCGCGGGAATTCCTCATCGCCTACAACATCACCCTCAACACCCGGGACAAGGCCCTGGCGACCGACATCGCCTTCGAGTTGCGGGAAAAGGGCCGGGTGGCCCGGCGGAACCAGACCAATGCCCGCTACGACAGCGGCGAGCTTCTGTTCTACCGGGAAGGCTGCTTCCCCTGCGGCAACTGCGACCACGACGCCCCGGCCTTCGAAGCCCTGGAAGCCCACTGCCGGGAAGTCCACGGCTACGAACTCCGGGACCTTCTGGCCGCCAACGACCTGGATCCGGACCTGGGCCTCACCGGCAGGAAAGCCTACCGGGCGGGCCTCTTCCGGGCCTGCAAGGCCATCGGCTGGTACGTGGATGAGTACAAGCGGGCCCAGCTCAGCATCAACCTCACCAACCACAGGATCACGCCGCCCCAGGCGGTGCTCGACGCCACCCGCCGGCTTGCGGCCGAACGGGGCCTGGTGGTGACCGGCAGCGAGATCGTCGGCGTCGTGCCCCACGCCGCCCTCCTCGACGCGGGCCGCCACTACCTGCGGCTCCAGGGCAAATCGCCCTTCGTGCCCGAGGCCGACATCCTGCAGACCGCCATCCACAGCCTCGGGCTCAACGATGTCGCCTCCTTCGACCCCGCCCGGAAGGTGATCGGGGGACCGCCCCCGACCGGACCCTTGGCTGCGATGCCCCTGGAGGTGTTCCTGGATGAAGTCTCCCGGGACACGCCGGCCCCCGGGGGCGGATCCATCGCGGCCCTCGCGGGCGCCCTGGGCGCGAGCCTCGCCTCCATGGTCGCCAACCTGACCCAGGGCAGGGCCAAGGCTCCGGAAGCCGAGACCGAGCTGCTCCGCATCGCCGAGAGCGCCCAGGCCTTGAAGGACGAGCTGCGGGGCGCCATCGACGCGGACACGGAAGCCTTCAATGCCTACATGGAGGCCCGCCGCCTGCCCCAGGGCACGCCGGTGGAGAAGTCCGCACGGGAAGCCGCCCTGCTGGCGGGCCTGAAGGCCGCGGTCGCGGTGCCCCTGCGCACCGCCCAGGCCAGCCTCGAGGCCCTGAAATTGGCCGAGGACGCAGCCGCCTGTGGAAACCCGAATTCGTTGACGGATGCGCTGGTGGGCGCCCAGATCGCCTTCGCGGGCCTGCGGGGCGGCCTCTGGAACGTGCGCATCAACCTGAAAGACATCCAGGACCCGCCCTACTGCGAAGAAATGGAAGCCCGCTGCCGGCAGCTGCTGGAAGAGGGCGAAAGGCATCTGCGGGCCGTCTCGGAATCCGGCGATGCCCGCCTGACCGGGATGAACCGCCCCAAAGGGTGATCCCGTTCCTGGCTGGGCGCCGCCCTCGCCGATAGAATCATGGGTTCGGAGAAGCCATGCCTGAAGTTGACACCGCCCGCCGCGCGCCCGTCGCCGAGTCCATCCTCGATCTGGTGGGGAACACGCCGCTCCTGCGGCTCCGGAAGTTCTGCCCGCAGCGGCCCCTTTTCGCGAAGCTGGAGTACCTCAACCCCGGCGGCAGCGTGAAGGACCGGATCGGCGTGGGGATGATCGAGACCGCGGAGAAGGCAGGCCTCATCCGCCCGGGCGTCTCCACCATCATCGAGCCCACCGCGGGAAACACGGGCGTCGGCCTCGCCATCGCCGCCAAGGCCAAGGGCTACCGCTGCATCCTCTGCGTGCCCACCAAGTACAGCCGGGAAAAGATGATGCTGATGAAGGCCCTGGGCGCGGAGCTGGTGCTAATTCCCAAGGAGCTCGGCATGAAGGGGGCCATCGCCCGGTGCGCTGAGCTGGCCGCGGAGATACCGGACGCCTACGTGCCCCAGCAGTTCGAGAACCCGAGCAACCCCGACACCCACTACCGCACCACCGCCGAGGAGATCTGGGGCCAGATGGACGGGAGCGTGGACGCGGTGGTGATCGGCGCGGGGAGCGGCGGCACCTTCACCGGCACCGTGAAGCGCCTGAAGGAGCTGAACCCGAAGCTGCAGGCGGTGCTGGTGCAGCCGGTCGGCTCGGTCTTCTGCGGCGATCCCCTCAAGGAGTGGCAGGTGGAGGGCATCGGCAACGGCTTCATCCCCGGTTCCCTTGATCTCCAGCTCGCGGACCGCATCGTGGACGTGGCGGATGGCGACGCCCTCGCCACCGCCCGCGAGCTCATCGGGACCGAAGGGTGCCTCGTGGGCGGCAGCAGCGGCGCCAACGCCTGGGCCGCCCGGAAGATCGCCCTCGACCTGCCGGAGGGTGCGCGCATCGTGACGCTCTTCCCCGACGGCGCCGAGCGCTACATGAGCAAGCAGCCCGTGGCCGAGCTGGACCTGCCGTGAGCGTCGCCCGCGCCCTCCTCGAGGCCGGCGCCGTCCGCCTCTCCCCCGCCGCGCCCTTCACCTGGGCCAGCGGGATGAAGGCGCCCATCTACTGCGACAACCGACAGCTCCTGGGCCTGCCTGGGCACCGCACCACCGTGAAGCTGGCCCTGGCGGCCCTGGCCGCGGACCTGAAGCCCACCCTGGTGGCGGGCACCAGCACCGCCGGCATCCCCTGGGCCGCGATGGTGGCCGACGAGCTGGGCCTGCCCATGGCCTACGTCCGCCCCGAACCCAAGAAGCACGGCATGGGCCGTCAGGTCGAAGGCCCCAACGCCGACGGGCACCGGGTGGTGCTCCTGGAGGACCTCGTCTCCACCGGAGGATCCAGCCTCAAGTGCGTGGAGGCCCTGCGCCGGGAGGATGCCGAGGTCCTGGGGGTGCTGGCCCTCTTCAGCTACGGACTGGCAGTGGCCCGCACGGCCTTTGCCGCGCACGAGGTGCCGCTCCAGGTCCTGGCCACCTTCGAGGAGCTGCTCGGGGAGGCCGAGGCGGCTGGCAGCCTGGACAAGGCCGGGGCCACGGCCCTCGCGGACTGGCGCCGCGACACCGGTGCCTGGAGCCGGGCCCGCGGCGGCGCCTGATCCTCGGCTTTCCTGGTCCCGGGGCTTGAGGTTTCGGCGGGGAACCCCGAGCCTGGAGACCAGCGAGGCCCCCATGAAGCTCTACACGCGCACCGGCGATGAAGGCATGACCGGCCTCTTCGGAGGAGACCGGGTGAACAAGAGCCACCGGCGGCTGATGGCCTACGGGGCTCTGGACGAGCTGAACAGCGTCCTGGGCCTCCTGCGCCTCCATGCCTCGGTGGAAGCGGGAGCCGGAGCGGCGCTGGAGCAGATCCAGCACGATCTCTTCGTGGTGGGGGCCATCCTGGCCACCCCCGCCGGCCGCCTCGACTCCCTGGGCGAGAAGATGACCCGACCCACCTGGGAGATTCCGGACATGGAGCGGGACATCGACCGGCTCACGGCCCTGGCCCCTCCCATGAAGCACTTCGTGCTGCCGGGCGGCACCGCGGCTTCGAGCCACGCGCACCTGGCCCGCACGGTCTGCCGCCGCGCGGAACGGGACATCGTGGCGCTCAACGCTGAGGAGCCCGTGCCCATGGAGGTCCTGGTCTACGTCAACCGGCTCAGCGACTGGCTGTTCGCCCTGGCCCGGGCCGAGAACGCTGTCCACGGCGTGGCGGACACTGAGTGGATCCCGCGGTGATCAGCCCGGCATGTCGGCGGACTCGTCCCCAGGGAGCTTGAAGAGCCGCTTCTCCGCGAGGCGCAGCCAATTCTCCGCCGCCAGCACGCCCTCACCATGGTGCATGCGCTGGAAGTGCCCGCGGAGGTGGCGGAGGGTGCGGGGGATCGCCGGCGCGAAGCGGGGCTTGCCCCGATGGAGCAACTGGAAGCCGAAGGTGCCCAGGGCCTTCAGGTTGCGCTGGACCGCGCTGAGGTTCAGTTCCTCCCAGAGATCCGGGTCCGACCAGCCCAGTTCCTGGCGGACGGCGCCCACCAGCAGGCGGCTGGCCTCCGGGCTCCAATCCCAGTAGCCGTCGAAAAGGATGCTGGCCAGATCGTAGGTGGCGGCGCCCCGGCGGGCGTCCTGGAAATCGATCACCACCAGGCGGTCCCCCTGGACCATCAGGTTGCGCACGTGGAAATCCCGGTGCGCCAGGAAGTTCGCACGGCCCGCCTGGGAGGGGTGGAGGTCCTCCATGAGACGGTCCAGCCACCGGGGCGGATCTTTCTGCAGGAACTCCTGGAAGAAGTGGCCCCGGCAGAAGGCCCATTCGAATTCGAACTTGGGGACGTCGAAGCTGCGGGACATGAAGAAGGACCGGGGCGGCGCGCCCAGGGTCAGGGGGCCGAGCCAGGTGGCCATGATCCAGCCCACCTTCGCCGCCCAGGTCCGCTCCTCTTCGGGGTGGTGCGTCAGCCGATCCTCCAGGCTCACGCCACCGAGGTCCTCCACCAGCAGGCAGCGGTCCTCGTCGTGGGCCTGCAGGATCGTCGGCACCCGCAGCACCGGGTCCAGGTAGGCCTGGAGGGCGCGGAACTCGAAGTAGGTGTCGTCGGGGTTTTCCGGCGTGTCCACGGGGTGCAGCACCACCAGCGCCGAACCGAGCTGGGGATGGTCCACCCGGAAGTACCGCCGGGTCCCCGCATCGCCGGCAAGGAGCCGGGGATTGGCGCAGGCCCAGCGGTCCAGGGCAGCTTCGAGGCGGGGATCCATGGTTTCAGGGTAAGGCGAGGCGGACCTGGCGGCCCCCCTCTTCGAACCAGAAGGCGCCTTCGTCCTCGACGGCGGCGGGGGGCGCGGCGCCAGGGCCGAGGACACAGCGGCGCAGGCGGCCCGCGGGGATCGCGCGGGGATGGACGTAGCAGCCCTCCACCCGGCCTTCGGCCTCCGGCGCCAGGGCCGCGGCGGCCTCGATGAGCGCCGCCGGCGTGCCGATCTCCCGCCAGGGAAAGGGCTCGACCACCACCGCCCGGTGGGCGAGCCGGGGGAGCAGGGACGCCAGGTCGGAGGCGCCCTCCGGCAGCTCTCCGAGCGCCGACGGGGACCAGAGGCTGGCCCCGGTGAACAGGTAGGGGCCCTCCCCGGTTTCGCCCCGGGGAAGCACGCGGCCTTCCCCATCGAGCCAGACCTCCGTCCAGGGGCCTCCCGGGTGCGGCACCAGCAGCCAGGCCAGTTCCCGGTCGAGGTCCCGGTATCCGGACCGGAAGCGCTCCCAGGGCACGCGGGCCACCGCGTCCGCGTTCCACACCGCGAGAGGGCCGCGGGTCCGGCCCAGGGCGTGCCTGAGCCCGCCGGCGCTGCCCATCAGCACCGCCTCCTCGAAGACCTCGATCCCTTCCGCGACGGCCCGGAGGCGAGCGGGGTGCCGATGGGCATTGCATCCGATCCGGGTGAGTCCGGCCCGGCGCAGGTCCTCGGCGGCCCACTGGAGGAGGGCGCGGCCCCCGAGCGTCCACGCCGGCTTGGGCAGGGCGAGGGAGAGGGGTCCCATGCGGGTGCCGAGGCCCGCCGCCAGCAGAAAGCCGTCAAGCTCCGGCATCGGAGGCGCCCGCGGGGTGCGGCTCGGTGGGTTTGAGGAGGAACTGGCTGGGGGCCAGGCCCCGCATGGAGAGGACCCGGATGCGCCAGCCCTGCACTTTGATCTCGTCGCCCACCCGCAGCACCCGGCCCAGCTGCTCCTGGAAGTAGCCGCCCAGGCTGACCGCGTCCTCCTCGGATTCCAGGTCGAGTCCCAGGTGGTCCTGGAGTTGCTCCAGCTTCACGCCGCCCTGGGCCAGCCAGGCGCCGCTCCGCGTCCGCCGCAGCTGGATGGCCTCCCGGTCGAACTCGTCCTGGATCTCCCCCACCAGCTCCTCCAGGACATCCTCCAGGGTCACGAGGCCGTCCACACCGCCGTGCTCGTTCACCACGAGGGCGAGGTGCTGCTGCTGGGCCTGGAAATCGAGGAGGAGGTCCTGGATGCGGCGCATCTCCGGCACCAGGAAGGCGGGGCGGGCCAAGGCGCGCAGGTCCACGTCCCCTTCGGTCTCGTGCAGGGCCCAGAGCAGCTCCTTCAGGTGCACCACGCCCACCACCCGGTCCAGGTCCCCCTCCACCACCGGAATCCGGGTGTGGGGCGTCGCGCGGGCCAGGGCCAGGTTCTCGCCGAGGCTGCGGGTCAGATCGAAATAGACCACCTCGTTCCGGGGGATGGCCACTTCCTTGATGGTCCGCTTGGAGAACTCGAAGAGGTTCTCGATCAGCTCGCCCTTGCTGAGCTCCAGGTTGCCGGAGGCCTGGCTCCGCTCCAGCATCCGCTTCAGCTCCTCCTCCCCCGGCAGGTGCAGGTCCTCCGCCTCTGCCTTGGTGGGGGCCTGGCCCAGCAGGCGTTCCACCCCGCGGCTCAAGGCGATGAGGGTCCCCGCGAGGGGGCGGGAGACCTTGGACCAGAGGAGCAGGGGGGCGGCGGTGCGGAGGCTCCAGCGCTCCGCGGCGCGGATGGCGATGCTGCGCGGCACCAGCTCCGCCAGCACGACGTGCAGGGTGGTCATCACCAGCAGGGCGAAGGCGGTGGAAAGGGGTAGGACCAGCTTTGGCCAAGGCAGAAGTGCCAGCAATGGATGGAAGAGCGCCGCGAAATAGTCCTCCCCCACGGCGCCCAGGGCCAGGGCGCAGATCACGATGCCCACCTGGATGGCGCTGAGGTGACGGCCCAGCTCCTTCTGCACGTCCAGGGCCAGGGCCGCGCGGGGGTCCTTTCCCAGCAGGGCCTCCAGCTGGGTCACGCGCACCCGCACGGCGGCGAATTCCGCGAAGACGAAGAAGGCCGTCAGCGCAATGAGCAGCGCGATGGCGGGCAGCGCTCCGGAATGCATCCGTCAGGGCTTTTGAAGGGCCTTGCGCTTCGCCAGCAGGCCCTCCAGTTCGTCCATGAGGCTGTGCACGGCGCCCACGTGGTCGGAATGCGCGGCCAGCCTGCCGGCCAGGGCCCCCTTGTCGGTTTCCAGGCCCGTGATGGCGTTCTTGAGGGTCGCGACCTCGGCCTGGGCGGCCTTGAGCTCGGTGGCCTTGGCGGCGGCGTCGGCCTTCAGGCCCTCCCGCTCCCCTTCCAGCGCCTGGAAGCGCGTGGTCAGGGCCTCCAGATCGGCGGCGGCCTTCGCCAGCTCCGCATCCTTGGCGGCGACGATGTCCGCCTGGGCGGCGGCGGCGGTCCGGAGGGCCTCGAGCTCCTTCTCCTTGTCGGCGAGGCGGGAGCCCATGTCCACGAGGTCACGGCCCTGCCCCTTGAGGGTGGCTTCCAGCCCGGCGAGCTCCGACTTGAAGGACTTGGCCTTCTCCTCCGCCGCTTCCGCGGCGGCGGTCTTGGCCTTCAGGGCCTCCGCGTGCTCCGAAGTCAGGCTGGCCAGGGCGGCGGCGTGGCCCGCCTTCGCCTCGTCCAGGGCCTTCTGGAGTTCGGCCTTGCCCTGGAGCAGTTCGGTCTTCACCGCCTCCAGGTCGCCCTTGCTCTTCTCGAGGCCCGCGATCCGCTCCCTGGCCTCGGCAAGCTCGGACTGGAGCGTGGCGTGGGTGGCCTGGAGGGCGGCGAACTCCTCCATCCGCGTCTCCAGGTTCATGGCGTTCTGCTGGTGCTTGTCGCGATCCTTGATGAGGTCCACCACGCGCTGGGTCTTCTCCCCGAGCTGGGCGTTGAGGGTCTCCACCTGCTGGAGCAGCTCCTGCCGCTCCGTCATGGCCTCCCGGAGCTGGGCCTTCATGCCTTCGGGGTTCTCCTTGGCGGCGTTCTCCTCGAACTGCCGCACCGCGGCTTCCGCCGCCTCCAGGCGGCCCTGCAGGGCGACGGCGTCCGCCTGGCGTTTCTCCAGGTCGTCGAGGTTCCGGGTGACGGAGTCGTGGGTGCTCTTCAGGGCTTCATAATCCGACTGGGCCTTGGCCAGGGCGGTTTCCCGGTCCTGGAGCTTGGCGTCCCGCTCCTGGATGAAGCGGTCCCGCTCCTGGATCAGACCATCCCGCTCCTGCAGCGCCTTGTCCCGGTCCCCGATGGCCGCATCCCTGTCCGCCACCGCCTTTTCCATGTCCTTCAGGTGGGCTTCCATGGAGGCCGCGTGGGCTTGCATCTCCTGGAGGCGGCCATTGAGAGCCCCGAGCTGGGCTTCCAGGCCGGAGACCCGGGGATCCGGCCCCGCGGCCACCGGAGGCGCCGAGGGCGGCATGACGGGGATAGGGAGAGGTCCGGTGGCGCTGGGATTGGCGGATTTCGGAGGGGCGCCGCCGGTCAGTTCGCGCAGGAGATCCGCGCTGATGGCCATGGTCTTCGCCGGGGCCTGGGAGGCCTGGGAAGCGGGCGCGGGGGCCTGGGGCGCGGCGAGATCCTCTGCGAGGTCGGTCTTGAGGCTGTCCAGCCAGTCGTCCCCCGCCCCGAGGTCCGAGAGGTCCCCCAATGGATTGTCCGGATCCACCGCCTTGGGCGGGGCCAGGGTGCCCATGGCCTCCACCAGCTGGATCGGGCTGATCGGCTTGTGGAGGTACAGGTCCGCCTTGCCCTTCAGGCTCTGGTGGCGCTTGTACTCCTCCTCGGTGGCCTTGGCGCTGATGAGGGCCACCTTGAGGTCGGACAGCCGGGCGCTCTTCCTCACGGCGGAACAGAGGGCGTAGCCCTTGTTCTCGGCGACCTCCACGCAGATGAGCACCGCCGCGTAGCCGCCGCCCTCCAGCTTGGCGATGGCCGTTTCGGGGCTGCTCAGCACGTCGATGTCGAAGGCGGCTTCCAGGCTGACCTGGTGTTCCTTCAGAAAGCTCCGGTCGTTGTCCACGAGGAGGAGGCGGCTGGCCATTGGGCGATCCTAATGGGTGGACTGACGAGTGTAGACCCGATGCCCCCGGGCGGGGCCACAAAATCCATGGATCAAAGAATTGCGCCGTCCGGCGGACCGGACGGCGCAGGGGGTTTCGGACCTCAGCGGGGGGGAATGGCCAGGGTGGCCTGCTGCCCCCGCTGGAAGCGGACCAGAAGGAGCAGGGGACGGCTGCCGGCCTTGCGGACCTGGGCCATGAACTCCTGCAAGGTGGCGACCTCCTGCGTCCCCACGGCGGTGATGACCATCCCCGGTGCCAGGCCCTTTTCGGCGGCGGCGGAACGGGCGGAGACGGAGGTCACCACCACGCCCTTCACGTCCTCCTCGATGCGGTAGCTGTGCCGGTTGGCGGCGTTCAGGGCCTCGGCGGTGAAGCCGTAGGTCTTCTCCAGGTTGCCCTCCTTGGAGCCCTGGCCCGGGCTCCCGCCGCGCTCCTCCTCCTCGTCGTCCTCGCCGCCCTGCCCCCTGGGTTGGAGGTCCTTGCGGTCGCCCAGCACCACGTTGAGGTCCAGGGACTTGCCGTCCCGAAGGAGGCCCAGGCGGACGGTCTCGCCGGCCCGGCGCTGGCTGATGGCGAGCACGAGTTCATCCGGCGAACCGACCTTCTGGCCGTCCACGGAGGCGATCACGTCCAGCCGGCGCACGCCGGCCTTGTCCGCGGCCTGGCCCTTGGTCACGTCGCTCACCACCACCCCCTGCTTGGTGCCCAGGGCTTCCTGGTAGGTGGTGTCAAGGGCGGCGGTCTGCACGCCCAGGAAGCCCCGCTTCACGGGCTTCCCGCTCTCCAGGTCCTTGAGGACGCGCTTCACCATGTCGATGGGCACCGCGAAGCCGATGTTCTGGCCGTCGGGGCGGATGGCGGTGTTGATGCCGATGACTTCGCCCCGCAGGTTCAGGAGGGGGCCGCCGCTGTTGCCCCGGTTGATGGCGGCGTCGGTCTGGAGGAAGGATTCCACGCCGCCCATGAGCTTGCGGCCCTTGGCGCTGATGATGCCCTGGGTGACGGTGTGCTCCAGGCCCAGGGGGTTCCCGATGGCCACGACCCATTCGCCGATGCGCAGGGCGTCGGATTCGCCGAGCTTCGCGAAGGGCAGGTGGCTCGCCCCGATCTTGATGAGGGCGATGTCCAGCTCCTTGTCCTTGCCCAGCACGGTGGCGGGATAGGTCCGCCCGTCGGACATCTTCACCTCCAGCTTCACGTCGGAGCCCCGGAGGCCATCCACCACGTGGGCGTTGGTGAGGATCTTCCCGTCGCCAGAGATCAAGACGCCGGAGCCCCCGGACACCGCCCGCTGCTCATCGTCGCCCCGGCGCCGGGGCTGCTGCTGGGGTCCGCCAGGGCCGAAGAACCAGTTGAAGAACTCGTCGCCGAAGGGGTTGCCGTCCATTCCCCGCCGGTCCGCCTTCACGAAGCTCGTGTTGGTGATGGCCACCACCGTCGGGTTGAGTTTCTCAGCCACCTCCGCGATGGGGGGAAGGCGATCCAGGCCCTTGGCCTCCACCATCACTGGCCGCTCCTCCTGGGCCTGGCCCACCCAGCGGTGGCTGAGCCCCATCCCCAGGGCCATGCAGGCCGCCGCGAAGGCCGAAAGTCCTAGCACCTGTTTCATGTGCCGATTCATCGTGCGCACCTCGTACAAGTCCCGGTCGCCGGGACAGAACCATCATGGTGCCAGGGTACGAAAGGTTTCAGAGGGCCGGGTTGCGGCCAGGTCGCCCGGGCGTTCGGCTTCGCCGGACCGGTCTCGTCGCTCCCGCGCCTCGACCTCGCCCTAGCGGCGCGCCTGTGCCGTTCGAGTCCCCTCAGCCGCCCCCACGGGGAAAAACCCCCGGCTGGGCGGGGGGTGTATGTGG
>JBGAST010000001.1:0-194416 GCA_044229575.1 Holophagaceae bacterium | reverse complement strand
TCCCCCATACCCCCCCCCCCCCCCCCCCACCCGAAACAACCCCGGGCGTGGGGGGTCTTTCTCTGGGGGGGGTTGGGGGTACCCAAACCCCCGACACCTGGAATCACAATCCAGTACTCTAACCAACTGAGCTACAGCCGCCGTAGCGCCTTCCAGAATACCCCGGAGGAGGGCGTCGGGGCGAGGGGAATTCCTCAGCCCAGGGCCTGCAGCAGCCGCTCCCGGTGCCGGTCGAAGAAGGCTGCCGCCGCCGGGAGCAGGCTGCGGTAGAGCCCGGCACAGAGCACCAGCAGCCCCGCCATGGCCGGCAGGAGCAGGCCGGGGGCGAGCCAGACGCAGAGGGCCCAGGTCCCGCCGAAGACCATGGAATTCGCCAGGGTCGTTCCCAGGCTGACGGCCACCATGAGTAGGGGCATCCCGTTGTTCTTGAGGCTGTCCCGGGGCAGGGGGCGGGGCAGCCAGACGGAAGTCCAGTGGCCGATGAGGGTCTGCACCAGGAAGAAGCAGCCTGCGAGGCAGGCGCCGGCGCCGAGTTCCAGGAGGGTGGGCTTCAGGACGAAGGCCATGAGCAGCATCAGGAGGGCGGCCTGCAGGCCCTGGTAGAGGGCGAGCCCCAGGAGCTTCCCCCGCAGCAGGTCGCGGCTCGACACCGGCAGCAGCAGGAGCGCCTTCACCCCATGGCCGTCCAGACCGAACTGGTTGAACTGCAGCTGTCCGGACGTGAGGGCCAGGTAGGCGAAGGCGGAGGGCAGCGCCCAGAACCCCCCGCCCCCCAGCACCGAGGCTGGACCCTTGATGATCACGATGGACATGAGGGGGATGAGGAAGCCAAAGCGCCCCAGGTGACTGCCAATGAGGGTCTCCCAGGTGAGCCGGGCCAGTCCCGCCGCCGGCGTCGCGAAGCTCCACAAGCGCTCCTTCGAGGCCTTGGCCACCGGGACCTTCAGCACCTCCGACCCCGACTCCCAGGCGAGGACCCTCGCGGCGGCGAAGCCCAGAAGGACCAGCAGGAGGAAGGGCGGGAGCTGGCGGCCGAGACCGAAGGCGACCTGGCCCTCCCTCAGCTCCTGCAGGCCCTGGACGGCCTGGGTTGTCGGCGCCCATTCGAGGATCCGGACCGTCCGGCGAACCGTCTCCTTGACGAAAGCCACCTTCGCCGGGTCGAGGGATTTAGAACCGCGCCTCCCCGCGGAGCCCCCGAGGGTCGTGAGCACGCTGCCGCCCCAGGCCACGAGCCCGAGCACCAGCAGGGCGACCTGCATTCGCTTGACGAGCACCGCCCCGAGGGCGCCGATGAGGTGCTGGATCAGCAGCATGGCCAGCATCGAGCCCGCGCAGACCAGGAGGAAGAGGGGCGCCAGGACCGGGCTGACCGCCAGGAAGCCCAGGAAGGTCCCCAGCAGGGTGAGGCCCGCCAGGAAGGGCAGCGGATCGCCCAGGCCCGCCACCAGCTCCGCCGTGAAGAGCTGGCGCAGGCTCAGGGGATAGATGCGGTAGCTCTCCCAGGTCAGGGTCTTGGTGCCGCCCATGATGCCGCTCACGGCGCCGCCCACCAGGGGGATCGCCGCCAGGACGCCGCCGAGGAGGGCCCGGGCCTCAGGCACGTGGAGCTTGGCGGCGCCGAAGTACCCGAGCATCAGGCCCGCCCCAAAGAGGGGCACGGCGCCGAAGAGGAAGGCCACGCCCATCACCAGGTAGACCACCCAGGTGCCCGACTTGCCCAGCTCCCGCACGCTGCGGTTCCAGGTGGCTTGGCCGTGGGCCTTGAGGACCGCGCTGACGGCGCCTACAGCCACGGGGCCCCCTCCGCGATCGCAAGCCAGGGACCCACTTCCGTGAGCCCCAACGAGCGGGAGAACGCGCAGCGTTCGATCAGTGGGAGGCGCAGCCGGAGGGCAGGACTCCCGTCGATCGGGCGCGATGCGCCCTCCCAGTCGCTTCCGCTCCTGGAGACGGGATCCCTTGTCCTGCCCGATCGGGGGGAGGGCTCCCGGCTCTGCGAGCCGAAGGGCGAGCAGGAGCACGCATGGCGTGCATCAGCCGGGATCCGGGGGTCTACAGCCACGAAAGCTCCCCCTTCTGCGCGCCTCCCACGAGGTCCACGAAGATGCTCTCCAGGCTGCCGCCGCCCCGGCGCAGGTCCGCCATGGTGCCGAAGTCCTTCAGGCGCCCTTCGTCCAGGATGGCGACGAGGGGGCAGAGGCGCTCGACGATCTCCAGGATGTGGGAGGTGAGCACCAGGGTGACGCCCCGGGCCTGCAGGGAGGCGAGGATCTCCTTGATGGTGCGGCTGGTGACCGGATCGATGCCCTCGAAGGGCTCGTCCAGGAAGACCACCTTGGGGCCGTGGATCAGGGCCGCCGAGAGGGCCAGCTTCTTCTTCATGCCGAAGCTGTAGTCCGACACCACCGTCTTGGGCGCCGGCGCCAGGTCCAGCTTCTCGAAAAGCTCCCGCTGCCGCGCGTCGATGACGGCCTCCTCCAGGCCGTACATCCGCCCCACGAAGCGCAGGTACTGGGGGCCCGTGAGGAACTCCAGCAGGGCCATGTCCTCGGGCATGACGCCGATCTGGCGCTTCACCTCCAGGGCGTGGGTCTCCAGGTCCAGGCCCAGGACCCGGATGGAACCCGAGGTGGGCCGGAGCAGGCCCGTCACCATCTTCAGGGTGGTGCTCTTGCCCGCGCCGTTGCGGCCCAGCAGGCCCAGGAAGGCCCCGGGTTCGAGCACCAGGCTCAGGTCGTCCACGGCGGCCTTGTCGCCGAAGCGCTTGGTCAGGTTCGTCAGTTCGAGGGCGGGCGTCATCGGTCGCTCTTGGATCGGCGTTTCACGGTCTCTCCATCCTTCCAGCGGCCCCGCTCCCTCAAGGTCTGGCGGAGCAGGAACTCGATCTGGCCGTTGAGGCTGCGCAGCTCCTCGTCGGCCCACTGCTGCAAGGCCGCGAGGAGCTCGGGATCCACCCGGAGCAGGAAGGCTTTGCGCTCCGCCATGGGGCCTCAGTGGTACAGCGTCCCCGTATTCACCACGGGCTGGGTGCCCCGCTCGCCGCACAGCACCACCAGCAGGTTCGAGACCATGGCGGCCTTGCGCTCCTCGTCCAGGTGCACGGTCTGGTTCTTGTCCAGCATCTCCAGGGCCATCTCCACCATGCCCACGGCGCCCTCCACGATGAGCTTGCGGGCGGCGATGATGGCGCCCGCCTGCTGGCGCTGCAGCATGGCCTGGGCGATCTCGGGGGCGTAGGCGAGGTGGCTGATGCGGGCGTTCATGATCGCGACGCCGGCCTGGTTCAGCACCGCCTGGACCTCCCCCTTCAGGTGCCCGGCCACGGCTTCGGTGTGGCCCCGCAGGGAGACGTGGTTGTCGTCGTGCTGGTCGTAGGGGAAGCGCATGGCCAGGTTCCGCAGGGCCGCCTCGCTCTGCACCTGGACGAACTTCTCGTAGTCCTCCACCTGGAAGACGGCCTCGGCGGTGTCCACCACGTTCCAGACGATGATGGCCGCGATCTCCACGGGATTGCCGTCCAGGTCGTTCACCTTCAGCTTCTGGCTCTCGAAGCTGCGCACCTTGGTGCTGACCTTGCGCTTGCTGAGGAAAGGATTGGCCCAGGCCATGCCTTCCGCGCGCACGGAGCCCTTGTAGTTGCCGAAGAGCTGGAGCACCGCCGCCTCGTTGGGGTTCACCACGAAGAGGCCCGCGAAACCGAAGCCCGAAAGCACCATGCCGAGGACGCCGGCGATCACGAGGGCCGGGGCCTCTTCCGCGGCGCCGCTGATCACGACGCCCAGGGAGCCCAGCGCCAGGACCAGCAGGAACAGCAGCATGGGAATGCCGGGCAGGACGGAATGGGGGGTTTCCTTGTACATGGGGTGCCTCCAGCGAGAGATCAATGTGATATCACTTTGATCTCTCGTCAAGGGGCTTCGAAGCATTCCCTCAGCCGCGCCATCCCCCGGTCCTGGAGGCGGGCGAGGAGGAGCAGCGCCGCGGCCGCCCCGATCCCGGCACAGGCCATGTCCCACTGGGTGTCCCAGACATCGCCCTGGGTCCCGAGGAAGGCGTCCGCCGCGCTTCCGGACCACACGGCGGTCTGCCATTCCAGCAGCTCGTAGGCCGAGGAGAGGCCCAGCACCATCAACAAGAGGACGAACACGGACCAGCCACCGGCCTTCAGCACGCCCTTCCGGAAGAGCACTTCCCGGAACAGGAGCACCGGCACGAAGCCCTGCATCAAGTGGCCCAGCCGGTCGTAGGGGTTGCGGGCCAGGTGAAGGGCGTCCTTGACCCAGTGCCCCGCGGGGACTTCCGCGTAGGTCCAGTGGCCGCCCACCATGAGCACCAGGGCGTGGAGCGCCAGCAGCCCGCAGAGCAGGTCCGTGAGGGGGAAGCGCCGCCAGGCCGCGAGGATCACCGGCACGCCGAGGATCACGGGCAGATTCTCCATGAACCAGGTGAAGCGGTCGGCCTTGGGCGCCACCCCCAGCAGGCCGAAGGCCAGCACCGTCGCGATCAGGCAGGTTTTCGCGAGGGGGCTGGCCTTCAGTTCCATCGGAGGTCTAGCGCTTGAACCCGCTCACGGTCTGGAAGTAGTGGGCGAAGGCGACGATGCCGCCCGAGGCCTGCTCCCAGTCATAGTTCTCGTTGGGGGCGTGGTAGCCGTGGCTGGGGAGGCTGAGGCCCAGGAAGTAGACCTCGCAGCCCAGGACGTCCTCCATGGTCTTCACGGCGCCGATGGAGCCGCCCTCCCGGGTGAAGGAGCAGGTGGCGCCGAAGGCGAACTGGTAGGCGTCCTTGATGGCCTCGGCGTAGGGGCCGGAGACGTGCCCCTTGAAGGGCGCGAGGCCGTGCTCCTCGTGGAGCTCCACGTCAGGGTTGTGCTTCTTCACGAACTTGCGGATGCGGGCCATGGTGCTTTCCTCGTCCATGTCCGGCACGAGGCGGCAGCTCACCTTGACCTCGGCCCGGGCCGGCACGGCGCTCTTGATGCCGGGGCCCGTGTAGCCGCCCACGACGCCGTGGATCTCCATGGTGGGCCGGCCCCACACGCGCTTGAGGACCTTGAGGGGATCCTCCGTGCGCATGCCCTTGATCATGTGGTCGGACTTGAAGGTCTCCACGCTGAAGCCCGAGTTCCGCCAGCCTTCCAGCTCGGCCTCAGAGGGCGGGACGACCTCGTCGTAGAAGCCGGGCACCTTCACCTTGCCGGTGTCCCCGTCCATCATCTTGGAGACCAGCTCGATGAGCTCGGAGAGCGGATTGCGGGCAGCGCCGCCCACGACGCCGCTGTGCAGGTCGTGGTCCGCGGTCTCCAGGGTGAGGCGAAAGCCCTTCAGGCCCCGCAATCCAGCGGGAGTTGAAGGCTTGCCCCGGGTGATCCAGACCGTGTCGCTCACCACGATGGCATTGGTCTTGAACCGGGCGGCATGGGCCTTGAGGCCGCTCTCGAAGTTCGGGGAGCCGATCTCCTCCTCAAGCTCCCACAGGAAGTGGATGTTGAGGGGCACGCCGGCGCGCCGGGCCGCCAGGGCGCCGAAGAAGGCGGTCACCGCGGGGCCCTTGTCGTCGGTGCTGCCGCGGCCTTTGTAGGTGTCGCCCTCCACCACGAAGGTGAAGGGGTCCGCCACCCATTCGGGCTCGTTGGCGGGCTGCACGTCCATGTGGTTGTAGACGGTGATGGTGGGCCGGGCGGGGTCGTCGCCGAACCAGCCGTGGATGAAGGGATTGCCTTCGGTCTCGAGGATCTCGGCCTGGCCGCCGTGGCGCTCGAAGAGGGCCTTGGCGGCTTCGGCGCAGCGGCGCACCTCCGCCGACTTCGTGGGATCGGCGCTGATGGAGGGGATCTCCACCAGGGTCTTCAGCTCGGTCTCGAAGGCCGCGCGCTGCTCGGCGGCGAACTGGGCGAGGGACTCGCGGGTCAGGAGTTCGGCGTTCATGGGCTTCTCCAGGCGGAACCTCCACCATACCCAAGGCAGCCGGTGATGGGGGCCATGTAGAATCAACCCACCCCGGAGAATGGAATGGACCGTTTCGGAAGCTCGCGCCTGCGCATCGTCTGGACCCTGCTCGCGCTCCTCCTGGCGGGGGTGCTCCTGGGGGGCCTGAGCCGTTCCGCGGAAAATGCCGTGACCGCCTTCGGCACCCCCATCCCCCTGGCCACCGAGGACCTGACCGCCTACACCGCCGACAACCTGGCCCGGGTGGCCTACGCCATGGTCAGCGCCGTGATCCTCTTCGCCGGGTTCTTCCCGATGTGCGACTGGGTGGCCTCCGGCCAGGCCAAGGACCGCTACGCCGGCCTCTTCATCGGCGTGGGCCTGGCTTTCCTCCACGGTCTATTCCTGAGCCAGGTGGCCATGTTCCCGGTCTGGGCCATCTGCGCCAAACTCACAGGCTCGCCCTTCCACCGCAGCGTCCTCAACGGGGACCTCTCGGGCCTCGTGCTGGGCCTCCAGCTGCTGCTCTGGGGCACTCTGCTGTCCCGGCTGATCAAATCCAACCGCGGACTCGCGCTGATGCTCGCCTTCGTCCTGCAGGGCGTCGGAGAGCTGGTGGCCTACGTGGGCCAGTTCGCGCCCATGCTGGGCTTCTCGGACCGGGCCGGCACCGTGCTCACCTACGCTAGCCACTTCTTCCCGGTCCAGGGCCTGCCGGCGGACGGCCCGTCCTGGGCCTCCCTGCCCCTCGCCCTCGGCGGACCGGCCCTTCTCCTCGCCCTCCTGCTGGCCTTCCCCGCCAAGGGAAAGAAGGGGTGAGGGCTTCCCGTCTCCTTCTGCTGCCCGTGCTCGCCGCGGCGGCCCAGGAGCCCGCGCCCACCCCGAACCCCTCCGCCCAGAATCCCCAGGACCCCGCCGTCATCAAGGCGAGGCTGGCCCAGGTGCAGGGCCGCCTGGCCCAGGTGGACCAGCAGATGGCCTCCCTCAAGAAGCGGCGCAAGGGCGTGCTGGTGGAGATGCAGGGCATCGCCCTCCAGCGGGACCGCGCCCAGGCGGAAAGCGAGGGCGCGCGCCTCCGCCGGGACCAGACCGAAGCCGAGGTCCTCCGCCTGGGCCGGGAACGGGACCGCATGAAGGCCGACATCGTGCGGCTGCGGGGCAGCATCCGCCACCAGGTGCGCTGGATGCAGGCGGTGGGCCCCTGGGGCGATCTGGGCTTCCTCGCTAGCTTCCGCAGTTTCGAGGACTACCTCCAGCGGGGCCGCCTCCTGGCCTGGCTGCGCCTCCAGCAGCGCAAGCGCCTGCAGGGCGTCCAGAACCTGCAGGGGAGCCTGGCTCAGCGGGAGGCCGAACTGCAGTCCACCCTCACGCGGTTGACGGCGGACGAGAAGAATTCCGAAGCCCTGCAGGCCAGCCTGCGCCTCAACGAGGAGAAGCTCCGGGGCTTCCTGGAGGCCCTGCAGGCGGACGAGCGGCAGCAGCGGGCGGTCCAGGCCGAGCTGTCCGAAGAGGCGCTGCAGCTCGAGCGCATGCTCGCCGGCCTCCTGGGGCGCCTCCCGAAATCCGAAAGCTTCGACGCGGTGGTGGCTTTCACCACCCTCCGCGGCGACCTGCCCCAGCCGGTGGAGGGCAGTCTGGCCATGGGCTTCGGCGAGCACGTCCATCCCCGCTTCCACACCAAGACCCTGCAGAGCGGGCTCCTGATCGACGCCCCCGCCGGCGTGCCGGTGCAGGCCGTGGCGGACGGCAGGATCGTCTTCGCCGACTACTACCAGAGCTACGGCCCCATGGTCATCCTCGACCATGGCGGCGGCTGGTTCACCCTCTACAGCCACCTCCAGGGCCTCATCGTCCAGAAGGGGCAGGTCCTGAAGGCCGGCGAGAATCTGGGCTACGTGGGGCAGACCGTGGACGGCTCCCGGCTCGGCTTCGAGATCCGCTTCAAGACCAAGGCCGAGGACCCCCAGCGCTGGCTGAAACGGAAATACCGGTAGGGGGCTAGCGGACCAGGTTGCCGGCGTTGAACAACGGCACGTACACCGCCAGCAGCAGCCCCAGCACCATCAGGCCCATGAAGAGGATGAGGATGGGTCCGATGAGGTTGGTGACGGCGGTGGTGGCCTTCTCCACGTTCTGGTCGAAGAAGTCCGCGACGTGGTTGAGCATGTCCGGCAGGGCCGAGCTCTGCTCGCCCACGCGGCACATCTCGATGGCGAGGGGATCGAGGATCTTGCCCTGGTCCAGGGCGCTGTGCAGGCTGCTGCCGGCGCGCACGGCCTCCAGCACCGTGACCAGGCGCACTTTCATGCGTTCGCTGGCGGTGGTGCGCTGGATCACCTCCAGGGCCTGGAGCACGGGCATGCCGCCGCTCAGCAGCACGCTGAGGGTGCGGGAGAAGACCGAGGAGTGGTACATGCGGTAGAGGGTGCCGAACTTGGGCAGGGCCAGGAGGGCCCGCTCCCAGAGCCGCCGCCCGGCCTCGGTGGCGATCATCCAGCGGACGAGGAAGACGAGGCCCACGCCGAGGACCGCCTGCAGCCAGATGGTCGAGCGCATGAACTGCCCGAACC
This sequence comes from Holophagaceae bacterium, assembly GCA_044229575.1. GTDB lineage: Bacteria > Acidobacteriota > Holophagae > Holophagales > Holophagaceae > JADJVL01. The sequence continues at coordinate 185,916 of JBGAST010000001.1, read as the reverse complement.
CCAGCAGGATCCGGGTGGCGGCGGGCATCTCCTGCCCGCCGCCGGCGTAGATCTCGGAAAAGCGCGGCAGCACCACGTTGAAAAGCACCAGCATGGAAAGGATGAGCACCATCACGAGGAAGCCGGGATAGAAGAGGGCCTCCACGATGCGCCGCTTGCTCCCCTGCGCGAACTTCTGGAAGGCCAGCCACCGCGACACCACGTCCGGCAGGGTGCCGCTGCGCTCGCCGGCCACCACGTTGGCGCGGTAGACCGCGGGGAAGGTGCCCACCTGCTCCAGGGCTTCGGAGAAGGCCATGCCCTCCCGCACGAAGCCCACGACCTTTTCCAGGGAGGAGCGCATCAGCGGGTCCTGGCCGTGGCCCATCAACAGCTCCAGGGACTGGAGCAGGGGAATGCCGGCCTTGAGAAGGGCCAGGAACTCCGTATTGAAGTGGATGAGGGAATCCGCGGACAAAGTCTTGGTGCTCCGGAAGGCCGCGGAACTGGCCTTCACCTCGATGGGAAAGCTCCCCTCCAGGAGGACCCGCCCCCGCACCTCCTCGGGGCTCTGGCCGTCGAAATCCCGGGTCAGGACTTCGCCATTGGCGGTGGTGAGCTTGACGGTGAAGCGCATGGTTTTTCCTGGAATCTCTCAGAATAGCGGTTCTGGACGGGGGGCGCTCGGAACGGCAGGTCCCTCGCTGGCACAGTGGGAGGATGCGGATCCCCGTCCTCTTTCTAATCTTCGGCTTCGTCCTCGCGGCCCAGGCGCCCCTGCAGGTCGCAACGCCCCTTCCGCCCCTCCTGGATCTGAAGGATGCGGATCCCTCCCATCTGGTTCCGCGGGACCCCCGGGATCCCGCGGAAGCCGCCCGGGCCGCCGCCACCTGGGCTCCCCGCATCGCGCCCTTCAAGGACGCCTCCACCCTGCGCCTGGCCCTGCCGGCGTCGGGGGCGCGGGCGGCCCTGCTGCGGGCGGCGAGCCAGGCCCTGAAGGCCCAGACGCCGGGCCAGACGCTCTACCTCGCCTTCGATCCTTCCGCCGAGCCGATCCTGGAGGCGAGCGCCTGGGGCGCCATCGAAGGCGGCGCCCTCAGCCCCTTGGATCTCGGCGGCGATCCCGCCCTCTGGCGCGACCGTCTCCTCCAGGCCCAGAACTCGTTTCCGGGCCGGCCCTGGACCCTCTGGCTGCCCTCGGATCCGGGGGCCCTCGTGGCGGCGCTCATCGGGGATGGCGGGCGGATCGTGGTCCCGGGTCCGGGGCCGGCCGCCCGGCTCGCGGCCGCCCTCCCCGTGGGCTTCACGGAGGTCGAAGGCGGCGTCGGCGACCTGCTGCTCCGCCGGCCCGGCGGGCGGGAAGCCCGGCGCTGGCGGTTCCAGGACGGATCCTGGGCCGCGGCGCCCCTGCCGGAGGCGCGGACGGAGGTGGCGGTCGTCGCCGAGGACAGCTACGACGTGGCCGCCCTCATGGCCCGGGTGCGCGCCTTCCAGCTGCGGGAGCGCCTCGCCGCGAGGACCGTGGAGGCCAGCCTGGACGTGGACCTGCACCTCCAATCGGAGAAGGGCGCCGGCCTGGACCTCGGCTTCACGTTCCGCGCCTTCGAGCGCGCCGGCGAAGGGGAGGAACTCCTGCAGAAGGAGGTCCGCTTCAACGGCGTGAAGGCGAAGATCCCGGAAGGCCTGCAGCTCCCCATCATCGAGAGCCGGACCAGCCTGGCTCCGCCGGTGGCCCTCGCCCTCACCGAAAGCTACCGCTACCGGGATGGAGGCGCCGAGGGGCCGGGGCTGCGGCGGATCTCCTTCGAGCCCGTGGACCGTGATCCGCTGCTGTGGCGCGGGGAGCTGCTGGTGGAGGAGGCCGCGGGCCGCATCCTGCGGGAGACCAGCGAACGCAGCGACCTGCCGGGCACCGTGCGTTCCGAGCGCCGCACCCTGACCTACGGCGACCTGGCCGCCGGCCACTGGCGCATCGTCTCCGTGGCCACCAGCGAGCGATGGGCCAGCCCCGGCGGCGTCACCCAGGTGCTCCGGGGCCTGCGGTACCGGGACGCCGTGGTGAACGGGGAGGGCTTCGAGGCCGCCCGGCTGGCGGCGCGGCGCTCCCAGACCACCATGCTGAAGGCCACTCCGGAGGGCGTGCGCTACTTCACCCGCCAGGCCGATGGCACCCGCGTCATCGATCCGAAGGCCCGCACCGGCGGCCGCGCCATCGGCGGGGCCCTGCTCATCGATCCAGGCTTCTCGCCCCCGGTGCTGCCCGCTGCGGGCCTCGCCTACTACGACTTCAACGCCTTCGACAAGGGCATCCAGATCAACGCCTTCACCGCGCTGCTCTTCAACACCTTCAGCCTCGCGGTGCCCCGCCTGCCCGGCGGTTTCGACTTCCGCGCCAACGCCGTGGCCCTGCTCTGGCCCGGCGGCGAGCGGCCCGTGCAGGACGGCCGCCTCGCGGAACGGGACGAGGTGGCCCGCCGCTTCGGCGTGTTGAATCTCGGTGTCGGCCACGACCTCGGCGCCGGCTGGCGCGCGGAGCTCGGGGGCATCTTCCGGTACGACGCCTTCACCGAATCCAGGGACGAGAAGCGCCGCACGCCGGGCTTCGTCCTGCCCCCCAGCGGATGGACCACCGAGGCGAGGCTGGAACTCTCCTGGCTGTGGCGCGGCTTCCAGCTCCGGGGCTTCCATGGCATCGGCCAGCGCCCGGATGGAACCTACGGAACCCCTGAGGATCCCCAATCCGTGCCCGACGGCGGCCGTTTCACCCGCAGCGGCGGCAGCCTGGGCTACGACCGCCAGGTGGCCGCGGGTTTCTGGCTTCACGGTGACGCGGGCTTCATCACGGGGAAGGGCTTCGACCGCTTCCAGGCCATCGACCTGGGCCTCGGCGGCGAGGTCCGCATCGCCGGCATCCGCGCCCATGCCATCACCGCGGACCGCCTGGCCTACGCCAAGGCCGGCCTCGTGCTGCCCGCCACCGCCCGCTACCGCATCTCCCTCACCCTCGACCACGCCCGCGCCCGGGCCTACGACAATGGCCGGACCTACGGCCTCACCGGCCTCGGCATCGCCGGCGACCTGCCGGGCTTCGGCTGGTTCACCACCGTGCGCGTGGACCTCGGCGTCGGCCTCCAGAGCGACATCCCCGGCGTCCGCACCGTGAACGGCATGATCGCGTTCCTGCGGGTGTTCTGAGAAAAAGCTCAGGCCCGGCTTGGCCGGGCCTGAGCGCGGGGGTGTGGGGGTGTGCGCGCAGCGCGGAACCCCCACTGGATATCAGGCATAGAATCCGCGGTAGTGCATGGCCTGGCTGACCCGGTCCAGGGCCAGGATGTAGGCGCCGATGCGGGGGTTGGTCTTGTACTTGTCGGTGGTGTGGAAGACGGCGTGGAAGGCGTGGACCATGTACTCCACGAGGCGCTCGTTGACTTCGCGCTCGCGCCAGTAGAACCCCTGGCGGTTCTGCACCCACTCGAAGTAGCTGACGGTGACGCCGCCGGCGTTGGCGAGGATGTCGGGCACCACGAGGACCCCATTGTCCAGGAGGATGGGATCCGCTTCGGGGGTCGTGGGGCCGTTCGCCCCTTCGACGATGACCTTGGCCTTCACCTTGGCGGCATTGGCTTCGGTGATCTGGTTCTCCAGGGCGGCGGGCACCAGGATGTCCACGGGCAGCAGCAGGAGTTCCGCCGGATCCATCGCTTCGCCGCCCTTGAAGCCCGTCACCGTCTTGGTTTCAGCCAAGTGCTTGAGGAGGGCGTGGATGTCCAGGCCCCGGTCATTGCGCACGGCGCCGTGGATGTCGCTGACGGCCACGATGCGCGCGCCGGCCTCGTGGAGGAGCCGCGCGGATTGGGAGCCCACGTTGCCGAAGCCCTGCACGGCCACGGTGGCCCCCGCCAGGGGCTTGCCCAGGCGCTGCATGGCCTCCCGGGCCACGATGAGCACGCCGCGTCCCGTGGCTTCCGTGCGGCCCAGGGAGCCGCCGATGCCCAGGGGCTTGCCGGTGACCACGGCGTTCTCGGTCTTGCGGACGTGCATGGAGTAGGTGTCCAGCACCCAGGCCATGGTCTGGGGGTTGGTGCCCACATCCGGCGCCGGCACGTCCCGGTCGGGGCCGATGATGTCCATGATCTCGGCGATGTAGCGCCGGGTGAGGCGCTCCAGCTCGGCCTGGCTCATCTTGGACGGGTCGCAGATGATGCCACCCTTGCCGCCGCCGAAGGGGACCTCCACCACCGCGCACTTCCAGGTCATCCAGGCCGACAGGGCCTTCACCTCGTCGAGGGTGACGCCCATGTCGTAGCGGATGCCGCCCTTCGCCGGGCCCCGGGCGATGTTGTGCTGCACGCGATAGCCCGTGAAGACCTCCCAGCGGCCATCGTCCATGAGCACCGGGAGGCTCACGATCATGGAGCGGGAGGGCAGCATGAAGACTTTGAAGAGGGCGTCCTCCAGGCCGTAGAGCTGGGCGGCGACCCGCAGGCGCGCCTGCATGGCCTCGAAGGGATTGTTGGCGTGGACGTCGGTCATGGGAGGCTCCGTCGGTGCGGGCGGTTCAGCGAGGGCGGTGGTTCAGGAAGGAAGGGCGGTGGACGCTGCCGCCGGATGGAGGTCCGGGGGGAGTTCCAGCTCCCGACCCTCCTTCCAGAGGCCTTCGAGGTTGTAGAACTGCCGGTTCTCCTCGTCCATGACGTGGACGACGAAATCCCCATAGTCCATGAGGATCCAGGCGCCGGTCTGGGCGCCCTCCAGGGAGAGCGGCCGGACCCCTTCCAGCTTCAACCGGTCCTCGATGGCGTCGACGATGGCCCGGTTCTGGCGGTCGCTGCCACCGCTCAGGAAGGCGAAGGTGTCGGTGAAGCTCGCGATGCCTTTCACGTCCAGGACCCGGATGCGGAAGGCTTTCTTGGAACGGGCGGCGTCGACGAGCGAGGCCAGCCGTGGATCAAGGGTCATGCGGGCTCCATGGGGCTATTCACGATAAGGGTTTTCCGCGGTGATCGCAGCCCAAACTTGGGGCGTCACCTGGGATCGTGGGTCGTCGGGATTCTCAGGGCCGTCCCCGCGGAGGGCTTCGCGGATGCGGCTGGAGGCCGCGTCCAGGCCGGTTTCCGGCAGCCAGAGCAGCTCGCCGGGGGCTCCGGACCAGGTGGCCCGCAGGCGCGGGGCCAGGCTCTCCGGCAACTGGGCCGGCGCCCCCGGCCGGGGGGCCACCGCCACGGACGCGAGCTCGAGCACCCGGTCGGCGCGATGCCACGATGGCAGGCCCGGCAGCTGGTCCGAACCGATGACGAGGATCCAAGCCCGGCCGGGCTCCCGGAGGTGCAGGGCCTCCAGCGTGTCGCTGGTGTAGCTGGTCCCGCCCCGATCCAATTCTAGGGTCTCGATGGACACCGGCCCGGGGAAGCCTTCGAGGGCCGCCCGCAGCAGGCGCAGCCGCTGCCTGGGATCGTCGTCCGCCGCGTTGGTCTTGTGGGGCGAGCGGGCCGTGGGCACGAAGCGCAGCTCGTCCAGGCCAAGCCGGGCCAGGGCCAGCTCGGCGAGCCGGAGATGCCCCCGGTGCGGGGGATTGAAGGCGCCGCCGAGAAGTCCAATCCGCATCGAGGCTCCGGGGCGCATCAGGCTTTCGGGATGGCGTTCAGGGCTTCGTCCAGCCTGAACACCAGGGGCCGGATGCCCTCGCCGGTCACGCCGGAGATGAAGACCGGCTCCTGGCCCCGGGCCCGGCAGAGGGCCTCGAAGCGGGCGCGCCGCTCCTCGTCCTGGAGGGCGTCCACCTTGTTGCCCACCAGCCAGCGAGGCTTCTCGAAGAGCACCGGCGAGAAGGCCTTCAGCTCGCCCTCGATGACGCGGATGGCCTCCTCGGGCTCCGTCATCGGATCCGCGAGGTCCACCATGTGCAGGAGCATGCGCGTGCGCTCCACGTGGCGGAGGAACTGGATGCCCAGGCCCGCGCCGCCGGCGGCGCCTTCGATGAGGCCGGGAATGTCGGCGATGACGAAGCTGTTGCCGCCCTCCACGGGCACCACGCCCAGCTGGGGCTCGAGGGTGGTGAAGGGGTAGTTGGCGATCTTGGGCCGGGCGGCGCTGACCCGGCTCACCAGGGTGCTCTTGCCGGCGTTGGGATAGCCCACGAGGCCCACGTCGGCGATGAGCTTGAGCTCCAGCTCCAGGTTCCGCGTCTCGCCGGGCTCCCCGGGCTGGTGGTGCATGGGCGTGCGGTTGGTGCTGGAGCGGAAGTGCCAGTTGCCCAGGCCGCCCCGGCCGCCCCGGGCCACGCAGACCCGCTCGCCGTCGGCCATGAGCTCGGCGAGCATCTCCCCGCTGTCGAAGTCCCGGATCACCGTGCCCAGGGGCACCTCGAGGACGATGTCGGCGCCGTCGGTGCCGTGGCGCTGGCCGCCCTCCCCGCCGCCGCCGCGCTCCGCCTCGTAGCGGCGCAGGCTGCGATAGAGGTTGAGGGTGTTGAGGGAGCGGTTAGCCTTCACGAAGATGGAGCCGCCCAGGCCGCCATCCCCGCCGTCGGGGCCGCCCTTCTCCATGGACTTCTCCCGGCGGAAGTGGGTGGACCCCGCCCCGCCGTGACCGGCCTCCACGCTGAGCTGGACCTGATCGAGGAACACGGTCGCTTCCTTAGGACAAAAAAAACGCGCGACCGCCTGGATCGCGCGCCGGTTGGGAGGGAACCCCGCTCAGGCCTCGAGGGGATCCACGTGGATGAAGCGGCCCGCCTGGCCCTTGTCCTGGAAGCGGACGGTGCCGTCCACCAGGGCGAAGATCGTGTGGTCGCGGCCGATGCCGACGTTCAGGCCCGGGTGGAAGGCCGTGCCGCGCTGGCGGACGATGATGGCGCCCGCGGTGGCCTTCTGGCCGCCGAAGAGCTTGGTGCCGAGGCGCTGGGAGTTGGAATCGCGGCCGTTACGGGTCGAGCCGACGCCTTTCTTGTGAGCCATGACATAACCTCTTAAAGAAATTCGGTGAGCTTGAGTGAGCGAGCGGAGAAGGAGGCGAGTGCGGGTTCACCCCGCGCGAGCATCGGGGGCCTGGGGGTGTGCGCGCAGCGCGGGACCCCCAGTTAAGACTTGATGCCCTTGATGCGGACTTCCGTGAAGCCCTGGCGGTGGCCCTGGGTGCGCTGGTAGGTGGTGGTGCGCTTCTTCTTGAAGATGGTCACCTTCTGGCGGCGGCCGTGGCGCAGCACTTCGGCCTCCACCGAGGCGCCCTTGACCGTGGGCGCGCCCACCGTCACGTCCGCGTCCTTGGCCAGCAGGAGCACCTTGTCGAAGGTGACGGCGGACTTGGGCTCGGCTTCCAGGAGCTCGACGCGGAGAATGTCGCCCTCGGCGACGCGGTACTGCTTTCCACCGGTGTGGATGATGGCGTACATGAAGTCCTCGAATTGGATTGGCGCGCGGGCGGCATTCCAGACGGAAGCGCTTGGGGGGCCCGGGGCCGAGCAGGTCATCCAGAATGCCAAGGAACCGTAAGGGAATCAACGGAAAATTGGCCTCACCAGGCCAGGCTGACCCCCGCCACCAGGATCCGCCGGGAGAAGTAGCTCTCCTCGATGTCCCGCTTCGAGAAGTCGGGGCTGAAGGTGTAGCGGGCCGCGTTGTGGCGGTTCAGGACGTTCATCACCTCCCCGAAGACCACCGTCCGCACCCCGCGGAAGGCGAGGATCCGGGTCAGCCGGAGGTCGCCCCGGGCGTAGGCCGGGAGGCGGTCGCCGTAGCGGGGGCCCTCCACGGGATTCCAGCCGCCGCCGGGGTTCGGCGTGGCGCCCAGCACCGCGGTGGCCGGGGCGCCGGTGGCGTAGCGGAAGGAGGCCGCCAGCTCCAGGCCGGGCCGCAGGGTGTGGCTGCTCACGACGGTGAGGTTGTGGGGCACGGAGGTGGGCACGGGGCCCAGGGCGAACTGCTTGCCCTCCCTGCGCCTCGTGTCCAGGTAGCCGTAGCCGAGCCAGGCCCGCCAGCCCGGGGCGCTGCGCTTCACCAGCAGGTCCAGGCCCCGGGCCTCCCCGCGGCCGGCGCTGGCGTAGCGGAGGACCGGATCCTCCACCACGAGGTTCCGATAGTCCTTCCGGTAGGCCTCCACCCGCAGGTTCCAGGTGGCCCGGCCCGCCTTGAAGGTCGAATCGTAGGCCGCCAGCCAGTGGGCCGCCCGCAGGACCTTCAGCCCCGGATTGCCGCTGTGGGGATCCAGCTGGTCCAGGGGCGGCGCCTGGTGGAAGGTGCCCATCGCCAGGCGCAGGGTGGCGCCCTCCTGCAGGAGGATGGACAGGGTGGCCCGCAGGTCGGCGGTGCTTTCCCCCTGCAGGGCATAGCGGTCCGCCCGGGCGCCCAGGGAGAGGCCGAAGGCCGGGGTGAGCACCGTCCGCCACGTGAGATAGGCGCCGCTCCGCGTGGCGTCGAAGCCGTAGGCGAAGGTGCGGGCGGCGGAGGCGGGATTCCAGTTGGCCAGGTCGAAAGGCACGGAACCCTTGGGATCGCGGTCCGTCCGCTCCCGGTCCAGGCCCCCTTCCAGGGTGTGGCCCTGCCCGGCCATCCAGGTGCCTTCGGCCCGCAGGAAGGTGGTCGCCTCGTGGGTGCGGATGCCCCAGCGGTTGAAGGTCCAGTCCTGCCGGAAGCGGCTGTGGCCGGCCACCAGCTGCCACGCGAAGGCTTCGCCGGCGGTGCCCGTGGCCTGGAGGCTCCCCACCAGGCTGTCGTTGCGGTTGCGGTAGGTGTCCTCCAGGTTGGCGAGGGTCACGTCCGTCGCCAGGTGATCCCGGATCCCGAGGAAGGTGGCGGACAGCCTCGTGGTGTCGCCCAGGGGCATCTGCCAGTTCAGCTGGGCGTCCGTGGAGAGCGGGCTCTCCTCGAAGGTGGGGGCCAGGCCGTACCACTTGTCCAGGAGCACCGGATCCGAGCGCCGCACCGAGGCCCGCAGGAGGCCCGGGCCCAGGGGCCGGTCCAGGCTGGCGCCCTGGCTCGGGATCAGGAGCATCAGGTTCGTGGACCGCACGGGATTGGCGACCTCCGTGGAGATGTCCAGCACCGCCGAGAGGGCGTCCCCGTAGCGGGCGGAGAAGCCCCCCGGGATGAAGTCCACCTTCGTGACCAGGGCCGTGTCCACGGCGGCGAAGATGCCGCCCTGGGTGTTGGGGTGGTGGAAGGGCCGCGTCAGGCGCCCGCCGTTGAGGTAGATGCCCACCTCGTCGGGCTTGCCGCCCCGCACGAAGAGCTCGGCGCCCTCCGAGGCGTTGCTGACCCCCGGGAGGCCCTTCACCGCCTGGAAGGTGTCCGCGGCGGCACCGGGGGTGGTGTAGATCTCGTAGCGGGAGAGGGTGGAGGAGGTGCCCTCCTGGCTCGAATAGCCCGAGCCTTCGGTCACCTCCACCACCGCGCCCTTCGTCTCCGGCTCCAGGAGGACCAGCAGGGCCTCGCCGGCGGAGGCGTCCCGCTCCTGGGCCTCATGGCCCGGGGCGCTGATCCGCACCTTCGCGCCCGGCCCCGCCGGCAGGGTGAAGGCGCCCTTGGCGTCACTGGTGGTCTTCGCCTCGCCCGCCTCGATGGTGGCCCCGGCCAGGGGCCGCCCGCCGGGCGCCAGCACCGTGCCGCGGATTTCCAGGGCCGCCAGGAGCAGGACCGCCAGCATCAGCGCCCCCCCGCCGCGGCCTTGGGAGCCTCCGGGGCGGACTTGGCGAGGGCCGCGTCCACCTTGGGCTTCAGGATCGCCCTTGCGAAGGCGTAGCCGGGATCCAGGGCCAGGGCCCCCTCCAGGCTGCGCTTCGCGGCCTCGGGGGCGCCGGCGTCGAGCTGGGCGAGGGCCAGCCAGGCGAGGGTCTCGGGCCCGCCCCAGGCCGGCGCCCAGGGATCCCGCACCGGCGCTTCAGCCTGGGCGGCCTTCACGGCGCCTTCCAGGAGGGGCAGGGCGCGCTTGGCGCCGCCGCCGAAGAATTCCGGCGTGTGGAGCACGTGCACCCCGTGCAGGAGCTGGACCCGCGGGCTCGCCGGGGCGAGGGCGCGGGCTTCCCGGAAGAGGCCCGCGGCCTCCGGGGAGAGGCTCATGGCCGCGCCGGGCTGGAAGCCGATCTTGAGACCCAGGCAGGCGCCGCGCAGGGCCAGGCTCTCGGCGTCCTTGCGGGCCGCGAGGGCCTTCAGGGTGCGGTCCAGGAGAGCCTCGGCGCCCTTGGGATCCCTGGCGCGGGTCTGGGCCACCACCTGGTAGTTGAGGTGGGCCTCGGCGTAGGCCTTCTGGTCCGCGGTCCCCTCGGCCTGGGCGAGGCGGGCCTGGAGCTGGCGGAGGCCGTTGAGGTCCAGCCGCGCGGTGCGGGCCAGGTCGGCGGGAAGGCTCGGCTCCTGGGCACCGAGGACGAGGGCGGGAAGCAGGAAGAGGGAAGCGCGTCGCATGGGATCTCCTTGGCCATCGGGGCCAGCTCCAGGCTCGCGGCTCCGCCGCTCCCGATCCCGCCCCGACGCACCAGCGGGGGGAAGGAGGCGACGAAGGGTTCCTATCCCAGCTTCCGGCGCACCTCCGCCATGCGGTCCCGGCTCACGGGAACGCGGGTGTCGTCCTGGAGGCGCAGCTCGCCGGTGCCGCCGGCGTCCGTCAGCAGCTCCTTGACCCGGTCCAGGGCCACCATGGCGCTGCGGTGCGTGCGCGCGAAGCCCGGCCCCAGCAGGCCCTCCAGCTCGTCGAGGCTGCGGTCCAGCACGAAGCGCCCCTCCGGCGTGTGCACGAAGAGCAGGCGGTTCTCGGTGCTGAGGTGGGACACGTCCGCCCAGCGCAGGATCCGCAGGCGCCCCTTCACGAGCACGGAGAAGCGCTCCGGCGCCTGGTCGCGGCGCGAGGCCTCGAGGGCCTGGAGCACGAGGGCCAGGTCCGGGGAGGGCGCCTTCGGGTTCACCCGGAGCAGCGTCTCCTGCAACCGCGCCGCCTCCACGGGCTTCAGGAGGTAGTCGCAGGCGGCCCAGCGGAAGGCCTCCACGGCGTGCTGGTCGAAGGCGGTGACGAAGGCGATGGGCGGCAGGGTCTGTCCCGCCTCCTTCGCCCGACGCAGGAGGCCGAAGGCCCCTTCCGGCGGGAACTCGATGTCCAGGAACAGCAGCTCCAGGCCCCGTTCCCCCAGCAGCGCCAGGCCCGCCTCGCCATCCGCCGCCTCCGCGACGCAGACCGACCCCGGCGCGGCCTGCTCCATGAGCCGCTTGAGCCGCCGGCGTGCCGGCGGCTCGTCCTCGATGATGCCGTAGCGCAGGCTCATGGCAGTCTCACCTCCACGCCGCAGCCCTCGCCATCGTCCAGCCAGCGCAGGGCCCCGCCATGGGCTTCGAGCCGTTCCCGCACCGTGCGCAGCCCCACGCCCTCGGGCGCCACTGGGTCGCGGCCGGCCCCGTCATCCCGGACCGTGACGCAGCCGCCCGCCGCGTCCACGCTGAGGGTGCACGCCCCCACCTTGGGGCGGAAGCCGTGCTTCAGGCTGTTCTCCACCAGAGGCAGCAGGAGAAGGGGCGGCACGGCCCGCTCCACCATGGCCGGCTCCAGCCGGAGGGTGGTGCGGAGGCGCCCGGCGAAGCGCAGGGATTCCAGGGCCAGCAGGTCCTCCAGGAGGCTGAACTCCTCCTGCAACGGCCAGAGCGGCTTCTCAAGCGCGGCGAGGATGCGGCGCAGCAGGGCCGACAGGCGCAGGGTGGCTTCCTCCGCCCCGGCGGGATCCTCGGGGATCAGGGCCGCGATGGTGTTCAGGGAGTTGAACAGGGTATGGGGCTGCAACTGGGCCTGGAGCCCCAGGAAGCTGGCGCGGGCGGCCTCCCGGCCCAGGGCGCGCTCCTTCTCCACGAGGTGGACCAGGGTGTGCTTCGCCATCATGAAATTGGTGATCGCGAAGCCGATGAGGAAGGTGATGATGCCCACGGTGGGGCGCGCCATCAGGTTGAGCCCCGTGGTTAGCCAGACGAGCCCCCAGGAGAGGGCCAGCAGGACCAGGTAGAGCAGGCTGATCTTGAGCATGGCGATGGAGGCGGCCCGTGCGGGCGGCTGGGCCGGATCGTCGGAGGCCTCGTACCAGGGCTGGAGGAGGTCGAAGCCGCCCCACATCACCACCGCGAAGATCAGGCAGATGGCCAGGCTGTAGCCCAGGTGGTTGGCAAGCCCGCTCACCCGCAGCAGGACGCCCAGGACCAGGCCCATCAAGATGGCCCAGGGCAGGTCGCGGAGGGATCGTTCGACGCGGGGGTCCATGGCCCGTCCAGGATGCCATCAGGGACGCGCCGGGCCGGGAATTGCGCACCAAAGGCCCGATCCGGGCGACGGATGGCAAGATGGTCGGATGGCCCGCGACTTCCAGACCTTTCTCCAGCAGCTCGAAGGGCGCGGTGAGCTCCGCCGCATCGGCGCGGAGGTGGATCCCCACCTGGAGATGGGCGCCATCGCCGACCGGGTCTCCAAGCTGCCCGGCGGCGGCCCGGCCCTCCTCTTCGGGCACCCCAAGGGCCACGGGATGCCCGTGGTGATGAACGCCTACGGCAGCCTGAAGCGAATGGAGCTGGCCCTGGGCGTGGACGGCCATCCCCGGGGCCTCGACGCCATTGCCGACCGCATCGAGAACCTCATCCAGGAAGCCCTGCCCAGGCCCGGCCTGAGCCTCCTGGACAAGCTCGCCAAGCTGCCCCTCCTGGCCGAGGTGGGCGGCTGGATGCCGAAGACCGTGCGCAGGGGGATCTGCCAGGAGGTCGTGAAGACCGGGGATCAGGTAAGGCTTTCGGAGCTGCCCGTGCTCACCACCTGGCCCGAGGACGGCGGGCCCTTCATCACCTTCGGCATGAGCCACGTGCGCTACAAGGACGGCCGGCGCAACATGGGCCTCTACCGCCTGCAGGTCTACGATGACCGGACCCTGGGCTTCCACACCCAGCTCCATCACGACGGCGCCCGGGCCCGCCACGGCTACGCCCCTGGGGAGCGGATGCAGGTCGCCGTGGCCTTCGGGGGCGATCCCGCCCTGCTGTATGCCGCCACCGCGCCCCTGCCGCCCTTCCTCTCCGAGGTCATGTTCACGGGCTTCCTGCGGGGGGAAGGCGTCGAGATGGTGAAGTGCGTCAGTTCCGACCTGGAAGTGCCCGCAGACTCCGAGCTGGTCATCGAGGGCTGGTTGGACCCGGCCGAACTGCGCCGGGAAGGCCCCTTCGGCGACCATACGGGCTACTACTCCCTGGCGGACGACTACCCCGTGATGCACGTGGAAGCCATCACCCATCGGAAGAGTCCGGTCTACCCCGCCACCATCGTGGGCCGCCCGCCCCAGGAGGACGCCTACCTGGGCCTCGCCACGGAACGCATCTTCCTGCCCCTCCTGCGCATGGTCCTCCCCGAGATCCGGGACATGCACCTCCCCGCCGCCGGCGCCTTCCACAACCTGGTCATCGTCTCGATGAAAAAGGAGTACCCGGGCCACGCCCAGAAGGTCATGAACGCCATCTGGGGCACGGGCCAGATCATGTTCACCAAGGCCGTGGTCGTCCTGGACGAGGACATCGATCCCCACGACCTCAACGAGGTGCTCTTCCGCATCACCAGCAACGTCGATCCCCGCCGGGACCTGCTCTTCACCGACGGGCCCCTGGACGTGCTGGACCACTCCAGCGACCGCTTCGCCTTCGGCTCGAAGGTCGGCATCGACGCCACGCGGAAGAACAAGGCCTTCGACGGATTCAAGCGGGAGTGGCCCCGGGACTTGGTTTTTCCGGATGAAGTCCTCGCGACGATCGCCGCGCGCTGGGGGGACTACGGACTATAAACGGGAGGGCTGGACGCTGCCCCGCCCTCCCTGCCACTCGTGTTTCAGAACCGGTAGGTCACGCCGAAGTTGTAGGCATTGAAGCTCGACTTCTCGGAGGCTTCCGCCAGGTCCACGGTGGTGAGGCGGAGCTGGGCGCCCCAGTTCCGGTTGAAGTCGCAGCCGGCGCCGAAGGCATAGCCCAGTTTGCTCTTCGTCTTGTCCCGGTTCTCGTCGGTGATGGTGGGCTGACCCGTCACGGAGGCGCTGTAGGTGTCCTTGATCTCGTAGCGGCTCTGGTGGACGCCCGCGACGAGGTAGAAGCCCTCCGGCCGACCCGCGAGGTAATAGGCGTAGTCGAGGCCGAGTCCCGCGCTGTTGATGCTGTACTTGTCCGTGTAGCGGTAGGTGATGGAGCCGAAGGAGAAGCTGTCCGTGGTGGTCTTCTCCCGGTAATAGATGTAGTCGAAGCGGGGCCGGAGCACGTGCCCGCCGGAAAGGAGAAGATCCAGGGTCAGGGCCGCGCCATAGCCGCCGGAGGAGGTGACGGATTTCAGGTCGGCGCTCGGGACGCTGAGAGTGCCCTGGAGGCCGAAGCGGGGACTCTGGCCGTGGACCGTGCCCGCGGCGAGCAAGGTGAGGGACAAGGCGAGCCTGCGATGGATCATGGTGGTTCCTTTCAAAGAATCCCCGCGTGGGGGTGATCCTCAAAGGCTACCCGATCGGCGCAGGACACGCCTCCGGACGCAAAAAGCGCCGGGTAGGTCCCGGCGCTCGTGTTGGGAAGAGTGCTTCAGAAGCGGTAGCTGGCCGCGAGCTGCACGGCCCCGGCGTTCACCTGGCCGCCGCCCGCGTTCTCGAACTTGCTGGCGGTGTAGCGGGCCTCCACGCCGAAGTTCCGGTTCAGGTTGAAGCCCACCCCCGCGGCGCCGCCCACCTTGTTGGCGGAACGGGAGGAGGATCCGCTCACGGTCTGGTTGCCGATCTTGTAGGTGTAGTCGTAGTCGAATTTCCAACGGTTCCAGGAGATGCCGCCCGTGACGTAGAAGCCCGTGTCCTTGCCGTCGAAGAAGTAGAGGTAGTCGGCCCCGGCGGAGAGGTTATCGAGCTTGGCCTTCCCGTTGGCGGTGGCCGAAATGGAATAGTCCGGGAAGTTCTTGTTCTCGGGGTAGACAACGTAATCGATGCGGGGCCGGATCACGCTGCCGCCACCCAGGTCGAAGGTCATGTGGGCGCCGCCTCCGAAACCCGCCTTGCTGTCGGCGGCGTCCTTCAGGTCGGCGGAGGGCAGGTTCGCGTGCAGCTGGACGCCGAACCGGAAGTCCTGAGCGGCGAGGGGAGCGGCGATCATCAACACGGCAAGGAGGTTGCGAGACAAGGACATGAAATCCTCCGGAGACTGAATAAGGAATATGGACGCCCTAGCGGCGACCTTCAAGCCGGTTTATTCCAGAAATGTCAAAAGCGCCCGTGAAGGGCGCTTTTGATGGGATGAAATGCCTTACTTCGCGGCTTCGGAGACGCGGCGCTCCTTCAGGCGGCCGGCCTTGCCCAGCTTGTCCCGCAGGAAATAGAGCTTGGCGCGCCGGACCTTGCCGTGGCGGACCACTTCCAGCTTGTCGATGGAGGGGCTGTTGAGGGGGAAGATGCGCTCGACGCCGACGCCTTCGCTGACCTTGCGGACCGTGAAGGAGGTGCGCATGCCGCCGCCCTTGATGCCGATGATGATGCCCTGGAAGATCTGGATGCGCTCCTTCTCGCCCTCCTTCACCTTCACGTGCACCTTCACGGTGTCGCCGGGGGTGATGCGGGGGAGGTCGGTGCGAAGCAGGCTGGCTTCGAGCTGGTCGATGATGTGGCTCATGATGGCTCCTGGGGCCAGCGGTCCGACGCGCAGCCTGGAACCTTCCAGGTGGGGGACTTGGCACGATGAGTTCCCGGATCGGGACTGCCCAGTTTACCGGATTCCCCTTGCTTTCCAAGGGCTAAATCAGCCCGGGCCCTTCCAGCCCTTCGGCCGCCGCGCGTCCCAATGCTCCGGATGCTCCACCTGGAAGGCGCACCACTGCGCGTCCCGGTCCAGCGTGCCCAGCCGCTCCGCCCGGAAGGTCTCCCAGAGGTCCGGGCGCAGCCGGCGGGTGCGCGCCATGGCCTCCCGCAGCCGCCACAGGCGCACCGCTTCGTGGTCCCCGGAGGTCAGCACCGCCGGGACCGGGAGTCCCTCGAATTCCGCCGGCCGGGTGTGGTGGGGATGGTCCAGCAGCCCCGTGGCGAAGCTGTCGGCCTCCGCGGAGGCCTCGTTGCCGAGGACGCCGGGCAGCCAGCGGGCCACCGCATCGATGAGGAAGAGCGCCGGCAGCTCCCCGCCCGAGAGCACGGCTTCACCGATCCGGAATTCCTCGTCCACGTAGAGGTCCACGGCGCGCTGGTCCAGCCCCTCGAAGCGCGTGCAGACCAGGATGAGCTGGGGCAGGGTCGCCAGTTCGCGCACCTTGGCGTGATCCAGGGCCGGCGCCGCCGGACTGAAGTGGATGACCCGCGCCCCTTCCATCCGCGGCACCGAGGCCAGCGCGTCCCGCAGCACCTCCGGACGCAGCACCATCCCCGGCCCGCCGCCGAAGGGCGGCGCGTCCACATGGCCGAAGGCGTTGCCGGCGAAGGGCCTGTAGCTGTGGGTGTGCAGCTCGTGCCCGAGGTCGCGGAAGGCCCGGCCCGTCACGCCCAGCCGGGCAGCTTCGAAGAATTCCGGCAAAAGGGTGAGGGCGTCGAAGCGCATCAGCTGAGCCTCCCCACGATCCAGTGCCCAAGGCCCCAGAGAGCCTGGATCGCCTCCTTGATGAAGAAGGAAAAGTAGATGGTGGTGAACAGGGAGCCGCCCAACCCAAGCCAGAGCAGAAACAACCACTCCTCCACCAGGGCCAGTCCCAGGAGGACGAGGCTTAGGGCAGGCAGGACATTCGACATGGGAAGGAATGGAAGGGGGAGGAGGGCCAGGAACGCGGTCCAGGCTACCGCCAAGCCCAGCAGGCGATGGTTCGGCCGGCGGCGGGGGGCGGTGCGCCTGCCCAGCCGGAGCAGGCCGGCTTCGAGCTTGGCCAGGAACTCCTTGATCCGCCCTCGCCTCATCTCATGCTTCTGGACCCATTTCGGCAGCCAGGGATGCGGGGATCCCCAGGCCATCTGCAGCCCGATTCCCAGGGTGGCGATGGATATTCCGTTGGCCACGCCGGGGATGAACGTCACGAGGGCCAGCAGGAGCAGGGTGAGCCCATAGACCTGCTCGCCCGCCTGGTCCAGCAATTCGCCGATGGATACCGAGCCGTCTTCCTGGAGAAGGCGGTCGAGGGCCTGGAAGAGAGGGCTGCGGCCGTCCACTGGTCCATAGTCCCTCATTGCTCCTCGGATTCGCTCCAGGATTCGCCTTCCTCCTCCTCGGGCTTCGCGGCGATCCGGTAGGATTCGGAGCTCCAGGCCCCCAGATCCCGGATCCGGCAGCGGTCCGAACAGAAGGGCTTGAAGGGGTTGCCCTCCCAGGCCACGGGTTTCCGGCAAAGGGGACAGGGTCGCAAAGTCATGATGGCAGGTTAGGTTGGGTGTCCCATGTTAACAAATGGTGGAAGCAACAATCAAAAAACTTTAGTTCAAACAAGAAGATTATGTTGCGAGCCCTCCAGTCTCTCCCTAGACTGGGGTCGACCCGGATGGTCATCCGGCCCGACCCGTCCCTGGAGGAACCACATGAGCAAGATCATCGGCATCGACCTCGGCACCACCAATTCCTGCGTCTCCGTCATGGAGGGCGGCGCGCCGAAGGTGATCCCCAACGCCGAAGGCTCCAACACCACCCCCAGCATCGTGGGCTTCAACCCCAAGACCACCGAGCGCCTCGTGGGCGCCTCCGCCAAGCGCCAGGCCGTGGCCCAGCCCAAGAGCACCATCTACTCCATCAAGCGCTTCATGGGCCTCCCCTACGCCGATTCCGACAAGGAGCAAAAGCTCGTGCCCTACACCGTCGAGCGCAGCGACAAGGGCGGCTGCGTAGTGGACGTGATCGGGAAGAAGTACTCCCCCGAGGAGCTCTCCGCCATGATCCTCGGCCGCATGAAGGAGGCCGCCGAGGCCTACCTGGGCCAGAAGGTGGACAAGGCCGTCATCACGGTGCCCGCCTACTTCAACGACGCCCAGCGCCAGGCCACCAAGGACGCCGGCGCCATCGCGGGCCTCGAGGTCATGCGCATCATCAACGAGCCCACCGCCGCGGCCCTCGCCTACGGCCTCGACAAGAAGAAGGACGGCACCATCGCCGTCTTCGACTTCGGCGGCGGCACCTTCGACATCTCCATCCTCGAAGTCTCCGAAGGCGTCGTCGAGGTCAAGTCCACCAACGGCGACACCCACCTGGGCGGCGACAACGTGGACCAGGTGATCATCGACTGGCTCGTCGAGGAGTTCCAGAAAGAGCATGGCATCGACCTGCGCAAGCAGGCGGACGCCATGCAGCGGCTGAAGAACGCCGCCGAGAAGGCCAAGGTGGAGCTCTCCAGCACCACCCAGACCGACATCACCGAGGCCTACATCACCGCCGACGCCTCGGGCCCCAAGCACGTCAACGCCACCCTCACCCGCGCCCGCTTCGAGGCCATGATCGAGCCCATCCTCCAAAAGCTGCGCGTGCCCTGCGAGAACGCCGTGAAGGACGCCAAGCTGGCCCACCACGAGATCGACGAGGTCGTCCTGGTCGGCGGCTCCACCCGCATCCCCAAGGTCCAGGAGCTGGTGAAGTCCATCTTCGGCAAAGAGCCCAACAAGAGCGTGAATCCCGACGAAGTGGTGGCCATCGGCGCCGCCGTCCAGGGCGGCGTGCTTTCCGGCGACGTGAAGGGCGTGCTGCTCCTCGATGTCACGCCCCTCAGCCTCGGCATCAACGCCAACGGCGGCCAGATGAGCGTCATCATCCCCCGCAACACCACCATCCCCACCCGCAAGTCCGAGATCTACACCACGGCGGTGGACAACCAGCCCGGGGTGGACATCGAGGTCTTCCAGGGCGAGCGGCAGATCGTGGACGGCAACAAGCTGCTGGGCAAGTTCCACCTGGGCGACATCCCGCCCGCCCCCCGCGGCATCCCCCAGATCGAGGTGGTCTTCGACATCGACGCCAACGGCATCGTCCACGTCACCGCCAAGGACAAGGGCACCGGCAAGGACGCCAGCATCACCCTGACCGGCAGCACGGGCCTCTCCAAGGACGACATCGAGGCCAAGATCAAGGATGCCGAGGCCCACAAGACCGAGGATGAGCAGCGCAAGGCCCTCCTGGAGGACAAGAACCACCTGGACCAGACCATCTACCAGGTGGAGAAGCTCCTCAAGGACAGCGGCGACAAGCTCTCCGCCGAGGACAAGAAGGCCCTGGAGGACGCCGTCGCCGAAGGCAAGGCGGCCCTGGGCAGCCTGGAGGGCGACCGGATCAAGAAAGCCCTCGAGGCCCTGAACGCCGCGTCCCACAAGATGGCCGAAAAGATGTACCAGCAGGCCCCGGCCCCCGAGGGCCAGGGCGCGCCGGCCCCTTCCGGCGAACCCAAGAAGAAGGAAGACGATGTCATCGACGCCGAAGTGGTGAGCTGACCCTCCCCGCGGGAAAGGCCGGGAATCTTCCCGGCCTTTTTTTCACCCCTACGGGATCTGAGTGTTTCCCGCGCAAGTTTGTTAAAGTTCCCTCATGGCCCACCCCGACTACTACAAGATCCTGGGGGTTTCCCGAAACGCCTCCGCCGAGGAAATCAAGAAGGCCTACAAGAAGCTCGCCCGCAAGCATCATCCCGACCTGAACCAGGGCGACGCCGCCTCCGAGACCCGCTTCAAGGAGATCTCCGTCGCCAATGACGTGCTTTCCGATGCGGAAAAGCGACGGAACTACGACCAGTACGGCGACCCGGCGGGACCCCAGCACCCGACGGCCTCCGAAGGGTTCTCGGGCTTCGAGTTCGGGGACCTCTTCGGCTCCTTCATGGGCGGCGGCGCCCCGAGGCGCCGCGGGCCCGAACGCGGGGAGGACCTCCAGCGCCTGGTCCGCATCTCCTTTCAGGACGCCTTCAAGGGCACGCGACTCGCCTTCACCGTGCACCGCACGGAAACCTGCCTCACCTGCCACGGCAGCGGCGAGGGGCCTGGAGAGAAGGCCGCCTGCCGCACCTGCAGCGGCAAGGGCCAGGTGGAGCGGGGTTCCGGCTTCTTCCGCCAGAAGGAGCCCTGCGAAGCCTGCGGCGGCGCCGGCAAGAAGGGCCCCGCCTGCCCCGCCTGCCAGGGCCGGGGACGCAATCCCAAGCAGGACACCATCACCGTGAACATCCCGCAGGGCATCGAGGAGGGGCAGCGCCTGCGCATCGCCGGCAAGGGCGAGGCGGGCCGGCGGGGCGGCGGTCCCGGAGACCTCTTCCTGCAGATCGAAGTCGAGAAGGATCCCCGCTTCGAGCGCCGCGGCCCCAACCTCTACCTCACCCTGCCGGTGAGCTTCTCGGAGGCGGCCCTCGGCGCCAAGGTGGACGTCCCGACCCCCGAAGGCAGCTCCACCATCAAGGTGCCCCCCGGCACCCAGAGCGGGGCCAAGCTCAGGCTGAAGGGGAAGGGCATGCCCCTGCCCAAGTCCGACCAGCGGGGCGACCTCTTCGCCGAGGTGAAGGTGGTCACGCCCCAGGTCCAGGACGAACGCAGCAAGGAGCTGCTGCGGGAACTGGGCGAGCTCAACGACCAGCACATCCGCGACAGCGCGTGGAGGCAGCCATGAGGCGCGATCCCAAGGCCGGGCTCTACATGATCGGCGTCGTCTCCGCCCGCTACGAGATCCATCCCCAGACCCTGCGCATGTACGAACGCGAGGGCCTGCTGCGCCCCAGCCGCACCGAGGGCAAGACCCGCCTTTACAGCGATGAGGACCTGGAGCGCCTGGAGTTCATCCTGAACCTCACCCGGGACCTGGGGGTGAACATCGCCGGTGTCGAGGTGGTGATGAACCTCCGGGACCGCATGCACGACATGCAGCGGGAGATGGAGTCCCTCCTGGAGGCCTACCGCACGCGGCTGCGGGCCGCCGGCGTGGATCCGGAGGAAGGCGCGGCGCACCCCACGGGGCTGGTGAAGCTCAAGCCCCAGGGCCTGATGCGGAAGGGCTGAGGGGCGCGCCGGGGGCCATGGGATCCCCGGCCTTCCAACCCGCTTCCGCCAGCCGGTCCAGCCGCGCACCCACCGCCTCCCGGGCCTTGAGCCCGTGGACCGGGAGGACCAGCACGTCCCCGGCTCGGGCCCAGGCAAGTAGCGCGAGGACGGCCTCCAGCTCCGGCAGCACCACCCGCAGGCGCTCCGCCCCCACGCCCCGGGCCTCCAGCTCCTGCCGGAGGAGGGCCGGCACCTCGCCGGGCCGGCGGCCCCGGAGGTAGCCGTCCAGGTCCTTCAGCATGAAGAAGTCCGGCTGGAAGCTCGCCGCCATCGCGGCCAGATCGCGGATGGCCGCATCCGCCCGGTTGCCGGCCTGGCCCAGGAGGAGGCCCAGGCGGCCGGCGCCCCGGTGGGCCGACGCGATCCTCAGCAGGCCCTCCAGCCCCTCGGGATTGTGGGCGTAGTCCAGGAAGACGGTGAGGCCGCCGAAGCGCCAGGTCTCCAGCCGCCCGGGGTTGTCGTGGCGGGAGGCACCGAAGGTGGCCAGGACGGCGGCGATGGCGGCGGCCCCGAGGCCCAGGCCCGAGGCGGCCAGGGCCGCGCCCGCCAGGTTGGCGATGTTATAGGTGGCGCGGCCCCCGGCGCTGAGGGGCATGGCAGCCACCTCCCCAAGATCTTGGATCCCGTCTGCGCCGTGCAGCAGCAGCCGCCCCTCCCGCACGCCGCAGGTGGCACCGCCGGCGCCGCGGTGGGCGGCGAGGCGGGGATGCTCGTGCTCCAGGGCGAACCAGCCCAGGGCGCAGGGCAGCGCCCCGCCCCGGGCCGCCAGGACCGGATCGTCGGCGTTCAGGACCAGGAGGCCGCCCCCGGCCAGGGACTTGGCCACCACGAGCTTGGCGTCGGCGAGGTCCTGGAGAGTGTGGATGCCGTACTCCCCGAAGTGGTCGGGGCTGACGTTGGTCACCAGGGCCACGTCGGCGCGGTGCACCGCCAGGCCCCGCCGCAGGATGCCGCCCCGGGCTGTTTCCAGGATGGCGGCCTGGGCGCGGGCGTCGCGCAGCACCGACCGCGCCCCGCCGGGGCCGGAAAAGTCGCCGGCCTCCAGAAGCTCGCCCCCGACGTAGATGCCGTCGGTGCAGGTGTGGCCCACGGTCCAGCCCCGGGACGCGGCCATGGCCGCCAGCAGGCGCACCGTGGTGGTCTTGCCGTTGGAGCCGGTCACCAGGACCGTGGGGATGTCGCGGAGCCGCGCCCAGGGGACCGCCGCCGGGACGGGCAAGGCGTCCACGGGCCAGGCCTGGTGGCCGGCGCCGGCCCCGAGGGAGAGAGTGGCCTCGTCCAGGAAGGCCGGCAGGTGCCGGGCCTCGGCTTCCCTCAGCAGGGCCATCAGGGCCGGCCGGGCCTCCGCCGCCGCCACGGCGCGGAGGGTCGCCGCCGCGGCGGCCTCGTCCCAGACCGCCGCGTGGCCCGGGGCGAAGGGGCGGGAAAAGACGGCGTCGGCGCCCTCTTCCAGGGCCCGCTGCCAGGCCCATTCGTTCACCTCCGTCGCCGCGTAGAGCTGGTCCGCCGGGGCCTGGAAGGCCAGGGCGGCCCCGGAGGCGTGGCGGCGCGTGACGCCGGCGGCGACCGGCCAGCCGAGCCTTCTCCCCATGCCCTCCACCAGGGCGGCCCACCGGGCGAAGGCCCGCTCCTCGCTGCCGCCGGGCAGGGGCGCCTCGAGCACCGCGCCGCAGGAGCCGAAGTAGAGGTTTGGCCCCGTGAGGCGGCGGCTGTCCTCGAAGGGGGCGGCGGCGGCGCTCAGTCCTCACTCTCCCGGGCGAAGCGCACCCCTCGCTCGTCACGGATGAGGCCCTCCAGGTCGTGGACCGCGTCCTCCCGGGGCGCGCCGATCGGTTGGGCGGCGGGAGCGGACAGGCGTCCCGGGGCCGCGAGGCCCTTGACCGGCGGCGCGCCCTCGGGCCTGAACTTGATGACCTGTTTCCAGGAGCGCGTCAGGGCGTCGGCGAAGATGAGGAGCAGGTCCCCAGGCTGGCCCATGCGGAGCGCCGCGTCGATGGCCAGCTGCTCGTCGGGGATGATGCTGATGGCAGCCTCGGGCACGCCCTTCGCCATCAGGGCCTTGGCGAGGATGCGGGGAACCTCGTCCCCGTCCCGCCCCCGCAGGCCGTCGTCCCGTCGGCACACGTAGTGGTCGAAGCGGCCCGCCGCGCTGTCGGCGATGGCCACGAGATCCTCGTCCCGGCGGTCGCCGGGCCCCGCCAGCACGATGATGCGCCGTCCCGTGACGTCGAGGGCGCAGGCCAGGTCCGCCATCACGCCCACCGCATGGGCGTTGTGGCCGTAGTCGAAGATCACCTTGAAGGGGTGCTCGTCGAAGACGTTCATGCGGCCCGGCGCCTGGAAGAAGGTGGTGTCGAAGGTGCGCAGGCCCATGCGGATGGCGTCCAGCTTGATGCCGAGGGAGTAGGCCATGGCCGCCGCGAACATGGCGTTCTGCACGTTGTGGAGGGCGCGGCCCTCGAGGGTCGCGGGCACGAGGTGGGTCCAGAGGAGGGGGATGTGGCTGCCGTGGTCGTAGAGGGTGATCATCTGCCCGTTGACGCCCGCCTCCAGGGCGCAGGCGCGGCCCCCGGCGCGGATGTGCTCCCGCACCAGCGCGTGCTGGGGGTTCATGGTGACGTAGCAGAGGGTCTTGGCCTCCGTGTAGGCGGACATGTGGAGCACCAGGGGATCGTCGGCGTTCAGCACCGCGCAGTCGTTGGCCACCTCGACGAGGATCCGCTTCACCTCCGCCAGCTGCTCCAGGGTGTCGATGCCCTTCAGGCCCAGGTGGTCCGCCTGCACGTTCAGCACCGCCCCTACGTTTACGAAGGGCACGCCCATGCCCGCCCGCAGCAGGCCGCCTCGCGCGATCTCCAGCACGGCGATATCGATGTGGGGATCCGAGAGCACCATGCGCGTGGCCACGGGGCCCGTCATGTCCCCCTCCACCGTGCGCTGGCCGTCGATGTAGACCCCGTCCGTGGTGGTGAGGCCCGGCGTGTAGCCCGCCATCTTGGCGATGTGGGCCAGCATGCGCGCGGTGGTGGTCTTGCCGTTGGTGCCCGTGAGGGCCGCCACCGGCACCCGGGAGGGCGCGCCGTGGGGGAAGAGCATGTCGAGGACCGGGCCCGCCGCGTCCCTTGGCGTCCCCTCGCTGGGGGCCACGTGCATGCGGAAGCCCGGGGCGGCGTTCACTTCGCAGATGGCGCCGCCCACGGTGCGGTAGCTCTCGGTGATGTCGGGGCTGAGGAAGTCCACGCCCCCCACGTCCAGGCCGATGGCGCGGATGGCGCGGGTGGCCATGTCCCGGTTGTCCGGGTGGATGACGTCGGTGACGTCGGTGGCGGTGCCCCCGGTGCTGA
Source organism: Holophagaceae bacterium (assembly GCA_044229575.1). Classification (GTDB taxonomy): domain Bacteria; phylum Acidobacteriota; class Holophagae; order Holophagales; family Holophagaceae; genus JADJVL01. The sequence continues at coordinate 161,622 of JBGAST010000001.1, read as the reverse complement.
GGTTCGCCGTGGAGCGCAGGGGCACGATCTGGCCCTCCGGCGGCACCGAATCCGCGGTGAAGCCCTGGCGACCCAGCATCATCTCCGCCTGGCCGTCCAGCACCAGCCGCGTCAGCACCTTCTCGTGGCCCACCCCGCGGCGCGGGTCCTTGTTCACGATCTCCACCAGCTCCCGGACCGTGTGGAGGCCGTCCCCCACCACGTGGCCCGGCGTGCGGCGGGTGGCGGCCACCAGCTCGCCGTTCACAACCAGCAGGCGGTGGTCGTCGCCTTCCACGAAGGTCTCCACGATCACCGAGCGGCTGTGCTCCTTGGCCACCGCGAAGCCCGTCCGCACCTCCTCGTCGGTGGTGAGGCGGATGGAGATGCCCCGGCCGTGGTTGCCGTTGTAGGGCTTGGTGACCACCGGATAGCCGATGCGCCGGGCCGCCCGCACGGCGCCGTCTTCGGACGAGGCGAGCTCCTGGCGGGGCACAGGGAGGCCGAGGCTGGAAAGGATCTTGTTGGTCTCCTCCTTGTCGCTGGCCAGCTCTACGGCGATGTGGGAGGTGCGGCCGGTCACCGTGGCCTGGATGCGCTGCTGGTACTTGCCGTGGCCCAGCTGTACCAGGGACTGCTCGTTGAGGCGCATCCAGGGGATGCCCCGGTCCTCCGCCGCCCTCACCAGGGAGGCGGTGGAGGGCCCCAGGGCCCGGCGCTGGGAGAAGCGGATGTACTCGTCCCGCGCGGTCTCCCAGTCCCAGCCCTCCGGCACGCTGCGCTCAGGGCGGATCTCGTCGGGCAGCAGGGAGCAGAGCAGGCGCATGGCCAGCTCGCCGGCCTCGACGCCCTCCTCCTTCTGGGCGTACTCGTAGACGACGGTGTAGACGCCCTCCCGTCCCGCGCCGCGGGTCTTGCCGAAGGTGACCTGCTCCCCGGCCACGTTCTGCAGCTCGATGGCCACGTGCTCGAGGACGTGGCCCAGCCAGGTGCCCTCGTCCTCCCGCATGCGCCGCACGAAGCCCCCGGGCTCCCCGTAGCTGCACCCGTGCTCCTGCAGGCCCGGCAGGGACCACAGCAGCGCCTCGATGAAGCGGCTGCCCAGGCGCGCCGTGGGCCACGCCTCCAGGGCTTCCAGGTCCAGCTCCAGGCGGATGACCGGGAAGTGGGCGTAGAGGGAGGGGCCGACATAGACGGATCGGTCGAGGATGCGCATGGGGCTTTCCTTATCCGGCTCGGTGGGAATGGTGTGGCCGGAATCTTAACCCGCGGGTGTGAAGGGCGCTTGTGCGAGTTTCGGGGGCTGGTGGCGATGCCGTCCAGATTGCAGGGGGCTTTTGACTTTAAAAAAGGCACCTGCGCCAACCACGGCCGCCTTTTGGCCGTGGCTGGCCCAGGTGCAGCCAAGCGCCAGCGCGGCACTCCCGGTCTCAAGGCTGGTTCGGTGCCACCCAGCCCAGGACAGACGACCGGACCCGTGGCTAGCTGCTCGCCTTCGCCCAGCTCCGCGCCTCCGGCCCCGGGAAGGCCTCCCGGGTGTGCAGATTGAACGAAGCCCCGGCCACCAGGATGTGCACCGTGAGTCCCAGCATGCAGATGGGCTGGCCCGGATCCGTATCGTCGATGCCCGAGTACTCGATGCCCGCGGCGTCCACGACGGTGATGCCCCCCCGGCCCTCGACCTCCAGGAGGTTGTCGGGGCCGATGAAGGCCGCGGTGTCCTCGTCCAGCCCCAGGCCCACGGAGAAGGGGTTGAAGGCCAGGGCCGAAAGCAGGCGCCCCAGGCGGTCCCGCTGGCGGAAGTGCTGATCGATGATGAAGCGGTTGGTCAGCCCCAGGCCCGGCGCCAGGCTCACGCAACCCAAGGTGGGAACGGCGCCCTCCGCACCGAAGGCGATCATGTGCTCGCTGAGGAAGCTGGCCCCCGCCGACGTGCCGGCGGTGTGCACGCCCCGGGCGTTCAGGCTGCGCACCAGCTTGGCCACCGGCGTGCCCCCCAGGATGGTGGTGAGGCGCAGCTGGTTGCCGCCAGTGAAAAAGATGCCGTCGGCCTCCTCGAGGCGCGCCAGACGGTTCTTTTCGAAACAGTCCCGCCGCGTGTCGAAGTCCAGGGCCGTGACCCGCCCCGCGCCCAGGTCTCCGAAGATCCGCTCGTAGCGGGTGCCGGTGTCCTCGAGGCGGCTGGCGGTGGGGATGACCACGATGTCCGCGTCCCGCCCGCCGCAGAGCTCCACGAAGCGGCGCAGGATTTTTGGATCGTGCTCCTTCTCCTCGGCGCCGCCGATGGGGATGATGAAGCCACGCTGCTGGCCTTCCGGGACCCTGCTGGGACTCATCGCTTATTTCTCACTGGGGGGACTCCTCGAACATGCCGCGCCGCAGCGCCGCGCCGGAACGGACGAACCAGGCGCCCTTCATCATCACATCCTCCGCCCCCAGCGGTCCAAGAACCGCCATGTCGGCGTCGCCCCCGACGCGGATGCGGCCCTTGCCCGGCAGACGCAGGAGATCCGCGACGTTGGCGGTGAAGGCAGGCAGGACGCGCGCCAGGGCTTCGCCGGACGCGGTCAATTCGAGCAGGGTCTCCAGCAGGGCGCCCGGGGAGCCGACGCCCATGCGGAGCATGCGGCCCTCGCCGTCGAAGTGGGGCAGGCAGCCGCCGCCGTCGGAGCTGACGGTGACGCGCGCCGGCGGCGCGCCGCTGGCGAGGTAGCGCCGCAGGCCCTCGGCGGCGGACCAGGCGTCCTCGCCTGCGTCTACCGGGAAGGCCGTGAGATCGATGGTGCAGCCCCGGCGCGCGAGGTCGAGGGCCTCCTCGAAGAGGGCCTTGCGACGGTTCACGTGGGTGGGATTGAAGACCCGCGGCGGCAGCTCGGTCCGTTCCAGGGCCTCGCGAATGAGGGCGAGGCCCCGGGCGCCATTGCCCAGGTGCAGGTGGAGGACGCCGGCTTTGCCCGTCAGCAGCCCGCCCACGTAGGCGTCCGAGGCGACGCGCAGGAACTCGTCCAGGGTGGGCTGGCTGGAGCGATGATCCGAGATGGCCAGCTCGCCGACGCCGATCACGCAGTCGACGAAGGCGATGTCGTCCCGCACGCTCCCCGTGAGGGTGAGGGGCGGCACGGGATAGCCGCCGGTCCAGGCCCAGGCGCCCAGGCCCTCGTTGCGCAGACCGTGCACCGTGGCCACCAGCTCGCGCATGGTGCGGGTGGTGCAGTCGGTGCCGAGCAGGCCCACCACCGTGGTGACGCCGGCGAGGGTGAAGCGGGACAGGGGCACTGCGGGCACCCGCGTGTGGGCGCCGGCCTCGCCGCCGCCGCCGGTGACGTGGGCGTGGCCGTCGATGAGGCCGGGGATGAGGGTCCGTCCCTCCAGGTCCACGGTCTCGGCCAGGAAGGCGCCCAGGTCCGCGGCGTCCTTGCCGATCCAGAGCACCTTGCCGCCGCCGACGAGGACGTCGTTCAGGCCCAGGGGCTCCGGGGCGAAGACCTCCGCATGGCGGAGCAGGCTCAGGGGCGCCTCGGGGGCCGCGGGCATCACGGCTTCCAGTGTAGGCGGGGCTCGGCCCCGGCCCAAATCCGGCAGCTCAGGGCACCGCGCGCACCACCGGCGGATTCTGCGCCAGGGCCCCGGGGATGAGCCCCGCCAGCTGGAGCTTCAGGGTCTCGGAAGGGAGGAAGGAGGAGGGCTGGTCCGCCTGCTGGCACATGATCACCGCCGCCCAGTTTTGGCCGTTGCCCACCTCGACCCAGGGCGCCCAGCCGAACTTCCCCGTGCTGCTGAAGCGCTGCACCGGGTTCGTCGCCGAGGGCGCGGCGCCGTTGGCGGCCTCCACCCAGCCGCCGAAGCCGTAGTGGTTCACCCGGCCCGTGAGGACGTAGGGGGTGTAGGCGATGGCGGTGGAAGGGCCGAATCCGTCGGCGCGCTGCTGGTTGATCAGGCTCTCGGACAGGAGGCGCGCGTTGCCGTCCAGCCCCTTGCGCAGCTGCACCATGAGGAAGCGGGTGTACTCCAGGCCCGTGCAGGCCAGGCTGCCGGCGGGGTTGGGGTTCGTCCCGTTGCCGAAGGTGCTGAAGGCGCCCCAGCCCAGGGGCTGCTGCAGCTCCTCGAAGAAGAGCGTCCGCCAGGGCTTGCCCGTGGCCACCTCCGCCATGCGCGCGGCGATGCGGAGGTGGGTGCTGCCGTAGAAGAAGTACGCTCCCGGCGCGGCGGCGGTCGCGCGCTGGTCCTCGTAGATGCGCGTCACGGCCTCGTCCAGGGTGATGTCGGCGGGCTCGGAGGCCAGCACGTCGCCGCTAATGCCGCTGGTGAAGCTGAGGAGGTGGCGCAGGCGGATCTGGCCCATGGCCCCGCTCCAGGGCTGGCCCTGCCGGTCCTTGAGCAGGTCCGACGCCTTCGTGTCCAGGCTGAGGAGGCCCTTGTCCACCAGCTGCAGGAGCACCGTGCCGCTCACCATCTTGGAACTGGAGGCGACGGGGGCGTAAGTGGTGTTCGCGAAGGGGCCGAAAGCCTTCGAATAGACCACCCCCGAAGGCGTCAGTACCTCCACCGTGAGGCCCCCGGGGAACTGGGGCTGGGCGCCCTGGATGGCGGAGCTGACGGCGATCCAGGGGTCGGCGGGAGTGCCGCCACCTCCGCCGCCCCCGCCGGACGAGGAACCGCCCCCGCAGGCCAGGAGGCAGGCTCCGAGGATCAGGATCAGCAGGGCACGGGCTCGTCGCATGAAGGCTCCACCGATCCTCGACCCAGCCGGGCGCGGCGGGGTTGAAGGGCACGCCGGGTATGATTCCAGCACCACCCCCGGACAGACCATGACCGAATCCCCCGAGGATCAGGACCGAGCCCAGGAGAGCCTGGAAAAGCGCCTCGCCCGCGTGGAGACCTGGGTGGAGTGGCTGGTGGCCCAGGAGAGGGCCCGGGGCAACGTCCCCGGAGCCCCCCGGCCGGCCCCCGTGGCATCCCGGGTAGCGGCGTCGGAGCAGGAGCCTGGCCCGGCGGTCCCGGCCCCTCCGGCGCTCCAGCTCGGGGCGCCCGCGCCGAAGGCACATCCCACCCTTCCGGCCGGCAAACCCTTCAACGCCTCCATCCTGGTGGCCGCCTTCGGCGCTGGCATCTTCCTGCTGGGGGTCATCTTCTTCCTCTGGCTCTCCTTCCAGCGGGGCTGGATCGGCCCCGAGATGCGGATCCTCATGGGCGTGGCCGGCGGGCTGGGCCTGGCCCTGCTCGCGGCGAAGCTGCTGCTGGGCACCCAGCGGGCCCTGGGGGTCTGCTTCCTCCTCGCCGGCCTCGGCACCCTGGAATTCACCTTCTGGGCGGCCTCCGCCAGCTACCACTTCATCGATCCCCAGTTCGGCTTCGTGGCCATCGCCGTGGTCACCTTCTTCGCGGGGGGCCTCGCGGCCCGCTGCAAGAGCCCGGCGGCCCTGGTGGTCACCCTGGTGGCCGCCTTCCTGGCGCCGCCCATCTTCAGCACCGGCGCCCACCACGAGGTAGCCCTCAGCGTCTACCTGGCCCTGCTGGCCGCCGCCGCCCTGGCGGTGCCCTACGCCGCCGGCGTCGGCGCTCGCTGGGGCACGAACCGTTGGCTGCTGATGGCGGTGCTCTGGATCTACCAGTGGGGCATCTTCGCCCAAGGACAGGCGGAGGACCGCCCCGCCCTCTTCGCCCTGATGCTCCTGCACTACGGCCTCGCCCTCGTGTGGATCTGGCTGCCGAAGCAAGCCGAACCCAAGCCCGCGACGCCCACCATGCTCTGGTTCCTCACGTCCTTCATGGCCACGGGCTTGTCCGCGGCCTACTGGGACCGCCTGGGCGTCGAGAAGACCTGGTTCGCCGGGGCCTGCGTGGCTTTCGGCGCCTTGCACCTGCTGCTGGTGAAGCCCATGCGCGCGCGCCTCGCCTCCCGGCAGGCGGATCTGGGACTGCTGGTGCTGGCCGCCGGGCACCTGGCCCTCGCGGTGCCCGTGGCTCTGGCCTGGCGCTGGGTCGGGCCCCTCTGGGGCGCCTTCGCTCTGCTGCTGGCCCTGGCCGCCAGCAAGGCCGACGAGCTGCCGGACTGGGAGCAGGAGGAGAAGCGGAACCTCACCCTCCTCGCCATAGGCATGGCCCTGCTGGCAAGCCTCCGGTGGGCCATCGTCTCCATCGACGCCTGGGACCACCACCGGTATCGGGCCCACCACGCCGACGCCGCCGTGGACACCCCCATGGCCTTCCTCAACGGCCTCTTCGCCCTGGGCCTGCTGGCGACGCTCGCCTGGGGCCTGCTGGCGCGCCGGGGAGGCTTCGTGGGCATCCTGGGGTTCCTGGGCCTTCAGGTCCTCGGAGTCCTGACGCTTTCCTCCGAGATCGCCTATGCCGCGGTGAAGCTGGGGTTCGAAGGCCGCACCGCCGCCATCGCCGTGACCCTGCTGTGGGCCCTGGCCGGCGCGGGCCAGTGGCTGCGCAGCCTTTCCCTGGAGGACAAGGGACCCCGCCTCGGCTTCGCCATCGCGGGCTACGCCTGGCTCGGCCTGGCCTCCTTCAAGCTCATCTTCATCGACCTGGCCACCTCGGACCTGGCCCTCAAGGCCGTGGTCTTCCTCGGCGTGGGGCTCATCTTCCTGGCCGCGGCCCTGGTGGGCAGCCGCGCCCGGCGGAAGGAGGACGCATGAACCGCTTCGCGATCGCCGCCGGTCTGCTGCTGGCCCTGGGCTGCGCCCCCGAGGACCGCTCGCACCTCAAGCGCCAGTCTATCCAGCCCGCAGCCACGTCCGGCTGGGCCCGGGTGAAGCTGGACGGCTGGGCCGAACAGAACCTGGACTCCCTCTGGCTGAGCGACCCAGGCGGACGGCCCGTGCCCTTCACCTGGGAGCGGGAGGGCCTCTGGCAGCCCCAGATCCTCGAAACCGTCGGGATGCTCCTGGGCTCGAATGCCCAGGGCCATCCCACCGCGGAGTTCGCGTTGAAGTTCCCCGAGGGCTGGCAGGTGCGGGAGCGGGAGCACCTGCGCCTGGCCCTCGACCTGTCCGGCGAGGCGCCGTGGGTGGCCCGCGTCGATGTGTCCCGCCGCATGGAGAAGGGCGAGTTCGTCCACCTCGATACGGAACCACCCTTCCACGTGTATGACCTGGGCCATGGCCGGGCCCTCGGGGAGCTCACCCTGCCTTGGGATGCCGAGCGCTACCGGATCAGCCTCGTGCCGACCCAGGGCCGGGCCCCGAAGCTGCGCGGCCTGCGCATCACCGCCTGCACCTGGCCCGAAGCCTTGAAGGCCGACGAGACCCTGGTGCCCAACGCCATGATGCGGCTGCCCGCCCGTAAAAACGTCCCGGGTTCCGCCTGGTCCCTCACCCTGCCCGCCCCGGCGCGGCTGGTGGCGGCGGACCTCACCCTCGTGGCCCCGGCGGCGCCGGTGGCGGCCCAGGTTCTCGCCCTGCGCCCCGGGCCCAAGGGCGGCGAGGAGCGCCGCGAGAACCTGGGCTCGGGCATGGTCTGGAACCTTCCGGCCCTGGACAGCCGGGCCACCCGCGTGGCCCTGGCGCCCTCGGTGGAAGGGAGGCTGCAGGTGGACCTGCCCGAAGGGGCCGAGCTGGAATCCGCCAAGGTGCTGGTGCGCCACAGTGTCCTGCTCTTCCCGGCGGAGGCCGGCAAGGCTTACGTCCTCCACGGCGGCGGGCAGCGCAGGATGGCCCCGGGGGACCTGGGCCTCCTGCCCTCCAGCCGCCTGGTGTACTCCCGCGAGCCCCTGCCGCTCGGCGCTCCGGAACTCGATCCGGACGGCCTGGCGATCCCCGTGGATGCCGGCCAGCGGACCCGGCCCTGGCTGGCCTGGGTGGTGGGGTTCGTGGTCCTCGCCCTGGGCGTCGCCGGTTTCAAGCTGCTGAAGGGCGGCGGCGCAGAGTAGCCTTTCCCTTCCTGGAACCTCCTCACCCAAGGGCTCCATGCCGGCGACCGAATCCCCCTACCCCGTCCCCATCCCTTCCCTCTATGTGCGCCGCGGCTGGCTGGTCCGCAGCCTCGGCCGTGCCTACCTGCGCCTCTTCGGATGGCGCTTCGAGGGCACATTCCCGGCCGAAGCCAAGCACGTGACCATCGTGGCGCCCCATACGTCCAACTGGGACTTCACCCTGGGCATCGCCATCATCTTCGCCACGGGGTTGAAGGCCTCCTGGCTGGGTAAGCACAGCATCTTCCGCTGGCCCTTCCGGGGCCTGCTGCAGGGGCTTGGGGGAATCCCCGTCAACCGGGGCGCCGCCCACGGCGTCGTCGGCGAAAGCACCGCCGCCTTCGAAGCGGTCCCGGCCCTCATGCTGGCCCTGGCCCCGGAGGGCACCCGGAAGGGGCCCAGCCGGTGGCGCAGCGGCTTCCACGCCATCGCCATGGGGGCCAAGGTCCCGATCTTTCCCGTGGCCTTCGACTACGGCCCGAAGCTGATCCGGCTCATGCCGGTCTTCCAGCCCTCCGGGGACTACGAAGCGGACCTGGCCCACCTGCAGGAGCTCTTCCGCCCGGTGCAGGGGAAGAAGGCCCGTCCCGCCGCGGCCTGAGGCGTTCAGAGCCTCGAGAGCACTTCTTCGGTATCCACGACCTCCGCGAACTCCCCCCGCAGCTCCGCCAGCCCGATGCGGTGCATGGTCTCTGCCGGGATCACGCCCTCGGCGTCACGGAACTCGAAGGTGGCGCAGGCGTCCGCGGCCACGAGGGTGCGGAAGCCCAGGTTCCCGGCCATGCGGGCGGTGGTGCTGACGCAGTGGTTGGTGATGAAGCCGCCGAGGACGAGGCCTTCGATGCCGCGCGACCGCAGGTGCGCCTCCAGCCCCGTGCCGATGAAGGCGCTGTTCACGGTCTTCCCGAAGAGCGGCTCGTCCCCCATCGGTTCCATCCCCCGCATCAGGGCGTTGCCCGGGCGCTCCGGGCGCAGGGTCGAATTGGGTTCGGTGCTGTCGTGCTTCACGTGGATCACGGGCCGGCCCGCGGCGCGGAAGGCCGCCAGCAGGCGCCGCAGGTTGCCTTCGGCCTGGGGGTTGTTGCGCGACCCCCAGGATGGATCCTCGAAGGCCTGCTGCACGTCGATGAGAAGCAGGGCGGTCGATTTCATGCGACCTCCTCCCGGGGGACCCCAGGAGCGGCCTGCAGGGGCACCACGCGGGAGCGGGGCCGGATCTGCACGATGGCCACGCCGGCGAGGATCACCAGCATCCCGAGCGCCATGCGCGGGGTGAAGGGCTCGGCGAGGTAGAGGCTGCCCAGGAGCACCGCCACCAGCGGGTTGAGGTAGGCGTAGGTGCCCATCTTGGCGGGGCTCCAGACCGTGGAACGGTAGATGTAGGCGCTGAAGGCGATCAGCGATCCAAAGACGCCCAGGTAGAGGGCGGCGAGCCCGGCCTTCAGGGTGAGGGGATGGTGGGTGTAGCCCCCGGTGAGGGGCGCGAGGGCGAGGCCGATCACCGCGGCCGTCAGCATCTGCACGCCCACCTGGGTGATGAGGCCTGAGCCTTGGATGTGCTTCTTGCCGTGCAGGGTGCCGTAGGACCAGATCGTCGTGGCCAGCAGCAGGGCCCCGATGCCCCACAGGTAGCCGACGCCGCCGTGGGCCTTGCCACTGAAAGGGTCCGTCAGGATGCCCACCCCCAGCAGACCCAGGCCGAGGCCGATCCAGGTGCGCGAGCCCAAGGTCTCCCGGCTCCAGAGGGCCAGGGCCACGGGCACCAGGGCGCAGACGATGGCGGCGACGCCGCTGGTGACGCGGCCTTCGCTCCAGGTCACCAGGGCGTTGGAGCCACTGAGGAGGAGGGCGCCCACCAGCATGAGGTGGGGAAGGTCGCGCTTGAGGGGCAGGGGCTCCTTCAGGATGCGGCCGAGGAGCACCGCCAGGATCCCGCCCACGGTGAAGCGCGTGGCCACCAGTCCGAAGGGCGTGAAGCTTTCGATGCCCAAGGCGATGGCGAAGTAGGTCGAACCCCACACGACGGCGCAGATGGCGTAGCAGATCCAGGCCAGCACAAGTCACCCCATTCCGTTGACGCGCTCCACCTTCGCGACGCGCAGGCGGAAGCCGCTGTACCACGTGTCCTTCCCCCGCCGCTGGGCGGCCCGGTGCTCCGTCTGGGCCTTCCAGGCCGCGACGGAGGCTTCATCCTTCCAGTAGCTCACGGTGATGCCGAAGCCTGCGGCGTCCCGGGCGCTCTCGACGCCGAGGAAGCCGGGCTGCTGGGCGGCCAGCTCCACCATCCGCTCGGCCATGCGGCCGTAGCCCTGGTCCCCCTCCGTCCGATGGGACGAGAAGATCACCGCCACGTAGGGCGGGTCGAAAAGGGGCGCCATCATCCCCGCGCCACCTTCTTCAGGGGAACGTTCTTCAGCGGGATCGCCGGCCGCGGCTCCAGGGGGAAGGGCGAGGGGCCGGCCTTGTGGAAGTGGGTCTGCAGCACGACGGTGGTGCGGGTGGTGACGTGGGGGCCCAGCATGCGGATGCGGCGCAGGCGCTCCTGTAGGCCCTGGGGCGTCTCCGCCACGATCTTCAGGAGTAGGCAGTCCTCGCCGGCCACGCTGTGGGCCTCCAGCACGTCGGGCTCCTTTTCCAGGCCCCGCCAGAAGGCTTGCTCCAGAGCCTCGTCATTCTCGGCCTTGTAGCGCACCGCCACGTAGGCGATCACGGGCTTCTGCACCGCGGCCGGGCTCACCTTGGCGGCGTAGCCTTCGAGGATGCCTTCGGCCTCCAGGCGCTTCACCCGGTCGATGATGGTGGGCCGGCTCACTCCCATGCGCTCCGCCAGTTCCGCGTGGGTCACGCGGCCTTCCTTCAGGAGCTCCGCGACGAGGCGGCGGTTGAGGTCATCGTCCATGGGGTGCTTCATGGCGTCCTCCGAAAGGACAAGGGTGGGAGTCTGATTTCACATTGGAAAGTGGATCTTTATAATTTTTGACACTCTGAGCCCTTGGAATGCGATGCCTGTCACCTCCGGGTTGGACTCCGTTTACAGATCGAAAAGAACCGGCCCGACCTTTCCGTGCAAAGGGATCCCGCGCTGGTCCACACTGGAGCCATGGACTTCGCGCGGCCCTACACCGATTCCAGCTTCTTCCTCATCGCCGGACCCTGCGTCATCGAAAGCCGGGAGCACGCCCATTTCATGGCCTCCCAGCTGCGGGACCTCGCCGATTCCCGGGGCATCCCCTTCATCTACAAGAGCAGCTTCGACAAGGCCAACCGCACGGCCATTTCAAGCTACCGCGGCACGGACATGGACTCGGGCCTGGACATCCTCGCGGAAATTCGAACAAAGCTGGGTGTCCCGGTCCTGACGGACGTCCACGAAAGCTGGCAGTGCAAGCCGGTGGGCGAGGCGGTGGACGTGCTGCAGATCCCGGCCTTCCTCTGCCGGCAGACGGACCTGCTCCTCGCCGCCGCCGCCACAGGCCGCACGGTGAACGTGAAGAAGGGCCAGTTCCTCGCCCCCTGGGACCTGCAGAACGCCGTGGACAAGATGCGCACCGTGGGAGGCCACGGCCCGCTCTGGGTCACCGAGCGCGGCACCACCTTCGGCTACGGCCAGCTGGTGGTGGACTTCCAGACTTGGCCGTACTTGAGGAAAACCGGTTGCCCGGTGATCTTCGACGCCACCCATTCGGTGCAGAAGCCCGGCGCCCTCGGCACCGCCACCGGCGGCGCCCGGGAGATGATCCCCACGCTGGCCCGGGCCGCGGCCACGGCGGTGGATGGCTTCTTCTTCGAAGTCCACGACTGCCCCGAGAAGGCCCTCAGCGACGGGCCCAACGCCATGCGCCTGGAGGAGTTCGGCACCCTTCTCGACCAGCTCCTCGCCATCTGGTGCGCCAGCCGCACGGCGGCGCTGGAGGACCCCGCGGGGCGGGGCTGAGGATCGCCGTCCTTAACGCACGGTGAGGGTGAACTCCGTCCAGGCCCGAGGGTCGCCAAGGGCTGCCACCTTGAGCCGGTAGACGCCGGGCTCGGAAGGCGCCTTCACACGGATCAGGGAAGGGCTGGACCACTCGTACCCGCTCGACAGGTTCTCGATGACGCCGTCGCCGAAGGCTCCGAGGGGTTCGGCCCGGAGCCACTGGGGCACGTCGGTGGTGGTCCCCGCCGACCCCGGCGTTTCGCTCCAGTAGACCGAGGGCGAGCCCGCCACCGGAAGATAGCCCGTCACCCCGGTGCCCAGCGTGAGTTCGGTCGTCACCAGCCGTAACGTCAGCGCGGGCACGATGCGCACGGTGGCTGTGGAGCTGACCGGGCCCTCGTCATTCCGGGCCGTGAGCGTGAAGATCGCGATGCCCGGGGTGGCCCCTGCCGTGAAGCGGATCGCAGAGCTTGTCTGGGCGGGAGAGGTTGGCACCTGACCCCCCTTAACGATCGGCGCCGGAGGGAAATCCGCGGGTTCCTGGACGAAGGTTCCTGCTGAAGGGGGATCCAGTTTCCATTCGATGGGTTCCATGGTGAAGATCGCCCCGGCCCTCAGCCGTGTCTGTCCGCCTGGTGCCACGATGCGCGGCCCCTCCACCGGACCGATGGAGGGCTTCTGCGCCGTCGGGTCGTAGACGCCTGGAATGCAGGAAAGCTGCAGCAGCATCGCGGCCAGCGCGAGGGGGCACGACACCGCACGCCTCACGAGACCACGATCCGAACCCGTGTGGAAGCGGAGGGATCCGCGTCCGCCACGCCCTTGAGCAGGTAGGTTCCGGCGCGGGCCGGAGCATTGAAGACAAGGCTTCCCGGCGCCGAGGAGAGGATCTGGCCGTCCGCGAAATCCCCTTCCGCGCTCCAGGCGACCTCCTGGGGAACCCGAAGCGACGAAAGGCCTGGGGCGGTGACGGATACGGCGATCCGGACTTGGAGATGCGGCGTCGCCTGAACCTCCGGGATGGAGGGAGTCACAGCGATCCCCTGCACGACGCTGAGCACCGTGCTTGCCTGGAAGCGATGCGCGCCCTCCCCGGCCGCGACCTGGAATTCGGCGCTTCCCAAGGATGGACCCGCGGTGAAGGTTCCCCTCAATGCGAAACTTGGCGATGGCGAGGTCGGAACCTGGCGCATAGGTGAGGGTTCCGGATTGAACTGGCCCAGGCCCGGGGGAACCAACGCCCAGGAAAGGGGACCTGTGCCGGACCCGATCGCAGAGATCGTCAACCGCCCCCCGGGACCCACCACTGACGGACCCTCGAGGATAGAGAGCCTCGGTCCGGAGTCTCCGCCCCGGCTGCCCTGGCCGCATCCCTGGAACATCCCCACGGACAGGATGGCGAGGCCGATGCCGAGGCGCCTCACTCGATCCCCGCCGCGTAGGTGAGATTCAACAGGGCCATGGCCCGGGTCACCTTGCCGATGCTGTTCTTGGTGGTGTCCGTATAAGGGATGCCCCGCGCGGCCAGCGCCTCGTAGTCGAAGTTGCCCTGGCCGCTCAGGTCGAAGCACAGCGCGCCGTCCTTGATCCATTCCGTCTTGATCTGGTAGCCCGGAGCGGGGACCGCGCTGACGATGACGTCGGCGGTCTTGATGAACGACTCAAGATGGGCCGGATTGGTGTTCTGGTGGCAGAGGATGGGCGTGGCTTTGAGGTTGGCCACCATGGCCGTGAGGGGCCGCCCGATGCGCAGGCTGTCGTTGATGACCAGCACGGTCTTGCCCGCCAGGTAGGTGTCGCCGCAGCCCCGCTTGATGGTCTTGACCACCGCCCGCGCCGTGCAGGGCGTCATGCAGCGGTGGTCGCTGCCGTCGATGCGCTTCCGGTACTTGTTCAGGTAGCCAATGTTGGTGGAGTGCAGGCCCTCGATGTCCTTCTCCGGATCCACCAGGTCCATCACCTCGTCGTCCCGCAGATCGGGATAGCGCAGGGGGTAGAAGATGAAGATGCCCTTGCAGCGGTCGTCCTGGTTGAGGCGGGCGATGGTCTTCACCAACTCCATGCCGCTCGAGACGTCGATGTCCTTGCCGTCGATGCCCAGATCCTCGCAGTCCTTCAGCATGTAGCGGTGGTAGGTGACGCAGCCCACGTCGTCGCAGCCGAGGATGAGCCCCAGGCCCGGGGAGAAGCCCAGCTTCGCGATGTTGGCCTTCACGAGGGCCCGGTAGTGGGTGGCGGTCTCCTGGCAGTCCAGCTTTCCGGTCTTCGTCGACGACATGGCGTACCTCAAGGCCCATTGTAGTGGAGCGCCGCCGTGACCGTCGGCAAGGGCCCTCCGGCATGCGACGATCACCCGATGCGATGGACGAAAGCCAAGCTCAGGGAGCTCCAGGACCGGCTGCATGAGGCCTATCCCGACGCGAGGTGCGCCCTGGACCACGACGATCCCTTCGAGCTCGTGGTGGCCACCATCCTGAGCGCCCAGTGCACCGACGCGCGGGTGAACCTCACCACGCCGGCCCTCTTCGCCAAGTACCCCGACGCCGCCGCCCTGGCCTCCGCGAAACTCCTGGAACTCGAAGCCCTCATTCACAGCACGGGCTTCTACCACAACAAGGCCCGCAACCTCATCGGCCTGGGTCAGGCCCTGCTGGCGAAGCACGGCGGGCGCGTGCCTTCGGACCCCAGGGAGCTCGCCGCCCTTCCCGGGGTCGGCCAGAAAACGGCGAACGTCGTGCTGGCCAACGCCTTCGGCGTGCCCGCCCTCGCCGTGGACACCCACATCTTCCGGGTGGCGCGCCGCCTCGGGCTCTCCGACGCGAAGACGCCTGAAAAGGTCGAGGCCGACCTGTGCCACCTCTTCCCCGAGTCCGACTGGATCGAGCTCCACCACCAGCTCATCTTCCATGGCCGGCGGCGCTGCGATGCCCGCAAGCCGGACTGCGCCGGGTGCCCGGTCCTGACGCTCTGCGACGTGGGCCGGGGCAGGGCTCCGGATCCCCATTCCGGCCTGACCCTGAAGCCTGCACAGTCACCGCCGCCCCAGCCTCCCCGCCCCGGCGGATCCAGCGCCCGGGCATCGGACCCCGGCGCCGCGATGCCACGACGGATCGTGAGCCTGGTGCCCTCTGTCACCGAGCTCCTGGCGCAGTGGGACCTGGCCGCGCGGCTCGTGGGCCGCACC
This sequence comes from Holophagaceae bacterium, assembly GCA_044229575.1. GTDB lineage: Bacteria > Acidobacteriota > Holophagae > Holophagales > Holophagaceae > JADJVL01. The sequence continues at coordinate 146,622 of JBGAST010000001.1, read as the reverse complement.
CGCTACTGCATCGCGCCGAAGTGGTTCCGCGCCACGGTGCCGGAGGTGGGCGGCACCAAGGATCCCAACCTGGCCCGCATCAAGGACCTCAAGCCCGACCTCGTGATCCTGGAGCGGGATGAGAACAAGAAGGCCGCCGCGGAGGCCCTCACGGCCCTGGGCATTCCCTGGATGGCCCTGGAAGTGCGGAGCCTGGACGGGTGCGCCGCGGCCTGGGAGGAGCTGGGCGAGCGGCTCGGCGCCGGTCCGGCGGCGAAGGCCCGGGCGCTGGCCTTGCGCGCGCAGCTGAAGAAAAAGCCAAAGAAGGGCCCGCGCACCCTCACCCTCATCTGGCAGCGGCCCTGGATGAGCGCGGGCCCGGACACCTACCTGGGCGATCTGGTGCGCCACGCGGGCTTCACGCCCATCGGCCCGCCCCGCTGGTCCCAGCTTTCCGAAGCGGCGCTCAAGGCCCTGGAGCCCGAGGTCATCCTGCTCCCCACGGAACCCTTCCGCTTCACCCGGCGCCACGTCAACGAGCTGCAGAAGCGGTTCCCGGAGGCCGCCATCCACCTCGTCGACGGGCAGGCCATGACCTGGTACCTGAGCCGAACCGAGGAGGGCCTGGCGATGCTGCGGGCTCTTCCGGCGGGCCCGGCCTGACCTCCGGGTCTCCGGCCCCCGGCCCGCCGGGCCTTCCGTCTCGACGAGGCCCCCCGTCCTGTCACACTGGACGGACTTGTTTTGGAGGAACGATGCGACGCGCCTTGATCCTGCTCACCGTCCTGCCCCTGTGCGGACAGGCCAAGTATCTGGCGACCGCCGGCTCCGAAAGAAGCTGCCCGAGGATCGAGGAGAACGAGGAGAACGCCCTCCGGACCAAAGAGGGGGGATATTCCAACAAGTTCTCCAGCCAGCCCTCCACCCTCGGGAGCAATCCCATCAAGGCGACCACGGGGACCCTGAACAGCGCCACGGGCCCCGGCGTCGTATCCGAGAAGTCCCTCCAAGGGTTCATCCCGAAGGCGGCCCGGACGGACGCTGGAGCCTTCGCCGTCCTCGACGCCAAGGGCCAGAAGACCTCGGTCGCTTCCGCCAAGGGCAAGGTCATCGTCATCAGCTTCTGGCAGACCGCCTGCGAACCCTCCGCCAACCAGCTGATGGAGGTCGCCGACTATCAGGCCAAGGGCGAGAAGTTCGGCTTCCTCGCCTGGCCGGTGAACTACGACGAGCAGCGCTGGGTGAAGGTGAAGCCCTTCCTCGACAAGAACAAGAAGTTCTTCGAAAAGACCCAGGTCTACGTCCCCGGCCTCGGGGCGGAAGGCCCCTCCGTGCTCATGAACCTCATCCCCGAGCTCCCCGCCCTCTTCATCCTCGACCGCGAAGGCAAGGTGGCCTACCAGTCCACGGGCTACGAGGCCAACGCCCTTGGGAAGGCGCTGCAGCGCGTCCTGGTCGAGAAATAGATCCACCCGAATCGAGACGGGCTCAGACAAAACCCAGAGGATTGCCATGAAAATCCATACCCTCATCCCCGCAGCCTTCGCCCTGGCGTCACCCCTGTGCGCCCAGGCGGTCTTCATGAACGCCGACAAGCCCGATGCCAAGGTCTGCCCCCGCCTCGAGGACAACGCGGCCCAGTTGAGCCGGGGCGGCATCGCGTCGGGGAATACGACCGCCGGCCTGCTCGGTGCCCAGGCCACGGGCACCCGCTTCTACCAGGAAGGGGAGGCCTTCTTCCCCAAGGGGGATCGGAAATCGGTGGCCACCTTCGCCGCGCTGCCCCAGTCGGGACCCTCCATCCCGGTCTCCAGCCTGAAGGGCAAGGTTGTGCTCGTGGGCCTCTGGAGCACCAGCTGCCAGCCTTCCGCCAGCATGCTCATGGAGCTCGCGGACCTCTACCCCAAGCGGGAGAAGTTCGGGTTCGAGATCCTCGCCGTGAACTTCGACCGCGACCGCTGGACGAAGATCGTTCCCTTCATGAAGAACAAGCAGAACGCGGAATTCTTCAAGGGCCTGCCCATCTACACCGCAGGGCTCGGCAAGGAGGGCGCGAACCTCTTCATGGACGAGATCTACTCGGTGCCCCTGCTCGCGGTCATCGACCGGGAAGGGAACCTCGCCTCCCTGACCATGGGCTACACGCCCAACTACGTGGCCCAGGCCCTGAGCCGGGTGCTGCGGGAAGGGGCACCTCTCAAGCCCGCCGCGGCGCCGCCGGCACCTCCCAAGTAGGGACGGACAGCCCTAACCTCGCAGCCAGGCCAGCATGGCCGCGGGTTTCAGGAACCCCAAGCTGCGCTTGAGCTCCTTCCCCTCCCCGTCCAGCACCAGCACCGTCGGGTAGCTGGCGATGCCCAGCTTCGCCGCCAGCTCCGGGCGCACCTTGTCCGTATCGATGCGCACGGCGATGGCGTTGGCGGCGATCCAGGCGGCGATGCCCGCGTCGGGCCAGGTCTTCTCGTCCAGCTCGTGGCACTGGGCGCACCAGTCGGCGTAGGTGTCCACCAGGACGAGCTTGTTCTCGGCCTTGGCCTTGGCCAGGGCGCCCTCGAGATCCTGCTCCAGCCACTGCTTCCGCCAGGTCTCGGTCTCGGCCTTGGCCGCAACGCCGCCTTTTGGCAGCAGGTCCACCGTGGTGAAGGCCTCCACGGCCCGCAGGCCCAGGAGCAGGCCCGCCGCCAGGGCGAGGAGGCCCAGGCCCTTGCGGAAGCCGCTGGGCAGGTCCTCCGCCGGTGTGAAGGCCCCGAGCACGGCGGCGCCCGCGAGGGCGACCAGAGCCCACATCGCGAGGTTCAGCCATTCCAGCGCGATGTAGCGCAGGGTCCACACGGCAAAGGCGAGAACCACGAGGCCCATGATCTGCTTCACGAAGATGAGCCAATTGCCGCTGCGGGGCAGGGCCGCGGAGAAGGTGCCCACCGCCATGAAGAGGACGCCCATGCCGAGGGCGAAGACGAAGAGCTGGGCGCCACCCAGGAAGGCCTGGCCCTGCTGGGTGATGCCCAGCAGCACCGACCCGATCACGGGGCCCACGCAGGGCGCGGAGATGGGCCCCAGCACCAGCCCCATGACGAAGGCGCCGGCGAAGCCCTTGCGGGAGCCATCGCCCTGAAGCCGCGCCTGCAGGCTGGCGGGAAGGGTGATCTCGAAGGCGCCAAACAGGGACAGCGCGAAGGCGCCGAACAAAACCGCCACGGGGATCAGGAAGGCGGGCTTCTGGGCGAAGGCGCCGAAGGTCGCCCCGGTCTTGGCGGCCACCACCCCCAGCAGGGTGTAGGTCACGGCCATGCCCAGCACCAGCGTGGCCGAGAGGGCGAAGCCCCGGGCCCGGCCCCCGCCCTTGGCGCCGATCACCGCCAGGGTGATGGGGATCATGGGATAGACGCAGGGCGTGACGCTGGCCGCGAGGCCCGCGAGGAAGGCGATGAGGAAGAGGCCCCAGAGCCCCTCGGGCGCCGCGGCACCCTTCGCCTTCCCGCCACCGCCCGCCAGCTCCGCCGCGCCCGCCTTCATCGCCCGCTTCGTGGGCGGAAAGCAGACGCCGCCCTCCCCTTCCGTGCAGGGCTGGTAGGTCACGTCGAATTCCACGTCGCCGGCGAGGCCTTCGGCGACGAGGGGCACCACCACGCTGCCCCGCCAGATGCCGTCGCCCAGTTCGTCCTTGTCATGGGGCGCGGGCAGGGTGCCCACTTTGAGGGAGCCGGGCTGGCCAGGCTTCAGGGCCACCTTCAGGAAGGCCACCTTGAGGTGGACTTTTTCGGGAACGGTCAGCCGCAGCGCCCCCTTTTCCGCGGTGATCCCGACGTCCTTCTGCGGGTCGAAACCCTGGGCGGACAAGGGCACGAGGGTCAGCAGGCAGAGCAGGATCCAGAACCAGCGGCGCATCGGGCCTCCCCTATCTAGGATGCCCGAAGGGGGCCAGCGTTCCCTGACTACACTCGGGGCATGGATCTTTCAGAGCTGAAACCCTTCCCCTGGTTCCCCCCCCTCGCGGCTCAGCTGGAAGCCCACATCGGGGCGGAACCCGAAGCCCGGGACGCCGCCCACGACCTCTCCCATGCCCTGCGGGTGGCCCGGCTCGCGGCGCGCATCGCCCGGGCGGAGGGCGCCGACGCCGACGTCTGCGTGGCGGCGGCCCTGCTCCACGACCTGATCTGGGTGCCCAAGAACCATCCGGATTCCCCGCGGACGGCGGAACTCAGCGCCGGCGAGGCCCGGACCTGGTGCGGCGCCCTCCCGGAACTGGCCGCCCGGGCGGACGCGGTGGCCCAGGCCATCCTCACCCACAGCTACTCCGGCGGCGGCGACGCGGAGAGCCTGGAGGCCCGGGTGGTCCAGGACGCGGACCGGCTGGAGGCCCTGGGGGCCGTCGGCATCGCGCGGGTCTTCGCCACCGGCGCCAGCTTCGGCGCCGGGCTCTGGCACCCGGCGGATCCCTGGGCCCGGGGCCGCGCCCTCGACGACAAGCGCTACAGCCTCGACCACTTCCCCCTCAAGCTGCTGAAGCTGGAGGGGCTGCTGAAGACCGCCACCGGGCGGGAGCTGGCCCGGGCGCGCCACGAGCTGATGGTGGGCTACCTCGCCGCCCTGCGGGAGGAGCTGGGCTAGGCCTACACTGTTCCCATGCCCCTGCTCCTCACCCGCTCCCGGCCCTTCGTGGCGGACCACTTCCACGACCTCCCGGGCTTCCAGGAGGATCGCCACGGCCACAACTGGGAGGTGCGAGCCACGATCCTGGCGGAAGACATCGGGGCCGTGGAACCCTTCGAAGGCGCCCTCAACAGCTGGATGCATGCCGTGGACTACACCCTGCTCAACGGGCAGCCCCGGCTCAGAGGGCGGAACCCCACCGCCGAGCTTCTGGCCCAATGGGCTTTCGAGCACCTCGCCACCGCGGGGCTCGCTCCGGAATCCGTGAAGGTGCGGGAAAAAGCCAATTATTGGGCCCTCTGCCGCGGTGGAGGCCGCCCATGAAGCGCGCCGCCCTGTCCCTGGCCCTGCTGCTCATCGCCGGGGCCGGCTGCGAGCGGGAGAAGACCCCTCCACCCCCGGCGGCCGCGGCGCCGGAAAAGCTGGCGCCCTGGGCCTGGCGTCCCATGGGCGGCTACCTAGTCATTGAAGGGGAATTGGCGGTTCCGGCCCACCTCATCCTCGAGGGTCCCCACATGCGGGTGGAGACTGATGCGGACGCCGGCCCCGTCCGGTGGGAACTCGAGCGGCCCGCGGCCGGGGAAAAGGCGGAGCTGAAGACCGCCGACGGCCGGGTCCTGGCGCGGTGGACCTTCGGCGAAGCGCCCCGGGTCCGCAGCCAGGGTGCCGGGTCCGCGGATCGCGCCTTTGTCCTCCCCGCGGAGCCCGACCCCAGCCCCAGCGCCCCCGGTGCCGCCTGGGCCTCCGCGCCGGCCCCGCCTCCGCCCCCGGCCTTGGCGGTGGCGGTGGCGCCCCCCAGATTGAACCTCCCGGCTCCCCGGGCGGGCCTCGCCTTCGCGCCCTCCGCGGCCGCACGGGCTTCAACCTCGCCGGTCCCAAGCCCGCCCCCGGCAGCGCCTCCCTTCGCTGCCCCCAGGCCCCTTCCTGTTTCCAGGGCCGCCTCGGCTTCCGCCGGCCTCTTCCCGGGGTCCGGCGAAGCCCTCAACCTGGTGCACGGGCCCCGGGAGGGGCGGCGGCTGGTGCTCACCTTCGACGGCGGTTCCGGAGCCGAGAGCGCCACCGAGATCCTCGATGCCCTCCGGGCCCGGCGGGTCCGCACCACCTTCTTCCTCACCGCGCCTTTCATCCAGAAATATCCCGACATCGTCCGCCGCATGGCCGCCGAAGGCCACGAGCTGGGCAACCACACGGCCACCCATCCCCACATGGCCCCCCGGATGCAACGGGATCCGAAATGGACCAAGGACCGGGTGCAGGCCGAGCTGCTGGAAGCGGACGCCAGCCTCGTGCGGCTCCTCGGGCGCCCCATGGATCCCTACTGGCGCGCGCCCTACGGCGAACAGACCGTGGAGATCCGCCGCTGGGCGGAGGAGATCGGCTACCGGCACGTGGGCTGGAGCGAGGGCGGGGACAGCCTGGACTGGGCCACGCCGGCGGAGCGGAAGCTCTACCGCAGCGGCGGCCGCATCCTGGACAAGCTCCGGGGTCGCCTGCAGAAACCCGACGGGGGCGGTCTGATCGTCCTCATGCACCTCGGGAGCGGACGGGACGAGGACGACCGCCCTTCCAAGGGCCTGGGGGCGTTCATGGACCGCGCCCTCCGGGAGGGCTGGCGCTTCGTCAGCGTCGGCGACTACCTCCGGGACATGGGGAAGCCCGCCTGGGACCCGGCCGCGCGCATGGCCTGGCTGGGCGCGCCCGGCGGCGGAGCGCGCCCCGGCGGTGGCCTCCCGCGCTGATCCGGCCCACCGGCCCCGGAGCTCCCGGCTCAGGACGCCAGGGCCGGGACCGCCTCCCGGAGGGACCGCGCCAGGAAGGCCATCACCTGGGACCAGGCCATCAACCGGGCCTGGGTCAATTCGGCGCCCAGCTGGCGCTCCAGGGTCCACATCCAGGCCAGACCCGCGGCGCTGATCTCCCGGCGGCCCACGCCCTCGTCCAGGTAGCGCCGCCCCAGGCGCTGGAGGGTGCGCTGCAGGGACTCCCGGTCCTCCGCGTGGTCCACGATGAAGTCCAGCAGGGTCAGGAAGCGGCGCATGGACTCCTCGATGTCCTGGGGGAAACGCGCCCGCAATCCCGGCTCCTCCGCGAACAGCCGTTGCAGGAACTGGACCGCGACGGCCCGGCGCGAGGGTTCCAGCAGGACCCAGGTTTCCCGGAGCTGCGCGGCGTCCTTGGCATTCAGCATGGATCGACTCCTTCGAGGGCCTGCCTTCCGGGCGGGCCGGGAGGGCAGAGACCGCCACCCTCGACGATGCAAGGCCTTCCTCCCCGCTCCCAGGTCCGGTTTTCCACTTCGCGGCTGGACCAGTTCCGGCGCTTCGCCGCAAGGCCCGCGTCCGCCCGCTGCCGCTACACTCGAACCATCCGGTGGAGCGCGTTTGGAAGGGCTGGGAAGGATCCTGTTGAAGGTGGTGTCGGGGGCCTTCGCCCTCGTCCTGGCGGTGGCCCTCCTCAGCTTCTCCCCCCTGGATCCGCACCTGTGGGCCACCGGCGCCGTCACCGCCGCCGTCCACAACTGGTGCGGCACCTTCGGAGCGCACCTCGCCGGCCTCCTGATGGCCTCCCTCGGCTACGGGGCCTGGCTGCTTCCGGGCTACCTCCTGTGGGAACTGCTGCCCGCCGAGGGCGCCCGCTGGCACCGCCGCCTGGCCTGGCTCGCCCTCGCCTTCTCCGTGACCACGGCCCTCGGCGCCTTCCCCCCACGGCAGATCGCCAACGGCGAGGGGATGCCGCCCATCCTGCTGCGCTGGGGGGGCGGCCTGGGCGATGCCCTCTGGCCGCCCCTGTCCCGGGCCCTCGGGCCCGTGGGTCTGCCCATCGCCCTCTCCGGGCTGGCGCTTCTCTCCGGCCTCATCCTGGCACCCGCCCTGCTCCGGGCCCTGGGCCGGGTGCTGGTGCGCTTCTTCGGCGAGAAGGCCTGGCCCTTTCTCAAGCCCCTGCCGGCCAAGGGTGCCCGGGGCTTCCTGCAGATGGCCCGGCATCCCTTCCTCACCTGGCGGAACCGGGGCGCGGGCGTCGCCGAGCTGGACGCCGAGGACGCCCGAGAGCTGCAGTCCCTCGCGGACCAGCAGCGGATGATGCACGAGCAGCACCAGTCCCTCCTCAAAGCCGAGCGGGATTCCGCCGACTACCGGAAGGCCCACCGGGACATCCCCGCGGAAGTGGTGCTGCCGGTGATCCATTCCATGCGCCTGGCGGATCTGGATGCGGACCTTCACCAGTCGGATTTCATCGATGCGGAGCCGGTTCCCGGCCAGCACCTGGCCAAGGGCGATATGCCGGCGCCGGCCCTCCTGCGGGACCTGCCGCCCCCCCGTCCCACCCTGGTGAAGCCCCGGGTCACCACCGACCGCTACGGCCGCGTCGCCGAGCAGCCGCCCCTGCCCCTCACGGAACCGACGCCCAACCGCGAACTGCCCTCCCTGCGCCTGCCGGATTCCCTGCCCATGCCGGAGACCGAGGGACCGGAAGAAGCTGTGGCGGAGCGCCTGGAGCTGCCTCCCCGCCGCCTCTTCGACCCGCCCTCGCCCCACGAGCGCCTCGATCCCGCCATCCTGGAGGCCACCCGCGAGCAGATCGGGAAGAAGCTGGCGGAGTTCAAGGTCAAGGGCGCCGTGGTGGGCATGCAGCCGGGCCCGGTGGTCACGGTCTACGAATTCCAGCCCGACGCCGGCATCCCCCTGGCAAAGGTGCTGGGCATGGAGGAGGACCTCGCCCTGGCCCTCCAGGCCGAGGCCGTGCGCATCGACCGCATTCCCGGGCGCAACCTGGTGGGCATCGAGGTGCCCAACCCCCACCGGGAGGTCATCACCTTCCGGGAGATCCTCGACGCCCCCGCCTTCCGGGATCCCCACCACAAGGACGGCGGTTCGCTGCTGACGCTGGCCCTGGGCAAGGACATCGCCGGCGTGCCGGTGGTGGCCGATCTCGCCAAGATGCCCCACCTCCTCATCGGCGGCAGCACCGGCAGCGGCAAGAGCGTGGGCGTCAACGCCATGATCTGCTCCGTCCTGGTGCGGGCCCTGCCTTCCGAGGTGAAGCTCATCCTGGTGGATCCCAAGATGGTGGAGCTGGGCATCTACGAGGACATCCCCCACCTCTGGGCGCCGGTGGTCACCGACATGAAAGAGGCGGGCCGCGTCCTCAAGTGGGTGGTGGCCCAAATGGAGGACCGCTACCGCCGCCTGGCCCTGCTGGCGGTGCGGAACCTGGAGCAGTTCAACGCCAAGATCCGCGACCACGGCGGCCTCATCGACTTGAGCGGCCGCACGCCGAACCCCCGCTGGCCTGAGCGCCCCGCGGCCCTGGAGCCCCTCCCCTACGTGGTGGTGGTCATCGACGAGCTGGCGGACCTGATGATGGTGGCCCGCTCGGAGGTCGAGGACAGCATCGCCCGCATCGCCCAGAAGGCCCGCGCCGTGGGCATCCATCTGGTGCTGGCCACCCAGCGGCCTTCCGTGGACATCGTCACCGGCGTCATCAAGGCGAACCTCCCGAGCCGCCTGAGCTACCGGGTCAACACCAAGATCGACAGCCGCACCATCCTCGACACCGGCGGCGGCGAGCAGCTCCTGGGCCGCGGCGACGCCCTCTACAAGGGCCCCACGGATCCCCGGCCCAAGCGCATCCACGCCCCCTTCCTCACGGAGGCCGAGACCATCCGCCTGGTGACCTGGCTGAAGGAGCGGGGGCGCCCCGAGTTCAACCAGCACCTCCTCAGCGCCATGGAGGCCGACGAGGAGGCCGCCGAGACCGAGGGCGAGGAAAGCGCCAGCGGCGCCGACGAGGACATCTACAGTCGGGCGGTCGCGGTGGTGCGCCGGGAGCGCAAGGCCAGCACCAGCCTCCTCCAGCGCAAGTTGAACCTCGGCTATGGCCGCGCCGCCCGCCTCATCGACCGCATGGAGGAGGAGGGCATCATCGGGCCGGACCGCGGGGCCGGGAAGCCCCGGGAAGTGCTGGTGGAAGAAGGCTGATTTCCCCGGGCCGGCGATCGGGGGAGCTTGCTACTGCGCCGGCGGGGGGGCCGCCACGGCCTCCGGCCGGAAGGGCCGGGAGCGCCAGGCCAAGGAGCTGCGCTGGTCCTTCTCCTCCGTCCCGTTCACGTGGCAGAAGACGCACCCCTTGAGGTTGGTGTCGTCCCCCCGCCAGTAGGCGCGGGCCTGCCCGTTGGCCTCCGCCCGCTTGGCCTCCGGAACCCGGGGCCAGTAGAAGGTCAGCTTCGGCTTCTTGTCCTGGGACATCTCGATCATGTACAGCGGTCCCGGCTCGGCGCTGGGGCGGCCAAAACGGTCTTCCAGGCTGCTCATCACCACGTAGGAACCCGCCGGGATCGGCCGTCCCTCCCGGTAGGCTTCGGAGGCGCTCGGCGTGGCCCAGACGCGGATCCAGCGGCCGCCGTGCTGGGGGCTCTTCACGGGATCGGGGTGCATGGGCTCCAGGCTCAGGTAGTCGAGGGCCCGTAGCGGGGCGTCCTCCTCCTCGTCGGGAGCGGCCTTGGCGGCGCCCTTCATCCCGGGTTCCAGGGGGGGCGGGGGCCGGGTGGCCTCGTCGGAGGCGGCCCGGATCGGCAGGGCGGGATGGGTCATGCGTCCGCCGTAGTACCCCGCGCCCAGCAGGGACGCGCACCAGAGGCTGCCCAGGAAGAGCGGGAGGGCGCCCAGGCCCTGGTGCTCCTGCCGGCGGCGGTAGAGGGCGAGGAGAGTCAGGAGGCCCCAGGGCAGCGCGGTGAGGGCGAAGAGCTGGTGGCGGCGCATCAACTCCTGCAGTTCATTGCCGGGCTGCACCTGCACCAGGTATTGCCCCGGGGGGATCATGCCCATCTGGCGGGCCCAGAAGTAGCCGGAGACGACCGCGAGGAGGGCTCCGAAGATGCCCGTCCAGCCCAGGTAGCGGCAAGCTGTCCACCAGGGTTTGATGCCCCGTCCCGGCCGCTGGGCGGCCATGAGGGCGAAAGGGAGGAGCAGCCCCGCCGCCACCGGCAGGTGGATGAAGAAGGGATGTTTAAGGGCGATCCAATCGAACAAGACCCGCTCCAAGCTGGGAGGACCTGGGAAGTTTGCCATCTCCGAAGGATGGTGCGTGAAAATGCTGCGATGATGGCGCCCATGAATGACTTCCTCAAGCGCAGGCTCCTGGATCACGTCCAGGAGTCCATCCACCTGAAGACCTCCTTTTTCGACAAGGAGATGGACCATGTCCTGGCCCAGGCCCAGGACCTCGCGGAGCGCCTGAAGCGGGGCTGCAAGATCCTCGTCTGCGGCAACGGCGGCTCGGCGGCGGACGCCCAGCACTTCGCCGCGGAGCTCACGGGGCGCTACCTGAAAGAGCGCCGGGCCCTGGCCGGCATCGCCCTGACCACCGACACCTCCGCCCTGACGGCCATCGGCAACGACTACAGCTACGACTATGTTTTCTCCCGCCAGGTGGAGGCCCTCGGCCGGCCCGGCGACGTGCTGGTGGGGATCTCCACCTCCGGCAACAGCGCCAACGTCATCGCGGCGGTCGAAGCCGCCAAGCTCCTCGGCGTGCGGACCATCGGCATGCTGGGCCGGGACGGTGGCCGCCTGGGCGCCCTGGTGGACGACGCCCTCGTGGTCCCCAGCACGGTCACCGCGCGCATCCAGGAGATCCACGAGATGGTCTTCCACTTCTGGTGCGAAGCCCTCGACGAGTCCTTCGAATGATCCTCCGCCCCGCCGCGGCCTGGAAGCGCTGCCTGGCCCTCCTCTTCGCGGCCGGCCTCGCCGCGCAGGCCGGCGCCGCCCAGCCCCAGCAGATCTACCGCTGGAAGGATTCCAAGGGCAGGCAGCACGTCACCAACACCCCGCCGCCCCCCGGAGCCGTCCCCCTCGATGTGCCGCCGGTCCAGGCGCCGCCCGCCCCCGCCCCCGCCGTCGCCGCTCCGGAAACTTTGCCCGCGGCCGGCGAAGCGTCGCCGGCCCCCCGTCCCGAGGCGCCGGAGTGGCGGGGCTTCGCTGAACGCCTCGAGTCCGCGCGGAAATCCCGGAACAGCGACGCCGCAGCCACGGAAGCCGACAACCTGCTGGACGACGCCCTCTGGGGCGGGGTCTCCAAGGCCCTGCCCCTGCTGCCCGTGGCAACCTTCGCCCTGGTGGTCCTCCTGGGGTGGTGGATCGGCAGCGGCTTCCGGCGGGGCCCAGCTTCCCTGGTCATGGGGTGCTCGGTCCTGGCGGGGTTGGCCTTGGCCCAATTCACCCTCTCCAGCTTCCTCTACCAGAGCCAGTTCGCCCGGGTGCAGGCCCGGCTGACGGCGCTGGAAGGCCACCTCGGTCCCGGCCGCGCCTGGAAGCCCGAGAACCGGGCCCGGCTGAAGGCCTTCCTCCGCGCCCTGGAAACCAAGGCTTCGCCGCTGTCCGCCCCCTGGAATTTCCCCAAGGAGATGCAGGCCCTCCGGGACTTCCTGCCCGCGGCCCTGCTGGATCCTTGAGCGGGTCCGGCCCCGGCGGCCCCTGGGCGGCCCGCCTCCACGCCGCTGCTCAGGGCGAAGCCCTCGGGCTCTACCTCCACATCCCCTTCTGCAAGGACCGGTGCACCTACTGCTCCTTTGTCACGACACGGGACCAGGGCCTGCAGGAGGCCACGGTGGCGCGCCTCGTCCGGGACGTCCGGGCCTGGGGCGCCGCCCTGGGCCGGCCGGCGGTGGATACCCTCTACCTCGGCGGCGGGACGCCCTCCCTCCTGGCCACCGGAGAACTCGCCGCCTTGACCGAGACGGCGAGGCAGGCCTTCGACCTGGGCCCCCTGCAGGAGGCCACCCTGGAGGCCAACCCGGGCACCGTGGACCTGGCCTGGCTGGAAGGCGCCCGGTCCCTCGGGTGGGATCGGATCTCCTTCGGCGTGCAGACCCTGGACGACGCCCTGCTGCAGCGGCTGGGACGCATCCACGGCGGCCAGGAGGGCCTGGAGGCCCTGGACCTCGCTGCCCGCGCCGGGTTTCAGCGGCGCAGCGCCGATCTCATGGTGGGCATTCCCGGCCAGGACCTGGACCGCGTCCTCGGGGACGCCCGCGCCCTCGCCGCCACGGGCCTCGAACACCTGAGCATCTACCTGCTGGACCTGGACAAGGCCTGCCCCCTCAAGGCGGAGGTGGACGCGGGCCGCGCGGCCCTGCCCTCCGAGGACGAGGTGGCGGATGCCTTCGAGGCCCTGCAGGCGGAGCTCCCGGCCCTGGGCCTGGAGCCCTACGAAATCAGCAACTACGCCCGCCCTGGGGGGGAGAGCCGCCACAACCTCCGCTACTGGAAGCGCCGTCCCTACCTGGGCCTCGGCCCTTCCGCGGCCTCCCAACTGGGGGAGTTCCGATGGACCGAAAGCGGCATCATCCCCGCCTGGGTGGAAGGGAGGGGGGAGCGAGAGGTCCAGGAACTCGGCGCCGCCGAGCGCCTCTCGGAGATCCCCCTGCTGGGCCTGCGGCTGCACGAAGGCGTGGACTGGGAGGATCTGGCCGCGCGGTCGGAGGCGGCCAATCTGCGGCCCCTCTTCGACGCCTGGAGCGCGGCCCTGGACCGCTTCGAGGCCGGCGGACTGGCCGCCCGCCGGGGCCCGCGGCGCCACCTCACCGCCCGGGGCATGCTCATGAGCAACGGGATCCTGGCGACCTTCGTGTAGCGGCTGTTGGCCTAGCCCCGAGCGCGGTGCTTCACGTGGTCCCAGATGAACCACGCCACGCCCGCGAGGATGCAGGCCCCGATGGCCAGGTCGAACTTGTGGAACCAGGCGCCGAGGGTGTTCCACTTCTCCCCCAGCTTGTAGCCCACCCAGGCGAGGCCGAGGCACCAGGGCAGGGAGCCCGCGAAGGTGTAGAGGTGGAACTTCGTCCGGTTCATCTCCGCCACGCCGGCGGGCAGGGCGATGAAGGTGCGCACCACCGGCAGGAGGCGGCCGATGAAGACCGCCCAGACGCCGAAGTGCTCGAAGAAGCGGTGGGCCTTGTCCAGGTGGCCCTCGTGGAGCAGCACGTACTTCCCGAAGCGCCGCACCGCCGCATGGCCGCCCCAGCGGCCGATCTCGTAGGGCGGGATGGAGCCCAGGTTGCAGCCCAGGGCGCCGGCGATCCCCGCGATCCAGATCTGGGCCACGGGATTCCCGGCGCCCAGGCCGAAGAAGGTCAGCTCCCCCTTGAAGGCCAGGTAGCCGGCGAAGGGCATGATCACTTCGCTGGGCAGCGGGATGCAGGCGCTTTCGATGGCCATGAGGAGCAGGACGCCGGTGGGCCCGGTGGCGATCATGACGGCGGTCATCCAGGCGACGATGGGGGCGAGCAGTTTCTGAAGCATCCTTTGATGATGGCCGAGTTCGGGACGGCTTCGCCGCAAGCCAGTCCTGGGCCGCCGCCCTATCCCGGGATCCTGGCCCGGGGCTACCGGGCCTCAGGCCCGCTTTTCGACCTGCATCCAGAGGCCGTGGCGGGGCCGGAGGGTGAAGAGGGGATCGAGGACGACGGGCCGCTCTGCGTCGGGCCGGAAGCGCCAGGCCTGGGCCAGGGTGGCGAGGATGAGGATGCCCTCCATCCACGCGAAGGGCTCGCCGATGCAGTTCCGGGGGCCGTGGCTGAAGGGAAAGTAGGTGAACTTGTTCCGGCCCGCCTTCGCTTCCCCCAGGTGGCGGTCCAGGTCGAAGCGCAGGGGCTCCGGCCACCACCGCCTGTCCCGGTGCATGACCCAGGGCGACAGGATGATCAGGTCGCCCGGATCCAGGCGGAAGCCCCCGAGGGCCATCCCCTCCAGCACCTCCCGCCCGAAGCCCCACACCGGCGGCAGCAGCCGCATGCTCTCGGCGAAGACCGCCTCGGTCACCTTCAGCTTCGGCACGTCCTCGAAGGCCGGCGGCCGGCCGTCGAGGATGGCCGCGAGTTCCGCGTGCATCCTTGCCTCCGCGTCCAGATGCTGCGCCAGCAGGTGCCACGTCCACGTGAGCGCGTTCGCCGTGGTCTCGTGGCCCGCCAGGAAGAGGGTCATGGTCTCGTCCCGCACCTGGGTGTCCGTGAACTTCTCCTTCGCCCCCTCGTCGTCCTGGGCGTGAAGCAGCATGGAGAGCAGGTCCGGCGCCTCCTCCCCGGCCTTCCGGCGGTTCTCGATGACCCGGTAGATGGTGCGGTTCAACCGCTCGATGGCGCCCTCGATGCGCCGCGTGGAGGGCAGGGGCAGGCGCATCATGACCCCGGCGAAGGGGTTGGTGAGGGCGTTGAAGGAGCCGATGACGGTGGTGAGGGCCTCGCCGAGCTCACCGCTCTCGGCGCGGAGGTCGGCGCCGAAGAGGGCCTCCGCCACGATGGCGAGGGTCAGGCCCGTCATCTCGGCGTTGAGGTCGACGATCTCCTCCGCCTGCAGCCGCCGCCGCAGGTCCAGGGTATGGCGCACCATCAGGTCGGCGTAGGTGGCGATCTTCCGGTGGTGGAAGGCGGGCTGCATCATCCGCCGGTGCTGGAGGTGGGCCTCGCCCTCGGAGGTCAGCAGGCCCTCACCCAGGAGCACCTTGGCCCGCTGCAGGCCGATGCCCTTGCGCACCTTCTTCTCCTGCACCACCAGCACCTCCCGGTTCAGGTCCGGGTGGTTCACCAGGTGGAAGTGCCGGGGCCCCATGCGGTACCGCACCACGTCGCCGTAGGTGCCGTGGAGGTCCGACAGGAAGCCCAGGGCGTCCTTGCGCAGGCGCAGCAGGTTCGTCCAGGGGAGGCTGGGCTTGGGTCCGGGCGCGAAGGGCAGGGGCATGGAAGGGAGGGAAGGGGGCTCCCAGGATGCCCGAATACACTGTGGGGATGACCGAGGATCTCGTCCGCAACCGCAAGGCCCTGCACGCCTACCACGTCCTGGAGACCTGGGAGGCGGGCCTCGCCCTCCTGGGCACCGAGGTGAAGGCCCTGCGGTCCGGGCGGGGCCAGCTCCAGGACGCCTACGTGGACGTGGTGGACGGGGAGCTCTGGCTCAAGCAGGCGCACATCTCCCCCTACGAGTTCGGCACCGACGCCAACCACGAACCCCTGCGCCCCCGGAAGCTCCTGCTCCGGCGCGCGGAGATCGACAAGATCCTCAAGGCCGTGGTCCGCAAGGGCTACACCCTCGTGCCCCTCTCCATCTACCTGAACGACAAGGGCCTCATCAAGACGCGCATCGCCCTGGCAGAGGGCAAGCAGGGCAAGGACAAGCGGGATGCCCTCAAGGAGCGGGACCAGAAGCTGGAACTCGCGAAGGCCGTGAAGAGCGGCCGCTTCGAATGAATGTTCCGATGAAGGATCCCCGCACCTGGCTCTACCCGGAGCTGGAGCCTTTTCACGCCGGACATCTGCGCGTGTCAGGGCTGCACGAGGTCTACTTCGAGGAGTCCGGGAACCCCGACGGGAAGCCCGTGGTCTTCCTCCACGGTGGCCCCGGCGGCGCCACCTCGCCCAGGCACCGCCGCTACTTCGATCCGCGGAAGTACCGCATCGTCCTCTTCGACCAGCGGGGCTGCGGCCAGAGCCGGCCCTACGGCGAACTGCGGGAGAACACCACCTGGGACCTGGTGGGGGACATCGAGCGCCTCCGGGAACACCTGGGCATCCACCGCTGGCAGGTCTTCGGCGGCTCCTGGGGCAGCACTCTGGCCCTCGCGTACGCCCAGGCCCACCCGGACCGCGTCACGGAACTGGTCCTGCGGGGCATCTTCCTGGCCTCGGCCTGGGAGCTGGACTGGTTCTACGGCGGGGGTGCCGCAGCGCTCTTTCCCGAGGTGTGGGAGACCTTTCTCGCCGCCATTCCGGACGCGGAGCGGGGTGGACTCCTCCAGGCCTACCTCACGCGTCTGACCAGCGAGGACCCGGAAGTCCAACGACCCGCGGTGAAGGCCTGGTGCACCTGGGAGGGCGCCCTGTCGAACCTCTTCACCTCGGCCGAAGCCGTCGCGGGCCTGGGCGAGGACGCGCTGGCCCTCGCCTTTTCGCGCCTCGAGGCCCACTACTTCGCCCACGGCTCGTGGCTCGGCGAAGGCCAGCTGCTCGCCGGCATCGAGAAGATCCGCCACATCCCCGCCACGATCATCCAGGGCCGCTACGACGTGGTCTGCCCCATGAAGGCCGCCTGGGAGCTGCACCGGGCCTGGCCCGAGGCGGAGTTCCTGATCGTCCCGGACGCGGGCCACGGGGCCTCGGAGCCGGGCATCTCCAAGGCCCTCGTGGCGGCGACGGACCGGCTGGCCTGAGCCTCAGGCCTGGCGGCGGTAGACCATCTGGTACTTCAGGACATTGGCCAGCCTGTGGCTGCGCACGGTGACCTTGAGCAGCAGGTCCCCGCTGGGGGTGAGGATGAATTCGTTGGTGCGCTCGCCGTCCTTGGCCTTGTAGGTCTGCAGGACGCGGTTGCCGTGGGCTTCCGCGGTGACCCAGAAGGCCTCGCCGTCCTCCCGGGTCCAGGCGAGGCCACCCTTGAGGGGCACCTCCACCGGCTTGCGCCCGTCGAACTGGATGCTCACGGTGCCGGACCTCTGCTCCAGGGCCACGCGCTTGTAGGCGGGATTCACCGATCGGAGGCGATGGCCCGCCAGAGGCTTCTCGAAAAAGGGCAGCCCTTCCGTGACCCGGTCGATGCTGGCGTCGAGGTCCGGGGTCCGCACGAGCTGGTAACGGCCCGGGAGGGCGCCGGGATCCTGGGCCAGGAGGGGCAGGGCGAGGGCGAAGGCGGCGAGGTGGATGGGGCGCATGAATTCCTCCGGAACATCGGCACGACGGGCTGGTCGGCGTGTTATAAAAATGCGAGCTTTTACTCACATCCACCACTCGCGTTCCCCGATGCCCGCCAAAGCCCCCCACCAGCCCCGTAAGGCCCCTCGCCAGAAGCGATCCCAGGAGACGGTGGACGCCATCCTCGCGGCCACCGCTCGCATTCTGGCCAGGGAGGGGCTGGAAAAGGCCACCACCAACCACATCGCGGCCAAGGCCGGGGTGAGCGTCGGCAGCCTCTACCAGTACTTTCCCAACAAGGAATCCCTGGTGCGGGCCCTCAACGACCGCCACACCCGGGAGATCCTCGAGCTCCTCACCCGCCGCTTCGGGGAGGTCCGCGAAGCCCCCATGGCCCAGGCCGTGGAAGCCATCGTCCGCGCCATGGTGGAGGTGCACCGGGTGGATCCTGAGCTGCATCGCGTGCTGGTGCAGGCCACCCCCGCGGTGGGCGCCCTGGAGGAGACCCGCCGCCTGGAGGAGGCCGCCGCCCGCATGCTGGTGGCCTTCTTCGAGGCGCGCGCCGGCGAGCTGCGGCCCCTGGATTTCGAGCTCAGCGCCTTCCTCCTGGTGCACACCGTGGAGGCCCTCACCCACGCCGTGGTGCTCGAACATCCTCGCCTGCTGAAGGACGAGGCCTTCATCGAAGAGACCTCGCGGATGATCCTCGGCTACCTCACCGAGGGCGCCACTGTCGCGCGCAGGTCCCGGACGAAGAGCTGACGCTCGAACTCGGGTTTCGGGTCGAAGGCCAGCCTCCAGGGCCGCACCTTCCGCGCACGCCACAGGCAGCCGAAGAGCCGCATGGACCCTCCCTTCTTCTGCCTCCGAGCATCGGTTCCAGCGGGCGGGCGGCCACTCGCATTCGCAGCGCCAGCCTCCGCCGGGAGTTCCCGGGCGGTGGCGAGGGTCCTGCTCGCCTTTCCTAGCGGCCCATCAGGTGATACATGATCGCCTTCTGCGCGTGGAGCCGGTTCTCCGCCTCATCGTAGATGCGGGACTGGGGGCCGTCGATGACGTCCTCGGTGACTTCGTAGCCCCGGTAGGCCGGCAGGCAGTGGATGAAGATGGCGTCCTTGTCCGCCTGGGCCATGAGGGCCTTGTCCACGGTGAAGCCCTTGAAGGCTTTGAGCCGCTCGGCCTTCTCCTCCTCCATGCCCATGCTCACCCAGGTGTCCGTAGCGACGACGTGGGCGCCGGCGATGCCAGCCTTCGGATCATCCGTGATCGTGAGGGTCGTGCCCTGGGCGGCGTGGTCGGCCTGGGCACCCTTGATGATCTCGGCGTTGCAGGAGTACTTCGGATCTTTGGGCGTCACGATCGTGCAGTGCATGCCGGTCTTGCCGGTGCCCTGCATGTAGGAGTGGGCCATGTTGTTGCCGTCGCCGATGTAGACGAACTTGAGGCCTTCCAGCTTGCCGAAGTTCTCCCGCATGGTCTGGAGGTCCGCCATGATCTGGCAGGGGTGCTCCAGGTCCGTGAGCCCGTTGATGACGGGCACCGTGCCGTACTTGGCGAGGTCCGTCACGGTCTGGTGGGCGAAGGTGCGGGCCATGATGCCGTCCACGAAGCGGGACAGCACGGCGGCCGTGTCATAGATGGGTTCGCCCCGGCCGATCTGGATGTCCCGACTGGAGAGGAACTGGCCGATGCCCCCCATCTGGAAGATGCCCGTCTCGAAGCTCACCCGGGTGCGCGTCGAGCTCTTCTCGAAGATCATGGCCAGCACCTTGCCCTGGAGGGCGTCCCGGTAGGCCTTGGGGTGGCGCTTCATATCGTCCGCGGTGTCCAGCAACACGCGCAGCTCGCGGGCGGAGTAGTCGGCGATGGAAAGGAAGTGGGGCTGGGTGAGCATGGACGGGGCTCCAGGGCGAAACATCCATTTCACCACGGGTCCTGCAATCTTCGCGTTCCCCGAGGAACCCACCACCCCGTCACCGGGATTCCGACTGCCCACCCTCAGGGATGATTCCCTCGGCCTTCGACGTAGAATGACGGTTCCATGCCCTCCTCTCCCCGCCGGCCGCCACCTCCCGGGCCCGTCAGCCCGGACCGGCGCCGTCTGGTGTCCGCCCTGGCCCTGTCGCCCTTCCTGGGGCTCCTGGGCGGCTGCACCGGCGGCGGCAGCGGCAGCGACGCCCCGCCGCCGCCCCCCGTGCCCACCCGCACCTGGCGCATGGGATTCTTCACGCTGCCGCCGCGGCCCACGGTCCAATCCACCCTGGAGATGGTGGACCGCATGAGCACCCGGGCGGACCTGGTGGCCATCCACGACGAGCTGCCCTGGACGGATCTGCTCTCGGGCCTGAGCCCCGACGCCATCCTCGACCGGGACAAGGTGCAGCTGGTGAACCTGCTGCGCGGCAAGGGGCTGCGGTTGTTCTTCATGGCGGACCTCACGGACGGGCTCTCCCGCGGGCAGGAGGCGCCCCAGCTCCGGGCCCTCGGCCGCAGCATCGCCGAGCCGGCCGTGCAGCAGGCCTACCGCGCCTACGTGCTGGCGGTGGCGCGCAAGCTGTCGCCGGAATTCCTCGGGCTGGCGGCGGAAACCAACCTCACCCGCGCCATCGGACCTGCCTACCTCTACGCGGCGGAGGTGCAGGCGGCCAACGCCGCGGCGGCGGACCTGCGCGCCGCCCAGGCCACCGCCCCGCTCCTCATCAGCGTCCAGGCCGAGACCGCCTGGGGCAGGTTGCCGGACACCGGCGTCTACGCGGGCATCGCGCCGGACCTGCGGGATTTCCCCTTCATGCAGATCCTGGGGATTTCCTCCTACCCCTACTTCGCCTACGCCCAGCCCGAGGATCTGCCGGGGGACTACTACAGCCGGCTCCTGCAGGGGAGCGGACTGCCGGCCATGGTGACGGAAGGCGGCTGGACCAGCGCCTCCTTCGGCACCGTCCAGTCCTCGCCCGAAAAGCAGGCCCGCTACCTGGCCGTGCAGGCCCGGCTCCTGGAGAGCGTACGCGCGAAGGGCCTCGTGCAGCTGCTCTTCGCCGACCTGGACCTGTCGGCCTGGCCCCCGCCCGTGGACAGCCTGCAGGCCTTTTCGACCCTTGGCCTCACGGACCCCGGCTACCTGGCCAAGCCCGCCCTGGCCGTCTGGGACCAGGCCTTCGCGCGGACCTGGACGTCCTGAGGGGGGGGATGGCGCACCCGGGTTCGGGGTGAAAGGTCTCCGATCCAGGCGGCTGCCTCACCCCGCCTTGGGCTTCTGAGCCGCCTTCCAGTCCGCCAGGAGCTTGGCCTCCTGCTCCGCCGTGGGTCCCGCCAACCGGGTACGGCCCTTCTCCACCCCCTCCTGGGTCTTGTACCAGGCCAGGGTGTCCTTCACGGTGTCGGCCACCGGGCGGAAGCGCAGGCCCGCCTTGATGGCCCGGTCGTTCTTCCAGGTGTGGAACCCCTTCGTGTCCCCTTCGAAGGGCGACCAGATGGGGAACTCCCACCCTTCGGCCTTGGCCGCCACCGAGGCGGGGATCCAGGCCAGGGTGGGCTTCTTCCCCGCGGCCTTCACGCAGGCCGCCACCATCTCCCCCATTCCCAGCTGCTTCGCGGGGCCGCAGGCGTTGAAGGCGCCGAAGGCCTTCGTTTCGCACAGGCGCACCAGCCATTCGCCGAGGTCTCGCACGTCGATGATCTGGATGGGGTCCGAGGCTCCGCCGGGCACCGCCATCTCGCCGCCCCTGTCGGCCCGCACGGGCCAGTAGGTGAAGCGGCCCGTGGGATCGTCGGGCCCCACGATGTAGCCTGGGCGCACGATCGTGGCCCGGCCGGGCATGGAGGCTTCCACAGCCTGCTCGCAGAGGGCTTTCAGTCCCCCGTAGTTCTGGAATTCCTTGCCCATGGTCTCCACGGTCGGATCGGCGAGGACTGCCAGGGGCGAGGTCTCGTCCCCGTGCATGGGCGAGGGCTCCTTGTAGCAGCTGATGCTGGAGATATAGACGTACTGGCCCGCCCTCAAGGCCAGCAGCTCCGCCGAAGCCTTGACGATGCGGGGGTAGTAGCCGCTGTTGTCGATGACCGCGTCCCAGGTGCCGCCCTCCAGGGCCTTCAGGCCAGGGTCCTTCTTCGGGTCCCGGTCGCCGTTCAGCTCGGTGACCTTGCCCTTGAACATCCCGGGCCGGGTCTTGCCGCGATGGAAAATCGTCACCTCGTGGCCCCGGGCCAGGGCCGCGTCCACGGTGGCGGGGCCCAGGAAGCCCGTGCCGCCGAGGATGAGGATGCGCAGGGACTTGCCCTTGGCCTTGGGCTTGGAAGTCTCGTCGGCGGAGAGCACGGGGTTCAGGGTCAGGGCCGCCGCGGCGGCGGCGGAGGACTGCAGGAAAGTTCGGCGGGACTGGCCCATGGAAGCCTCCGGATTTCGGGTGACGGGAAATACCTCGTAAGGCAATATACAGGGCGCCCCCGATTCCGCAAGGCCCGCCGATCCCGTTCCCAAGGCCCCATGTCCGAGCCCCAGCCCAACCTCGTCCGTCGCCTCGCCCTGGTGCGCAAAGGGGAGACCCGCATCCTCGCCTGGGCGGCAGCCTACTTCTTCTTCCTCCTCATGAGCTTCTACCTCCTGCGGCCCATGCGGGAGGCCTTCGGCATCGCCAAGGGGGCCGACAAGCTGCCCTGGCTCATGACCGGGACCATGGCCGCCATGCTGCTGGCCAATCCCCTCTACGCGGCCCTGGTGTCCCGCATCCCGCGCCGGCGCTTCATCCCCCTCACCTACCGCTTCTTCGCCATGAACATGGCCCTGTTCTGGCTCGCCTTCCGCTTCCTGCCGGCCCACGGCGGCGTCTGGGCGGGCTACGCCTTCTACGTGTGGCTCAGCGTTTTCAACCTCTTCGTGGTCTCGGTCTTCTGGAGCCTCCTGGACGACCTGCTCACCGAGGAGATCGGCAAGCGCCTCTTCGGCCTCATCGCCGTGGGCGGCACCCTCGGGGCCATCGCCGGGGCCAGCCTTACCGCCACCCTGAGCCACGGGCTGAACATTCTCGGGGTTGAACTCAAGGTGGCCCCACCCTCGCTCCTGATCCTCGCCATCCTCTTCCTCGAGGCGGCGGTCTTCTGCATGAAGGGCCTCGCCGCCCGGGCCTCGAAGGTGGACCTCAAGCCGGTGACGCCGGAACCCGGCCCGGGGATCTTCGAGGGCCTTCGGCTGGTGGCGACGTCGCGCTACCTCCAGGCCATCTGCCTCTACATCCTCCTCTTCACCATCACCTCGACCTTCCTCTACCTGGCCCAGGGCCGCATCGTGGAACAAGCCTTCCAGGGCCAGGCCGCCCGCACCGCCGCCTTCGCCAGCCTGGACCTGTGGACCAACGGCGTGACCCTGGTGCTCCAGGTGCTGCTTTCGGGACGCATCCTGTCGGGCCTGGGCCTGAGGACGACGCTGTGCCTCCTGCCCCTCCTCACCCTCGCCGGCCTCGGCGGCCTCTGGGCCCTCCCCACCTTCGCCGTCCTCGCCGTCGTCCAGGTCTCCCGGCGCGGCCTCCACTACGCCGTGGACCGGCCCGCGCGGGAGATCCTCTACATCCCCCTCGGCGCCGACGAGAAGTACAAGTCCAAGCCCTTCATCGACACCTTCGTCTATCGCGGCGGTGACGTGCTGGGGGTGTGGACGCCGACCCTGCTGGCCCTCCTGGCCGTGCCCGTGGGAGCCGTGGGCATGGCCGTCTCGGCGGGCTGGCTGGGAGTGGCGGTGTGGCTGGGACGGCTGCGAGGCCGGATGAAGGACTCGGCCCCTTAAATCCCGTCCGCGATGAGGATGGCCGGTTCGAAGGGCAGGGCCTTGGCGGCCGCAGGCGCCTTCATGCCCCAGACCACGAGGCGTCCGGCGTAGGGCCGCCAGAGTTCGGGCCGCGCCAGCACCGCGTCCAGGGGCGGGTGCAGCATCAGCTCCGGCGGCAGATCCGCCAGCTCGTCGGGCCCGAGGTCCTTGGCCTCTTGGGAATCCCACAGGAACCCGCAGCGGGCCTCCGGACACGCGGCCCAGAGCTGCAGCACTTCGCTGTGCTCGAAGCTGCTGAAGAGGACGCGATCCAGGGCCTCGGCGGCGTCCACGGTGGCCAGGGCCTGCTGCCAGCCGGGCTCGCCCTTGAGCTCGACGTTGATGAGCTTGGCGGGCAGGTCCAGCACGTCGGACAGGCGGGGCACGGCCTCCCCGTTCTTCAGCATCGGCAGCTCCGAGGACTTCATCTGCCGCAGCACGCCACCGCCCTGGGCCGTACGGACCAGGTCTTCGTCATGGAGCACCAGGCTCACCCCATCCCGGGTGGGCTGCACGTCCAGCTCGAAGCCGTCCAGGCCCGCCGCCAGGGCCGCGCGGAAAGCCTCCATGGAATTCTCCAGATGCTTCGAGGAGAGGCCGCGGTGGCCGAGGATGAGGGGCATGGGAGCCTCCAGGTCGTCAGGCAGAGACGGCGAGGATAGCGCGGAAGGTT
Organism: Holophagaceae bacterium; assembly: GCA_044229575.1. Lineage (GTDB taxonomy): Bacteria > Acidobacteriota > Holophagae > Holophagales > Holophagaceae > JADJVL01. The sequence goes on along the minus strand of JBGAST010000001.1, from coordinate 122,841 downwards.
GACGCGGCGGCCCACCTCGGGCGAAGGTAGTCCGATGCGTCCCGTCCATGGATCCCTCGCCGCCGCCCTTCCGGGCGCGACCTCCATTGACATGACCACCACCACGACCACTCCCCGATCCGGGCCGGTCTAGATCCTTCCTTCGTCTAGAACCGGCCCCGCGAAGCGGGGCCTTGCTGTTTCTGGAGCTTCCATGCCCTCCTCCTGGCGCGTAATGAAATTTGGCGGGACCTCCGTGGCGGACGCTGACCGCCTGCGGGGCGTGGCGGACCTCGCCGCGGCCGCGTTGACGGAAGGCCGGGTCTGCCTCGTGGCTTCGGCGGCCTCGGGCATCACCGACCTCCTTCTCCGGGCCGCGAAGACCGCCGAGAGCGGCGGCGATCCCGCGCCGGAGATCGCCGCCTTCCGGGACCGCCACCGGGCCATCCTGGCGGACCTGGCCCCCGGATTGTCCGGCGAAGGCCGCGCCCGGGCGGAGGCCGGCCTCCAGGCCCTCGGGGACGAATTCGCCAAGCTCGCCGCCGGCGTGGGCCTCCTGCTGGAATGCCCGCCCTCGGTGCGGGCCCACCTCTCCTCCCTGGGGGAACGCGCCTCCTGCCTGCTCCTGGTCGAGCTGCTGAAGGGCCGGGGTTTCGCACCCGAGGCCCTGGATCCACGCCACTGCATCCGGGCGAGCGGCGAGCCCCTCCAGGCGGAGCCGGAGCTGGAGGCCACCGCCGCGGCCTTCGCGCCCTACCGCGAAGGGGCCGCCCGCCTGCTGGTCCTGCCGGGCTTCTTTGCCGGGGACGCGGAGGGCCGCACGGTGCTCCTGGGCCGCGGGGGCTCGGACTACAGCGCCGCCCTGGCCGCTGCCGCCCTGCACGCCGAGCTGCTGGAGATCTGGACCGACGTGGACGGCATCTACAGCGCCGATCCCCGCCAAGTGCCCGAAGCCTTCACCCTGCCGGCCCTCAGCTTCGAGGAGGCCATGGAGCTGAGCCATTTCGGCGCCAAGGTGCTCCACCCGAAAACGATCCAGCCGGCCCGGGGGGCGGGCATCTCCGTGAAAGTGCGCAACAGCTTCCGGCCCGAGCATCCCGGCACCCTCATCACCGCCCAGGCGCCGCCGCCGGACCACGCGGCCCGGGGCCTCACGCTGCTGGAGAACGTGGCCCTGCTCAATGTCACCGGCGCCGGCATGAAGGGCGTGCCCGGCGTCGCCGCCCGCACCTTCCAGGCCCTGGCCCGGGAGGGCATCAACGTCCTCCTCATCACCCAGGCCTCCAGCGAGTGCGCCATCACCCTCTGCGTGGCGGGCCTCGACGGCGCCCGGGCCCTGAAGGCCCTCAAGGCCGCCTTCGAGCTGGACCTCGCCGCCGGGCGCCTGGACGACGTGGAGCTGAAGCCCGGCCTCTCCATCCTCAGCGTGGTGGGGGAGGGCATGCGCGCCCGCATGGGCGTGGCCAGCACCTTCTTCCGCGCCCTGTCCGACGTGGGCGTCAACATCGTCGCCATCGCCCAGGGGAGCAGCGAACGCAGCATCAGCACCGTCGTCCGGGCCGAGGACGGCCCCCGGGGCCTGCGCCACGCCCATCGGGGCTTCTTCGGCACCGCGGAGGTCATCGAGCTCTACCTCTTCGGCACGGGCACCGTGGGCGGCCGGCTGCTGGAGCACCTGGCCGCCCAGAAGGAGCGGCTCCAGGCGCGGGGCATCGAGCTGCGCCTCTGCGGCCTGGCGCGATCCAAGGGGCTCCTGCTTTCGGAAAACGGCGTGGAGGCCTCGGAGGTTCGGAACGGGATGGAAGGCTCCGGGGCGCCGGATCCCGGCCGTGTGGCGGACTTCGTCGCGTCCCGGAAGCCCATCTGTCCGGTCTTCGTGGACTGCACGTCGGACGAGAGCCTGGCCTCCCGTTACGGCGAACTCCTGGCGGCGGGTCTCCACGTGGTCACCGCCAACAAGAAGGCCAACGCGGGCTCCCTCACCTACTGGAAGGCGCTGCGGGAGAAGGCCCGCGCCGGCCAGCGGCGCTTCCTCTACGAGACCAACGTGGGTGCGGGCCTGCCCGTGATCTCCACCCTCCAGTCCCTGCTCGCCTGCGGCGACCGCGTGCGGCGCTTCGAGGGGATCCTGTCGGGTTCCCTCTCCTTCCTCCTGGGCCGGCTGGAGGAGGGCGCCCTCTTCTCCGATGCCGTGCGGGAGGCCATGGAGAAAGGATTCACCGAGCCCGATCCCCGGGACGACCTGGGCGGCCAGGACGTGGGCCGCAAGGCCCTCATCCTCGCCCGGGAGATCGGCCTGGAGCTGGAGCCCGGCGGCGTGCAGGTGGAGAGCCTCCTGCCGAAGGCGTTCCATGAGGGGAGCGTCGCGGACTTCCTCGCCCGGCTTCCGGAACTGGACGCCCCGTTTGCGGCCCGCATGGCGGAGCTGAAGGCGAAGGAGCAGGTGCTCCGCTTCATCGGGACCATCGATGCGGAAGGGACCGTGCCCCGCTGCAGCGCGGGGCTGGTGGCCCTGGACCTGGACCATCCCCTCGCTTCCGTCCGCGGCGGCGAGAACGCCCTGGCCTTCCTGACGGACCACTACAGCCCGCGGCCCCTGGTCATCCGCGGCTACGGCGCCGGGGCGGACGTCACCGCCGCCGGGGTACTTTCGGACATCCTCAAGCTCGCCACCTGGAGCCTGCCATGAAGCGCCTCACCGCCTACGCCCCCGCCAGCATCGGCAACGTGGCCGCAGGCTTCGACGTGCTCGGCGCGGCCCTGGCGCCCCTGGACGGGTCCCTCCTCGGGGATCGCGTGACGCTGACGGAGGCTCCCGCGCTCGCCTTCCGCGCCACCGGCGCCTTCGCCCACCGCCTGCCCGCCGATCCGGCCCAGAACCTCGTGCTGAAAGCCAAGGCCCTCTTCGAGGCGGCCTACGGCCACATACCCGCCTGCGAGATCCACCTGGACAAGGCGCTGCCGGTCAACAGCGGGCTCGGGAGCAGTGCCGCCTCCATCGTGGCGGCCCTGGTGGCCTTCAACGCCTACGTGGGCGAGCCCTACGGCCCCGGGGAGCTGCTGGCCTTCGCTGGAAAGGCGGAGGCCTCGGTCTCCGGATCCGTCCACTACGACAACGTCGCGCCGAGCCTGCTGGGAGGGTTGCGCCTCGTGGTGCCCGGCGGCAAGGCCCGGGCCCTGCCCTTCCCCTCCGACCTCGCCTTCATCGTCCTGCGCCCGGCCCTCGAAGTGGCCACCAAGGACGCCCGGGCCGCTTTGCCCGCGCAGGTCCCCTTCGCCGACGCCGTGGCCTTCGGCGCCAACCTCGCCGCCTTTGTCCAGGCCCTCCACGCCCAGGACAGCGCCCTGCTGGGCGCCTCCTTCCAGGACCTCCTCGCCGAACCCCACCGGGCGGGCCTGGTGAAGGGCTTCCGCGCGGTCCAGACCGCGGCCCTGGAGGCCGGCGCCCTGGGCTGCAGCCTCAGCGGCAGCGGCCCCGCGGTTTTCGCGGTGGCGGAGGAAGGGGAGGAGGCGGCGGCGGTGGCCGCAGCCATGCTCGCCGCCTTCCGGAGGGCCGGCGTGGAGGCGCAGGCCCTCCTCTGCGGCCTCGATACCCAGGGCGCGAGGCTCCTGTGAAGCTGGTCAGCACCCGCGATTCCCGCCACCGGTCCACCTTTCGCGCCGCCGCCGCCGGGGCCCAGCCCCCGGACGGCGGACTCTGGATCCCCGAAGCCCTGCCCCGCTTCCCGGACCTGGACGCCCTCCTCGCGCAGCCCTGGGGGACGCGAAACGTCGAAATCCTGCGCCGGCTGCTGGGGGATGAATTCTCCCGGGCCGAACTCGAGGCCATCGTCGCCGAGGCCCTTTACTTCCCCGTTCCTCTGGTGGAGGTGGAGCCCGGCGTCTTCGCCCTGGAGCTCTTCCACGGTCCGACCCTCGCCTTCAAGGATGTGGGGGCCCGCTTTCTCGCCGCCGTGCTGGCCCGGAGCGTCGATTCGGCACGCACCATCCTCACGGCGACGTCCGGCGACACCGGGGCCGCCGTGGCCCACGCGTTCTGGAAGCGGCCGGGCTTCCGCGCGGTGGTGCTCTACCCGTCGGGCCGCGTGTCGCCCCGCCAGGAGCGCCAGTTCGCCTGCCTGGGGGGAAACGTCCACGCCCTGGCGGTGGCGGGCACCTTCGACGACTGCCAGGCCCTCGCCAAGGCCTGCTTCGCCGATGAAGGCCTCAGCGCCGAGCTGGGCCTCACCTCCGCCAACTCCATCAACATCGCCCGCCTCCTGGCCCAGGCGCTGTACTACTTCGAGGCCGGGGCGGCCCTGCGCGCGCGGGGCATCCCGACGGAACCGGTCTTCGCCGTACCCTCCGGCAACTTCGGCAACCTCTGCGCGGGCCTCATGGCCCAGGCCCTGGGCCTGCCGGTCAAGGCCTTCGTGGCGGCCACCAACGCCAACGACACGGTGCCCGACTTCCTCGACGGGGGGGCCTACGCGCCGCGGCCCTCGGTACCCACCCTGTCCAACGCCATGGACGTGGGCGCCCCCAGCAACTGGGAGCGCATCGCCGCCCTTGCCGGGGATCCCGCCATCCTCCGCCAGTCCCTGCGCTGGGACCGCTTCCGCGACGACGAAACCCTTCAGGCCATGCGCGACCTGGAGGTCCTCGGCTTCGAGGCCTGCCCCCACAGCGCCGTGGCCCGGGGCGTCCTGAAGCGGCGCCTCCAACCCGGCGAGACGGGGATTTTCCTCGCCACCGCCCACGCAGCCAAGTTTCCCGAGGTCGTGGAAAGGGCCACGGGCCGCGTGCCGACGCTCCCACCGGCCCTGGCGGGCCTGGAGCACGCGACCGTCCTCTCGCAACCTCAATCCAACGATGTGGAATCCTTGAAGACGACCCTCAGATCACTTTGCCGGGATTGAAGATCCCGTGGGGGTCCAGGGCTGCCTTCAGGCTGCGCAGCATGGCGAGCTGGCCGGGTTCGGCGAGCTCCAGGAAGGCGCGGCGCTTGGCGAGGCCGATGCCGTGCTCCCCGCTCAGGGTGCCGCCCAAAGCGACCGACAGGCGGAAGAGGGCCAGGAGCTGGGCCTCCAGTTCCTCCGGTTCCATCTCCCCCGCCGCCAGCAGGTTCACGTGGAGGTTGCCGTCGCCCAGATGCCCATAGGTGACGGCGGGGACCTTCAGGGCATCGAGTCCCTCGAAGAATTCCTTCAGGCGGGAGCGCGGCACCACGATGTCCTCGCTGACCTTCCGGGGATGGCGCTCCTTGAGGAAGGCCGACGTCATGCGCCGCACGGCCCAGAGGTCCTCCCGCTGGCGGGCGTCGGCGGCCATCCGCAGGTGCGCCGCCAGGGGTCCCAGCACGTCCAGCAGGCCGGCCATGAAGGCCTCGGACGTGCAATCCCGATCATCGAATTCCAGCAGGGCCAGGGCCTCGCCGGGCAGGCGCCGGGCCTCCTCGGGCCCGTGGGCCCGCAGCTCCGCCAGCACCGCCGGGTCGAAGAACTCGAAGGCCGAGGGCAGGAAGCCCGCCGCGCACAGCGTCCCCGGCAGTTCGATGAGGTCCTCGAAGCGGTCCACCGGCAGAAGTAGGGTGAGGTGCTCGGCGGGCCTCGGGATGAGGCGCACCGTCGCGCCGAGGATCAGGCCGAAGATCCCTTCGCTGCCCACCAGGAGCTGCGCCAGGGCCGGGCCCGCATTGGCCTTCACGGACGCGATGCCCAGCGTATGCACCTCCCCGTCCGCCAACAGCGCGTCCACGGAGAGCACCCAGTGGCGGGTCATGCCGTACTTGCAGGCGTTCGGGCCCCCGGCGTTGGTGGCGAGGCTGCCGCCGAAGGCGCAGAGCGGCCAGCTGTTGGGGTCCGGGGGGTAGAAGAGGCCCGCCTGGTCCGCGGTGCCCTTCACGTCCCGAAGCCAGGCGCTGCAGGGGGCCGAAAGGCAGAGGTCCGGCTTCGAGACCTGGATGACGCCGGGCCAGGCGCCCAGGTCCACAACCACGCTCGGCCCCGCGCTGAGGCAGCCTCCCGCCTTCCCGGTCCCGGCGCCCCTCGGCACGAGACCGAAGCCCTCACCCTGGGCCAGCGCCACCAGGCCCTTCAGAGCCCGGGGGGAACGCGGACGGACCACCGCTCGCGGGGCGGGCTGGAGGAGGTGGGATTCGTCCCGGCGGAAGGGTTCCAGGGCTTCCGGATCCTGGAGCACCTCGCAGTCCGGTAGATGTGAAAAAAGTTGAACTAAATTCATAATGCCTACGAATTCCCTTGTGTCAGGAATAGGAAATTCCTACTTTTGTCCATCGTGTGTCGACACAGCCAATGAATGATCCTATCCCGATCCCGGCAGCGTCCACCCTCCCCGGGGACAGGGCGCCGGTGGTGCCCCGCCAGGCCCTGGCGGTGCTGCTGGCGGGCGGGTTCCTCAGCCTGGGGGCCTGGGCCTTCGCCCACCGCCTGCTGCTGCAGAAGGCCCAGGTGCTGTTCAAGGCCGAGGTGGACCGGGAGGAGGAGTCCCTGGCGGGCCGGCTGGACCAGAATCTGGAAGTGCTCCGGGCGGGCCAGGCCCTGTTCGATGTGGATGACGACGTCACGCCGTTGGAGTGGGAGGCCTTCGCAATTCGCTTCGGCATCCGGAAACGCCTCGATGGCATGCGCTCCATCGGCTACGTCGAGCTGCTCCCCCCGGCCGTCACGGCCCCCTTCGAGGCGGCCCAGAAGCGCCTCAACCCGAAGTTCAAGCTCCATGGCAAGGGCCCCGGGCCCTATACCGCCCCGCTGACCCTCATGTACCCCTGGTCCGACGAGACGCGGAACCTCCTCGGCCTCGACATCTTCTCCCTGGACGCGCGGCGCGCGGCCATCCTCCAGGCGGTGGAGACCGGCGAAGCGGTCATCACCGACCCCCTCCACCTCGCGTCGGTTTCCGCGGGCAACAAGAAGCATCCCGGCGTGGTGATCTACGCCCCGGTCTACCGCCGCGGGGCGGCCCGGGATTCCGTGGCGGCCCGCCGCGCCGCCGCCCGTGGCGTGGTCTTCACCTCCTACTACGCGGACGAGCTGCTGCTCCACACCCTGCGGGTCCACCCCGAGCTGCGGGTGATGGTGGTGGACGGCCCGGCGGACGACGTCAACCGGATGCTCTTCGAAAGCCGGCCCGCCAAGGGCCGCTCGTACTTCCACTTCGATTCGTCCCGGATGCTGGGAGGACGCCGGTGGTCCATCCACTACGAGGCCCCCCGCTCCTTCGGCGTGAGCGACGAGATCCACGCGCCCCGGTGGGTCCTGGCGGGCGGGCTGCTGGCCACCCTCATCCTTGCCGCCCTCACCCGGGTCCTCGCCCTCCGGCGCCTCAAGGAGGAACGCCTGGTGGCCGAGCTCACGGAAAGCGAAGCCCGCTTCCGGGCCGTGGCGGAAACCACGGATGGCGCCATCCTCCTCTACTGGGACACCATCAGCTACGCGAACCCCGGTGCCGCGCACATCCTCGGCATCGACCGGGAAGCCCTCATCGGCAAGCCCGCCCTGGAGCTCATCCACCCCGACGACCGGGTCATCGCCGGGGAGACCCTGGAGGCGCGCAAGGCCGGGGAAGAACGGCCGCGACGCTGGGAGTTCCGCATCCTCCGCCCCGACGGCGGCATCCGCTGGGTGGACCTCACCGCCACCACCGTGCTCTTCCAGGGCAAGCGGCTGGTGCTCGCCACGGCCCTCGACATCACGGAGCGCATCGCCGCCGAGGCCGCGCGCGGCGAGATCGAGCAGAAGCTCTTCGAAGCCCGGCGCATGCAGTCCCTCGGCCTCATCGCCGGCGGCCTCTCCCACGATTTCAACAACCTGGTCACCACCATCCAGGGCAATCTCTCCTGCGCCGAGCTCGAGCTTCCGGAGCAGTCCCCGGCGCGGCCCTTCCTGGAACACATCCGGGTCGCCTGCCTCCGAGCCACGGAGCTGACCCACGCCATGCTCGCCTACGCGGGCGACGCCCACTTCCGGTGGCAGCGCCTGGACCTGACCGGCCTCATCCGCGACGTGGTCGCCCACGAGCTTGGCGCCCTCCGGCCCGAACAGGACATCGAGACCGACCTCGCCGACGGGCTCCCGGTCCTCGAGGGGGATCCGGACCAGCTCGCCCATGCCCTCCGGGAACTGCTGGAGAATGCGCTGGAGGCCATGCCGGGGGGCGGCACCGCGCGGATCGCCACGGGCGTGGAGCCCGTGGACCTCGCCAGCCTCGACTTCGACTTCTTCGATCCCGATTCCACCGTCGGGGCCTGCCTCTGGCTTTCCGTCTCCGATACGGGGGTGGGCATGGACCCCGAAACCCAGAGGCACATGTTCGATCCCTTTTTCAGCACCAAGTTCGCGGGGCGCGGTCTGGGACTGGCCTCCGTTCACGGCATCATGCGCAGCCACCACGGCGGCATCCGGGTCGCGTGCCGCCCGGGGCAGGGCACCCAGGTGACGCTCTTCTTCCCGGTCCAGGGCCGGGATGCTGCTTCAATCTGAAGGTCGTCTCACGGCCCTCCATGGAACCCACCCTTTCCGCCCTTTCCGGCGCCGCCGGCCTGCTGGCCGCGGGCGCGGGCCTGGGCTGGCTCCTCGCCCGCCGCGGCCGCCCCGCCGCGGCGCCGGATCTCCTGGAGGAGTTCGAGGCCCTGGCCGGTGTCATGGTGGCGGAACTGGACGACCAGGGCCGGCTCCGCAAGGCCCCCGCCGCCCTCGCCGGGCTCCTGGAGGTGCCCGCCGGCCAGCTCCTGGGGCAGCCCCTCATGGAACTGGTCCATCCGGCGGATCGGGGGGAGTGCGGGGAACATTGCCTCCGGCTGCTCCAGGGCCGGGTTCCCCGTTGCAGCATGGAAGTGCGCCTGCAGACCGAAGGCCGGATCCTCTGGGTCCACCTGGATGGCCGGCCCCTCCCGGGAGGCGGCGTCCTCTGCCTCGTGCGGGACATCAGCGAGACCCGCCGGGTCCAGGAGGCTCTCCGGGAGAGCGAGGAGCGCTTCCGCACCATCGCCGACACCGCCTCCTGCGCCATCTTCACCTACCTCCAGACCTTCACCTATGTGAGCGGCTATGCCTGCGAGCTCCTTGGCCGCAGCCGCGAGGAGCTGCTTAGCACTGCCTTCTGGGAGGTGGTCCATCCGGATGACCGGGAGCAGGTGAAGCAGCGGGGCCTGGCCCGTCAGCGGGGCGAGCCCGTGCCTTCCCGCTACGAGTTCCGCGTCCTGCGCCCCGACGGCACGGTGCGCTGGGTGGACTTCACCGCCGGCGCCATCCAGCACGCCGGCCACACCCTGGGCCTGGGCACGGCCTTCGACATCACGGACCGCGTCGCGGCCGTGGAATCGCGGCTGGCCCTCGAGCGCCGCATGCTCGAATCCCAGCGCCTGGAAAGCCTCGGCCTGATGGCCGGCGGCGTCGCCCACGACTTCAACAATCTCCTCACCATCATCCTGGGCAACGCCAGCCTGGCCCTGGACGAGGCCGAGCCCGGCGGCATCGTCCACGCCAGCCTGGGCAGCATCGCCACCACCGCCCACCGGGCGGCGGATCTGACCCGCCAGATGCTCGCCTACTCCGGCCGCGGCAAGTTCCGACGGGAACCCCTCGACCTCAACGGAACCCTGAAGTCCCTCACCGGCCTCCTGGAGACCTCCATCGCCAAGCACGTCACCGTCGAGTACGCCCTGGCGCCCGACATCCCGGCCATGGACGCCGATTCCACGCAGCTTCAGCAGGTCATTCTCAACCTCCTGACCAACGCGGTGGAGGCCATCGGTGCTTCCCACGGCACGGTGAAGGTGCGCACCGGCGTGCAGCACCTCACGGTGGAGGATCTCGCCCACGCCTACCCCGACCAGGGGCTGGAGCCGGGCCCCCACCTGTTCCTGGAAGTCAGCGACACCGGGGTCGGCATGGACGAGGAGACCCAGCGCCGCATCTTCGATCCCTTTTTCACCACCAAGCCCGCGGGCCGCGGCCTTGGCCTCGCCGCGATGCAGGGCATCGTGCGGGGCCACCGGGGCGGCGTCTGGGTCTACAGCCGCCCCGGCAAGGGGACCACCTTCCGCATCCTCTTCCCCGCCCTGGACGCGCCGCTTCCCGCAGCTCCCGGACTCCACGCCGCAGGCGGCGAAGGCTGGCGCAGCCATGGATTGCTGCTGGTGGTGGACGACGAGGCGCCCATCCGGGGCATGGCGGCCACGGTGCTGCGCCGCGCGGGGTTCGACGTCCTGGAGGCCGCCAACGGCCTGGAGGGGGTGGAAGCCCTGCGCTTCCATGGTTCGGACATGCGGGCGGTGCTGCTGGACATCTCCATGCCCGTGATGACCGGCGGCGAAGCCCTGCCCGCCCTGCGCCGAATCAAGCCCGGCCTCCCCATCATCCTCACCAGCGGCTTCGATGGCGAGGAGCGCGTCCAGCGGCTGCTCCTGGAGCCCGGCACCCTGTTCCTGCAGAAACCCTACGCCGCCTCGGACCTGCTCGGCGCCATGCGGGAGGTGCTGGGGGAGTAGGGGCCCCTCAGCGCACCAGCGTGCCGACGTGCTCGCCCTTGACGGCGGCCACAAGGTTGCCGGGAACCATCATGTCGAACACGATGATGGGCAGCTTGTTCTCCATGCAGAGCGCGATGGCGGCGGCGTCCATGACCTTCAGGCCCTTCTCCAGGACCTCCTGGAAGCTGATCTCGTCATAGCGGGTGGCGGCGGGATCCTTCTTGGGGTCGGCGGTGTAGATCCCGTCCACGTTGGTGGCCTTCATGACCACTTCCGCGGCCACCTCGTTGGCCCTCAGGGCCGCGGCGGTGTCAGTGCTGAAGAAAGGGTTGCCGGTCCCGGCACCGAAGATCACGACCCGGCCCTTCTCGAGGTGGCGCGCGGCGCGGCGGCGGATGTAGCTCTCGGCCACTTTCGGCATTTCGAGGCCCGAAAGGGTGCGGGTGTGCACGCCCTTGTGCTCGAGGGCGTCCTGCAGGGCGAGGGCGTTGATCATCGTCGCCAGCATGCCCATGTGATCGGCCGTGGTGCGGTCCATGCCGGTGGTGGCGCCCGCGACACCGCGGAAGATGTTGCCGCCGCCGATGACGAGGCCCACCTCCACGCCCATGGCGCGGATCTCCTTGATCTGGTCCGCGATCATCGACACCACGGCCGGGTCGATGCCGCCCTTCTGATCGCCCATGAGGGCTTCGCCGCTGAGCTTCAGGAGGATGCGCTTGTACTTCATGACCGGCTCCGGAATGGTGAGTCCTGGGATCCTGGCCTCCAGCCTACGGCAGGAAGCCGAGGCATAAAAAGGGCGGCCTGAGGCCGCCCTTCGGGAACAGGGAAGATCGGCTTACTTCGCGGCCATCTGGGCGGCGACTTCCTCGGCGAAATTCTCCTTCCGCTTCTCGAGGCCCTCGCCGAGGACGAACTTCTGGAAGCGGCGGACCGACAGCTTCTCGCCGATCTCGGCGGTCTTGGTGCTGACGTACTGCCGCACCGTGAGGTCCGGATTCATGATGAAGGGCTGCTCGAGGAGGCAGATCTCGGACACGATCTTGCCCATCTTGCCCTCGACGATCTTCTCGACGACGTTGGCGGGCTTGCCCGTGGCCAGGGCCTGCGCCATGGCGATCTCCCTCTCCTTGGCCAGGAACTCGGGAGTGACTTCCTCGGGGTTCACGAAGGCGGGCGCGGGGTCGGCGGCCGCCACGTGCATGGCGATCTCCTTCACGAAGCGCTGGAAGCCCTCGGTCTTGGCGACGAAATCTGTTTCGCAGTTGATCTCGATGAGCACACCCACGCGGCCGCCGGGGTGGATGTAGGCCTCCACGATGCCCTCGGTGGCGATGCGGTCGGCCTTCTTCTCGGCGGCGGCGAGGCCCTTCTTCCGGAGGTAGTCGATGGCGCCTTCCATGTCGCCGTTGGTCTCCTCGAGGGCCTTCTTGCAGTCCATCATGCCGATGCCGGTCTTCTCGCGGAGTTCCTTCACGTCCTGTGCGGTGAAAGCCATGGTGTTCTCCCATCCAAGCGGGCCGGTGGCCCGGTATTCGAATTCAAAGGTGTGCGAAGCGAATCAGGCTTCCACGCCCTCGTTGGCCTTCTCTTCCATCATCTTCTTCATGTCGGCGCTGTCGCCCTTGTCCTTGAAGGACTGGCGGCCCTCGAGGATGGAATCAGCGAGGCGCTCGGAGAAGAGGAGGATGGAGCGGATGGCGTCGTCGTTGGCGGGAATGACGTAGTCGATCTTGTCGGGATCGCAGTTGGTGTCCACGATGCCGATGATGCGCAGGCCGAGCTTGGAGGCTTCCGTCACCGCGATCTCCTCCCGGTGGGGATCGATCACGAAGATGACGTCCGGCAGGCTGCGCATGTCGCGGATGCCGGCGAAGGAGGCGTCGAGCTTCTCGCGGGTCCGGTTCAGCATCAGGATGTCCTTCTTCGAGAGAAGGGCGGTGCGGGCGGGATCGTTCAGCGTGGCTTCGATCTCGCGGAACTTGTCCAGGCTCTTCTTGATGGTGGAGAAGTTGGTGAGCATGCCGCCGAGCCAGCGGTTGTTCACGTAGAAGGCGCCGCAGCGCTCCGCCTGCTCCTTGATGAGGTCCTGGGCCTGGGGCTTGGTGGCCACGAAGAGGAAGCTCTTGCCCTCGGCGGCGCACTTGGTGGCGAACTGGGCCGCCGTGTTCCAGAGCCGCAGGGTCTTCTGCAGGTCGATGATGTAGATGCTGTTGCGGGCGCCGAAGATGTACTTCTTCATCTTCGGGTTCCAGCGCTTGGTCTGGTGGCCGAAATGCGCGCCAGCTTCGAGCAGTTCCTTCATTTGGATGGCAGCCATGATGGCCTCCTCAATGGATGCGGACGGAGGGTCCGCGCTTGGGGATGAGGGTCCTGAGGACCCGATTCGACCGGAATACCCGGTCCGTCTTACACACCGATGGGGAGACCAGGCTCCCCATCGAGTCAAAGAGCTGTGCCGAGGATCAGCGCTTGCTGTACTGGAAGCGGCGGCGGGCGGCCTTCTGGCCGGGCTTCTTGCGCTCCTTCATGCGGGGGTCGCGGGTCAGGAGGCCGGCGCCGCGGAGCATGGACTTGAGCTGGTCGTTGTACTGCAGCAGGGCGCGGGAGACGCCCAGGCGGATGGCCGCGGCCTGGCCGGCGGGGCCGCCGCCGGCGACGGTGACCGCCAGGTCGAACTTGCCGAAGAGCTCGGAGAGCACCAGGGGCTGGTTCACCATCATGCGGAGCACGGCGTTGGGGAAGTAGTGCTCCAGGGCGCGGCCGTTGACCGTGACCTTGCCGGTGCCGGGGCGGAGGAAGACGCGGGAGGAGGCGCTCTTGCGCCGTCCGGTTCCGTAGTGCTGGTTCATCGCCATCGTGACCTCTGCTGGTGCGGGATTAGGCTTCGATCTTCAGGGTTTCGGGCTGCTGGGCGGCCTGCTGGTGGCTGGCGCCCTCGTAGACCTTGAGCTTGCGGTACATCTGGCGGCCCAGGGGACCCTTGGGCAGCATGCCCTTCACGGCGGACTCGATGATCCGGGTGGGGAAGGTCTGGTGCATGACCTTGGCGCGCACGGACTTGATGGAGCCGGGCTGGGTGTTGGGGACGCGGTGGTAGATCTTCTGGTCCAGCTTCTTGCCGGTGAAGACCGCCTTGGCGGCGTTGATCACCACCACGTGGTCGCCGGTGTCGAGGAAGGGGGTCCAGGTGGGCTTGCGCTTGCCGGACAGGACCTCGGCGACGGCGGTGCTCAGGCGACCGACGGGGATCCCGGTGGCGTCCACCAGGAACCACTTGCGCTGAATCTCTTGGCCCTTGGGGAAGTAGGTGCTCATGGCCAGACTCCAATACCCGACAGATAAGGTGTACGTGGTGCGGAAACTCGATCATGCGCAGACCACCTACGGCGGAGGCGCAGAACGAAAATGCTATCGCTCGAGCCCAGGCGGGTCAAGGAAGTTTTTCTCCCCGGCGGGGTTAGCGCCCGACCGCCGGGCGCTCGACCGCCGGGTGGTGGAGCGGAGGACTGAAGGTCCTCCGCGGAGCCGGGACCCGGCGAGGAGGGCGGCACGCCCGCCGTCTTGCTATCCCTGCGCCAGGACCCAGAGCTCCTGGGCGATCCTGCTGGCTCCCAGGCCATCCACCAGGGCCATGCCGTCCCGGCTTTGCTCCTGGCGGGTCTCCTGGCCCTCGGGGCCCAGCCAGCGGGCCAGGGCCTCCTCCGTGGCCTCCAGGTCCGCCTCGGGTCCCACCCCCAGGTCGAAGCAGCCCGCGGCCTGGGCCAGGTCGGCGATGATCTGGTGCTGCCGCTCGTTCTGGCCCCAGGCCGCCGAAGGGACGCCCATGCAGAGGGCCTCCGCCAGGGTGATCCCGGCGCTGCACCACAGGGCGTCGTACTCCGGGATGCGGCGGGTGAGGTCGGGCAGGGCTTCGTGGATGGTGCAGCCCGGAAAGGGCCGCAGGTCGAGGCCGGAGGGGGCGAGGATCGTGCAGGTGCCCCGCCAGCGATCCTCCGCCTGGAGCCGGTCCAGGACCTCGAAGGCCCGGCGGGCGAGGCCTGGACCGTCGCTGCCGCCGAAGGTGATGAGGAGGCGGTGGGAGGCCAGGGGCTGGAGGGGATGGCGCCGCGGCCGCAGTTCCATGGCCGCGGACGAAACGGGGATGTAGCCAGCCCCCCGCAGTACCCGGCAGGCGCCGTGCTGGGTCTCGAAGGGCCGCACCTTCCGCCCGTTCACCGTCTTCACCGGGTGGTCCGGCCACTTCACGCCCTCCAGGTAGGGCTGGAAGAGGAGGTCCGCCGCCTCGTGGGCATCGCCATCATCCTCCATCACCGCGACCTTGGCGGGGCGGAAGGACTGGATGATCTCCGGTGTGGCCTCCCACTGGTCCAGCAGCACGACGGAGGCCCGCAGGTCGGGCGGCAGGGGCGCCAGGAGATCCTCGCCGAGATCCACGGTCGGGAAGGGCAGGGGCCGGTCCAGGAAAGGATGGCGGCCAGCGCCGATGCGGCGGGCCCGCTGGTCCCCGGAAATGGCGAGGGTGCAGGGCGCGTCGCTTCCCTGGCTCGCCGCGAGGGCCCTCCAGGATTCATGGATCGCCATGGCCCTGGCCACATGACCCAGTCCCAGGCGCGCATCGGCATGGACACGAAGGATGAGGTGGGGCTGCATGGGTGGTGGAGGTTGGGTTCGGGGGTTGGGCCCCCAGTCTAGCCGGGGAAGCCCTCGGCTCCGCAAGCGCGGCCTTCAGGGAAAGGGATGGCCCTCCCGGAACCCGGGCCTCGGGTCCAGGGCCGCCGGCGCTTCCGCCACCGGCCAGCCATCGGCGAAATAGGCCTCCTTGTAGCGCACGTAGCGGCTCCAGATACCGGCCACCAGGGCCTTCTGGCCCTCCGAAAGGTCCTTCTTCACCTCCGCGGGCCAGCCCGCCACCAGGGTGTGGGGCGGGGCCTGGAAGCCTTCCCGCAGCAGGCTGCCCGCCGCCACCAGGCAGCCTTCCCCTACCACCGCCCCGTCCATGATGGTGCTGCTCATGCCCACCAGGACCCCCCGCTCCAGGGTGCACCCGTGGAGCATCACGTTGTGGGCCAGGCTCACCTCGTCGCCGATCACCGTGGGCCACTTCCCGTTGGTGACGTGGATGCAGCACATGTCCTGGATGTTCGCCCGCGCCCCGATGCGGATCCAGTTGACGTCGCCGCGGACGACGCAGTTGAACCAGACGGAGCTGTCGTCGCCGATCTCCACGTCCCCCAGCACGAGGGCGTTGTCCGCCACGAAGACTCGGGAGCCGAGGCGGGGGACCATGCCTTGGAAGGGTCGGATCATCGGGCCTCCAGGCTTGCAGCGTAGTGGAATTTTGCTCCGGCCCGCCGGATGCCCCATTTCCCCCGGCTGCCACTAAGCTGTTGCGATGCTTCCCCAGCTGCTCCCTTCCCGCCGCGACTTTCCCGGGGACGATCCCATCTTCGCCCTCAACTCGGAGGCCAACGCGCGGAGGGCCGCCGGGGAGCCCGTGATCAACGCCACCGTCGGCGCCCTCCTGGACGACGGCGGCCACCTAGTGGTGCTGGACACGGTGATGGACCTCTACCGCGCCCTGCGGCCCGGAGAGATCGCGCCCTACGCCCCCATCGCCGGGGACCCGGCTTACCTCAAGGCGCTGATGCTCCGCTACTGGCCCGACCTGGAGACCTTCGGCGCGGGCTGCGCGACGCCCGGAGGCACCGGCGCCCTCGCCCTTTCCATCCGCAACTTCCTCGAGCCGGGGGAGGCGGTGCTGACCCTGGCGCCCTGCTGGGGACCCTACGCCACCATCTGCGCCGAGCAGGGGGCCCGGCTCGAGACATTCGACCTGCCGGAGGCGGGGCACACCTTTGATTCCGAAGAGTTGAAGGCCACCTTCCTCGACCTCATGCACCGCCAGGGCCGCATGCTCCTGTGGTTCAACGACCCCTGCCACAACCCCACGGGCCGCAGCTCCAGCCCCGTCGGCCGCGCCCGGCTCATGGCCGCCCTGCGGGAGGCCGCCCGACATGGTCCCGTCACCCTGCTCCTGGACCTCGCCTACCTCGAATACGCCGCGGATCCCGCGGAGGTCGACCACGCCCTCAGGGACTACGCCGCCTTCGCCCGGGAGGGGAGCGTGCTCGTGGGCGCGGCCCTGTCCATCTCGAAGGCCCTGACCCTCTACGGCGCCCGGGCCGGGGCCCTGGTCTTCCCCTGGACCCGGGACCCGAGCCTCCAGGCGGCTCTATCCATGTCCTGCCGGGGGGCCTTCTCCAACGCGCCCCGGGCCCCCCAGTCCCTCGTCATGCACCTGGCCATGGATGGCAAGGCCCAGGCGCGTCTGAACGGCGAGCACCGCCACTGGTCCCAGATCCTGGAAGCCCGGGCCCTGGCCCTGTCCACCGCCCTGCGCGGCCACAAGCTGACCGGCGTCGCCTGGCAAGGCGGCTTCTTCGTGACCCTGCCGGCGGAGGATCCCTACCAGGCGGCCCTCCGGCTCAAAACCCGCGGCGTCTTCGTGGTTCCCATGAAGGAGGGGCTCCGCGTCGGCATCTGCGGCCTCAGGGCCGAGGACGCCGGGCGCTTCGCGGAGGCCTACGCCGAAGCCCTGGCCTGAGGTCCTCCGCGTCCCTTAGGAATCTCGGGATCAGGCGAAGGGGATCTCCCCGAGCACCGCGTTGCCCGATCCTTCCTGGCTGCGCAGGGCGATCCGGCCGCCGTGCTGGCGCAGCACCACCGCCGCCAGGACGCGCCCGAGGCTTTCCGGGCCATCCACCGTCGCCAGGTCGAAGTACTTCGCCTGGTCGGAGGCGAGCACCGTGGGGCCCGTGTCCTGCACCACCACGTGGAAGGCGTTGTGGGCGGCGCGGGTGGCCAGGCGGATCCTCCGCTGCGGGGCCCGGACGGCGCTCTGGATGGCGTTCCGCAGGAGCCCGGCGAGGGCTTCGCGGATCTGCTCCGCGTCGAGGGAGGTCTCCCCTACGTTCGGATCCAGGGCGGTCTCCATGGCGACGCCGGCGGCGGCGGCCTCCATCTCCACCTTCTTCGCGGCCTCCTGGGCCAGGAGGTTCAGGGAGGCCGGCTCCCGCCTGGGTGTGGGGGGATTGAGGATCATCATCAGCGGCCGCATGCGCGCCGAAAGGTTGTCGAGGCCCTGGACCAGCCGGTTGAGCTGCCCGGTGTGGGCGCTGTCCACCGCGCTCTCCTGCACCGCCCGGGCCTGGATCTGCAGGGGCGCGAGGCGGCCCACCAGATCGTTGAAGACCGGTTCGAGGACACGGCCGAGGCTGCTGTGGGCCTCGGATTCGCTGAGCTTGCGTTCCAGGTTCTTCTGCTCGTCCAGATCGCGGATCACCGCGGAGAAGGCCAGGATCCGCTCATCGGCGCCCTTCACCGGGGCGTAGGTGATGGAGGTGGGGAACTCGCGGCCATCCTTGCGCAGGCGGGTGGTCTGGACATCCTTCAGGGACTGCCCCTGGCCCACGACGGCCATGGCCTGTTCCGTCTCCCCTGCGCGGGAATGGGGCAGGATCAGCGAGAGGTTCTGGCCCGCCACCTCGGCCCGGGGGTAGCCGAAGATCCGCTCCGCGGCGCTGTTCCAGGTGAGGATCTTCCCATCGGGCCCGAAGGAGATGATGGCCTCGCCCACGCTCTGGATCAGGCTTTCCAGGTAGCGCCGGGTCTTCTGGTTGTCGGCGTTGGCCCGCTCGAGCTGGGAGTAGAGCTGGGCCATCTCAGCGCTCTTCTGCTCCAGGGCGTCCTTGGCGGACTTCAGCTCGGAGTAGAGCCGGGCCGTCTCCATGTTGGCCTTGAGGGCGTCCTCCAGCAGCTCGGAGGCGTCCGCCACCTTGCCCGGCTGCAGGTCCTCCACGGAGACGTTGCTGTGGCGGAGCACGGTGGTCTCCGGCTGGCCCGGCGCCTCCAGCGCCATGGCGGGCTCCCGCATGCTGCCCCGGACATTGGAGTCGATGAGGTTCAGCATCTCGTCGAAGTCTTTGATCTTCTTGTCCAGGTGGTACTTCTTGAAGGTGCTGCTGACGGTCTCCCGGGTGATGGCCAGGAAGGTGTCCAGCACGCCCACGCCCTTGTTGGCCACGGCCTCGAAGTAGGGCACGTTCCGGAAGTTGAGGCGGCGGTTCATCACCCCCACCGCCATGGCGTCCGGCAGGTCCCGCTTGTTGTACTGGAGCACGAAAGGGATCTGCTTGATGTTCAGGCGGTTGGCGTTCAGGTTGTGGTAGAGGTTCGACAGCGAATCCACGTTGTCCTGCATCTTCGACTCGCTGGAATCCGCCACGAAGACCACGCCGTCGGCACCCCCGAGCACCACCCGGCGGCTGGCGTCGTACTGGACCTGGCCCGGCACCGTGTAGATCTGGAGGTGGATGGCGTTTCCGTAGATATAGCCCAGGTTGATGGGGAGCAGGTCGAAGAAGAGGGTGCGGTCCTCCTGGGTGTTGACGCTGAACATCTCGCCCTTGTTGGACTCGGCGCACATGGCGTGCATCAGCTGCAGGTTCGTCGTCTTGCCCGAGAGGCCCGGCCCGTAATAGACCAGCTTCAGCAGGATCTCGTTGGCTCGGGTGTTGAACTGGACCATGGACGACGGCGGTTCTTGGGGACTGCGGGTTGGATTCAGCCGGTGCAGGCTCTGTTTTTGCGGGGATTGTTCCAGGAGATGGAGAGAAATCCATGCTAGTGGGCGCCGCCTCCAATCTCCAGCCTATTCAATGGGTCAATCGAGAATAGTTCCGAATTTTTTCTAAGTCCCTGGACCCCGTTGGCGCTACTGGGAAGCCCCCGCCGGAATGCCGAGGGCCTAGGGAGAAGCCCGTCATCCAGGCGATACTGGCGCCAATGAATCGCGCGCGTCCCACGTCCTCCCGCACCCGCCCAGGGCCTACGGCCGAGGGTCCGGCTTCGCTCCTTCCACACTCCTCGCGGGGTCCCGGCGGGTCGTCGTCGTGAGCGTCCCGAATCACGTCGCCATAATCTTCTCGGTATGGGCTTCGGCCATACGCGAGACTTCAACACCACTCGCTTCGTCGCGTGATCTCCACAGGGCGGCCCCGTGAGCGTACCCCATCACGTCGCCATCATTATGGACGGCAACGGGCGCTGGGCGGCGCAACGGGGCTGGACCCGCATCAAGGGCCACAAGATGGGGGTCCAGGCGGTGGACGACGTGCTGGAGGAGGCGGCGCGCCTGGGCATCCGGCACCTCAGCCTCTACGCCTTCAGCACGGAGAACTGGAAGCGCCCCGTGGCGGAGGTGTCGGCCCTCATGGCCATGCTCCGCATGTACCTGCGCATCTTCGTGCCGAAGCTCACGGCCAACGGCATCCGCTTCCATCACATCGGCGACCGGGGTGGACTCCCGGCGGGCGTGGCGGCGGACATCGCAACCCTGGAGGAACGCACCGCCCACCTGGATCGCATGACCTTCCACCTGGCGGTGAACTACGGCTCCCGCCTGGAGATCCTCCAGGCCGCGAAGCGCTGTCTGGAGGATGGCGTCGCGCCGGAGTCCCTGGACGAGGCTGCCTTCCAGGCCCGCCTCTGGACCAGGGACGCCCCGGACGTGGACCTGCTGATCCGCACCTCCGGCGAGCTGCGGGTCTCCAACTTCCTCCTCTGGCAGGCGGCCTACGCCGAATTCTACGTGACCGAGACCCTGTGGCCGGACTTCCGCGCCGCGGGCTTGCGCGAGGCCCTGGACGCCTACGCGCAGCGGGAACGACGCTTCGGCGGCCTGTGAGTTTCCGGGTTTGTGAGGCAGGATGGTGACGATGAAGCCCAAGAAGACTCCGAATCCGAACCTCTCCCGCGAGGCCTCCCCGCCCGCCGCCAAGCCCCGCCTCGACCGGAAGAACCTCGTCGTCCGGGTGGGAACGGCCCTGGTCTTCGCGGTCTTCTTCCTTTCCTTGCTCTACTTCGGCGGCGAGACGGCCTGGGGGCGCTACGCCTACCTCGCCCTCATGGCCGGCAGCATCTTCCTGGGAGTGCGGGAGTTCACCCTCATCGGCCGGAAGATGGGCTTCAACCCCGCCCTGATCCCGGCGGTGGTCACCGCAGAGCTGCTGCTCCTGCACTTCGCCCTCGATCAGGGCAGCGTCGCGGATCCCCGGCTGCCGCTGTGGCTGGTCCTCGTGACGGGGGGGCTGGTGATCCACTTCGGGGCGCTCTTCTACGACAAGGAGCTGGAGAAGGCCCTTCCCAGCCAGGCCATCACGTGGCTCGCGGCCCTTTACATGGGATTGGGCCTGGGCTTCCAGCAGAAGCTCTTCCAGTTCGAGGGCACGCTGCCCAAGACCGGCAGCCGCCTCATCCTCGCCCTCTACATCATCGTGTGGTTCGGCGACACCGCCGCCTACTTCGTCGGCAGCACCTTCGGTCGCCACAAGCTGGCCCCCCGGGTCAGCCCCAAGAAGACCTGGGAGGGGGCCGCCGGCAACCTGGCGGGGAATCTGGCGGGCGCCCTCCTCATGAAGTATTCCGGAGTCTGCCCGGAGTGGAGCCCCCTCTACGCCCTGGGCCTGGGGCTGGTGCTGGGCCTCGCGGGCCAGCTGGGCGATCTCGTGGAAAGCACGTGGAAGCGCAGCGCCGGCGTGAAGGACAGCAATGTCGGCGTCTCCATCCCCGGCCACGGCGGCATCCTCGACCGTGTGGACAGCCTGGTCTTCGCCGCCCCCCTGATGTACGCCTACCTGCTCTATGTCCGCTAGGACCGGAGCCCCGGGTTTCCGTCGCCTCGCCATCCTCGGCTCCACGGGCTCCATCGGCACGTCCACCCTGGACGTGGTGCTCGCCCATCCCGGGCGCCTGGACGTGGTCGCCCTGGCCGGCGGCCGGAACCGGATGACCCTGAAGGCCCAGTGCGAGCGCTTCCACCCGAGCCTGGTCTCCGTGGCGGAGGAGGGGGACGCCCGTTGGCTCGCCGCCGAGCTCTCCTACGGCCCGGACATCCACTGGGGCCCCGAGGGCCTGAAGGCCTGCGCCCTCCACCCCGAGGCCGACACGGTAATGGCCGCCGTGGTGGGGGCCGCGGGCCTGGAGTCCACGGAGGCGGCGCTTCGCGCGGGCCGGCGGGTCTGCGTGGCCAACAAGGAGTCCCTGGTGGTGGGCGGCGCCCTCATGAAGGCCGCCGCGGCCGCCGGGGGCGGCGAGCTCTTGCCCGTGGACAGCGAGCATGCCGCCCTGCACCAGCTCCTGGACGGCCGGGACCCTGCCTCCCTGCGCGAGATCCGCATCACCGCCAGCGGCGGGCCCTTCCGGGACTGGCCCCTGGAGCGCATCCGGCGCGCCACCCGGGAGGAGGCCCTCAACCATCCCACCTGGAAGATGGGCCCCAAGATCACCATCGACAGCGCAACGCTCATGAACAAGGGCTTGGAGGTCATCGAGGCCGCCGTGCTCTTCGGCCTTTCGGCGGACCAGATCCGCGTCACCGTCCATGCCCAGAGCCAAGTCCACGCCATGGCGGGCTTCCACGACGGCACCTACCAGCTCCAGGTCTGCGCCAACGACATGAAGCTGCCCATCCAGTACGCCCTCCTCTACCCGGACAAGTGCCCGGGCCCCGTGGCCCCCTACGACTGGGACCTGGCCCGGACCTGGACCTTCGAGACCCCGGACCTAGCCCGCTTCCCCTGCCTGGGCCTGGCCTTCGAGGCCCTCCGGGCAGGGGGGACCGCCCCCGCCATCCTCAATGCCGCCAACGAGGAGGCCGTCGCGGCCTTCCTGGACGGGCGCATCGGCTTCTGGGACATCCAGGCCTGCAACGCCCAGGTGCTTCAGCAACTTCCAGCCGCACCTGCGAGCTGCCTGGAAGACCTGTGGGATGCAGACCGGCGCGGAAGGGATCAAGCTAGAGGATGGCTCGCCTCCCGCGGCCCTTCCGGAGTCCCATGAAGTCCTTCGCCATCGCCCTGTTCTCCCTCCCCGCCGCCCTTCTCCTCGCGGGCTCCAGCCTCCAGGGCTGGGTCCTGGCCGCCGTCATGATCGGCGGCCTCATTTTCTTCCATGAACTCGGCCACTTCACGGTGGCCAAGTGGATGGGCATGCCCGTGGAAGTCTTTTCCCTCGGCTTTGGGCCCCGGCTCATCGGCTTCAAATGGCGGGAGACCGATGTCCGCCTGGCGGCCCTGCCCCTGGGTGGCTACGTCAAACTGGCGGGCTTCAACCCCGAGGAACCCGAAGCCGAGGATCCCCACGGCTTCCTGCGGCAGCCCACCTGGAAGCGCCTGCTCTTCTTCAGCGGGGGGATTCTGGCGAACCTCGCCACTGCCTTCGTGCTGCTCACCGCCATCGGCGTCCATATCCGCACCCAGAAGCCCACCAGCATGAAGGTGGTGGAACTCGTGAAGGGCAGCGCCGCGGACGCCGGCGGCCTGCGCCTGGGGGACGACGTTAAGCGCATCGGCGATCTGCCCATGCCCGAGACCCCGTGGAACGAGGTAGTCAGCCTCATCCAGGGCCACCCGGGCCAGCCTATCCCCTTCCTGGTCCGCAGGGACGGCGCCGACCTCCGCCTGGAGCTCGTTCCCAAGGCAGAGGGGGGCAAGGGCCGGTTGGGCTTCATCGCCAATCCCGGGGACCTCGTCCCTTCCGGGCAGCGTCTCTCCATGAGGGATTTCCGGGACGGCCTGCGCTATGGCCTCTTCCAGACCTGGGACAAGGGCCTCGAGATTACCCGCAGCTACTTCAAGCTCTTCACCTTCCAGACCAATGTGAAGGAACTGGGCGGCCCCCTGACCATCGTCCGGGTCGGCAAGGACGCCGCCCAGGCCGGCTGGATCGCCTATTTCTTCATCACCGCCCTGATCTCCATCAATCTGGCCGTACTCAATGCCCTCCCCATCCCCTTCCTGGACGGTGGCCACATGGCCATGCTGGTCTTCGAGAAGGCCCGGGGGCGGGACCTCAGCATCGCCGTGAAGGAGCGCATCCTCACCGGCGGCGCCATCTTCCTGGCGGCCCTCATGATGCTGGTCTTCGCCATGGACATCTGGAAGCTGAAGCACTGAGGCCCTTCCCCACGCGAAAGAAGCGCCCAGCGCTTCTTTCGGTGTAGGGTCGGTCGAGACTCAGTGCGCCCCGACGTGGGCCAGCAGCCGGTGCCCGCTCACCATGCAGGCCTTGTGCTCGATGTGATGCACGAACTCGTGGCGGAACTTCTGGAGGATGGAATCCATGGGCCCGCAGGCGGCGTCGCCCAGGGCGCAGAGGGTCTTCCCGGCGATGTTGGGGGTCATGGAGGCCAGCAGGTCCAGGTCCTCCATGCGGCCCTGGCCGTGCTCGATGCGGTGCAGGATCATCTCCATCCAGTTGCAGCCCTCCCGGCAGGGCGTGCACTGGCCGCAGCTCTCGTGGGCGTAGAAGCGGATGAGGCGCAGGCAGGCCTGGACCATGCAGGTGTCCTCGTCCAGGACGATGACGCCCCCGGAGCCCGCCATGGAGCCGGCGTTGCGCACGGCGTCGAAGTCCATGGGGGTGGAGAACTCCTTCTCCGAGAAGACCGGCGCCGAGGCGCCGCCGGGGATCACCGCCTTGATCTTCTTGCCCGTGGAGGAGCCCCCCGCCAGGTCGTTGAGGATGAAGTCCAGGGGCAGGCCCAGGGGCAGCTCGTAGAGGCCCGGGCGCTTGATATGGCCGCTGAGGCAGAAGACCCTGGTGCCCGTGTTCTTGGGGGTGCCCAGGCGGGCGTACTCGGCTCCGCCCATGCGCAGGATGGGGGCGACGGCGGCGATGGTCTCCACGTTGTTGATGGTGGTCGGCGCGCCGAAGACGCCCTTGGCCGCCGGGAAGGGGGGCTTCACCCGCGGTTCGCCGCGGCGGCCCTCCAGGCTGTTGAGGAGGGCCGTCTCCTCGCCGCAGATGTAGGCGCCGGCGCCCCGGTGCACCAGGATCTCCAAGTCGAAGCCCGAGCCCAGGATGTCCTTGCCCAGGTAGCCCTTGGCCTTGGCCTCGGCGATGGCGGCCTCCAGCTTCTCGATGAGCCAGAGGAACTCGCCGCGCACGTAGACGTAGCAGGTGTTGGCCTGCATGGCGTAGGCGGCGATGACGCAGCCCTCGATGAGCTGGTGGGGGTTGTACTCCAGGATCGCCCGGTCCTTGAAGGTGCCCGGCTCGCCCTCGTCGGCGTTGATGACCAGGTAGCGGGTGAACTTCTTTTCCGGCGTGTCCTTGGGCATGAAGGACCACTTCAGGCCGGCGGGGAAGCCCGCGCCGCCCCTTCCGCGGATGCCCGAGGTCTTCACGTCCTCGATGACCTCTCCCGGCGCCATCTTCAGGGCCTTCTTCATGCCCACGTAGCCTTCGTGCTTCGCCTCGTAGACCGCCAGGGGCCAGTTGTCCAGGTCTCCCGCACCCCTGAGCATGAGGTTCGGGTACTTCGCGGTGCCGAAGCCCTCGAAGGTGTAGCGCTGGTGGTCGGGCTTGGTTCGGAGGGCGGCCATGGTCATCTCCTACTTCGCCCAGGCGCGGTACTCGCCGCGCTTGCAGCCTTCGAGGATCGCGTCCAGCTTCGCCGCGTCCACGTCCTCGTCGTACACGTCGTGGTTCACCTGCAGGCAGGGCCCGCTGCCGCAGCTGGCCAGGCACTCCACCTCTTCCACGCTCCATTCGCCGTCGGCGCTGGGCCCCGCCCCCGGCGCCACGCCTGTGCGCTCGGAGACCTTCTCCAGGAGCTGGGCGGCGCCCCGCAGGGCGCAGCTGATGTTGGTGCAGACCTGGATGTGGTGCCGGCCCACGGGGTGCTTCTGGTACATGGAATAGAAGCTGGCCACGCCGAAGACGTGGCCTTCGGGGATGGAGAGGGCCTTGGCCACGGCCTTCATGGCGTCCAGGCCCACGAAGCCGAAGTCCCGCTGAGCGATGTGCAGGGCGGGCAGGGTGGCCGCCAGCTTGTCGGGATACTTCGCCGCAATGGCCTGGATCTCCCTCACCGCCTCGGGACTGAAGTCCTTCAGATCGGTCTTCGGGAGCCGTTCCCCTGTGGCGAGGGGCTTCTCGGAGGTTTCGGGCGGCTGGGGATGGTTCATGGCGATCTCACGGGAACCCCTGAGTTTACCCAGGTATTCCGGCCCAGTCCGTCACCAACCTGAACGCGGAAGCGGCCCGGTCGGGCCGCTTCCGGTCCCCGGGGAAGGCCCTACTTGGCCGGGGCCGCCTCGGACTTCGGCACGACCTTGACCGCCTCGACGTTGAGGGTGATGTCCACCTCGTCGCTCAGCATGGTGCCGCCGTTGTCCAGGACCTTGTTCCAGAGGACGCCGAAATCCTTGCGGTTGAGCTTCAGGGTGCCGTCCACGAAACCGGCCCGGACGCCCATGGGCGAGGCCTGGGTGCCCAGGTTCGTGATGGGGAACGTGATGCGCTTGGTGACGCCGCGCATGGTGAAGTCGCCGGTCACCTCGAGCTTGCCCTTGGAAACCTCCTTCACCCCCGTGCTCTTGAAGGTGATGGTGGGGAACTTCTCCACGTCGAAGAAGTCCGGGCTCTTCAGATGCTTGTCCCGGTTCTCGTTGTCCGTGCTGATGGTGGCCACGTCGATGGTCACCTCCACCGAGGACTTGCTCATGTCCTTCTCGTCCATCTGGATGGTGCCCTGGAACTTGGCGAAGCGGCCCGGGGTCTTGGAAAGGAAATGGCGGACCTTGAAGCCGATCTCCGAGTGGGTGGCGTCGATCCTGTACGTATCCCCCGCCAGGACCGGCAGGGAGGCGGCAGCGAGGATGAGGGCGAAGGCGTGGAAGCGGTTCGGCATGGGGTTCTCCTGGAAATAGATGTTACAACATCTATATTGTAAGGCCGGTGATTCCGAGCACAAGGGCCGAGATCCCTGGAGGGCTAAGATATCTGGACCGCCATGCATCTCCGCGAAGAACTGCACATCTCCAAGCCCCTCGACAGCGGGCATGAGGTGGCCCTGTCCCTGCTGCTGACCCGGGAGTACGTGAACCGCCTCTTTGAGGAGCAGATCTTCAAGCCCTCGGGGCTGACGGACCAGCAGTTCAACCTCCTGCGCATCCTGAAGGGCGGCCCCGTGGAGGGCTACCTCATCAAGGACCTCCGCTGCCGGATGATCTACCGCTTCGCCGACGCGCCCAGGCTGGTGGATCGGCTCGCGGGGCTGGGCCTGGTGGAGAAGACCCCCTGCCCCATGGACCGGCGTGGCGCCCGGGTCCGGCTGACGGCCAAGGGTCTGGAACTGGAAGCCGAGCTCCGGGGCCGGCATGCGGCCCTGTGCTCCCGCCTTGACCGCTGCCTCAATGCCGCCGAGCGGAACGCCCTGCTCGCGCTGCTCGAGCGGCTGCGGGACGACTACCGGGTGAGGCTGCAACCGCCGGTGAAAGCCAGGCCGAAGCCTAAAAAGAAGCGTGTCCGCAAGACCAGCAAAGCCGGGACGCCTGGCGTTCCGAGCTCAGGCTGATTCTGGGAACATCCGGTCGAGTTCCATGCGGACCTGTTCTATGACGGGGGACCAGTCCCCGATGCTCTTCTGCCGGAAGAGCCGATGGCCCGGGTACCACGGAGTATCCGCGCGGTCCCGCATCCATCGCCACTCCCAGGAGCGCGGAAGCATCAGGAGGACGGGCACTCCCATCGCGCCGGCCAGGTGGGCCACCCCGGTATCCACGCAGACCACCGCATCCAGCTGACGAAGAATGCGGGCGGTGTCCAGATAGTCGAAAGTTTCGCCGATGGGATCACTCCATGTTCCCTTCACGGTTGAAATATCCACGGCGGGCCCGCCCTTTTGCAGGTTGACCCAGTGAATGCCCGCCATCGAAAGCAACGGTTGAAGGTCGGCGATCGACATCGATCGATATTGATCATTCGGGTGGAAGACGGAACCCGACCAGGCTATGCCGAGCCTTGCCCGAGCACTGGAAGGTCCAGAAAGGGGATGGCGCTCATGGATCTCACTACCCGGATGCAGGTAGGAGCCCTGCCACAGGCCTTCAGGCGAGATTCCCATTAAATGGATGAGACTCATCAGAGGCACGTGGCCATCCACGTCTGGCAGCGTGTCTGACGTCGTGACCCACCTGACGGGTAGGCCCTGGGCCTGGAGGAGGGAGATGACCGCGGACTGCGAAGGGGGGTACTGGATGATCAGGTCCAACCCGGCGTCCGCCAGGGGAGGAACCAAGCGCCAGAATTGGAATGTATCCCCTGCCCCCTGCTCCAGCTGAATCAACAATCGGAATCCAGATTGCAGCTTTCCATCCCAGGGGTCCCCTCCTACGGGCCTGGGAAAGGCTGGATTCGATTCAGCGCGCCTTCTGGCCTCGTACTCTGCCCAGCCCTCCTGCCATTCGCCCTTTTCGAGCAGGGCGCAACCCCAATGGAAGCGGGACATGGCATCGTCGGGATGGGTTTGGACCAAACTCTCGAACGCTTCAAAGGCCAGGTCATCCTTCCCCAAAGTTTTAAGGATTTCCGCTTTTTGATGCAGGGCATCCCGCTCGGTTGGATCGATCACCAGGGCAGCCTCGACCTCCGCCAGCGCTTCGCTTGGTCGTTTCAGGTGTGAAAGTGCGATTCCAGCCTTTACACGTAGGCTGGCTGATGCGGGCTGCACGGAAAGGGCCTGTCTAAAAACCGCAAGAGCTTCCTCTCGCCGTCCTTGAATATCCACCACGACGCCCAGCATTTCCAAGACACGCCACCGCTCCGGTGCTGACGCCAGGCATTTCCTGAAGTGGAACTCTGCGTGGTCGAACTTGTTGACCAAGGCCGCCAGTCGACCCATGGCCTCATGGAGGTCGGGATGCTCGGGATGTCGCTGCAGGAGGCTGAAATAAGCCTGCCCCGCCTCCGGGACCTTGCCCTGGAGATGCAGGGCCTGGGCCTGCTTGAAGACCTTCAGCTCCTGGGCTGAGAAGGGCTGATTGGGCATGGTGCTCGGCCGCGGAGGTCTGGACGCCTCAGCGGTCCAGCTCCCCCGCGATGATGTTCATCGCGCCGAGTTCGGCGACGGCGTCGGCGAGGAGGCGGCCGCGGACCTTCACGTCGAAGCTGCTGAAAATGGGCAGGCAGGGCGGGCGGACCCGGATGCGGTAGGGGCTCTTGCCGCCGTCGCTCACGATGTAGAAGCCCAGCTCGCCGTTGGCGGATTCAGTGGCGCTGTAGACCTCGCCCACGGGCATCTCGATGCCGTGCATCACCAGCTTGAAGTGGTGGATGAGGCTCTCCATGCGGGTGTAGACCTTCTCCTTGGGGGGCAGGGCGATCTTGTAGTCGTCCACGATCACAGGGCCTGGTTCCAGGCGGGGAACCAGCTGCTCGATGATCCTCAGGCTTTGGCGCATCTCCTCGAGGCGCACCAGGTAGCGGTCGAAGACGTCGCCGGTGGTGCCCACGGGGATGTCGAAGTCGTACTCCCCGTAGCCCATGTAGGGCTGGGCCACGCGCAGATCCTGGGCGAGGCCCGTGGCGCGTAGGCAGGGTCCCGTGTAGCCCCAATTCACCGCGTCGGCCTGGCTCATGGCGCCCACGCCCTTGGTGCGGTCGTGCCAGATGGGATTGCGGGTGAGCAGCCGCTCCATCTCGTCGATGGCCCGGGGCATGGACTCCTGGAACTGGGCCAGGAGGGGCAGGAACTCCTCGGGGATATCACGGAAGAGGCCGCCGATGCGGGTGAAGCTGGTGTGGAGGCGCTGGCCGGCGGCCATCTCGAAGAGGTCGTAGACCGTCTCCCGCTCCTTGAAGATGTAGAGGAAGGCGGTGAAGGCGCCGATGTCCACGGCGTTGATGCCCAGGCAGATGATGTGGTCCGCGATGCGGGCCAGTTCGCTCACCAGCACCCGCAGCTGCTCGGCCCGCCGGGGAATCTTCACGTCCAGCAGCTTCTCGACGGCGTGTGCGTAGCCGACATTGTTCATGATGGACGAGCAGTAGTTCAGCCGGTCCGTGAGAGGCACGAACTGGTTGTAACTGAGGTTCTCGCCGAGCTTCTCCACGCCCCGGTGCAGGTAGCCGATCTCCGGCGTGGCCTTCTCGATGATCTCGCCCTCCAGCTCCAGCACGATGCGCAGGGTTCCGTGGGTGACCGGATGGGTGGGCCCCATGTTGACGATCATCCGATCGCCGTCGCGGGCCTCGATGGATTGGGCGATGCTCGAGAGTGGGGATTGCATGGGCTACTCGAGAGATTTGCCGGTTGATTTAGATGGCGTGGCAAAGAGGGCGAAGCCCACGATGATGGTCCACGTAACGAAGCGAAGATATCCAGGCAGGTTGGGGTGCAGGACCTTCAGCGCATCAAAGCCGAAGCTGTAGGTCAATGCGAACAGAAGAATGTATCCGACGCGCTTCAGCCGCAGGAACGCCGGACCTTCCCAGAGGGCGTCCAAGAAGGTGTCCCAAACATGACTGGTCATCGTACCCTCACGCCTGCAGCGACTTCGCATGTCCCGCATAGGACGTGCCGGTGTCGCTGGTGCAGAAGATGTCGCCGCCATCCAGGGGGAAGTCCTTGCGCAGGGGATGGCCCACGAAGTCCGGCCACATGAGGAGGCGGCGGAGATCCGGGTGGCCCTCGAAGGGGATTCCGAACAGGTCGAACACTTCCCGTTCGAACCAGTCCGCGGTCCGGAACTTGAGGGCCAGGCTGGGCATGGACTCGCCATCCTCCACCCGCACCTTGAGGCGCAGGCGCGCCTGGTTGTTGAGGTTAAGCCAGTGGTAGACCACGTCGAAGCGCTTGGGCCCCCCTTCAACATTGGCCCGGTCCAGGAAATCCACCGCCGTGACGTCCACCAGGAACTGGAAGCCTTCGTTGAAGAGCAGGTCCACCACTTGGAGGAAGCGGTCCTTCTCCACCACGATGGTCTCGTCGCCCCGGAAGTCGTGGCGCTCCAGGATGGCCCCGGGAAGCTGTTCGTCGATGTGTCCGATGACCACGTCCGCTCCCCCTGCCTAGAAGATCGTCGCCGCGCCGCTCTCGGCGGCGGCGAGCAGCATCTGGTGGACGGCCTCGTGGCCCGTCAGGCCCTTCTCGGCCTCCAGCGCCCGCTGGCGATCCAGGCTTTCGTAGAAGCGCGCGATGTGGTCCTTGCGCATGGAGAGGCTCTCCTTCTCGATCTTCTCCTGCAGCTTCATGACGCCGTAGATCATGCTCTCGGGCCGGGGCGGGCAGCCGGGCACGTAGACGTCCACGGGGATGACCCGGTCGATGCCCTGCAGCGTCGCGTAGGTGCGGTACATGCCCCCGGAGGAGGCGCAGACGCCGACGCTGATGACCCACTTGGGCTCGGCCATCTGGGCGTAGATGGTGCGGATCACCGGGGCCATCTTGTTGGTCACCGTGCCGAGCACCAGCATCATGTCGCTCTGGCGGGGGCTGAAGCGCATGGCCTCCGCGCCAAAGCGGGCCAGGTCGTACTTGGAAGCCATCACGCTCATGAACTCGATGGCGCAGCAGGCGGTGCCGAAGGGCATGGGCCAGAGGCTGTTCTTGCGGGCCCAGTTCACCACCGTGTCCAGGCGGGTGGTCACGACGGCGTCGTTGACGCTTGAGTCCAGCATCGTCACTTCTCCCACTCGAAGGCGCCCTTGCCCCAGGCGTAGACGAAGCCGATGAGCAGGGTGGCGAAGAAGGCCACCATGATCCAGAAGGAGCCCAGGTTCCGCTTGTACTGGACCGCCCAGGGCAGGAGGAAGGCCGCCTCCACGTCGAAAAGGATGAAGAGCATGGCCGTGAGGTAGAACTTCACGCTGTACCGGTGCCGGGCGTTGGGCTGCTGGAGAGGCGCGCCGCACTCGAAGGGGGCCAACTTCTCGGCCTGGGGATTGTTGGGCTTGATCCTCGGAAGCAGCACCCCCGACGCCACCAGGATTAGAGTCCCCAGCGCCAGAGCGACGAGGAGCAGGACGAGGACGCCGAGAAAGGGTGAGATGGGACTGGTCATGGGCAGCTTCCGGAACCCTTCATGCTACCCGGGCCAGGACGTGCCGCCAGTCTCGCTCCCCGGCTGGATGCCTCGGATGCCGAAGGCATCAAGTTTGCGCCCAAGGTCGGTGCCCCGCGGACATCATCCCTTCCCCAGTGACCTGGATTCGCACTTCCGGGGGGGTGCGGAGCAGCTCTTCTTGTGGTTTGTCACTTTTTTGTCATCATTTTTGAAAGCTAAATGTCAGACTGTCCCACCTCCCAGGAATTCCCATGACCCGCAACCCCCTCCCGACTCGCAGCCTGCTGCTGGCCCTCGCCGCCGCTGGCCTCCTCCAGGCCCAGAGCACGGCCGCCCTCCGCATCCATGTCCGGGACGCGAAGGGACGTCCCCTCGCCGGCCAGCGGGTAACCCTGGAATCCGTGGAGCGGGGCGGCCAGCGGACGCTGGTCTCCGACGCCGCGGGCATCGCCACTGCTTCGGGCCTGGTGCCTGGGCGCTACCGGGTCCAGAACCAGGAGCTCCAGTTGCGGGCCGATGAACTCGCACAGGTGAACCTCACCGGCCCCGAAGCCTCGGCCACCGTGGCGGTGGAGGCCGCCCCCTTCAAGGCCGAGACCAGCTCGGTCGGCCTGCAGACCCGCCTCGACGCCGCGGTCCTGGAACGCCTGCCCCTCAGCCCCCACCGCTTCGTCGAGAACAGCTACCTGGTGCCCGGCATCACCCCCAGCGGCAAGCCCGAGCCCGTGGTGCTCGGCTCCATGCTGGACGCCAACGCCTTCCAGGTGGACGGCATGGGCACGAACCTCAGCTCCACCGGCCGCTTCGGCATGAACCTCTCCAACGAGATCGTCGACAGCCAGGTCATGACCACCGGCGGGCACAAAGCGGAGGTGGGCTTCGCCAGCGGGGCGGTCTACAACCTGGTCACCAAGAGCGGCGGGAACCAGTTCCAGGGCTCCGTTTTCGGCAGCCTGGTCAGCCGCGGCCTGAACGCGAAACCCGGCGCCGGCAAGACCAACTTCCCGGAGGAGCGCCCCACGGATTCCCGGGAGATCGGCTTCTCGGCAGGCGGCCCCATCCTGAAGGACAAGCTCTTCTACTTCGTGGCCTGGAACAAGCAGCGCCTCGACCTGGACTTCGAAAACGTGCAGCCCGTCGGCGCCGCGGCCCCGGAACGCCGCACCCAGGCGGAGGACCGGGAGTACCGCTTTATCAAGCTCACCTGGATGGCCAGCGCCGACCATCGCCTGGAGCTGAGCTGGTTCGGCGATCCCGTCACCCAGAAGAACTTCGACTCCGCGGGCAACCCCGCCCTCAAGGACTTCCAGCTTCCGGACCGGACCCGGGGCGGCAACAGCTTCCTGTT
This sequence comes from Holophagaceae bacterium, assembly GCA_044229575.1. GTDB lineage: Bacteria > Acidobacteriota > Holophagae > Holophagales > Holophagaceae > JADJVL01. The sequence goes on along the minus strand of JBGAST010000001.1, from coordinate 90,128 downwards.
CAAGCACGTGGGGATGCTGGGGAGCGCGCTGACCTGGGAGAACACCCTGGGCCTGCACCGCACCGACTTCAACTGGACCCCCGCCACCCCGGGCGCCGGACCCTCCCGGAAGCAGCTGGACGCGCCCTTCGGCGAAACCTTCGGCCAATATCCCGAGGAGCGCCTCGAGAAAATCAAGAACCTGACCCTCAAGAGCGAAATCTCCTTCTACGCGGCGGGGCATCAGGTCAAGACCGGCTTCCAGGCCCTGTGGTCGGACTTCACCCGGGCCTACCTCCGCCCCAGCGGCGGCCTGGCCTACACGGACCGGGCGGACGGCGGCGCCGGTCCCAGCGCCGGCGACCTGGCGTCCATCCGCGCCGGCCTGGCCGCCCTCAACGGCGGCAACACCTTCAACTACGCCAACGGCGACAGCCTGGCCACCGCCAGCCCGGTGTCGGGGCTGCTGGTGGGCGGGCGGCTGAGCTACCTCTACCAGCGAACGCTTTCCGATCTCAACGAGTACGGGAACGCCCTCCAATCCAAAAACCTCGGGTTCTTTGCCCAGGATGACTGGTCCTTCGATCCCCGCTGGACCGCCCACCTGGGCCTGCGGGCGGACAAGGTGTCCGTGAGTGGCGAGGACGGCCGCGAACTCTATTCCGAAACCCTCGCCAGCCCCCGCCTCGGCCTTTCCTGGGATCCCGACGGCAAGGGCGGCAGCCGGGTCTTCGCCTACTTCGGCCGGATCTTCAGCCCTCCGGCCCCGGGCAACCTGAGGCCCGCGGGCGCCACCACCGACGGGCCCTCCACCGTGCGCCAGGTTTGGATCCCCTCCCTCGGGGAGTGGAAGACCTTCGCCAGCGCCGGGGTCATCGTGCCTAAGACCCTGGCCCTCGGGGGCGGATTGAAGGCGCCGAAGACCGACCTGATCCAGTTCGGCGGTGAGAAGCTGCAGGCGATTCCCGGCCTCGGCACCTGGGTGCTGGAAGGCGTCCTGACCTACAAGAAGATGTCGGACCTGCTGGACACCTACAACCCGGCCTGGGGCTACCTCCAGCCCGCCGACCTCAGCCTCGCCGCCTTCCCCGCCGGCGGCACCCGCGTCATCGCCAACCTCCCGGGCCTCAGCCGGACCTACAAGGGCTTCGATCTGGTGGCCCATCGCAGCTTCGAGGGCGGGCACCGCATCCAGCTCAGCTACACCCACGGCGACCTGCGCGGCAATTCGGAAGTCGGCGGCGTGGCGGCGGCCTCCGCCACCAACACGGGCTTCGCCCAGGTGCCTAGCCTGCGCCAGGACTACCGCCTGGGCGCCTATGACGGCCCCCTCAACGAGAACGTCACCCATTTCCTCAAAGCATGGGGCTCGGCGCGCCTGCCCTGGGAGCTGGAGCTGTCCGCCTTCCTACAGATCCGCTCGGGCCTGCGCTACAGCCGGCTCGTGAAGCTCTCCGGCGACAACGTGCTGGAGGCCGGCGCCGCCCGCGGCTCGGAACAGCTGCCCTGGTCCCGCACCCTCGACCTGAGCCTGGCCCGGGCCTGGAAGCTCAAGGCCGTGACCCTGCGAGCGGCCCTGGAGGTCTTCAACCTCACCAACGACCAGCCCCTCACCCTCATCAACAACATCGCCCCCGCCTACACCGCCGGAAACTACCAGCAACCCCGGGTGGTGCAGTTCAGCTTCCGGGCGAGCTTCTAGCCGGCCTGGGCCCCTCCGCCCATCCAGGCTAGGATGGAGGGTTCCCGAGGCCCGCATGTCCGACCTGAAGCTCCGCGTGAAGACCATGATCATCGAGCGCCTCAAGCTCGAGGGCATGACCCCCGACCAGATCGATGACACGGCGCCCCTTTTCGGTGAAGGCCTGGGCCTGGATTCCATCGACGCCCTGGAACTGGTCCTGGGCATCGAGCAGACCTTCAAGGTGAAGATCGAGGACGAGGCCGCCGGCATGCAGGCCTTCAAGAACGTGGATTCCCTCACCGCCTTCATCGCGGAGCACCAGCCCGCCTGATGTCCGAGATTCCGGACCACCTCCCCCACCGCTTCCCCTTCCTCCTGGTGGACCGGGTGGTGACGCGGGAGATCGGCGTGCGGGTGGTGGCGGAGAAGCTGCTCACGGCGACGGAGCCCTACTTCGCCGGCCACTTCGAGGACCGGCCCATCCTGCCCGGGGTGCTCATGATCGAGATGCTGGCCCAGGCCGGCGGCTTCCTGGAGGCGGAGCCTCTGCATGGCAAGGCCATCTTCCTGGCGCAAATCCTGGACGCGCGCTTCAAGGGCCCCGCCTTCCCCGGCGACCGCCTGCTGCTGGAGGTCCGGCCCGAAGCCAGCTTCGGCGGCCTGCTGCGCATCGAAGGCACCGTCAGCTGCGAGAGCCGCATTCTTTGCACGGCCAAGCTGATGCTGAAGAAGATGTAGGCATGCCGCGCCGCGTCGTCATCACAGGCTTCGGTTTCGTGTCCAGCCTGGCCTTGGACCGGGAGGAGACCTGGAAGCGCATGCTCGAAGGCCACCACGGCCTGCGGCGGCAGACAAAGCTGGATCTTCCTCTGGAGCCCGCCCAGACGGCGGCGGAGGTGGACCTTCCCGAAGGCGCCGGGGCCGGGCCCCGGTCCACCTTCTGCGAACGCATGGCCCGCGTCGCCCTGGCGGAGGCCCTCGGGACGAGCCGGGGCCTGGACGGCCTGGATCCCCGTCGCGTCGGGGTCTTCCAGGGGGCGGGCACCTCGGGCATGCCCATCGCCGAAGCCTATCTCCAGGGCCGCATGGCGGGCCGCTGGCCCGGTGCCGCGGAGGCGGTCTACCAGACCCCCGCGCTGGTCACCGACGTCCTCGCCGCGGAGCTTGGCGCCCTGGGACCCCGAAGTACCGTGATGAACGCCTGCTCCTCCTCGCTCCTGGCGCTGGGCCAGGCTTTCGAACGCATCGCCGGCGGAATCCTGGACCTGGCCCTGGCCGGCGCCGCGGAGGGCCTCTGCCGCACCACCTACGCGGGCTTCGCCAGCCTCAAGGCCATGGACCCGCAGCCCAGCCGGCCCTTCTCCCGGGACCGCGCCGGGCTCAACCTCGGCGAAGCCTCGGCGCAGTTCCTGCTGGAACCCCTCGAGCAGGCCCGGCGCCGGGGCGCCGTGATCTTCGCCGAAGTGCTGGGCTACGGCGCGTCCATGGACGCCCACCACCCCACCGCCCCCCACCCGGAAGGGGATGGCGCCGCCCGGGCCATGGAGATGGCCCTGCGCATGGCGCGCCTCGACTCCGCCGAGATGGACCTGGTGAGCGCCCACGGCACCGCCACACCCGCCAACGACGGCGCCGAGACCACCGCCATCAAGCGGGCCCTGGGGACGGCGGCAGCCCGCGTCTCCATCACTTCCAGCAAGAGCCAGTTCGGCCATACGCTGGGCGCCGCAGGGGCCGTGGGGGCCGGGGTCGCGGTGCTGGCCCTGCGTGACCAGGTGGTGAGCCCGACCCTGCGGCTGGTGGATCCGGACCCCGCCTGCGATCTGGACTGCACGCCCCTCCAGGCGAAGGAGCGCCGGGTCCGCGCGGCCCTGGTGAACGCCTTCGCCTTCGGCGGCAACAACGTGAGCCTGGCCCTGCGCCGCTGGGAGGGCGCGTGAGCGGGGACCTCGGCCTCGTCATCACCGGCGCCGGCCTGGTCCTGCCCTGCGGCGACGGCCTGGAGGCCGCGCGGCTTTCCTGGACTTCCCGGACTCCGGCCTTCCAGGCCTTGCCGGACTCCGTGGGCCGGGGCCGGGGTGGCGCCTGCGCGGCCTTCGCTCCGGGCGGCATCATTCCCCCTATGCAGTTGCGGCGGCTGGACCGGCCCTCCCGCTTCGCCTGGGGCGCGGTGCACGCCGCCCTGGCGGACGCGGGCCTCGACGCCCGAGTCCTGGGGGACCGCATCGGCATGGCGGTGAGCACCCTCACCGCCGGCAGCGAGGCGTCGGAGGCCTTCATGCGGCCCTACTTCGCCAAGGGCCCGGAAGGCGCCTCCCCCATGGTCTTCCCCAACTGCGTGGCCAACGCGCCTTCGGGCCACGTGGCGCTGGCCTTCGGCATCAAGGGACCGAGCAGCACCCAGCTGGACCGGGAGAACGCCTTCTTCGCCGCCCTGGACCAGGCCCGCTGGTGGCTTGAGGCCGGGATGGTGGATGCGGTCCTGGTCATCGGCACGGACGGCCTCTTCCCCCTCCTGGTGGAACTGCTGCAGCGCACGGGACTCGCCGCCCGCCACGGGGATCCGAGGCCCCACGGGGCCACGGGCCTGCTTCCAGGCGAAGGGGCCCAGGCCTTTGTGATCGAGCGTTCGGCGCAGGCCCGGGCCCGGGGCGCGAGGATCCGCGCCCGGGTCCTCCGCCTGGCCTCCGCCAGTGAAGCCACCGAGGCGCCCGGGGACCGGCGTGCGGCCCTGGCCCGGGCGATGCGGGAGGTCCTGGATGGCGGCATCCCCCGCGCTTGGATCGCCGGGGCCAACGGACACCCCCGCCTCGACGCCGCCGAAGCGGACCTCGACGGCGAATTCACCGGATTCCCGCGGCCCGCCCACCCGAAGGCTCTCTGGGGCGAGCTGTGCGGCGCCGGCGGCCAGCTCCTGGCGGCGGCCCTCCTGGAGAGTCCAGGCCCCGTGCTGATCAGTGCGCCCGCCAGCTTCGGCTCCCAGTTCGCGGCCCTCATCGAGACCTTGTAGGCTCACCGGATGGCCTTCCGCGATCCCCAACCCCTCGCCCTCAGCCGCCAGGCGGTGCTGCTGGTGACCGCCGTGGGCGTCGGGCTCATCGCCTCCAGCTACATCCTCGGCGTCCAGGTCGGCAAGGGCAGCGCGAGCCTCCGCAAGCCCGACGCCAAAAGCGTGGACGAGCAGCTGAAGGAATTGCCCGAACCCCTGCTCGACCAGTTGAAGCTCTTCCAGCCCACGGAGAAGACGGAGGAGCCCCGGCCCGCTCCCGGGGCGGACGTGGCCCCGCCCAGACCCACCGTTCCGCCGGTCCCGGAGGCGAAGGCCCCCAAGGCCGAGGCTGCGCCGGGCGCCAAGGCCGAGCCGAAGCCGGCCGCGAAGCCCGAAGCCCCGCCGGAGCCCGCTTCCGGCTCCGGGGAGAAATGGACCCTGCAGCTCGTCGCCACCGCGGAGAAAGCCGAAGCCGACCGCGTGGCCGCCCGGGCGAAGGCCGCGGGTTTCCCCGCCCGGGTGGTGAAGGAGGGCCAGACCTGGAAGGTCCGCCTGGCCAAGGCCGCCCCGAAGGAGGCCGCCGACGCCACCGCGGCGAGGATGAAGGGCGCCGGCTTCAAGCCCTTCGCCGTGCGAGCCGAGTAGCCGCGCCCCTTCGCTTCAGGGGCTTGCCGAAGCTGCGCGGCCTTGAGAAGCTGGACATTCCGATTGGAGGAGCGGTCCCCATCAGTACCCGGCGGAGGAGCTTGCATCCGGTGATGCCGCGGGAAAGGGGAGGATCGCCGAAGGGAACGCGCCGCAGCACCGCCTTCCCTGGACGCACGGGCTAAATCCCGGCGGCTGTCGCGCCCCAAACCCGGCGCGGAGTGCCAGAGGAACGCCGAAGGATTTTCCCTTCTCCGGACTGACCTCCGGGACGTTTCTGGGCCACCATTCGGTGGAGCCTTCCATGTCCCGCAGCCATCCGAAAGCCCGAGCCCACCGGAACCCGCCGGCGGATCCCTTGTGGATGCGCCAGTGGCTGCTGCGCCTCTGCGAGGTGGACAGCACCTCGGGTCGCGAGGACGCCCTGCTGCCCCTCCTCCGGGAGCTGCTGGCGGAGGATCTCGGCGCCCAGGTGGTGGAGCAGGCGGTGGCCCCGGACCGCACCAACGTGCTCGCCACCTGGGGCCGTCCGAAAGTCCTTTTCACCACCCACCTGGACACGGTCCCCCCCTTCCTCCCGCCAAGGCTGGAGGAGGAAGCCCTCTGGGGCCGGGGGGCCTGCGACGCCAAAGGTCAGATCATGGCCCAGCTGGAAGCCCTCCGCACCCTCCTGAAGGAGGGCATCCAGGGCCTCGCCTGGCTGGGCGTGGTGGGGGAGGAGACCGACAGCGCCGGCGCCATCCAGGCCCTTGGCTTCGTGGACCGCCTGCAGGACCTCCGCGGGCTGGTGGATGGGGAGCCCACGGGCTGCAGACTCGCCACGGGCCAGCGGGGCATCCTTCACCTCCGCCTGCGCTGCCGGGGCCGGGCCGCCCACAGCGGCTCCCCGGAACTCGGCCGCTCCGCCATCTTCCCCCTCCTGGACTGGCTCCAGGCCCTGCGCCAGGAGGGCCAGCATGACGACCCCGAGCTGGGCCCCGAAGTCTGGAACCTGGGCCTGATCGAAGGGGGCGAATCCCTCAACACCGTGCCGGCGGCGGCTGAGGCCCACCTTTTCGCGCGCACCCTCCCGGATTCCACCTTCTACAACCGGGTGAAGGCCCTCCAGCCCCCGGACGCCGAGGTGGAGGTGCGGCTCTCGGAGCCCCCGGACCGCTACCCCCGCCTGCCGGGCTTCGAGTACGCGCCCATGCCCTTCGGCAGTGACGCGCCCCGGCTGCGGGCCCTCGTCCCGGACGGGACGGTGGTGCTCGCGGGTCCGGGCTCCATCCAGGTGGCCCACACCCTCGACGAGCACCTCACGTTCCGCGACCTGGCCGAGGGCGTGGAGCTGAACCGCCGCCTGGCCCTGCACTTTCTCCACAAGGATTGATCCATGAACTCGAAGATTCCCGTCACGGTACTCGGCGCAACTGGTGTCGTCGGCCAGCGCTTCGTGCGCCGCCTCGCCAGCCACCCGCTCTTCAAGATCCAGTACCTTGCGGCCTCGGAGCGCTCCTCGGGCAAGCGCTACTTCGAAGCCTGCGCCTGGCGCCTGGAGGGCGATCCCTACGGCGGCTTCGGGCCCCGGGTCATGGTGCCCGGCGAGCCGGACCAGGCCTTTTCGCCCGTGGTCTTCAGCGCCCTCGACAGCGGGCCGGCTTCGGAGCTGGAACCCCTCTTCGCCAAGGCCGGCGCCCTCGTCTTCTCCAACGCCTCGGCCTTCCGCATGGCGAGGGAGGTGCCGCTCCTGATCCCCGAAGTGAACCCCGAGCACCTCGGGCTCATCGACCTCCAGCGCCGCCATCACGGCTGGAAGGGCGCCATCCTCTGCAACCCCAACTGCACCGCCACGGTCCTGGCCATGGCCCTGGCCCCCCTGCAGACCGCCTTCGGAATCGAAGCGGTGATGATGACCTCCATGCAGGCCGTCAGTGGCGCGGGCTATCCCGGCGTGGCCAGCCTCGACATCCTGGGCAACGTGGTGCCCTTCATCCGCAACGAGGAGGAGAAGGTGGAAGAGGAGATCCCCAAGCTCCTGGGCATCCTCGGCGCCGACGGCATCGAAATGGCGAAGCTGGGCGTGTCGGCCCTGTGCCATCGCGTGCCGGTGCTGGAAGGCCACACGGAAGCCGTCAGCGTGAAGCTCAAGGGCAGCCCCACGCCGGACCAGGTGAAGGAGGCGATGCGCGCCTGGAAGCCCGAGCCCCAGCAGCTCAACCTGCCCTCGGCCCCGGCGTTGCCCATCCACCTGCACCTGGCCGAGGACCGGCCCCAGGTGCGCCGGGACGTGGAGACGGATGGCGGCATGAGCGTCCACGTGGGCCGCGTGCGGTCCTGCCCGCTCTTCGGCATCAAGTTCTCGCTGCTGGGCCACAACACGGAACGGGGCGCCGCCGGGGGCTCCATCCTCAACGCCGAACTGGCCCACGCGAAGGGATTGCTGGGATGAATCCGAGGGTGATGAAATTCGGCGGCAGCAGCGTCGCTGATGCGGACTGCATGCGGCAGGTCGCCACCCTCGTCCGCAGAGCCCTGCCCGGCGCGCCCCTAGTGGTCCTGTCCGCCATGGGCAAGACCACCAACGCCCTCTTCGCCGCTTCCAAGGCCGCGGAGGGCGGGGACCTTCCCGCCGCCCTGGAGGGCGTGAAGGCCCTCATCCGGGCCCACCGGTCGGCCGCCGGAAACCTGTTCGAGGCCGGCATTCCCGAGGATCTCGACACCTTCCTGACGGAGGCCTTCGGCCAGCTGGAACTCTTCCTTCGGGGCGTAGCCCTCCTCCACGAGTTGAGCCCCCGCACCCAGGATGCCATCGCCTCCCACGGCGAGCTTCTGAGCACGCGCATCTTCGCCGCCTTCCTGAGAGCCCAGGGCCTGGACGCGGCCTGGGTGGACGCGCGGACGGTGCTGCGCACCGACGCCACCTTCGGCGAGGGCCAGCCCCGGACCGGGCGGATCAAGGAGCTGGCCGCCGCGCGGATTTCGCCCTTCCTCGGTCCCGGTCGCGTGGCGGTGACCCAGGGCTACGTCGGCGCCACCGAGGACGGCCTCACCACCACCCTGGGCCGGGGCGGCAGCGACTACTCCGCCGCCCTCTTCGGCGCGGCCCTGAGGGCTTCGGAGGTCCAGATCTGGACCGACGTGGAGGGCGTCCTCACCTGCGATCCCCGCATCGTGCCGAACGCCCTGCCCATCCCCGAGCTGGCCTTCGACGAAGCCGCCGAGCTGGCCGCCTTCGGCGCCAAGGTGCTGCACCCCGCCACCATCCAGCCCGCGGTGGAGGCGGACATCCCCGTCACCGTGCGCCACACCCAGAGGCCCGAGGGCCGCTTCACCACCATCACCGGCCACGTCTCCTCGGGGCGATCCGTCACGGCCCTGGCCAGCCGGGGCCCGGTCACCGTGCTGACCGTCACAAGCTCCCGCATGCTGGCCCAGAGCGGCTTCCTGGCGCGGCTCTTCGAGGTCTTTGGCCGCCTGAAGGTGAGCGTGGACCTCATCGCCACCGCCGAAGTGAGCGTGAGCCTCACCGTGGACGCCGACGCGCCCCTGCAGGCCCTGCAGGAGCAGCTTTCGGCCTTCGCCTCCGTGGCCATCCACGAGGACCGGGCCATCGTCGCCGTGGTGGGCGAACGCCTCAAGCAGACCGCCGGCCTGGGCGGACGCCTCTTCGGGGCCCTCAACGACATCAACATCGAGATGATCAGCATGGGCGCCAACGAGATCAACCTGAGCCTGGTGGTGCGACGCGCCGACGAGCACGAGGCCCTGCGGCGCCTGCACGCGGCATTGATCGAGGGAGGCCAGCCATGAGAATCGGCATCTTCGGCCACGGCCGCCTGGGGGCCGCCATCGCCGGCGTGGTGGGCGAGGCCTCCGATGCGGAGCTGGCCTGGACCGTGGGCCGGAACGAGACGCCCCACCGGGAGGCGGACGTGGTCATCGACGCCTCCTCGGCCGCGGCGGTGGGGGCCCACCTGCAGTGGTGCCTGGAGCACGGGGCGGATTTCCTCATCGGCACCACGGGCTGGACCATCCCGGACCTGGAAGCCCGCGTAGGGCAGCGCATCGGCGTCCTCACCGCCCCCAACTTCTCCCTCACCGTCGCCCTCTACGCGCGCCTCAGCCTCATCCTGGCCCGCTTCGCCGCCGGCGACGAGGCGAAGGACCCCTACCTGGTGGAGCACCACCACGCCCGCAAGCACGACGCCCCCAGTGGCACTGCGAAGCTCCTGGCGGGCGTGCTCATGCGGGGCTGCCCACGCAAGACCGAGTGGGCCATCCCGGCGGCCGGCGGTGACCTGAAGGCCCACCAGCTGAACGTCAGCAGCATCCGCGCCGGCCACACCTATTCGAGCCACATCGTGGGCATCGACGCCCCCGGCGAGGTGCTGGAACTGCACCACGCCGCCCGCTCGCCGCGGCCCTACGCCGAGGGCGCCCTGGTGGCGGCGCGGTGGATCCGCGGGCGCAAAGGCCTCTTCACCATGGACCAGGTGGCGAAGGACGTCCTCGATCCCCTCTTTGAAGGAGCCAGGCCATGAACACCGACTTCTCCGGCCTCGGGGTCGCCCTCGCCACGCCCTTCCTCCCTTCCGGCCAGGTGGACCTGCCGGCCTTCCGCAAGCTCGTGAAGCACGTAGCCCGGGGGGGCGCCGACGTCCTGGTGGTGCTGGGCTCCACCGGCGAGGCCGCGACCCTGGAGGAGCCCGAGCGGGACGCGCTGATCGCCGCCTGCCTGGAGGAGGCTTCCGGCAAGAAGGTGGTGGTGGGCACGGGTTCCAACGCCACGAAGCAGGCCGTCGCCTGGACGAAGAAGGCCCAGGCCTTCGGCGCCCACGGAGCGCTGGTGGTCACGCCCTACTACAACAAGCCCGGACTGCCGGGCCTGCTGGCCCACTACCAGGCGGTCGCGGACGCCGCGCCGGGCCTGCCACTCATCCTCTACAACGTGCCGGGCCGAACCGGCTCCAACGTGAGCCCCGCCATGCTGGGGAGACTCTGGGAGAACGAGGCCGTGGTGGCGGTGAAGGAGAGCAGCGGCAACCTCGCCCAGATCGGCGAGATCGCCCGGACCCTCCCTAAGGGCAAGCAGCTGCTTTCCGGCGACGACGGCCTGGCCCTGGCCGCCATGGCCGTGGGCGCGGTGGGCCTCATCTCGGTGCTGGGCAACCTGCTGCCCTTCGAGACCAAGTCCCTGGTGGAGGCCGCGCGCCAGGGCCGAATGGCGGAGGCCCGGCGCCTCAACCACCAGCTCCTGCCCCTCATCGACGCGCTCTTCATCGAGAGCAATCCCATCCCCTTGAAGGCGGGCCTCAAGCTCCTGGGCCTCGCCAGCGAGCTCTGCCGCCTCCCCCTCACCACGCCGGAGGCCGCCACCCGCACCAAGATCGCCGAAGCCCTCTGCCTCGCCACCGAGGGTTCGCTCCCCGGAGCCAAGCCATGAACACCGCCGAACTGAAAGCTTTCTACGAGCGCTCTCCCGAAGATGTCCAGTCCGACCCAGGCCTCCCCAAGGCCCACCATGCCCTCCTCGCGGCTCTTGAAGCCGGCCTGCTCCGTGCCGCGGAACCGGACGGCCGAGGGGGCTGGGCCGCCAACGCCTGGGTGAAGCAGGCCATCCTCGCGGGTTTCCGCGCCACCAAGGTCGAATCCATGGACGGCCCGGGCTGGCCCTTCTTCGACAAGACCGCCTACCCGGCCCGCAGCTTCAACCTGGAGAGCGGCGTGCGCCTGGTCCCCGGCGGCAGCTCCGTGCGCCGCGGGGCCTACGTGGCCAAGGGCGTGGTCGTCATGCCGCCGGCCTACATCAACGTCGGCGCCTACGTGGACGAAGGCACCATGGTGGACAGCCACGCCCTGGTGGGATCCTGCGCCCAGGTGGGCAAGCGGGTCCACCTCAGCGCCGCGGCCCAGGTGGGCGGCGTGCTGGAACCCGCGGGCGCGCGGCCCGTGGTCGTCGAGGACGACGCCTTCGTGGGCGGCCTCGTGGGCCTCTTCGAGGGGATCCTCGTCCGGAAGCGGGCCGTCCTCGCCAGTGGCGTGGTGATCACGGGCTCCACAGTGATCTACGACCTGGTGAACGGGAAGGAGTGGGTGAAGGAGGTCCCCGAGGACGCCGTGGTGGTGCCGGGCTCCCGGCCCGCGAAGGGGGACTTCGCCGCCGGCCACGGCCTGCATCTGGCAGCGCCGGTGATCGTGAAGTACCGGGATTCACGCACCGACGCTTCCACGGCCCTGGAAGGGGCCCTGCGCTAGTGGGGGCGCCGGGCCGGCCCCTTGACGCTTCGCAAGGACCCCGGTTCTTTACCGGATGACCTTGGTCCAGAATGGACGGGCCATGAGACTCCCCGCCCCCGCCTCCCGCATCGCCGCCCTCAAGCCCTCGCCGATCCGGATCCTCTCCGAAGGGGCGGCGCCGGACGCCATCCCCCTGGGCCTCGGGGAACCGACCTGGGAGCTGCCGGAACCCGCGCGGCGGGCCCTGGCGGCCACCTCCGGGATCTGCGCCTACGGGCCCAACATGGGCCTGCCTGAGCTTCGGCGGGCCGTGGCGACGTGGCATGGCGTCCACCCGGAAGAGGTCATCATCACCAGCGGCTCCTCGGGCGCCCTCTTCAGCCTCTTCCAAGCCTTCCTGGAACCCGGCGACCAGGTGCTGATCCCGGATCCAGCCTTCCCGGTCTACGAGGCCCTCGCCACGATGTGTGGCGCCGAGGCCCGGCCCTTCGCCTTGAAGGCCGCCGACCGCTTCCGCCTGGATGCCGATGCCTTCATCGCGGTCCTCAACGCGTCGCCAAAGGCCCGCCTGGCCCTGGTGAACGCGCCCTCCAACCCCACCGGCGGCGGCGCGCGCCTGGAGGATCTGGCCCGCATCGCCAAGGCCTGCGAGGACCGGGGCGTCCTGCTCATCTCCGACGAGGTATACCGCGACCTGCACTTCGGCGTGCGGCCGCCCACCCTGCGGGACGTCACGGCGAACGGCATCGTGGTCACCAGCGTCAGCAAGGGCTGGGGCGCGCCGGGCCTGAGGGTTGGCTGGGCCGTGGGGGACCCGAAGGTCCTGGCCCAGCTGCGCATCGTGCACGGCTACGCGGTGACCGCCGCCGCCCAGCCCGCCCAGCGGGCCGCCCTCGCCCTCATCGAAGCCTCGGACACGGTGCTGCCCGCCGCCCGGGAGGAGATCCGCCTGCGCTTCGAGGCCCTGCGGGAGGCCCTCCTCGTGGAACTGGACCAGCGAGTCGAGACTCCCGACGGCACCTTCTACCACTTCATGGCCCTGCCGGACGCGGCCCTGGTGGATCCCTGGGCCTTCTGCGTGAGGCTGAGGGACGAGGCCAAGGTGGTGCTGGTCCCCGGCCAGGTCTTCGGGCCCGGAGGCCGGGCCCACGTCCGCCTGAGCTTCGCGGCCTCCCCGGAGCAGATCCGCGAGGGCGTTCGGCGCCTCACCCCCCACTGGGCCGTGCGGCACGAGACCCGGGCGTGAAGCTCTTCGCCCTGGACGATGCCGTCTGTTCGGCCCTGGCCACGCAGCACGGGACCCCCGCCTTCATCTACGACGGCGCCGCCGCGGAAGCCCAGTTCACCGCCCTGCTCGCCGCGCTCCCGGAGCGGGTCCGCCTCGCCTACGCGGTGAAGGCCAATCCCCATCCCGGTCTCCTCCGGCGCTTCGCCGTCCTCGGCGCCAGTTTCGACTGCGCCTCTATCGGTGAGCTGCGCCGCGTCGCGGAACTGGGCCTGCCCCCGGGTCGCACCTTCTTCGCCGGCCCCGGCAAGCGGGAGGAGGAGCTGGCCCTGGCCCTTTCCATGGACGTGCGTGTCCAGGCGGAGGGTTTCGAGGATCTTGAGCGCCTCGACCGCCTCGCGGACCGGCAGGTCGCTGTGAACCTGCGGATCCATCCGGCCACCGGCGCCGAGGAGGGCAACCGGATCATCGGCGGCGTGGGCCCTTCGGCCTTCGGCGTGGACGAGGAGGCCGTGCCCTCCCTCCTGGAGCGGGCCTCGAAGCTCCGCCACGTCCGCATCCGCGGAGTCCATGTCTTCGCCGCCAGCAACCAACGGGACGCGGCGAAGCTCCTGGCCACCCACGCGATGGTCCTGGACCTGGCCGCGCGGCTGCAGCGGGAGTTCGGCCTGGGGCTGGAGCAGATCGATCTGGGCGGCGGCCTGGGCGTCCCCTACGCCGACGACCAGGCGCCCCTGGACGTGGGGGCCCTGGGCCTCGGCCTCGCCGCGCTCCTCGACGCCCATTCCTGGTTCAAGGGCGACCTCATCCTCGAGCCGGGCCGCTTCCTGGCCGCACCCTGCGGGGTCTACCTGGCGCGGGTGGTGCGCATCAAGGAAAGCCGGGGGGCGCGCTTCGCCATCCTCGAAGGCGGCATCAACCACCTGCTGCGACCCCTCCTCACTGGAGAAGCCTTCCCGGTGCGAGCCATCGGCCGGACGGGTCCCGCCACCCGCTTCACCCTCGCCGGCCCCCTCTGCACCAGCCTGGATCGCCTGGGCGAGGTGGATCTGCCGGCCGGCCTGGTCGCCGGGGACCTGCTGGCCTTCGGCATGACCGGGGCCTACGGGATGAGCGAGGGGATGACCTTTTTCCTGAGCCACCCGGTCCCGCCGGAGATCTGGGTCCCCTGAGCAGGAAGGGCCGCCCGGAGGCGGCCCTTCCTGGTGTTGCGGGGGAGTGCCGATTCAGAGCTTGGTGAACTTCACCGCGCCGGTGGTGGCCGTGCCCGAAGGCGTGGTCACGGTGATGGGCCCCGTGGTCGCGGCCGCGGGAACCGTCGCCTGCACCTGGCCGGGTCCGATGACGGTGAAGGAGGAGGCGGCCACGCCGTTGAACTTCACCGCCGTGGTGCCGGTGAAGTTCACGCCGTTGATCGTCACCACGGTGCCCGTGGGGCCGGAGGTGGGGCTGAAGCCCCAGATCCGGGGCGCCGCGGAAATGATGGTGAAGACCGTGGGGCTGGTTCCCGTGCCGTAGGGGTTCGTGGCGGTGATGTAGCCGGTGGTCGCCGTGGCGGGCACGATGGCGTTCATCTGGGTCGGCGAGACGATGGAGAAGAAGGCGTTCGCCCCGTTGAACTTCACCGCCGTGACGCCGGTGAAGTTGACGCCGTAGATGTTGACCAGGCTTCCGGAGGACCCGGAGCCGGGCGAGAAGCTCGTGATGGTGGGCATCAGGTTGATGACGGTCACGTTCGACGTCGCGGTGTTGTTGGCCGGCGTCGAATCCGCGGTGGCGGAGCTGACGGTGGCGGAATTGCCGATGATCGTGCCGCCGGCGGTGGCGGCGGGCACCGCCACGACCATCGTCATGGTCTGCGTGCCGCCATTCGCGGTGTTGCCGCTCCAGGTCCCCGTGACCGAGCCCGTGCCGCCCACGGCGGGGGTGACGAGGGTGGTTGAGCCCGGGGCCGTGGCCGAAACGAACGTGGTGCCCGCGGGAACGGTGGTGGTGACGGCCACGTTGGACGCCGGATCCGGCCCGTTGTTGGTGGCGAGGTAGGTGTAGGTGATGTTGGACCCGGCGTTCACCGTGGCGGCGCCCGGCGTGTTGGTCAGGGAGAGGTCCGCGTTCGTGCAGGTGGCGCAGGTCGAAGGCGTGCCCTGGAAGGAGAGGGTCCAGCCTCCGGCGTAGCTGCCGACATCTCCACCCAGATCATCCCGGACGTAGAGGGACCAGGTGCCGTTGGCCGCGGCCCCCAGGCCGTTGAAGACCGAGAAGTCCGCGGAGTAGGGCCCAGCCGGCGCCGGCGCCGGGAAGGTGTCCGTCGTGGTCCCGATGTTGGTCGGCTTGAAGGTCCCGGACGTGAGCACGGACGAATCGGGAAGGGCCGTAGCGGCGAGGTCGTCGAGGGTCAGCGTGACATTGGTGACCGCGCTGGATCCGCCCACATCCGACATGACGTAGGCCTTCTGCCCGCCGGGAGCCACCAGGATGACGTCGATATCATCGGGGAAGGTGTGGCTCAGGCCGTTCAGGGTCACGGTGACCCGGCTGTAGGTGCTGATGCCGGAGGCGGTGATGGTGGAGGGATAGGGCGACCCCGCCGCGCTGTCGTTGATGGTGATCGCCGCGGCGTTGGTGAAGTTCGTGGTCGCGGGAGGCCCGAGGAGGACGTTGAAGGTCACGGTCCCGTAGTTGGTGGCCCCGTCCTGGAGCTGGAGGCTCAGGGTGATGGTGTTCCCGCAGGTGCCGTTGGCGGTGAAGGAGAAGGCCTGGGTCGCGCTGGCCCCCGCGGCGATGGCGCCGTAGGTCTGGGGACCGCTGGGAGACGTCACGCCGCCGGTGGCCTGAAGGGTGCCGACCAGGTTCGTGGTCGGGCTGCCGCCGTTGTTCTTGACCGTCAGGTTCATGGTGACGGCTTCGCCGGGATCCACCGCGCTGTTGGCGGGGGTGCAGCTCTCCGCCGTGAGGGCGGTGCCGTTGGCGGCCAGGGAAGGCGGTTCGGGGGGCAGGCCGGCCACCGGAACCTTCACATACCGCACATCCGGCTGGTTCGTGTGGGCGGTCGAGGCGAGGCGGTTGTCGGACCAGGTGCGGTAGAAGAAGGCGTTGTCCGCGGTGGCCTGGTCGTAATCCGACATGTAGGTCGAGTTGATGACCGGGTCCTGGCCGATGATGACCGGCGAGGCGCCATCGGTGATGCGGTAGTCGCCGGCGTCCCAGGTCACCGTGCTGCCGGTGATGGTGGCGTTGCGGCCGAAGACCTCGAAGAGGTTGTTGCCCGCATCCAGGCGGCGGTCGTACCAGCTGACGAAGAGGCGCGTGCCGTCCGGCGTGATGGCGAGGACGGGCTGCCACTGGTCATTGGTGCCGCTGTCGTTGTTCACCTTGACCGGAGCGGACCAGGTGGCGCCGGCGTCGTTGGTCTTCGAGAAATAGATGTTGCCCTTGTCCGCGCCGTTCTTGTCGTTCCAGATCACGTAGAGCTGGTTCGGATCGGACGGGTGGGCCACCGCCTGGGGAAAGGCATTGGTGCGGAAACCGCCGCCCAGGCCCAGGTCACCGTTGACCCCCAGGGACGCGATGGGGGCGACGGTGATCGTGGAACCGAAGGAGACGCCCAGGTCCGTGGACTTCTTCATCACGAGGCTCGAACCCGCGAGCCAGAAGCAGTAGACGTGGTGGTTCGCCCCCACCGTGGGCCAGGCGCCCTGGCCACCGGTGGCCAGGAGTTGGCGGTTGCCCCAGGTCACGCCGTCATCCGTGGACCGGGTGAAGGTCATGCCCGTGCCGGAGTCGAAGTTGCGCCAGAACATGTAGAAGTTGCCCTGGCCGGCGCCGGCGAAGTTGTCGGCGGCGAGCATTTCCTTGTCGTAGTTTCCGGAGGCCGTGACGCCGCCGTTGGGAGGCGCGCTGCCGAACGTCACGCCGCCGTCCGTGGACCGGAAGATCGGGAGCTGGTTGTTCCCCAGGGTGGCGAAGATGACCGTGCCGGTGGAGGTGCTGCGGGCGAAGGAGGGGTCGCCGAAGTCGGCTTCGCCGCCCGCCTGGTTGGGCAGGCTGCCCATGTCCGTCCAGGTCGCGCCGGAATCCGTCGAGCGGGACCAGCCGGTGAAATGCAGCTGGGTGGAGCCGTTGTAGTTCCCCGAATCGTTGAAGGAACCGAGGACCACGCCGCCGGCCCCCAGGATGATGGAGGTCTCGCTCTGGGTGTCCTGGGCCGCGACCAGCGCGGTGTTGTTGTTGATCACCGGCTGCAGGGGGGCGAGGGGAGCGGCCAGCATCTCGAATTTGGGGATCGCGACCGGAGCGGGGAAGAGCGCCTCCTTCTCGGTGGGCCATTCCAGGTTGATGCGGCTCAGGCCGCCCTTCTTCCCGTACATGGCTTCGAGCTTCCGCTTCAGGCCATCCAGCTGGTTGAAGAGCGCGGGATCGGAGTAGAGCTCCCAGGAGCGGCTGTCGTCCGGGGGCTGGATTTCCCGGCCCGCCATGCGGTGCAGCACCTGGGCCCGCTCGAAGACCTGCTGCCGCCGGCCTTGGCTGTAGGCCTTGTAGCGTTCCAGGAGGGCAGCGTGCTCCTCCGAGACCTTCTGCCCGGCGATGTAGGCGCGGTACAGGGCCCGCGAGACCAGCACGTCGGCTTCGAGCTGGGAGATGGGCAGGCCCACGTTGTAGGCGTCCAGGATGGCCAGTTCTTCCGGGGCGAAGGCCGCGCCGGCCTCGACGCGCTTCAGCAGCCCCAGCAGGGCGCCGTCCCGCCACGGCTCGGCGACGGCCCGGGCCCGGGTGAACATGGTCTCGTCCTCGAGCTTCCAGGGTCCGGCCTGCAGGACGGTGAGGGTGGGCCGGGGGGAGGGCGCGGCGATGGCGGCGCCGGAAACGAGCAGAAGGGAAAGGGCGCCTAGGGCGCGGGCGTTTCGCATTGGGGTTCTCCGGGGACGGTAAGGAGGACGATAGCCCACTCCAAATCAGGAGGAAGCGCTTTTTCCATGACGGCCTCAAACCCAGCAACCGTGCGGGTTTAGGTTCCCCTCGTGACACGATTGGTTGTCAGCTTAATGCCAGGCTGGATTCGCGGATTATTGAGAACCGAGGGGTCGGAAACACCGCTGCCTGGCTTGGCCAGCTAAAACAACCGCGGCCGGGCGAGGGCCAGGAAAAGGACCAGGATCGCGATCCCCAGAAGCAGGGGGAGCACCAGTGAGATCCAGGTGAGGAGGCGCAAAACCCTTCCTTCCCTCCGGCCCTTCCCCCAGCGGGCGCCCAGGATCGTCCAGGTGAGGCTGCCGATGAGCAGGGCCAGTCCATCCATCAGGCTCAGCAGGTGGATCGGTGCGACCGCGCGCTGGAACCGCAGAAACCCGATCGCTGGCACCAGCCAGACGGCCACGGCGCACATGAGTCCCCCCCAGCCCGCGGCCCGCAGGCCAGCCGGGGTCGGCGCACCGGCCGGCGCTGACGGATCCGCGGCCTCCTTGGGGAAGGGGTCCCCCACGAGTCTTCCCAGCAGGGGCAGCAGGGCCCAGGCGGCCCATCCACTGGACAACGCCGCCGCCGCCGCGACCGCGAACACCCCCGCCGCGCCGTTCCGGCGAGCTTCGGCATCCTGGCCCCGCCGAAGGGAAACGGCGAAAAGCGCAAAACCCACGCTGAGGCCGGGCCCGATGACAGCCATGACGAGAAGGCCAGGGCCTCCGGCTTGGTAGAAGCCCAGCATTCCGGACACCCGGCCGAGGCCGAAGCGGAGGAAGGGCAGGGCGGCGGCGGCCATGAGCCCCCGCCTGCACACTCGCGGGCCAGGGACGACGGGACCACAGCCAGGCCACCAGCCCCAGGACCAGGCTCGTGTGCAGCAGCCAGGGAATCCACGCCGCCACGAGGCCCATTCCGCCGCCGAGGAAGCCGCGCAGCAGCAGGTTCCAGACCGCCAGGAGGAGGTCGTAGGCCAGGAGCGCTCCGGGCGCCAGCCACCAGAGGCCGCGCAGGT
The DNA here is from genome assembly GCA_044229575.1 of Holophagaceae bacterium. GTDB lineage: Bacteria > Acidobacteriota > Holophagae > Holophagales > Holophagaceae > JADJVL01. The sequence goes on along the minus strand of JBGAST010000001.1, from coordinate 71,416 downwards.
TCCTGAGCAGGGGGTCGGGCCCAGCGGGAGTCGCGCTTTCGGTGACCGGGAAATCCTGGAGCATGGCGGAAAGTATGGCGGCGGCACGGTAGCGTGGAGGGATGAAATCCCACCGGAAGACCCTGACCATCCATCTCCCGGAGCGCGCCGGCTTCGTGCCGCTGACCGGCGAGGTCCAGGACGCGGTGAAGGAGAGCGGCGTGCAGGAGGGCTTCTGCCTCGTGAACTCCATGCACATCACTTCGTCGGTCTTCATCAACGACGACGAGCCCGGCCTCCACCAGGACTTCCTGCGCTGGCTGGAGAAGCTGGCCCCCTTCAACGCCGGCGACGAGCCCACCCGCGGCGGCTACCTGCACAACCGCACTGGCGAGGACAACGGCGACGCCCACCACAAGCGCCAGATCATGGGCCGGGAGGTGGTGGTCGCCATCACCGGCGGAAAGCTCGACCTCGGGCCGTGGGAGGCCATCTTCTACGGCGAGTTCGACGGGCGGCGGGACAAGCGGGTGCTCATCAAGATCATCGGCGAATGACCGAAGCCTTCGATCCCGTCCTCGCCGCCTGCTTCCGAGCCCTGGCCCTTGAAGCACTGAAGCGACCGGGTTCGCCGTTCGAGTCGCTTCCTCCTCGCCTCGCCGTGGTGGACCCCTTCCGCCAGCTTCTCGGCTGGCTGGAGGCGGGCGCCCTGCAGACCGTCTTCCCGGTCTCCACCGCCGCCAACGGTCTGGGCTGCGAGGAGAACTCCTACAAGACGCCCGTAGGGTGGCACCGCGTGGCGCAAAGGATCGGCGAGGGCGCAGCAAGCGGCACAGTGTTCCGGAGCCGCTTCCCCAGCGGAGAAACCTGGCGGGGCGAGGCCGGCGACGAGGACCTCATCCTCACCCGCGTCCTCACACTGGACGGATCGGAGCCCGGCGTGAATAAAGGTCCCGGCGTGGACAGCCGGGCGCGCTTCATCTACCTCCATGGCACCAACCAGGAGGCCCGCCTGGGCGAGGCCGTCTCCCACGGTTGCATCCGGCTATCCAACGCGGACATCGCGGCACTGTTCGAGGTCATCCGGGAGGGCGATGCCGTGCTCATCGCGGCGGCGGACCTGCCGGGCCTGGGCTTGGGTCGCCTCCACTTCGCCGGCGTCGCGGGCAGCGGGATGAGCGCTCTTGCCCAGTTCGTGGCCATGAAGGGCGGCGCCGCCAGCGGCAGCGACCGGGCCTTCGACCGGGGGCAGCAGGCCGAGGCCCGGGCGCTGCTGGAGCGCCTCGGCATCGTCCTCCATCCCCAGGACGGCGGCGGCCTGGAAGGAGACTGCTCCGCCCTCGTGGTCTCCACCGCGGTCGAGGACACGGTGCCGGACGTGGCGGCGGCGAAGCGCCTCGGCGTGCCCATCCTCCACCGCTCGGAGCTCCTGGCCCACCTCGTCGCCCGGCACCGCACCATCGCGGTCACCGGCACCAGCGGCAAGAGCACCACCACCGCCATGGTCTTCGAGCTGCTGCGGGGCGCGGGGCGCGATCCCTCCGTCATCACCGGCGGGGACTTGCGGACCCTCCAGGCCGAAGGGTTGTGGGGCAACGCCTGGGCGGGGGCCTCGGGCCTGCTGGTCATCGAGGCCGACGAGAGCGATGGCAGCGTGGTGCGCTACCGCCCGGCGGTGGGCGTGGTGCTGAACCTGCAGAAGGACCACAAGGAGGAGGCGGTCGTCGCCGGGTTGTTCCAGGCCTTCAGGGCCAACATCCGCGAATCCCTCATCCTTGGCGAAGCCACCAACCTTACGGCGCTGCGGGACGGTGCCCTCCTCTCCGGTTTCGGCCCCGAGGCCCACGTGCGCGGCGTGGAGGTGGTCCTGGCGGAGGAGGCCTCCCGGTTCACCGTGGATGGCCATGCTTTCGAACTGAACGTGCCCGGCCTCCACAACGTTGAGAACGCCCTCGCCGCCCTCGCCGCCTGCCAGGCCCTCGGCGTGCCCCTGGCAGACCTGGTGGAATCCCTGCGGCGTTTCCAGGGTGTCGGCCGGCGCTTCCAGGTCCTCGGCGCCCGCAACGGCGTGACCGTGGTGGATGATTTCGGCCACAACCCCGCCAAAATCGCAGCGAGCCTCGCCACCGCCCGCCTGCGGTCGGAGCGCATTCTCGCCGTCTTCCAGCCCCATGGCTTCGGCCCCCTGCGCTTCCTGCGCGCCGAGCTGGCGGCCATGTTCGCCGCAGAGCTGCGCTCGCAGGACCGCCTCTGGCTGCTGGAGGCCCACTACGCCGGCGGCACGGCGGTGAAGGACGTGTCCTCCGCCGACCTGGCCATGGACGTCGAGCGGCTCGGTCACGGCGCCCGCTTCGCGGCCTGCCGGGAGGAACTCGTGGCGGAGCTCGGCGCCGAGGCGCGCCCCGGAGATCTCATTCTGGTCATGGGGGCCCGGGACCCGAGCCTGACGGATCTCGCCCGTGCCATCCTCGAAGCCATCCCGCCCGCTTGATCCCACGGAGCCCCGATGCTGCCCCTGCTGCTCGTCGCCATTCTCCAGGTCCCCGACGCCGCCCTGGACGCTGCCCTGGCCGCGAAGAGGGTGGACCGCCGCGGGGACCAAAAGCTGGCCGATCTCGTGGGCGATTTCGACGGCGACGGAAAGCTGGATCGGGCCCTGGCGGTGAAGCTTTCCAGCGGCAAGGACCGGGGCGTCCTCGTGGTGTGGGGCGGCCGCCGGCCCCCGGTGCTCCTGGGCGCCACCACCGACTTCAACCACTTCCGGGACCACGGCTTCGATCAGTGGGAAGTGCGGAAGGCCAAGGCGCCCGCGACGAAGGACGCCATGGTCTGGACCTGGTCCGAGAAGGCCAGCGCCCGGATCGTCTGGACCGGGAAGGCCTTCCGCTGGATCCAGGAAGGGGACTGATCAGGCCTCGTGGTCGGGCTCCACGAAGAGGTGCTGGATCTGGGGGAAACGATCCTTCAGCCGCACCTCGAGGGCATTGATGGCGTCCACCAGGGCGTGGCCGGTGGGCTGCTCCCGGAACTTCACCTGCAGGGCCACCATGAGGCGCTCGCTGCCGATGATGACCGCGATGAGGTTGAGGCAGGCCACCACCTCCGGATCCTCGTCGACCGCCTGCCGGATCCGCGCCCGCAGAGCCAGGGGCGGCGCCTCGTTCATGAGGAGGCTGGTCACTTCCACCCCGACGAACCACGCCACGGCGATGAGGAGGAGCCCGATGCCGACGCTACCGATGCCATCCCACACGGGGTTGCCCGTCACCATCACCAGCAGCACCGCCACCAGGGCCAGCACGAGACCCACCAGGGCCGCGAAATCCTCCGCCAGCACCACCACCAGCTCGGTGCTGCTGGACCGGCGCATGTAGCGCAGGAGGGGCAGGCTGCCCCGTTCCGCCTTGGCGGCCAACAGGGCGCCGCGCATGGACCAGCCCTCCAGGCCGATGGCGAAGATCAGCAGACCCACCGCCCAGCCCAGGTCGTGGGGGGCCTCCGGATGGCGGATCTTGTGGAGCCCCTCCACCACCGAATAAATCCCGCCGACGCTGAACAGCATCAGCGCCACCATGAAGCTGGCGATGAAGGCCGCTTGGCCCTTGCCCAGCGGGTGCTTCGGATCCGCGGGCTTCTGGCCCTGCTTCATGCCCACGAAGAGCAGCACCTGGTTGATGCAGTCCGCGGTGGAGTGGATGCCCTCCGTAAGCAGGGAGCTGGAGCGCGTGATCCCGAAGACCACGAACTTCGAGATCGCGATGCCCCCGTTGGCGAGGAGCGCGAGGAGGATGGCCCTGGTGGAGTTCGCGGACATGGGTTCAGTATCCCTGCGGGCCGCCCGCAGGGTCCAGGCCCAGGGCCGCCAGCAGTCCGCCCATCAGGTAGAGGCTGCCGGTAGCGAGCAGGGGCCCTCCCTCGTGGGCGCGCATCCGGGCTGCCGCCCCGGCCAGGTCCAGGCCTTCCGCCCCGGGCGCGTTCCAGGCCTCCCGCAGGGCCTTGTACTCCGCGTAGCGCGCGTCCGCGCCTCGCACGAAGGCGAGGCTGCGGGGCTGCATCCGCTTCAGCTCCGCCGCCACCCTCGGGAGGTCTTTGTCCCCCATGGCCCCGACGAGGAGGTGGGGACGCACGCCGCAGGCGAGGGCATGGTCCGCCAGGGCCGCAGCCCCGTGGGGGTTGTGGGCCCCGTCCATCCAGACGTCCGCAAGGCCCGGCACCTCCCAGAGCCGGCCCGGGATGCGCGCGTCGCCGAACCCGCGGGCCGCGTCCGCCGCCGCCAGGGGAAAGCCAAGGGGATCCAGCCGGCGGAGCGCCTCCCGGGCCGTGGCCAGGTTCAGGAGCTGGTGCGCGCCGGCGAGCCCGATGGTGCGGCCCGCCACGACCGTCCGCCCCCATTCGATGCGATCCGCCGCCAGGGCCGGTGCCCCATGGACCACCGGCGCGCATTCCAGCAGCGGGGCGATCCAGGCAGGATCGAGGCCCGGGGCCAGCACCAGGGGCCGGCCGTCCCGCGCGATGCAGAGCTTCTCCCGGGCGATGGCTTCGAGGGTGTCCCCCAGGATCGCCGTGTGGTCGAGGCCCACGGAGGTGAGGACGCTGAGGAGCGGATCACAAGCATTGGTGGCGTCCCAGCGCCCCCCCAGGCCCACCTCCACCACGGCGAGGGCGACCCCCGCGTCCCGGAAGGCCAGCATCGCCGCCGCGATCATGAGTTCGAAATAGGTGGCCTGGAGCCCCAGGGCCGCTTCGGCCGCGAAGACCCGCCCCAGGATGTCCTCGAGGTCCTCCGCCGCGATCGCCGAGCCATCCAACCACACCCGCTCCCGGGGATGGACGAGGTGGGGCGAGGTGGTCCAGCCCACCCGGTAGCCCCCCGCGCGGAGGGCGTGGGCGAGGAAGGCCCCGGTGCTGCCCTTCCCGTTGGTGCCGCCGAGCAGCACCACGGGGAAGACCCCCTCCGGATGGTCCAATTCCGCCAGGAGGGCGCGGATGTTCGCGAGGCCCCGCTTGATCCCCCAGTGGCCCCTGGCTTCCAGGCGTTCGAGGTTGGAGGGGCGATCCGCCGCGGGATCCATGGCCCTCAGGATTCCTGGGTGGGCAGGGTCCAGGCGAGGCAGGCGGCGATCCAGTCCTTGAGCTTGTCCCGGGGGACGACCTTGTCCACCATCCCGTGGGCCAGGAGGAACTCGCTGCGCTGGAAGCCTTCAGGGAGGCTCTGCTTGATGGTCTGCTCGATGACCCGCGGGCCCGCGAAGCCGATGAGGGCCTTCGGCTCGGCGATGTTGAGATCCCCCAGCATGGCGTAGCTGGCGCTCACGCCGCCGGTGGTGGGGTCCGTGAGGATGCTGAAGTAGGGCAGGCCCGCCATGTCGAGCTTCGCCAGGGCCGCGCTGACTTTGGCCATCTGCATGAGGGACAAGGTCCCCTCCTGCATGCGGGCCCCGCCGGAGCAGCTCACGATGAGGTAGGCACACCGCTTCGCCAGGGCCCGCTCGGCGCCCAGCTTCAGCTTCTCGCCCACCACGCTGCCCATGGAGGCCGCGAGGAAATCGAAGTTCATCACGCCCATGACCACGGGGTGGCCGCTCAGGGTCCCCTCCACCACCACCACGGCGTCCTGGTCCTGGCCCTCGTCCCTCAGCCGCTTCAGCTGGTCCTTGTAGGCCTTGGACGCGACGAAGTTGAGGGGATCCGAGCTCTGGAGCTCCGCGAAGAGCGTCACGTAGCCCTCGTCCATGAGATTCTCGAGGCGCTCCTCCACGCCGATGCGGAAGTGGTAGCCGCACTTGGGGCAGACGTTGTGGGTGTTGGCCAGCTCGGCCCGGTAGATCAGTTCCCGGCAGGCCTCGCACTTGATCCAGAGGCCCTCGGGTACCCGGACGGTCTTGGCCTCGACCGCGATTTTTTGTTGTCGCTTCTTGATGAACCAGCTCATGGGGCTACCTCCGCACGCCGAGCTTCGGTCCGTGCTTCAGGGCTTCGAAGAGCCGGTCCAGCTCGCCCTCGGACCCGAAGTGCAGGACCACGGTGCCGGACTTGCCCTTGGACTTGATCTCCACCTTGGTGCTCCAGGCGGTGGTCAGCTCCTCCGCGGCGGCCTTGATGAAGACCGCGTGGGGGTGCTTCTTTCTCGATTTCGGCTTGTGGGCCTTCTGCAGGTGCTGGAGCTTGGCCTCCAGGGCGCGGACGCTGAGCTGCTCCTGCACCACGGCGTGGGCCAGCTGCTCCTGGAGATGGACGTCCTCGACCCCGAGCAGCACCTTGCCGTGGCCGACCCCCAGCTTGCCGGTGGCGATCTGCTCCTGGAGCGGTCCTGGGAGCCGGAGGAGGCGCAGGGTGTTCGCCACCTGGGGCCGGGACTTGCCCACCCGGTCCGCCACCTGCTCCTGGGTGAGGCGCAGGTGCTCGCCCAGGCGCCAGTAGGCCTTGGCCTCCTCGATGGGGTTCAGCTCCTGGCGCTGGATGTTCTCCACCAGGGCCAGCTCGAGGAGCCGGTCGTCGGGGATCTCCTTCACCACCACGGGCACCATGGCCAGGCCCGCCAGCTTCGCCGCCCGCCAGCGGCGCTCCCCGGCGATGATCTCGAAGCGTTCCCCCACCCGGCGCACCACGATGGGCTGCACGATGCCGTGCTGGCGCAGGCTGGCGGCCAGGTCGTTCATGGAGGCTTCATCGAAGTGGGTGCGGGGCTGCTGGCGGTTGGGCACCAGGCTGCCCACCGGCAGCTCGCGCGTCGGAGCGTCCTCGGGGGTCATCTGGCTCATCAGGGAGGTGAGCCCCCGTCCCAGGGCCGGTCGTTTCACCGTGGTCATGCGCGAATCCCCTCCGGCTGTTGGTCCCGCTCGATCCATTCGCGGGCGAAGCTCAGGTAGGACTGGGCGCCCTTGGATTTCAGGTCGTAGAAGGCGACGGGCTTGCCGTGGCTGGGGGCCTCGGCGAGGCGGATGTTGCGGGGGATCATGGTCTGGAAGACCTTGCCGGGGAAGGCCTGGCGGACCTCCGCGGCCACCGCCGCCCCGAGGTTGGTCCGTTCCTCGGCCATGGTGAGGAGGATGCCGCCCAGCTGGAGCCGCGGGTTCGGTCCCCCCTGGATGCGGTGCAGGGTCTCCATCAGCTCCGCCAGGCCGTCCAGGGCGAAGAACTCGCAGGGCATGGGAACGATGACCTCGTCGGCGGCGGTCAGCGCGTTCAGGGTGATCATCCCGAGGGAGGGCGGCGGGTCGATGATGATGTATTCGTAGTGGTCCATCACCGGCGCCAGGGAGTCCCGGAGCACCTGGAGCTGGGGCAGCTCGAAGAGTTCGAACTCGAGCTGGGCCAGGTCCTTGCCCGCGGGGATGACCTGCAGGTTGGGCACCTCGGTCTGGAGCATGAGGGCGTGGACCGGCGCGCCCTTCATGAGGGCGAAGGCGCCGGCGCGGTGGTCCGGCTTGGGGAAGCCGAGGCCCGTGGTGCTGTGGCCCTGGGGATCGAAGTCCACCAGGAGCACCAGCTTCTCCAGCATGGCGAGGCTGGCGGCGAGGTTGATGGCGGTGGTGGTCTTGCCGACGCCGCCCTTCTGGTTGGCCAGGGCCAGGATCTTCGCGGTCACTCAGCCCTCCTGGGTCGGAAAGGCTAGGAAAGACGGGGCTGGCGCGGGGATCGTCACGGTCGGGCCTGTGTGTGGAACATCGTCCAGTCTAACCGTTCCACGGTCCTTATTCGAGGCCCAGGGAGGGGTCGGGGATCACGATCCCCAGGCGCCGCACGGGGCCCCAGAGCCACAGGTCCTCCCAGGCCCCTAGGTGGATCCGGCCGACGGTCACCCGCACCGGATCGGGGCTGGCGGTGTGGAGCAGCCAGCCGTGGCACCCGCTGCGCTGGGCCAGCCAGGCCCCCGCCACGGCGCAGCCCGTGCCGCAGCAGAGGGTTTCCCCCTCTACGCCGCGTTCCCAGGAGCGGACCCGGGCCTCGCCCTCCTTCAGCACCTCCACCACGTTCACGTTGGTCCCGCCGCCAAAGGCGGGATCGAAGCGCAGGGGCGGCGCCACGACGGGCAGGTCCACCCGGATGACGGAGGGGACCTCCAGCACCAGCTGAGGGTTCCCGATCCAGCCACACACGGCCGGCTCCACGAGATCGAGGGGCGGCTCCGAAAGACGGCAGTCCGGGCCTTCGGGCATCCGGAGCCCGATGAGGCCCTCCTCCCGGCTCAGCTCCACCCGCTCCCCGCTGGAACGGACGCCGAGGGCGGCTCCCCCGGGCGAGCCCGGCACCGCGAGGGCCGCCCGCGTGCCGTTGGAGCAGAAGGTGAAGGCGCCGTCCGCGTCCCAGTGGTCCATGGGCCAGATGCCGTCCGCCTCCGGTTCATGGAGGAGGAAGATCCCGTCCAGGCCCAGGCCCGTGCCCCGGGGGCAGAGCTTCCGCGCCACCGCGGGGCCGTCGAATCCGGACGGAGCCTGTCCCGCCCACGCGTACGCGAAGACGTTCCCCGAAGCCGAGGCGAGGGTCCATTCCATCGGGATAGTATGCGCGACTGCGGCCTGTCTATTTGCCCGGCTCGCCCCGGTCCCGGAAGGTGTAGATGGTCTCGCCCGGACGGGCGAAACCCTGGCGCCGGGCCAGGGCTTCCATCAATTCCGGGTCGCGCTTCGCGAGGCGCTGGACCTCCTCGAAGAGCTCCCGGTTCCGCCGGTTGAGGCCGAGCAGCACCTCGCGCTGGCGCTGGAGCTCCGCCTGCCGCTTGTGGACGGCGGGCAGGCCGCCGGGCAGCAGCCAGAGGATGGCCGTCGACAGGAAGGCCGAGCCGAGCAGGGCCCCCCAGACGGTCCTGGATTTCAGAAGCCAGGAGGTGTTCATCAGGCTTTGGGAAGGGCGGCGAGGCGGGAGCCGAAGGCTTCGCGCCCCGCGTAGCGGGCCGCGGCCCCCAGTTCCCACTCGATCTGGAGCAGTCGATTGTATTTGACGACCCGGTCCGTGCGAGCCGGAGCGCCGGTCTTGATCTGGCCCGCCCCCGTGGCGACCGCGAGGTCCGCGATGAAGGAATCCTCGGTCTCGCCGCTGCGGTGGCTGATGATGGCGCGGTAGCCGGCCTTGTGGGCCAGGTCCACGGCCTTCAGCGTCTCGGTGACGGTGCCGATCTGGTTCAGCTTGATCAGGATGGCGTTGGCCACGCCTTCGGAGATCCCGCGCTGGAGGATCGCGGGATTGGTGACGAAGAGGTCGTCCCCTACGAGCTGGATCTTGGCTCCGAGCTTGTCCGTGAGGGCCTTCCAGGTCTTCCAGTCGTCCTCGGCGCACCCGTCCTCGATGGTGAGGATGGGGTGCCGCGCGCACAGCCCGGCGTAGTAGTCCACGAGCTGGGCTGGGGTCTTCTTCGCGCCGTCGAGTTCATAGGCTGCGCCCTTCTTGAACTCGCTGGCCGCGCAATCGAGGCCGAGCCAGACGTCCTTCCCGGCCTTGTAGCCGGCCTTCTTCACCGCTTCCTGGATGAGGTCCAGGGCCTCCTCGTTGCTGCCCAGATTGGGCGCGAAGCCTCCCTCGTCACCCACGCCGGTGGAGAGCTTCCGCGCCTTCAGGACGGCCTTGAGGGCGTGGTAGATTTCCACGCCCCATCTCAAGGCCTCTGAAAAGGTAGATGCGCCGATGGGCAGCGCCATGAACTCCTGGATGTCGACGTTGTTGTCGGCGTGCGCGCCGCCGTTGAGGATGTTCAGCATGGGAACAGGAAGGGTTCGGGCAGAGGCCCCGCCGAGATAGCGGTAGAGGGGCTGGCGGCATGCCTTCGAGGCCGCGTCCGCGAGGGCCATGGAGACCCCCAGGATCGCGTTGGCGCCTAGTTCTTCCTTGTTCTCCGTGCCGTCGAGATCACAGAGGAGTTCGTCCAGTTCCGCCTGCTGGAAGGGATCCATGCCCCGCAGGGCTTCCTGGATCTCCGTATTGATGGCGTGCACCGCGCCGAGCACGCCCTTCCCCAGATAGCGCCCCTTGTCCCCATCCCGCTTCTCGAGGGCTTCGCGGCTGCCGGTGGAGGCTCCGGAGGGCACCAGTGCCTGCCCTGCCGTGCCGTCGGAGAGCTGCACCCGGGCGAGCACCGTGGGGTTGCCACGGCTGTCCAGGACTTCGAGGGCGGAAACGCGATCAATGAGCTGCATGGGTTTTGGCTGACGGAACCTGTGTCCTGAAAAGGCCTACTTCTTCTTGGCGGCCTTCTTGGCGGCCGGCTTCTTCGCGGCGGCCTTCTTGGGGGCGGCCTTCTTGGCGGCCGGCTTCTTCGCGGCGGCCTTCTTGGGGGCGGCCTTCTTCTTCGGGGCGGCCTTCTTGGCAGGCGCCGGGGCGGCGGCCGGGGCGGCGTTGGTGCTCATGGGGTCTTGAACCATTGATGGCTCCTTGTGGCCCTTTCGGGCGGGGTTAGGGGGTGTGGATGCTGCACTGGTTTTGGCCGATTTCGTGGCGCCCGCAGCCGGCGCAGTTGGCCGCGCGCCCGAATCGCCTTTGGTCTCCGCGGCTCCCGTGGGAGCGCGTGGGGGTGCTGGTGGGGATTTCTTCGCCGGTTTGCGGCTGGGTTCGATGCCCGCGAGGAGCTGGGCGAGCCGCTTGCCCGGGTAGAACTCGTGGAGCAGCGCGTCGCCGATGATGGCGCCATGGACGCCCATGGCCTCGAGCTGCTTCAACTGGGAAAGGGATTGGATGCTGGCCTCCACCATGCGGAGGCACTTCTTCACGGGGACCTTCTTGAGGAGGGCGATGGCGGCGGCGAAATCCGCCTTCCAGGTGTCCAGGTCCCGGCCGGTGACGCAGATGATGTCCGCCCCTGCCTCGAGGGCCCGCTTCAGGTCGGCTTCGCTGGCGACCTCCACCACCACGTCGAGCCCCTTGGCGGCGGCGAGCTTCTGGAGGGCCTGCATGCGCTCCACAGGCAGGAGGGCGGCCATCAGGAAGATGGCGTCGGCGCCCAGGATCTTGCTCTCCTCGACCTGGTACTCCTCGAAGATGAAGTCCCGCCGGAGGAGGGGGATCTTCACGGCACCCCGGGCTTCGGAGAGGTGCTTGTCCTCGCCGGAGTAGAGGAAGCGGTCCGTCGCGATGGAGAGGGCCTTGGCCCCGTTCTCCGCGAGGCTCTTGGCGTGGGTGCCGGCCCGGTAGCTCTCCCGGACCTGCCCGTGCTCGGGATTTCCGCCCGCCACTTCGGCGATGATCGTCATGCCCGGCTGGGAGAGTTCTTCCTTGAGCGAGTGATGTCCCCGGTACGCTTCCTTGACCGCCGCGGGGCCCCGTTGCTTCTTGATTTCAATATCCAGGGCCTTAAAAATCGCGATCTTTTTCAGCATCCTCTCAGCTCCAAATTAAACCTCTCCACAGGCACATGATTGGGGTGCGAATGACGTTCCGAGTTGTCTTCCTGGAACTCCATGAGAACGGGCGCATCTGATCGGGTCAACAAAATTGTTCATAAGAATCTTTAAGCGGAATCTCCTTGTGCGCCATAGTCATCGGCGATTTTTTTTTCAGGGGGGTTTACTGTGAATGCGTGGAGACCCGCATGAACACTACTGTTTTGGCCCATCCGCTGGTGCAGCACAAACTCTCGATGCTGCGCTCGAAATCCACTTCTTCGACCCTCTTCCGGGCCTTGGTGGAGGAGATCGGACTCCTCCTCGCCATGGAGGCCACGTCGCGCCTCGGGGTCGAAAGCGCGCGTCTCGAGACGCCCCTCGAGCCCTCCGTGGGCTGGCGGCTGAAGGGCGCCGACCCGGTGCTGGTGCCGATCCTGCGCGCCGGGCTCGGCCTCGTTCCCCCCTTCCTCCGGCTCCTTCCCACGGCGAAGGTGGGCCACATCGGCCTCGCGCGGGATCACGCGACGCTGCTGCCCCACGCCTACTACCGGAACCTTCCCGCCGCGATGGAATCGAGGTCGGCGTTCATCCTCGACCCCATGCTGGCCACCGGCGGCAGCGCGGCCGAAGCCGTCCGGCAGGTGAAGGAGGCTGGAGCCGCCGACGTGACCCTGGTCTGCGTGCTGGCCGCGCCGGAGGGCCTCCGCCACCTCGAAGCGGCCCACCCGGACATCCGCATCGTCGCCGCGGGCGTCGACCGGGAGCTCGACGCCCGGGGGTACATCCTTCCCGGCCTCGGGGACGCCGGGGACCGGATCTTCGGAACCGCCTGAACCGGAGCCGGCGCTTCAGCGCTTCATGAGCCCCTTCAGCTTGCCGAACATGCCCGCTCCGGGCTTCTCCTCGCCCTCCGGCTCCTTGTCGTCCATGACGAAGTCCTGGGGGATGGGGACCGACGGATCCAGCTCGAGGGCCTTCTTGAAGCAGCCCTTCGCGTTGGTGCGGAAGCCCTTGCGGTGGTAGATCTCGCCCATGAGCGCCCAGGGTTCGGCGGCCTTGGGGTGCAGGCGGGACGCGTTCTGGAGAGCCTCCACCGCGCGGGTGGACCAGGCGGGGTTGGTGAGGCGCAGGCGGCCGAGCATAAGCCAGGCGAGGTAGGCGTCCGGGGAATCCGGATCGAGGCGCACGGACTGCTCGAGGGCCTGGATCGCATCGCCGGTGCGCTCCTGCATCTGGAGGTTCTTCGCCACGCGGTAGAGCTTCCGGGCACGAGCGGCCAGATCCCCCTCCTCCGGTTCGCGGGCCGGATCCTCCGACGCTTCGCTCAGGGCCTGGGGGCCGGAATCGCGGGGGCCCACGGGCGCAGGGCGGGGCGGCTTGGGGGCGGGAGGCGGCGGGACGTGGACTTCGAGGTCGAGGCTGATGGGGCCCGTGTGCTTGGGCCTCCGGCCACCCTGCTCATCCTCCTCGACGATCTCGATCTCGTCGATCTCGGCGTTCGCGGCGGCCTTCGCCGGGGGCGGAGAGGGGGGGAAGATCAGGGGCAGCGGCTTGGGCTCGGGAGCGGGAGCCGCCGCCTCGCCGCTGAGGTTGGCCACTTTCCCCGTGGTGCTCGAGATGCGCTCCGGGGGTGGAATGGGGGCAGGCCGCTCAGCCGCCGCCTCGGGCTTCCGGGCCGCGGCGGTCGGCAGGTCTCCCTCGGCCAGGCTGAGGGCTCCGATCGCCCACAGGGCGAGGAGCAGCCTGGAGCCGACCACCGGCTCGAGGCCGGAGGCCGCGAGCAGCGTGTCGAAGTCCAGCGGCTCGACTCCGAGGAAGGAGAGGGCGTAGGCCTGCTGGGGGTCGATGGGCAGATCACCCAGGCTGGAGAGCAGCCCCGCCGGCGCCTGCCACTTCCAGCCGCGCTGGGCGCTGATCCACGCGGGGATCGTGTCGGCGCTGTGGAGGTTCGTCAGAGCCTGCCAGACGAGCTTCCGGTGGTCCAGGGCGATGGGCACGCCTCCGGCCAGGTCCGCGGCGGAGGCGCCCTCCTTCCAGTCGAAGCGCACCACTGGGTGTTCGAGGGCGTTCAGGAGGATGAGGTCGTAGAGGTCCGCCAGGTGCTGGTTGCGCTGATCCGAGGAAAGCAGGCCCCAGTGGACGACCTTGTCCCCGAGGCGTTCGTCCCGGGTGTCCGCGAGCAGCTCCTTGAGGGCGGCCAGGTCCAGCACCCCCTGCCGGAGGAGGTAGTTCCCGAACTGCTCCCCGGCGACGTCGCTTTGCAGGAAGACCAGCTTCCCGTAACTCCAGAAGAGGCGCCGGCCCCCGTCATTCTGCTCAAGGGCGAGCTCGCCCTGGGCAGAGCGCTGGTAGAGCGCGCCGAGGAGCGCCGGCAGGAAGGCGGGCGGCTGCGTCTGTGTCACGCGGGGTCGACTCCTTGTCTAGGGTGGCCCTGAATCTATCAAGTCCGGGCCGCTGCAGGGCAGGAAATCCGATGGCTGTGGAAGTTGGAACGGCCTATGCTTTGAAACCGCACAAACCGTATTATCGGTGGGAGATCCCCATGTTCCAGCGGCTCGGAAAATTCCAAATCCAGCGGGTCCTCGGCCAGGGGGCCATGGGCGAGGTGCTGCTCGGCGTCGACCCCACCATCGGCCGCGAAGTCGCCATCAAGACCATCCTTCCCACCGCCCAGGCCGGCGGGGACGCCAAGGAGCGCTTCGCCCGGGAGGCCAAGGCCGCGGGCGTCCTGAACCATCCCAACCTCGTCACCATCTACGAGTTCGGGGAGGACCAGGGGGTCCTCTACATCGCCATGGAGCTCGTGAAGGGCCATGACCTCGAGGAGCTCTACCGGGAGCAGTCACTCACCCGCAGCGAGGCCCTGGAGGTGCTGGCCCAGGTGTGCGACGGCCTGAACTACGCCCATTCGAACCACATCGTGCACCGGGACATCAAGCCCTCGAACGTGCGAGTCCAGCGGGATGGGAAGCGGATCCACGCGAAAGTGATGGATTTTGGTGTGGCGCGTGTGGGGAATTCCGACATGACCGCCACGGGCATGGTGATGGGGACCGTGAGCTACATGGCCCCCGAGTACATCCGGACCGGCCGGCCCGACCCCCGGAGCGACCTCTTCGCCGTGGGCGTGATGCTCTATGAGGCCCTCTCCGGCCGCAAGCCCTTCAGCGGCGACACCACCCCGACCATCCTCTACAAGATCGTCAACGAGCCCCCGGAACCCCTCGACACCGCCGGCCTCGTGGACATCAGCCCCTCGGTGCGCGGCGTCCTCGACCGGGTGCTCTGCAAGGATCCGGACCAGCGCTACCAGACCGCCGAGGATCTCGCCCGGGCCCTGCGTTCCGCGAAGGACCCCACGTGGACCGGCCAGGTGGGCTCGCCCGCGACCACCGCCCTTCCCGCGGGCGCTCCGGGCACGAAGCCCGTTCCCGCGGTCCTGGAGCCCACCGCCGCGGCCTTCCAGCCCGCCCCGGCCACCCCGCGAGCCGCGCCTTCCCCCCGTCCCGCCAAATCCGGCTCGGGAGCCGGGATCTTCATCGGGCTCGCCGCGGCGGCGCTCCTCCTGGTGGGCGGCGGCGGCATCGCGCTCTGGACCCTGCGGGACAAGCTCCCCTTCTTCAACCGGGATGCCGCGGCCGCCCCGGCCACCGGCGGCGGCGAAACCGGCGAGACCCGGCCCGCTGCGGAGGAGCCCAAGCCCGCCGAACAGCCCGCCCCGGCGAATGGCGGGGCGGGCCTGGTTCCGGCACCACCGGCCCCGACGCCGAACCCGCGCTCCGTGGAACCCCGGCCCGCCGAACCCAGGCCTTCGGTGAAGCCCGCGGGCCAGGACCCCGTTCCCGCCTCCAGGCCCGCGGAACCGCCCCCCGCGTCCAACGACCCCTTCGCGCAGGAGAACCTGCGCAAACTCGGCGCTCCGGAGCGCCTGGCTCTCAGCAACCAGACCATGAGCGAGGCGACGGCGCTCTCGGATTCGGACCCCGCGCGCTCCATCGAGCTCCTCCGCCGGGCCATCGCCGCGAATCCAGGGAACGAGCGGGCCTATGCCTGGCTGCTCGTCGGCCTGTACCGCCAGGAGCGCTTCGCCGAGTTCCAGTCCACCGCCGACCAGGCCCGGCGGAACGGCATCAGCTTCCAGCGCATGATGTCGAACGCCCGGTTCCGGAGCGTCATCCAGGACGAGCGGCTCAACCGCCGCCTCCCCGGCGGCCTGCGCGGCATGAACGAGGATTGATCCGGGGATGAAGAAGCCCGGAGTGGACCTGGAAACGCGCCTCGGTCACCGCTTCCGGGATCCCGCCCTACTGGCCCAGGCCCTCACGCCGCCCTCCAGCGGGCTCCAGCCCCACAACCAGCGGCTCGAGTTCCTCGGGGACGCCCTGCTGAACGCCGCCGTGGCGCTCCTCATCCACCGCCTGAAGCCCGACTGGGCCGAGGGGGCCATGTCCAAGCTGCGGGGCACCCTCGTCTGCACCGAGGCCCTGGACGCCTGGGGCCGGGATCTGGGCCTGGTCCTGCGGGAGGGTCCTCGGAGCCCCCGGCAGGCCGCGGGACCCAAGGCACGGGCGGATGGGGTGGAGGCGCTCCTGGCCGCGGTGCACGAGGATTGCGGCGACCCCGGATTCGAGGCCGTGGTGCGCCTTTGCGAAGCCCGTTTCGCCCGCGCCATCCAGGAGGCGCGACCCGACGACTGGAAGCTGCGGGATGCCAAGACCGCCCTCCAGGAAAGGGCCGCGGCGCTCGGCTTGCCGCCGCCCAGCTACCGGCTCCAGGCGCGCTCTGGTCCCGACCACGCCCCGCGCTTTTCCGTCCTCGTCGCGTCCGGGGAGCATGAAGCCGGCGGGGACGGCGCCTCCCTCAAGGCGGCTGAAGCGGCGGCGGCGCGATCCCTCCTGGGGCTCATCGGCGAGTAGGCCGGGGACGCCTTTGTCACGGATCGGCCGACTCAGGCTAAGATTCCAATCGGCGACAGCCGTGAAGGAGCCGCGTGAAGGTCTTCCCCACCCTCAATATCCGCCAGGGTTTCGCGGTGCCCGCGCTGGGGGAGGAAGGCATCGGCGGTTCCGCCAAGGAGCCCGCGCTCGACCTGGTGCACCGCCTCCTGGCCAAGGGGGTCGGCCACCTGGCGGTCGTGGACGTCGATGCGGCCCACGGCACGGGGCACAACCGCCCCCTCATCGGCCAGATCCTGAAGCTCTGCCGGCACCGGGACCATCCCGTCTGCGTCCAGGTCGCAGGAGGCATCCGCGCCTCGGACCAGGCCCAGTTCTTCGTGGACAACGGCGCGGCCTGGCTGGTGGTGGGCACCATCCTCCACAAGTCCCCCATCGTGGTGGAACAGCTCCTGGCCCGCTTCCAGAAGCATCTCACCGCCGCCATCGATGCCCGGGGCGGGGAAGTCCACAGCTCGGGGTGGACGTCTCCGGTGGGCCTCTCCGCGGAAGCCCTCGCCAAGCGGGTGCAGGAGTATGGCTTCCGCCGCCTGCTCTTCGTGGACCTGCCCGGCGAGACCCTGCCGGGCCTCCCCGGCGGAGTGCCTGTTCCGGATTTCGGCACCGCCCGACGCTTGGCGGAAGCCACCCGGCTCCCGGTCCTGATGGGGGGGAGCATCTGCACCCCGGGCCATCTCGAAAGCGCCCAGGGCATCCCCGGCCTGCAGGGCGTCCTGGTGGACGCGATCCTATTCGAGCAGGAGCGCGCCTTCCTCCAGGGCCACGCTTCCCCCTGCGCCTGAGGCGAAGGTGGCCACTCCGGACAGCCCCTTCCTCCTCGAGCTCTCCGAGCAGGATCGGATGCATTTCCGGAACATGGCCCTGATCCGCCCCCAGATCCCGACGGATTCCCAACTGCTGCTCATCGAGGGCCTCGCCCGGAACCTGACCTCCCCGCGCCTGCTCACCCTGATCAGCCGCACGCCCCACTGGCTGGCCCACGGCCCCGTCCTCCAGGCGCTCTCGGAGAACGACCGCACTCCGGAAGCCATCCGAAGGGACCTGGAGCTCGCCGTCTCGCTCTTCGACCAGATGCGGGAGCTGGACCGCGCCCCGGCCCATGAGAAGGAGGAGCGCAGCGAGACCATCAAGGCCGTCTACGCCCAGGTGCGGCCCGACCTCAAGCCCATCGTGAAGGCCCAGGCCAAGGCCATGGCCAAGAACGTCGGCGGCAGCGGCTACACCGCCGAGTTCCCGCCGCTCCCCGTGGAGGACCCGGATTGGGAGGCGTTGACCCTGCCCCCCGAGGCCCCGGAGGATTCGGGCGTCCCGGTGCCCAAGGCGAAACTCCCCAGGGAGGAGCTCCTGGCGAGGGCCCTCACCACCCACCAGGTGGAGGAGCTCCGCGGGTTCCTGGGGGACGAGGACGGCGAGCTGCGGCAGACCGCCCTCAAGAACCCGCTGATCAACGAAGAGATCCTGATGCTCTCCCTGCAGGACTCCCTGATCCCCGAGTTCTTCGAGGAGGTCTACGGCGAAGCCCGGTGGTATTTCCGCGAGGCCCTGCGGTCCACCATGCGGGAGTCCCCCGTGTGCCCGGCCGCCCTTTCGAGAAAGCTCTACATCGGCGCCGAGCTCCTCGTCCAGCTGCAGCGGAACGAGAAGGACCACCGCAGCCTGCGCCGCACGGTGAGCCTCTTCACCCAGCTCGACGAGACCGAGTACCAGTACATCACCTTCTGGGCGAAGCGCTCCTCGCCATCCCTGCTCAGGGTCATCAAGTGGTTCTACGACCGCCTGCAGCGGCGCCGCCTCAGCCAGGCCTCAGGCCTGTCCGCCCAGCCGGAGGGGAAGTGGGCCTCCCTGGAGGAGCGCGTCTTCACCGCCAACCAGGCCACCGCCCCCGAACAACTCATCGCCTCCCTCATGGACCCGGACCCCAAGGTCTTCACGGTGGTGCTCGAGAACCCGGGACTGACCCCGCGGGAGCTGCTGGCGGCCATCCCCAGCCTGGACCAGCACCGGGCCGAACGGCTGGCGGCGCACAACAGCTGGGGGGAGGAGCCGGCGGTGCAGGAGGCCCTGCTCCACAATCCCCACCTCACCGAGTACACCGCCCTGCGCCTGCTCCCGAACCTGCACGTGCCCCGCGCCCTCCTGGACCTGCTGCGGGATCCGCGGGTGCCGCACCTGGAACTGAAGCGCCGCGCCCTCGACACCCTGAGGGCCCTCTACCAGGGCATGACGGTCCACGAACGCATCATGGTGCTGCGCAACACCGGCGGGGAGTTGATCCGCCACCTCCAGGCGGAGGTCCTCCAGGACGAGGAGACCCTCAGCGCCATGATCAGCGACCGGCAGCTGGACCCCAGCATCCTCCTGCGCCTGGCCCGCAACAAGCAGACCCCCAGAAACGTCCTGGGCCAGATCGCGGCCCATCCCATCCTCATGGCCCACCCGGCGATCATGCAGGAGCTCCTCCTGAACCCCAAGACGCCCCGGGAAGCCGCCATCCGCATCTGGGGCTTGCTGTCCGAGAGCGAACAGCAGCAGCTCCTGCGCAGTCCCCACCTGCCCACGCCCCTCCGCCACCTGAGCAACTGACCCTGCCTGGGAGGCCCGAACCATGCCCATTCCGGAGGCCCCATGCCCCGTCCCCTCGCCCTTCTCCCCTTCGCCGTGGCGGTCCTCGCCGCCCAGGCCGTGAATCCCGTGCAAGACCGGGCCGACCGCTTCCTGAAGGTGGTCAACGCCGGCTACCAGGCCCTCTACGCCGTGGAAAGCCGCGCCCAGTGGGACGCCAGCACGGACGTGACACCGGTCCACGACGCTTCCGCCGAGACCGCCGGCAAGGCCCGGGCGGCCTTCAACGGCAACTCCGCCCTCATCAGCGAAGCTCGGGAGCTGCTGTCCCGGCGGAAGGAGCTGAACGAGATCACGATCCGCCAGCTGGAGCGCGTCCTCATGAACGCCGCCGAAGGGCCCATGACCAACCCCAAGCTCGTGGCCGCCCGCATCGAGGCTGAAACCAAGCAGGCCTCCCTCATGAACGCCTTCCCTTTCAAGGTGGACGGCAAGCCCGTCACCGCCAACGATATCGACTCCCTGCTCCTGAAGAGCGTGGACCTGGCGGAGCGCCGGAAATGGTGGGAAGCCAGCAAGGAGATCGGCGTGCCCCTGAAGGAGGGCCTGGCCAACCTGAGAGACCTCCGCAACGGCGTGGCGAAGGAGCTGGGCTACTCCGACTACTTCGCCCTGCAGCTGGCCAAGTACGGCATGACTACCGACGAGATGCTGAAGCTCTGCCGGGACATCCGCCAGGAGCTCATGCCCCTCTACCTCGAGCTGCACACCTGGGTGAAGTACGAGCTGGCGAAGAAGTACGGCCAGCCCGTCCCCAAGCGCATCCCCGCCCACTGGATCAACAACCGCTGGAGCCAGAACTGGTCGGGCTTCGTGGACGGCGTGGACTTCGATCCCTACTTCAAGGACTGGAAGCCAGCCCGGGTCGTCACCACCGCCGAGGACTTCTACGTCTCCCTGGGCTTCCCCAGGCTGCCCGCCACCTTCTGGGAGCGCAGCGACCTCTATCCGGTGGCAAAAGGCGATCCCCGGAAGAAGAACGCCCACGCCAGCTGCTGGCACCTGGACCTGGACAGCGACATCCGCTCCCTCATGAGCGTGGAGAACAACATGGAGTGGTTCTCCACCACCCACCACGAGCTGGGCCACGGCTACTACTTCATCAGCTACACGAATCCCAGTGTGCCGCCTCTCCTGCGCGACGGCGCCGCGCCCTTCTTCCACGAAGGCGTGGGGGAGCTCATCGCCCTGGCCACCCGCCAGGTGCCCTACCTGAAGCACGCCGGCGTGCTGCCCAAGGACGCCAAGCTGGATGAGACCAAGGTGCTCCTCAACGACGCCCTGGAAGTGGCCATCCCGTTCATGTTCTGGGCCTGCGGGACCATGCCCGAGTGGGAGGCGGAGTTCTACGCCAAGGCCATGCCCAAGGTCGAGATGAACGCCCGCTGGTGGAGGGTGGTGGGCGACCTGCAGGGCGTGGAGCCGCCGAGCCCCCGCAGCGAGGCCTGGTGCGATCCCGCCACCAAGACCCACATCAACGACAATCCCGCCTACTACTACAGCTACGGCCTCGCCACGGTCTTCAAGTTCCAGATGCACGACCACATCGCCCGGAAGATCCTCCACCAGGATCCCCGGAACACGAACTACGCGGGGAACAAGGCCGTGGGCGCCTTCCTGCAGGGGGTGCTCGCGAAGGGCGCCACGGAGGACTGGCGGAAGGTCCTGAAGGACGCCACCGGCGAGGAGCTGAGCACCCGCGCCATGGCGGACTACTTCCAGCCGCTGCTGGTGTGGCTGCGGGAGCAGAACAAGGGGCGCCAGAAGGGCTGGTGAGGGTTCCCGCCCTTGGCTACAGCCACCACCTCAACGCATAGGCGGCCTGCTGCCAGCACCGGACCCACCAGGGCCGGGCTTCCCAGTCCCCCAGGCCTATGACCCGGCTGTCCGGCAGCTGCCGGAGGAAGGCCCCTTCCAGCTCCCGGGCGAAGCCTTCGTGCTGGATCAGCAGATTGAGCTCGAGGTTGTGGCGGAAGCTGCGGGAATCCAGGTTCGCGCTGCCGATCAGGGCCGTGTCGCTCCCCAGCAGGGCGGCCTTGGCGTGGAGGAAGCGACCCTCCCGCTCCAGGATCGTCGCTCCGGCGCGCAGCAGGATTCCGTATCCGGCCCGGCTCGCGGCCAGGGCCACGGGATTGTCGCTCACCCCCGGCAGCAGCAGCCGCAGGTCCACGCCGCGCCGTGCGGCCCGGGCCAGCAGCATCCGCAGACCGGCGGTCGGGATGAAGTAGGCGTTCGCGATCCAGAGGCGCCCCTGGGCCTGCCGCACCAGCAGCTCCATGTGGCGGCGGATGGCCCGGGAACCGAAGCGCTGCAGGCTCGTCACCACCTGGACCGTGGCGTCGGAGAACCAGGCGCCCTCCCGGTCCAGCGCGAGCCCTGCGGCCTCCTGGGGTGGGAGCGTTCCGGGCCCGGCGCGGCCCCACACTCGCCGGAAATCCGCATCGAGATCCTGGACGGAAGGCCCCCGCAGCCGGACGCCAAGATCCAGGTAGGCGGCCTCCGTCCGGCGCACGTCGTACTCCTCCCCCCAGTTCCCGCTGCCCACCACCGCCTCCAGGCCATCGGCCACCACCACCTTCCGGTGGTTCCGCCGGTTCCAGACGCGCAGGGGCCGCCACAGGCCCACGGGGTGGTAGAGGCGGACCTCGCCTCCCGCCTTGCGAACCTGCTCGACCAAGGGCGCCGCCCCCAGGCTGCCGAGGTGATCCACGATCCCGTGGACGCGGACGCCTCGTCCCAGCGCCAGCACCAGCAGATCCGCCATCTCCCTTCCCACGGCATCGGGCTGCCAGATGTACATCTCGAAGCGCAGCGAACACCGTGCGCTCTGGATGAGCGCGCGGGTGGCCTCCAGGATCCCTCCGCCCCCATGCAGGAGGGAGACCTCGTTGCCCCCCCGCATCGCCAGGCCGTGCCGGCGAGAAAAGCCCTGGAGGAAGCGCCGCCACGGGGCGGCGTCCGGTTCCGGCCTCGTCGGCACCTCTTCCCCGGACACCTAGATCTCCCGCAGGATCTCGGCCTTCCTGGACTGGTATTCCGCTTCGGTGATGAGTCCCTTCCGCCGCAGGCGGTCCAGAGCCTCCAGGCGCTCGTCGAGGTTGCGGGAGCCCTCCGCCCCGCCAACGCTCCGGGCCGCCGGCCGGGGCTTGAACATCGCCAGGGCCTCCGCGAGGGCCGCGGCCCGCTCGCAATCCTTCACCGCGTCCTTGAAGATGCTGGCATCGGGAAGGATCTCCCGGGCCTCCCGGAAGGCCGCCAGGGCCTCCTCGCGCCGCCCCTCCTGGAAGGCAAGGACGCCGAGGTTGTGCAGGGCCCGCCCCCGGAACTTCGCCTCGCCCCGCCCATCGGCGCGGGCGGACTCCGCTCCCCGCCGTGCCAGTTCCCAGGCGCCCTTCCGATCACCGGCCTCCAGGCGCTTGAAGGCGTCCTCCATCCCGTAGCGCTTGTCGTCGAAGAAGGTCACCTTGAGGACTTCGGTCCAGGGCAGAAGCTGTTTCATCGCCTTGGCGACGGCCTCCCCCCGCACCTGCCGCCGGAGCGGCGCCACGTCGGGGAAGGCCGGCCGGGACCGCTCGGAACTGACGGAAGCCTGCGGATGATCGTCCACCCGCAGCACCTCATGGACCTTCCCGGTGCCGAGCTCCACCAGCTGGACCCTGGCCGCGTAGTCCAGGCGGGTGGTGGCGGTGCGAGTGGTGGACTTGACCCGGCCCTCCCGGTCCTTGTCCTCCTTCGCGGTCTCCTCGTGCCGCGCCTCGTCCCGCTCCACGTCCACCATGAGCAGGGCGCCGGCCTGGGAGCGATCCACCACCTCCACGGTTCCGGACCGCGTCAGTTCGGAAAGCAGGGCGTCCGCGAGTTCCCGGCTGGCGGCATCCCGGGCTGGGGCGAAGGCGATCCGTTCGATCCTCAAGCCGAGCTCCGGCGGATGCGGAATGAGCACGTCGGCGGTCGGGTTGGCGAGCCTGGACCAGAACTGGGCCGGCAGAGGGAAACAGGCGGTGAGCAGGGCCAGGAGGACGGCGCGCACGGGAACTCCGGAATGAGGCTGGCACCAGTATCGGCGACAATGGCCTTTTCGGAGTCCGACATGCCCCACGCCTATCCTTTCGCCCTGACCTGGTCCGGGAACACCCTGCAGGAGGGATACACCCGGGACGCGGAAGCCTCCGCGGCGGGCAAGGCCCCGATCCCCGTGAGCAGCGCCGCGGAGTACGCGGGCACCGCCGGCCGCTGGAACCCTGAGGATCTGCTGGGCGCCGCCCTGGCGAACTGCCACATGCTCACCTTCCTCGCCCTCTGCGCCAAGGCGAGGGTGGAGGTCCTTCGCTACGAGGACCGGGCCGAGTCCATCCTCGACACCGTGGAAAAGGTCACTTGGGTGACCGAGATCCAGCTCAAACCCACCATTCGCGTGGCCCGGGGCACCAGCAAGGCCAAGGTGGAGGAGTTGTTCCAGAAGGCCCACAAGTACTGCTTCGTGGCCAACAGCATCAAGTCCAGGGTGGTCATGGCCCCCCAGGTGGTGGAGGTCTGATGCGGCGCGTCGGAATCCTAGCGGCGCTGCTCCTCGCGAGCTGTCAGGGCCCCGAGGCGGTCTTCCTGGGCAAGACCCCGGCGCCGCGGCTGGCCCTGGTGCTGGTGGACCAGACCTCCGGCCCGTCGCGCCTCGGGGCCGAGGGCCTCGCGGCCTACCGTTCCGCCCTGGAGGCGCGCTTCGGGAGCCACCTCGCCGACCAGGCCACGGCCTCCGGCACCCTCGAGGTCGTCATCTCAGGGATGCATTTCAGCAGCCCTCCGGTGACGGATGAGGACCGGGCCAACCAGGCCGCCCTGGACCAGCACCCCTTTTCCCTCGGCCTGCTCGCCGCCGGCAGCGGCGACAAGGTCCAGGCGAAGCTCTCCGCCCTGGGCTATCCCCTTCGCCTTCCCGAGGCGTCCTGGGCGATCCGGCCCCTCGGCGCGATCCGGGCGGGAAATCCGGTCCCTCTCCCGGACGCACGGATCATCCTGGCCCACCCCAAGCTCATGCACGGGGAACGCGACGCGGCCTCCCGCCTGGGGGCGGAAGCCCAGGCCTTCGCCCTGGCGCTGCACCAGGATCTGCAGAAGTCCTGTGGATGGCCGCCCGCCAGCCGTTGAGCCGGCCCCGCGGGGTCCCCTGGTTCCGGGTGCGAAAGGCGGGCCCACGACCCCGAAGCCGCTATATTGGGCCCAGATAGCCCTCCGAACGCCGCTGCCCTCCCTTGATAAGACGCACCCGCAAGGGCCGGTCCCTTCCCGGGGCCGGCGCCACCCGCCATGGACGACCCAGGCACCCAATCCGTCCCCTCCCCGGAGGCCATGAAGGCTTCCCGAGACCTTGCGTACCGCTCCCACCTGGGCGGCCTTCTGCGCCGCATCGATCTGTCCTGGCCGGATCTCACCCGGCCGCAGCGGGACCGGCTCCTTGATCTCACCCTCGACCTCGAGGGCGTGGCCCTCGCCGCAGAGGGCCATGGGCACTCGACCCTGGCCCTGGCGGCCCGGGATCTGCACCGGTGGCTGGAGGGGTTCCTGGCGGACGAGGCCGAGCTCACCCCCGAGCAGCAGCTCGACGTGGTGGATGCCCTCGTGCGGATCCGCAACGAGGCCGATCTCCAAGAAAAGGCTCCCGCCATCAATCCCATCCCCCGGGTCTGCATCCTGGCCCCGGAGGGCGGTGTCGAGATCCAGGCCGGGGAGGCCCTCACCGCGGGCTACCAGATCGAGATCTTCAGCCACCCCGCCGACTTCCTCCGCGCCCTCCGGGCCGACCCCCCGGACATGGTGGTGCTCGACCTGGAGTCACCCTTCGCCCCCGATGAGCTTCCCGCCTTCCTGGGCCGGATCCAGGAGGGCCAGACGCGAACCCTCCCGGTCGCCTACCTGTCCTTGTACGCCGACCTGGAAGCCCGACTGGGGGCCGTCCGCGCCTCGGGGGCGGCCTTCTTCACCAAGCCCCTGGACCTCCTCGCCCTGCTGGACAGCGTGGACCAGCTCCACCCGCACCAGGTGCAGGAGCCCATCCGGGTCCTGATCGTCGAGGACGACGCCCTCACCGCGGCCTTCTGCACCCGGATCCTGGAGGGAGCGGGGATGCGCGCGGTGGTGGTGCGCGACCCCATGGCGGTGATGCAGCCATTGGTGGAACACCGGCCCGACGTGCTGCTCATGGACCTCTACATGCCGGGCTGCTCGGGCCTGGAGCTGGCGGCCGTGCTCCGCCAGCAGGAGGCCTACGTCAGCCTACCCCTCGTCTTCCTGTCCAGCGAACAGCAGCTCGAGCGGCAGCTGCACGCCCTGAGCCTCGGAGCGGAGGACTTCCTCGCCAAGCCCGTCTCCCCGGCCCACCTCATCTCCATCGTCACCACCCGGGCCCTTCGCGGCCGCCACCTCCGCAACCTCCTGGTGCGGGACAGCCTCACGGGCCTCCTCAACCACGTGCACCTGAAGGAGAAGCTGCGCCTGGAGGCCGCCCGGGCCGCCCGGATGGATGGGCCCCTCAGCTTCGCCATGCTGGACCTGGACCACTTCAAGGCCATCAACGATACCCATGGCCATGCCTCCGGGGACCGCGTGATCAAGAACCTCGCGCGGGTGCTGCAACACCGGCTCCGCAAGACCGATGTCATCGGGCGCTGGGGCGGGGAGGAGTTCGCCGTGATCCTGCCGGACACGCCCCTTCCCCTCGCCCTGGAGGTGATGGACGACATCCGGTCCCGCTTCGCCCAGATGCCCCAGGAGCTGGGCCGGCAGGCCGTCCACGTGACCCTCAGCTGCGGGCTCGCCGCCTTCCCCGAATTCGAGGACGTCCTGGCCCTGGTGGATGCGGCGGATCACGCCCTCTACGCCGCCAAGCGGCTGGGCCGGAACCGCTGCCTGACCTCCGGTCCCTGCGAGGGGGGAAGCTCACCGCACCCGGACACCGGCCCTTCCGACGTGACAACCCGGAGGGGATGAGGCGGCGAGGCGATACCCTGGGCGGATGCGCTGCCCCTTTTGTGGCCATCCCGAGGATAAGGTCGTGGACTCCCGCGAAAGCCGCGAGGGCGACGCGATCCGGCGCCGCCGGGAATGCCTGCGCTGCGGCCGGCGTTTCACCAGCTACGAGCGCCTGGAGGAGGTGCCCATCCTGGTGCTGAAAAAGGACGGCCGCCGCGAACCCTTCGATCCCGCGAAGCTGAAACGCAGCCTGCTCCTCGCCTGCCAGAAGCGCGCGGTACCCCACCAGCGCCTGGACGAGGTGGTCGCGGACATCCAGGCCCGCCTCATGGAGCACCCCGACCGGGAGATTCCCACCCTGGAGATCGGCGAGATGGTGATGAAGGCCCTGAAGGCCCTCGATTCCGTGGCCTACGTCCGCTTCGCCTCCGTCTACCGGGATTTCAAGGACCTGCCCGAATTCGTCCTCGCCCTCGAGGCGCTGATGCGCAAGGACGCCCGGGAGGGCGAAGCCGCGCCGGGCCCGCCGGAGACACCGCCGGCGGCGACGCCCCTCCGTCCCGAAGCCCCCGCCAAGATTCCGGCCGGGCCCTCCGCGCCGCCCCTGTTCCCCGGCGTGGGCGGCGACCCCGCCTCCGCCCGGAAACGGCGCTAGGTCCCGACCGACACAAGCGGGACTAACGGATCAGCCAGAAGGGCGCTGGCCGATCCGCAAGTCCCGCTAGGCGGCCCGGTACACTGGACCCCCGAGGTTCCCGTGGCCGAAGAATCCGCAGCCCAGCTGCCGCTGGTGGACGAGTCCCCCAAAATCCCCGAAGTGCTGCCGGTCCTGCCCCTGCGGGACGTGGTGGTCTTCCCCTACGTCATCCTGCCCCTCAGCATCAGCCGGGAGAAATCCATCCGGGCCGTGGACCAGGCCCTGGTGGAGAACCGGATGATCCTGTTGCTCAGCCAGAAGCAGCAGGAGACCGAGAACCCGGACGCCGCCGACCTCCAGCGGGTGGGCACCGCTGCCCTCATTATG
Source organism: Holophagaceae bacterium (assembly GCA_044229575.1). Lineage (GTDB taxonomy): Bacteria > Acidobacteriota > Holophagae > Holophagales > Holophagaceae > JADJVL01. Next base: position 44,561 of record JBGAST010000001.1, on the reverse strand, counting down.
CGGGTGCTGAAGCTCCCCGATGGCCGCATCCGGGCCCTGGTGCAGGGCATCCAGCGGGTGCGGGTGGAGTACTTCACGGAGACCGAGGCCATGTTCAAGGCCAAGGTAGAGCCCCTGGCGGAACCCGAAGGGGCCGAGAAGAGCGTGGAAGTCGACGCCATGCTCCGCACGGTGCGGCAGACCCTCGAGAAGGCGGTATCCCTCGGCAAGAACCTCCCCCAGGAAGCCCTGGTCATCGCCTCCAACCTGGACAGCCCCGGCAGGCTTGCGGACTTGGTGGCCTCCCATCTCGAGCTGAAGCCCAGTCAGCTCCAGTCGGTGCTGGAGATGGTGGACCCCGCCGCGCGCCTCAAGCGCATCCACGAGCTGCTCCTCCAGGAGATCGACCTGCTGGAGGTCCAGCAGAAGATCACCATGGAAGCCCGGGGGGAGATGGACAAGAGCCAGCGGGAGTACTACCTCCGTCAGCAGCTCAAGGCCATCCAGCAGGAGCTGGGGGAAGGCTCGGAGCTGGCCGAGGAGATTCAGGCCTTCCGGGACAAGCTGGCCAAGCTCACGGTGCCCGATGACGTCATGGTCGAGATCGAGCGCCAGCTCAAGAAGCTCGAGCGCATGCACCCCGACAGCAGCGAAACCGCGGTCACCCGCACCTACCTGGAATGGATGACCGACCTGCCCTGGGGGCAGACCACCGAGGACAACCTCGACATCGCCGCGGCGAAGAAGGTCCTCGACGACGACCACGACGGCCTTCCCAAGATCAAGGACCGCCTGCTGGAGTTCCTTGCCGTGCGCAAGCTGCGCCCCGAGCAGAAGGGCACCATCCTCTGCTTCGTGGGCCCGCCGGGCGTGGGCAAGACGAGCCTCGGCAAGAGCATCGCCCGGGCGCTGGGCCGCAAGTACGCCCGCATCTCCCTGGGCGGCGTGCACGACGAAAGCGAGGTCCGCGGCCACCGCCGCACCTACGTGGGCGCCATGCCCGGACGCATCGTGCAGGCCATCCACCAGGCCAAGACCATGAACCCGGTGATCATGCTGGACGAAGTGGACAAGATCGGGCGGGACATGCGCGGCGACCCCAGCGCGGCCCTGCTGGAGGTGCTCGATCCCGAACAGAACAACACCTTCCGGGACCACTACCTGAACGTGCCCCTGGACCTCAGCCAGGTGCTTTTCGTCGCCAACGCCAACGAGCTGGATCCCATCCATCCGGCCTTCCGGGACCGCATGGAGGTGATCTACCTCTCCAGCTACACCCTGGAGGAGAAGCTCAGCATCGCCGAGCACCACCTCATCCCCCGCCAGCTGGAGAAGCATGGCATCACCACCAAGCAGCTGCTCTTCACACCCTCGGGCCTGAAGGCCCTGGTCACCGGCTACACCCGGGAGGCCGGCCTGCGCCAGCTGGAGCGGGAGATCGGCGCCGTGTGCCGGAAGGTGGCCCGCAAAGTGGCGGAGGGCCACGCCAAGGGCAAGGTGACCCTCACCGACAAGAACCTCCCGGACCTCCTGGGCCCCGTGAAGATCCTCCTGGACGAGCGCCTCAAGGCCGCGAGGGTCGGCGTGGTCACGGGCCTCGCCTGGACCAGCACCGGCGGCGACGTGCTGTTCGTGGAGGCCCTCTCCATGCCGGGCAAGGGCGGGCTCATCCTCACCGGGCAGCTCGGCGACGTCATGAAGGAGAGCGCCCAGGCGGCCCTCAGCTACATCCGCAGCCGCAGCGAGGCTTTCGAGATCGACGTCGAGGCCTTCCAGAAGCGGGACCTCCACATCCACTTCCCCGAAGGCGCCATCCCCAAGGACGGCCCCAGCGCCGGCCTCGCCATGGCCACGGCCCTCCTGTCCGTGCTGAAGGGCGTCAAGGTGCGGCACACCTTCGCCATGACCGGCGAGATCGACCTTCGGGGCGACGCCCTCGCCATCGGCGGCCTCAAGGAGAAGAGTCTGGCGGCCCTGCGGGTCGGGGTCACGAACATCCTGATTCCCCACGCCAACCTCAAGGACCTCCATGAGATCGAGCCCGAGGTCCGGAAAAAGCTGAAATTCCATCCCGTGAAGCACGTGGAAGAGGTGTTCGAGCTCGCCCTGGAAGGCTGGGTGCGGCCGGAAAAGCGGAAAAAGGCCCTCAAGTCCCGCCGATAGCCCCCTTCAGGAAACCCGATGCTTCTCCCGATCCCGATCCTCTGCCAGCAGGCGGCGCCCGAAGCCCCCGAAGCGCTGCGCCAGCGCCTGTCCCTCCTCTACCAACAGAAGAAATGGGACGAGCTGGCTGATGCCTTCGAATCCCTGACCCCCGTCCAGCGCGGTTCCTACCTCGCGTCCTGGCTGGAAATCCTCGAGCGTTCCGGGCGCTGGGACCGGCTGCTGCAGGTCTGCGATGCCGTCCTGCCCAAGCTGGATCCGGTCCGGCAGGAGGAGCAGATCCTGAATCTGCAAAAGAAACGGCTCTCCGCCTTCACCAAGCTGGACCGGCGCTCGGAGGCTCTCACCCTCTGCGAACTGCTGGGCGACAAGGGCGATCCTTTCTACTTCATGCTCGGCACCGATCAGGCCCGGTTGACCCGCGATTTCGTCACCATGGAGCGGCTGGCCCTGAAGTGGGCCGCCCGGAAGCCCGGCGAACCCCTGGTTCCCGGGGTGCTCGGCGAAGCCCTCGCCCGGCAGGAGCGTTTCGCGGAGGCCGAGCCGCAGCTCCACAAGGCCGTGACCCTCAACTCCAAGGATGCGGATTCCTGGTGCAACCTGGGCCGCTGCCTCAATGAACGGAAATCCTGGGGGGAGGCCGAAAAGGCTCTGAACCGGGCCCTGGAGGTGGAGCCCAAACACCTGGAGGCGCGCTACAACCGCGGCCGGTCGCTCTTTGAGCTCAAGCGGTACAAGGAGGCGGTAGAGGATTTCCGGGCCGCCCTCGCCCTCGCCCCCGCTGATCCGGTTCTGGCGGAGAATCTTCGCCAGGCGGAACGCTACCTGGCGGCCGAAACCAGAGGGCGGACCAAAGAACATCTCGCAACAAACTCGAAATAAACGCTTTAGTTAAATCCACCCGGTCCTTGGGCGCCACGGTTCCACGTGGAACACCGCGCCCCCTTCCTGAAACACATTCAATGGGGCCAGGAGCCTCGGGATCTGGGAAAATAGGCTTCCGGTTCTTTCGACAGCGGGGTGTGATGGCGCTTCTGGGCGGCCTTCTCGACAAGTTCAAGCAGGGGTTGAAGCGCACGCAGGACGTGGTGCTTCGGCCCATGGGCCACCTCCTGGGCCTGAAGCGGCTGGACGAGACCCAGCTGCAGGAGATGGAGGATCTGCTGCTCCAGGCGGATCTGGGCGTCCACGCGGTGGACCGGCTCATGGGCCGCCTGCGGCACGAGCTGAAGCGCTCCGGGGAGGTGGACCCCAAGGCCCTGCTCCGGGAGGAGCTGCTCCAGCTCCTCCGCGGCCATGAGGCGCGGCCCTTCGAACCTGCCGGCACCCAGGTCCTCCTCCTGGTCGGCGTCAACGGCGTCGGCAAGACCACCACCCTCGGCAAGCTCGCCGCGCGCCTGAAAGGGCAGGGCGGGGAAGTGCTGGTGGTGGCCGGGGACACCTTCCGGGCCGCCGCCATCGACCAGCTCGAACAGTGGGGCCACCGCGCCGGGGTCGAGGTGGTCCGCAACCAGATGGGCGGCGATCCCGCCGCCATCGCCTTTGATGGCGCGTCCCGGGCCAGGGCCAGGAACATGGCCTGGGTGCTCGTGGACACCGCGGGCCGCCTGCACACCAAGGACCACCTCATGAAGGAGCTGGACAAGATCCGCCGCAGCCTGCAGAAGGTGCTTCCAGAGGCTCCCCACCGCGTGCTGCTGGTGCTGGACGCCACCACGGGGCAGAACGGCCTCAAGCAGGCGGAAGCCTTCAGCCAGGTGGCCGGGGTGACCGACCTGGTCCTGACCAAGCTCGATGGCAGCGCCAAGGGCGGCGTGGTGGTGCCCATCCTCGAACGCCTGCGCCTTCCCATCGCCTTCGTGGGGGTCGGCGAGGGGATGGACGACCTGGTCCCCTTCAGCCCGGAAGCTTTCGTGGATGGGCTCCTCGATGCGTGAACTGGACCAGGGCCTGGCCTGGGAATTGGCCACCGGAGGCCCCTGGCCGGATCCCGCCACCCTCCAGGGGGACAAGGCCTTCATGGCCCTGGCCCTCCAGGCGGCCACCGGGGGGGTCGGAGTTTCGAACCCGAATCCCCCGGTGGGCTGCGTCCTCGTCAAGGAGGGCCGGGTCATCGGCCGGGGCGCCCACCTCCAGGCCGGGGAGGCCCATGGCGAGATCATGGCCCTGCGGGACGCGTACGCCCGCGGCGAGGACCCCGGGGGCGCCACCGCCTACGTCACCCTCGAGCCCTGCTGCTACCACGGCCGGACGCCACCCTGCACGGACGCCCTGATCAAGGCTCGGATCCGGCGGGTGGTGGTGGGCGTGCGGGATCCCAATCCGCGGGTGGATGGGGGCGGCGTCGCCATCCTGGCCGCCTCGGGCATCGAGGTGGTCGAGAACGTCCTGTGGGGGGACTGCGCCCGCTTCCACGCTCCCTTCTTCAAGCACATCAAGACCGGAATGCCCTGGGTGGTCCTGAAGCTGGCGCTTGGGTCCGATGGCGCCCTGGGGGGGCCGGGCCAGCGCCGGGATGTGACACCCGCCGGAATCCAGGCCCTGGCCCACGCCCTGCGCCGGGCCAGTGGCGCCATCCTGGTCGGGCACGGCACCGTGGCCGTGGACGATCCCCGGCTGACGGACCGCTGGCCCCTTCCTGTCCCCGCGCACCGCCGCTTCTGGCGGGTCGTCCTCGACAGCCGGGGCGAGCTCCCCGCCACCGCCCGCGTCTGGGAGCCGGTGCCCGGCCAACCCGCCCTCCGGGCCGTGGTCGGCGATCCGGCGCCGCTCCCCGGCGTGGAGGATCTTCACCTTCCCCCCTCCGAGCAGGGCCAGGGATGCAGCCTGCGACACCTGTTGCACGAACTGGCCAGCCGCGGAGTGGACCGGGTCCTGGTGGAGGGGGGCCCCCGCCTCGCCGCCGCCCTCATGCACCAGCGGCTGGTGGACGAATTCCACGAGTTCCGGGCGGAGGAAGCCGCCGGGGGCCCGCCGGTAGCCCTCGCCCCCCCCCGGTCTTGGCGCCTGCATACCCAGGGCGGCTGGCCTGGCGGGACCTGGCGGATCTGGCGGGAACCTTTTGGCACGTCTATTGAGAATGGAACACCTTGAATTCAACGAAAGGCTTCCCATGTCCGCACCGATGATCGTCCGGTTTCGAGGCTGGCTGCTGGCGGCTTCGGCCGCCCTCCTGGTGGGTTGCGTCGGCGGTGGTGGTTCCGACGTCCGCCTGGGCGGTGGCGATGGCCCCCCCGCCGGCTACAGCCGGATCACCGTCCAGGCCCAGTTCGAGAAGCGCACCCTGACCAGCAACGGGTTCCTCTCCGGCACCACCCTCCGCCCCGCCCGCCACCAGCTGGTCGAGTTCCGCCAGGCCAGCAACGACAGCCTCCTGAACAGCGCCTTCGCCGACGACCTGGGCCGCGTCTACGCGGACGTCTCCAACGGCAGCCGGATCTACGTCCGGGTCGTGGCCTCCTACGAGGTCCCCAACGCCTCCGGGGGCGGCGCCTTCCAGCGGGGCAGCGTCATCAACGCCCCGGCCCCGCCATCCAACCTGACCGGCGACCAGCAGGTGAACTACTACACCGGGTCCCAGGACTGGGCCGTCGCCAGCGATGCCATCACCGTGAACACCAGCGGAACGCTGGGGGTCACGGCCAATACCTCGAACCGCATCGCCGGGGCCTTCAACATCTCCGACCAGATGGTGGCCCTGGGCCTGAAGGTGCGGGACCTGGAGCCCGCCCTGCGCCTCCCGAACCTGCACTGCTACTGGTCCATCAGCACCAACCCCGGAGACCAGGACCGCTACTACCCCCGGGCGCTCCTCTACAGCAATGGCAGCATCGCCAAGCTCAACTCCACGAACCGGGCGGTCTTCACCTCCGCCGCCTACGGCCTCGAGAACGGCGGCGCCTTCACCGAATCCGATGAGTGGGACGACGGCGCCCTTCTGGAAACCTTCGGCCATCTCCTCTTCGCCGACTATTCCCTGAAGGAGGATGGCAGCAGCTTCCTCAGCCTCCTGCGCCGGGACAACGACGACGTCTTCGCCTCCCGCTACCGGCAGAGCGAAAGCACCCTGGCCTTCCAGACCGGCTTCGCCGATTTCCTGGCCGCCGCGGTGCAGGGCAATCCGCAGCTCCTGGACAGCTACCGGGATGGCAACGGCGCCTTCCAGGTGGACGCCTTCGACCTTTCCTTGCATTCAGATCTGGGCCACCCGGAGTGGGTTCACTCTGAATTCACTCGCGGATCTGTTGCCGTCAGCCTTTGGGGGACCTGGAAGAACGCGCTGGGCGGGGGTACCGCGGGCCTGACCTCCCTCTGGTCGGCGGTCCGTTCCAATACGGCCCTGGCGGATGGCACCGGGGAGTTCAACGGCGCCACCCTGGGCTGCTATCCGAGTTATCTAGTCGGTGTTAAGTCTCGCAATACCAGCTCTTGGGCCACAATCGTGACAGAACTTGGCAAGGAGAACATCCCCGAGCCCACTTCGGCCTATTTCGCCGGGAACGCGCTCTGGTCCACCCAGGCCGGCGTGCCCTTCACCGTGAACGGGACGGTCCAGACCTACGCGGCGAACCAGAACCGCTACTACGATCGCAGCCAGTCCCAGGCCTGGCGGTTCACCCAGACCTCCACCGGAAGCCGCACCATCACCCTGAACCCCACGGGCGGCCAGGACCTCTGGGTCGAGCTGATTGGGCCTGGTGGGATCTACGGCGGGAGCACGGCGGGCACCCCGGCCACCCGCTCCTTCACCGTTACCGGCCTGACTCCGGGCGCCTACGCCGTGCGGGTGCGGGCGGGGAACACGACGGCGACCACCAACGCAACGTACGGGCTGACGGTCCAGTAGCTCAGCCGCCCCCCACCAGCCGCACCACCTCCAGGCGGTCGCCTTCCTTCAGGGGGGTGGCCGCCTGATCGCTTTTCCGCACGACGGCGCCATTCAGCTCCACCGCGGAGCCGAAGGCCGGCAGGTTCAGCCAGGCGGCGAGGGCCGCCACCGTGGCCAGGTCCGGTGTCTCCCGGTCCTCCCCGTTGATGCGGAGCCGCATGGATCCTCAGCCCCGGGGCGCCGCGGCCTCGAAGCCGCGCTCGAGGTCGGCGAGCAGGTCCGGCTCGTCCTCGATGCCCACGGAGAGGCGCAGCAGGCCGTCGGAAATGCCGAGCCTCCGCTTGGTCTCCGGATCGGTGCGGAGGTGGCTCATGGAGGCCGGATGCTGGATCAGGCTCTCCACGCCCCCCAGGGAGACCCCGCGGGTGATGATCTCCAGGGCTTCGCAGAAGCGCCGGCCCGCCTCGAGCCCCCCCTGCAGCTCGAAGCTCAGCATGGCCCCGAAACCGTCCTTCATCTGGGCGGCGGCCACCCCGTGGCCGGGGTGGCTCGGCAGCCCCGGGTAGTCCACCCGGCTGATGGAGCCCTGCCAGGTCAGCCACTGGGCGAGGCTCTGGGCGTTGTCCGCGGCCCGGCGCATCCGGAGGGGCAGGGTCTTGAGGCCCCGGTGCAGGAGCCAGGCCGCCGTGGGATCCGGGGTGGGACCCAGGACCTTGGCCGCCTGCCAGCAGGCGATGAGATCGGCTTCGCTTCCGGCGATCACCCCCAAGGTGAGGTCCGAATGGCCCCCCAGGTACTTCGTGGCGCTGGAGACGCTGAAATCCAGCCCCAGGGCGAGGGGGCGGGTGAAGATCGGGCTGGCGAAGGTGTTGTCCGCCACGGTCTTGATCCCCCGGTTCTTCCCCAGGGCTCCGATGGCCGCCAGGTCCGTGATGGCGAGGGTGGGATTGGAGGGTGTCTCGACCCAGATCATCGCGGTTTCCGGGCGGAGGGCCGCTTCCCAGGCCTGGAGGTCGAGGGTGTCCTGGATCCATGTGACCTGGAGCCCCCGGGCGGTCTCCCAGCGGCGGAAGAGCTGTTCGGTGCCGAGGTAGATGGCCGCGGGGGCCACAAGGTGGGCGTCCGGGGGCAAGTGGGCCTCCAGGAGGATGGCGAAGGCCGCCATTCCGGAGCTGGTGAGGAGGGCGCGGTCCGCGCCCTCCAAGCCGGCCACCACCTCCTCGACCTCAGAGAAGTTCGGGTTCCCCCAGCGCGTGTAGAAATGGGGCGGCTCGATGCTGGCGGCGAACTCGGCGCCTTCGGCGTTCTCCCTCAGCTCGAAGACGGCGGTCTGAAAGATCGGGGTGGTGACCGCGCGGGTGGGATTGTGCCGCTTCCCGCCGTGGATGGCGGTGGTGGTGGGTCCCCAGGCTGGTCCGTTCATGGCAGGCTCCCGGGGCCCAGAATAGCCCAGGGGCTCAGGTTCAGGGCTTTCAGGGCTTCCGGAACACCACCGCCAGCGCGCCTACCGCGAGCAGGAGGAGGAAGACCCATCGCCAGGAGGTGGGCCGGGGATCGATCTCCTCGCCCTGGTAGGCGTCGGGGTCCTCCAGCGCGGCCCGCGTCAGCTCATCTTCCGGGGTGGAGCTGGGGACCTCGGGCTCCGGGAGAAGGGGATCGCTGAGCTGGCCGAAATAGATCTTCCGGAAGGTGTCCTGGGGTGCGGGCTCCCCCCCGGAGTCCGGCGGCCCCCCGGGACCCTGCTCATTCGGCGGCAACGGCATCGAGCACCTCGTGGACGAGTTGGGGGTTCACCTTGCCCTGGCCGGCCTTCATGATCTGGCCCACGAGGAAGCCCCGGGGCTTGGGATTCCCGGCCTTCCACTGGGCCAGGGGCTCGGGGTGGGCCGCGAGGACTTCCCGTACCAGGGCCTCGATGGCCCTCCGGTCGGAGACCTGGGTCAGACCCCGGGCCTCCACGATGCGAGCCGGGGGGCCCTGGCCGTCCAGGAGGGCGGGGAAGACGATCTCCTTGGCGGTGGACAAGCTCAGGGTCTTCCCTTCCACTAGGCGGATCAGTTCCCCCAGGGCCTCTGGCGCGAGCCCCAGGGCGTCCAGCCCCACGCCCCGCTCGTTGAGGGCGCGGCTCACCTCCCCGAGCATCCAGTTGGCCGCCGCCTTGCCGGAGCCGCAGCGCTCCGCCACCTCTTCGAAAAAACCCGTAAAGGCGGGGCTCTGGAGCAGCATCTCCGCTTCGTAGTCGGTGAGGCCGTGGCGCGCCATGAGCCGGCGCTGGCGGATCCAGGGCAGCTCGGGCATGGCCGCCCTGGCGGCGGCGACCTCCGCTTCAGTGATGCGGAGGAGCGGCAGATCGGGCTCCGGAAAGAAGCGGTAGTCCATGGCGGCTTCCTTCGAGCGCTGGGGGCGGGTCTCGCCTTTTTCGGCATCCCAGCCCCGGGTCTCGGGGGACAGGGGCTCCCGGGCTTCCCGGAGACCGATGTGGCGCTGGATCTCGAAGTCCAGGGCCTGCCGGACGTGGCGGAAGGAATTCAGGTTCTTGATCTCGACCCGGGTGCCGAAGGCTTCGGAGCCCGCGGGGCGGACGGAGACATTGGCGTCGCAGCGGAAGGAGCCCTCCTCCAGGTTGCCGTCGCAGATGCCCAGGAAGGTCACCAGGCGGTGGAGGGCCTTCAGGTAGTCCGAAGCCTCCCGGGGGGAGCGGAGGTCCGGCGCGCCCACAATTTCCAGCAGGGGGACCCCCGCCCGGTTGAGATCCACCAGGCTGTGGGCCTCGGAGCGGTCGTGGTGGCTCTTGCCGGCATCCTCCTCCAGGTGAGCCCGCTCGATGCGCGCCTGGACCGGGGTTCCGTCCCTGCGCACCGCCGGATCCCCCGGGATCTCGAGGCGGCCCTCCTCCACCAGGGCCACGGGCCCCTGGGTGATCTGGTAGCCCTTGGGCAGGTCCGGATAAAAGTACTGCTTCCGGTAGAAGCCGCTCTCCTCCCGGATCCGGGCCCCGAGGGCCGCCCCCAGCTGGACCGCCATCCGGACGGCTTCGCCATTCAGAACAGGCAGGGCCCCCGGCAAGGCCAGGCAGACCGGACAGGTCTGGGTGTTCGGCGCCGCGCCGTAGCCATTGGGGCAGGCGCAGAACATCTTAGAGCGGGTCAGGAGCTGGACGTGGACCTCGAGGCCGATCACCGCTTCAAATCCAGGCTTCATTCCGGGGCTCCTGCTCCCAGTCTACTTCCCCAGGCAGAAACCACTGAAAACCTCGTCCAGGCTGCTTTCCGCCCGGTCCTCGCCGGTCAGCCGCGCCAGTAGCCCCCACATTCCCTGGAGGCACGAAGCGGCCAGCTCCGGAGGGGCCCCGGCCTCCAGCAGGAGGAGGGCGTCGAGCTGGAGCACAAGCTCTCCGAGCAGCCCCCGTTGGCGCGCGGTGGCGAGAGCCCCCAGGCAGGCCTCCGGGGCCCGGCCGCCGAGAAAGCGCTCCCGCAGGGCGACGGCCAGGGCGGCGAGGTCTCCGGTGGCGGCGGAGATCCGCAGCCCGGCGCCGGGGGCGGCGTCCGCGAAGGTGCGCGCCTCCAGCACCTTACCCGCGAAGGGCTGGAGGCGCGCAAGGATCGCGGGATCCGGGCCGGGATCGCCGGCGGGAACCAGATGCAGGACCAGGTCCGCCCGTTCCAGGACTCCCGCCACCCGGGCCACCCCGAGGGATTCCACGGGGTCTTCGCTGTCCCGAAGGCCCGCGGTGTCGAAGAGCAGGAGGGGCAGGCCCTCCCATTCGGTCCGTACCTCGAGGACATCCCGGGTGGTCCCAGGCGCAGCGGTCACGATGGCCCGGTCCTCCCCCGCCAGGGCGTTGAAGAGGGTGCTCTTCCCGGCGTTGGGCCGGCCGACCAGGGCGACCCGGATCCCGTCCCGAAGCCATCCCGCCGCGGAGCTCCGGGATTGTTCCATGTGGAACATGCTCCCGAGTTCCACCAGATCCCGTCTCATTTCAAGGAGATCCAGCCCGATCCCCTCCTCCTCCCCGTAGTCCACGGCGGCCTCGGCCCGGGCCAGCCAGGGCGCGAGGCGCGCCCGGGCCTCCCGGATCCAGGGCGGCAGGCCCCCGGCCCGGGCCTGGGCCTGCTTCAGCTGGGCATCCGTCCCCGCCGCAACCAGATCCCGGAGGGCCTCCGCCTCCAGGAGGTTCTGCTTCCCGTTCAGCAGGGCCCGCCGGGTGAACTCCCCGGGTTCCGCCAGGCGGATCCCCAGGGTGCCGAGGTGCTCGAGGAAGCGCCGCACCAGGAGGGGATTGCCGTGCAGCTGAAACTCCACCAGGTCCTCGCCGGTGTAGCTCGCCGGCGCCCCAAAGCTGAGGACGAGGGCCCGTTCCCGGTAGCCGTCCCAGGCCAGCCACCGCAGGCCAGCCTGGCGCGGAGCCGGCAGGTCCAGCAGGGGCGCCAGGCGATCCTGGAGGCCCGCCCCGGAGACTCGGACGATCGCCACGGCGCCGGGCAGGAGGGGCGTGGCGGGGGCGCAGATGGGGTCGGCCGCCCTCGCTCCCGTCCCCATGCCTAGCCCTGCCGGCTGACCTTCACGGCCTTGAAATGGCCCACGCCTTCGCTTTCGGAGGTCAGTCCGGGCTCCCGCGTGATGAGCAGGTGGATCCAGCGCCGCTCCCGCGGGCTCATGGGCCCGAAGGTGTAGCTGCCGCGCTCCTGGGCGGCCTGGGCGGCGAAGCCCACCATCGCCTTGATCTCCTTCATGCGGAAGAGCCGCGCGCCGCCGGCATCGAGGTAGACCGCCTTGTCCTCGTCCCGCTCCCCCTGGGCCTCGTGGAGCAGGAACTGCAGGGCGTCGAGGGCCTGGCCCTTGTTGGCGGCGAGCCAGGACACATCCGCACCTTCCACCACCAGACGGTTGGGGAAAAGCTCCTCGTCCCCCGAGCCCTCAAAGCGGGCCTGCACCTGGAAGCCGAGCCGGGTGCACCAGGTCTGGGCCAGTTCCGGGATCTGATCAAGGGCAAGGGAGCGTCGGGCCATGTCACACCACCACGGGAAGGGGCTGGTAGGTCCGGCGGACCCACCAGGTCTGAAGGAGGCCGATGAGGTTGAACATCATGTAGTAAAGCGCGAGGCCGGCGGGGCTCTGGGCGAAGAAGAACACCATCATCACCGGCATGAGCACCATCATCATCTTCCGTTGCTGGGGGTCGCCCATGGGGGGCGCCAGGGCGCTCTGGGCCACCATGCTGGCCCCCAGGAGCACCGGCAGGACGTAGAAGGGGTCCTTCGCGCTCAGGTCCTGGATCCACAGTGCGAAGGGGGCGTGGCGCAGCTCGAAGACGTTGGTGAGCATGGACCAAAGGGCCAGGAAGACCGGCATCTGGAGCAGCATGGGCAGGCAGCCGCCCATAGGGTTGTGGCCGTTCTTCTTGTAGAAGGCCATCAGCTCCTTCTGCATCTCAGCCTTCTTGGCCATGTCGTTGCCGAACTTCTCGTACTTGGCCTGGAGGGCCTTCTGGTGCGGCTCCAGGTCCTTCATCCGGAGCTGGCTGACCACCATCTTGGTGTTGAGGGGCCAGAGGGCGAAGCGGAGGACGATGGTGAAGGTCAGGATCGCCCAGCCCCAGTTCCCGACGGCCCGATGGATGGCCCGCAGGACCCAGAACAGGAACTTGGCCACGGAGCCAAAGAAGCCGAAGTCCTGGACCTGGGTGAAGGCGGGGCCGAAGGCGGCGAGGAATTCCGGCTGCTTGGGCCCGAGGTAGAGGCGGGCCGTGGCCTTCCCGTGTTCGGGCTTCAGCCGGTAGCCCCGGCCGTCCCGTTCGGCGGCCCGGGGCAGATCCCACAGGGCCGCGAAGTAGTGGGTCCGCTGGCCGCCGGAGGCCTTCTCGATCCCGGCGTCCATGCCCAGCTTGATGTTCGCGGGGGGCAGATCCTTGCGCTTGGCGCCGAAGAAGCTGAAGAAGGGATCCTTCAGCATGTCCACCCACGCCACGGCCTTGATGGATCCGCCGTCGAGGCTGAAGACGCGGCCCAAGTGGTTGATCTCCTTCTCGTCCGTGGGAAGGGGCAAAAGGCCAAGGTTTAATTGTTGATTTGTTTCTAGTTGAACAGAAACCGCGTGGCCTTCAAGGCGGTACTCGAGGCGGTCGCCGGCCGCGTTCTGGAACCGGGCCGCCGGCCGGCCCCCCTCGCTGAGGACCTCGGACCTTTCGAAGACCGCGCCCGGAGCCCCCCCGATGCCCGGAAAGGCCCTGGAGGTCTCCTCCCCGGTCTTCCCGTCCCGGACGGGCTCGTTGAAGAAGCGGGTGCCATCGGTGACCCACTCCGCCTGGAGCAGGGCGCCGTCTCGGACCCGCAGGGTGAGCTTGAGCTCCTCGTTCTGCAGGAGGAGGGTCGCCTCGGGGGTGGCGGAGGTCTGCGTGGGGGCGGGGGCGGGGGCCGGCGCGGCCTCTTTCGGAGGGGCGGCGGCGGGCGCGGGGAGCGGCGTGCTGGCGGGGCTCGCGCCTTCGGCCTTCACCACCGGGGGCAGGGGCTTTGGGGGGTAGAACCGGTTCATGATCAGCGCGTGCCCCCCCAGGAGGGCGGCGCTGAGGATGACGAAGATGAGGAGGTTGCGATTGTTCATGGCTCAGGCCCGGAAACGGGAAAAGGCCAGCCGCAGCTGGCCTTCGATGTCGGCGTAGGGGATGTCGCGCACTCGGGCACCTTTGGCGGGCCTGATCCAGACGAGGGGGAAGCCGGCTCCGTCGCCTCCACCCAGGAGGGGGCGGGAGGCCAGGATGCACAGCAGGGCCATGCGGGCGCGGCGCCGGAAGCGGTTCCTCTCGACGGCGGAACCGCATTTGCGCGGCGTGGTGGCCAGGAGCAGGGGCTGGTCCGCGGGGGCGTGGGGCCAGATCCGCACGTCCAGCGCGCCCTCGGGTCCGCTCAGGGGCCTCGGCGGCCTTTCGGGCACCGCGCGATCCGATTGGCGCGCGGTCCGGAACCGGCCGGCGACCTTCATCGGACGGGCCCGGGCCCGCTCAGAGGGCCAGGACGTGGCGGCCCTTGGCGCGGCGGCGCTTCAGCACCAGCCGGCCGTTCTTGGTCTTCATGCGGCTCAGGAAGCCGTGGGTCTTCGCGCGGCGGCGGTTGTTGGGCTGGAAGGTGCGCTTCATGGTCTACCTCGTGGTCCGCGGCCCCGGGGAGGCGGGCGAACCTTCGAATCTACCAGCGCTTAAGACGATTCTCAAGGGATAAGGGGGACGGGTCGTGGGCCCGGCGCCGCCGTGGTGCTAGCCTGGGGATCCCCGCCACACCCCGCCCTCCTGGAACAGGATCGCGACGAGGACCCGAACGAGGTCTGGTGGGCCTTTCCGCAATCGACAGGCAGGATCCGAAGACCCATGAACCCGATTTCCGAAGACGCCGCCTCCCTTTGGGAGACCCTGCGGACCTGCTTGGCGGAACGCCTGTCCGAGTCCAGCTTCAAGGAATGGATCGAGCCCTGCGAGGCCCAGAAGCAGGAGGACGGGACCCTCTGGATCCAGGTCCCGAGCCTTTCCGCCAAGGTCTGGGTGGAGCAGCAGCTGGCGGAAGAGTTCAACGACGCCCTGCAACAGACGGGGCTGGGCTCCCTGCGCCTGGCCTTCACCGTCGCCGATGCCCCGAAGGTGGCCCGGGGCGGCTCCGGGAGGACCCTGCCGGTCCCCCGGCGGGAGGGCGCGGCCCCCTCGGCCTTTCCGCCCCTCTTCCACCGCTTCACCCTCGACCGTTTCGTGGTCGGCCCCGGCTCCCAGCTCGCCTTCGCGGCGGCGAAGGCCGTGGTGGACAACCACGGCCAACGCAACGCCAGCTTCAACATGAACCCCCTGTTCATCTACGGGGGGGCCGGCCTGGGGAAGACCCACCTCATGATCGGCATCGGCAAGGCCCTGCAGGCGCGGCACCCCGAGCTCGCCATCTGCTACCTCAAGGTCGACTCCTTCTTCCACGAGCTGACCACCGCCATCAAGGCCCGGAACACCGAGCCCCTGCGGCGGAAGTACCAGGCCTACGACATGCTGCTCCTCGACGATGTGCAGACGCTCCGCAGCATGGAGCGCACCCAGGAGGAGATCTTCTACATCCTCGAGCACCTCCTCCAGCACGGGAAGCAGATCGTCATCACCTCGGACAACCCTCCCCAGCGCCTCGAGGGCCTCCACGAACGGCTCATCACCCGCTGCAAATGGGGCCTCACCGCCGACATCCAGCCCCCGGACTACGAGACCCGCATCGCGATCCTGAAGAAGAAGCTGGAGGACGAGGCCTTCCGGGACATGCCCCCGGTGCCCGAGGACGTGCTCCAGTTCGTCGCCCACCGGGCCAAGGGCAGCGTCCGCGACCTCGAGGGCCTGCTGACCCGGGTGGTCTTCCAGGCCAGCTTCCTGGGCCTGCCGCCGAGCCTCGAGGTGGCCCAGGCCGCCTTCCAGGGCGCCAGCGGACAGGAGGCCCAGGCCGCCATCCCCCTGGACCGGATCTACCGCATCGCCGCCGAGACCTTCAACCTCTCCTACGCCGACCTCATGAAGAAGCGCTCACGGCAGCAGGGCATCCTGCTCCCCCGGCAGGTGGCCATGTTCCTGGCCCGGGAGCTGACCGCATCCTCCTTCGGGGAGATCGGCAAGTCCTTTGGCAACATGCACCACAGCACGGTGATGAACGCCATCGACAGCGTGAAGCAGCGCATGGGCCGGGATCCGGAATTCCACAAGACTGTCCACGCCCTCCTGAACAGCATCCAGTGACCGACCACGGGTTACCGCGGCTCTCCGCAAGTCCCTCCGGCGGGTTCTGCACAGGCCCTTGCCGCCGTCTCCCGGGAGCCTCCGCGTCCGCGGGTTTGAACGCGGGTCCGGGACCTTTCCACACCCTGCCCAACGGTGCGTCAACGCGGTACCATCAAGGATTAAGACCGATTTCCACAGGCAGGATCCCCTATCAGCATCATCAAGGTGAGTCATGAATTTTCAAATTCAGGTCTCCAAAGAACGGCTTGACCGGAGTCTGGGGATCCTCAAGCACGCCCTCGACCGGCGCGTCACCCTTCCCATCCTCCAGCACGTGCTGCTGGAAGCCGATGGCAAGGAGATGGTGCTCAAGGCCACGGACATGGAACTCGCCTTCGAGGCCACCCTGCCGGTGGAGGGCCAGGGCCACCGCACCGTCGCCATACCCGGCAAGAAGTTCATCGAAACGGTGAAGGCCTACCCCGACGGCGTCCTCACGATGGAGTGGCCCGAGAACAGCAACCGGCTATGGCTCCGCGCCAAGGGGTTCAACACCGAGCACAACCTGCAGCCCGGGGAAGGCTTTCCCGAGCTCCCGACGCCCTCCCCGAGCCTCCCGAAGGTGAAGCTGTCCGTCGCCCTCCTGCGCAAGGCCATCCACCTCGGGGCCCTCGCCGCCAGCCGGGACGCCACCAAGCCCACCCTTTCCGCCGTGCTGCTGCACCTCAGCAAGCGCTTCATCCGCCTGGTCTCCACCGACGGCTTCCGCCTCGCGGTGGTGGAACTCCCCGTGGAAACGGGCCTGGCCGAGGACGTCCGCCTGATCGTTCCACGGCGGGCCTTGGACCTGATCCCCTCGGCCGTGTCCGAGGATGGCGAGGTGCAGCTGGCCTGGGACAGCACCACCCTCTACGTGGAGCACCCGGGCCTGAAGTTCTCCGCGCGGCTCGTGACGGGGAACTACCCGGCCTACGAGAAAGTCCTGCCCAGCGAGCTGCCCAAGCGGGTGGTCCTCGACCGGGAGGACTTCCTGCGCACCCTGCGCATCGTCGGGCTCAAAAAGGACGACTACAACAAGAACGTCCGCCTCTTCTTCGAGTTCCCGAACTTGAAGGTGGTCTTCCAGCACCCCGACGAAGGCGTGAACCAGGGCACCCTGAGCTTCACCGGCGAGGAGGCCCCCTTCGAGCTCGCCTTCAACATCGACTACCTCACCGAGCTGCTGGAGCGCCTGCCCGGCGATGAGGTCGAGTACCAGTTCAAGGACGAGGTCGGGCAGGGAATCTTCATGAGCCCCAGCCTGGAGGACGCGACCTTCCGCTACATCCTCATGCCCGTCCGCTTCGCCAGTCCCGCGGCCGTCTAGGACGTCCCTTCCGCCCGCCAGTTCCCGTGTCCCGCCGCACGTCCCGGCGGTCCCCCGTTGCCTGAAAGTTGTGTGTGTTGATGACCGAAGAAGCCCTCGCAAGCCGATCCACCGAAGCCAAATCCGACTACACCGCTGAAAACATCACCGTGCTGCGCGACCTCGAAGCGGTCCGCAAGCGGCCCGGGATGTACATCGGGGACACCGACGACGGCAGCGGCCTCCACCACATGGTCTACGAGGTGGTGGACAACTCCATCGACGAGGCCCTGGCGGGCTACTGCTCGCGCATCGACGTGATCCTGCACGCCGACGGCTCCTGCTCCGTGGAGGACAACGGCCGGGGCATCCCCGTGGACATCCACAAGGAGGAGGGCCGCAGCGCCGCGGAAGTGATCATGACGGTGCTCCACGCCGGGGGTAAGTTCGACAACACCTCCACCGAAGGGAAGAACGCCTACAAGGTCTCCGGCGGACTGCACGGCGTGGGCGTCTCCTGCGTGAACGCCCTGTCCAGCAAGCTGTGGCTCACGGTCTGGAAGGACGGCACCGAGTACGCCATGACCTTCAGCCAGGGCAAGGCGGACAAGCCCCTGGCCCCGGTGGGCAAGACCACCCGCCGCGGGACCAAGGTCCGCTTCATGCCCGATCCCGAGGTCTTCAACAACGTCCTGGACTTCAGCTTCGAGACCCTCAGCCAGCGCCTGCGCGAGCTGAGCTACCTCAACAAGGGCGTGCACATCCGCATCACCGACGAGCGCAGCGGGGACACCCACGACTTCATGAACGCCGGCGGCATCGACGCCTTCGTGGAGCACCTGAACCGGAACAAGGTCGTGCTCCACAAGCCCCCCATCCACATCGAGGACACGAAGAACGACACCACCGTCGAGGTGAGCCTGCAGTGGAACGACTCCTACCAGGAGACGCTCTACTGCTTCACCAACAACATCCGCAACCGGGACGGCGGCGCGCACCTGGAAGGCTTCCGGGCGGCGATGACGCGGGTCATCAACACCTACGCCGAGGCCAACAACCTCCTCAAGAGCGCCAAGGTCTCCCTCACCGGCGAGGATGTCCGCGAAGGCCTCACGGCGGTCCTCAGCGCCAAGGTGCCGGACCCCAAGTTCAGCAGCCAGACCAAGGACAAGCTGGTTTCCAGCGAGGTCAAAGGCATCGTCCAGACCATCGTCTACGAGCGCCTCACCAGCTTCTTCGAGGAGAACCCCCGGGAGGCCAAGGCCATCCTCGAGAAGGCCATCGAGGCCGCCCGGGCCCGGGAGGCGGCCCGCAAGGCCCGGGACCTCACGCGCCGCAAGGGCGCCCTGGACGGCGGCGGCCTCCCGGGAAAGCTGGCGGACTGCCAGGAGAAGGATCCCGCCCACTCCGAGATCTACCTGGTGGAGGGCGACAGCGCCGGCGGCAGCGCCAAGCAGGGCCGCAACCGCGCCTACCAGGCCATCCTGCCCCTCAAGGGCAAGGTCCTCAACGTGGAGAAGGCCCGCTTCGACAAGATCCTGGGCCACAGCGAACTGCGCACCCTGATCCAGGCCCTGGGCACGGGCATCGGCCAGGACGAGTTCAAGATCGCGAACCTGCGCTACCACAAGATCGTGCTCATGACCGACGCCGACGTGGACGGATCGCACATCCGCACCTTGCTGCTGACCTTCTTCTACCGCCAGATGCCGGAGATCGTGGAGCGCGGCCACCTCTACATCGCCCAGCCGCCCCTCTTCAAGGTGAAGAAGGGCAAGACCGAGAAGTACCTCAAGGACGAGCGGGCCCTGGAGGAGTTCCTCTTCCAGAAGGCCCTGGACGGCTGGAGCCTGACCCTGCCGGGCGGCGGCGAGATCAAGGGCGCGGCCCTGGTGCGCGAGCTGAAGAAGTGGGGCGAAGTGAAGCAGCTCTACGCCAAGCTGGACCGCCGCGGCTACGCCCGGACCCTGGTGGACGGCCTGCTGGCCCACGGCCTCCTGGACGACGGCCGCTTCGACAGCGCCGAGGCCCTGGGCGCGCTGGCGAAGGCCCTGGCGAAGGCCAAGCTGGGCACCACGGAGATCGAGAGCACCGAGGCGGTCGAGATCGAGGGGGAGACGCTGCCCGCGACCCACCGCCTGCGCCTGGTCCGCATGCACCTGAGCCGCCCCATCACCCTCTGGATCGACGCCCAGGTCTCGCACTGGGGCGAGTTCCGCCGCCTCAAGGCCCTCCACGAAGACCTCGTCCAGTTCCAGGGCGGGGAGCTGAGGCTCCGCCGCCTCAAGGAGACCAAGGGCGCCAAGGAGGACGACGAGGACGGCGCGGAGGGCGCCCGCATGGCCAAGGAGATGGTCTTCAGCGAGCCCGAGGGCCTGCTGGCGACGGTGCTGGAGGAGGGCCAGCGGGGCCTCCAGATCCAGCGCTACAAGGGCCTGGGCGAGATGAACCCCGAGCAGCTCTGGGAGACCACCATGGATCCCGAGCGACGCACCTTCCTGCAGGTGCGGGTGGACGACGCGGTGGAAGCCGACGAGATGTTCACCATCCTCATGGGCGACGCGGTGGAACCCCGTCGGCGCTTCATCGAGAGCAACGCGCTTCTTGCTGAAAACATTGATATTTGACGTTCCCCTTCACACCCCGCACGCGGAACGTTCCACGTAGAACATCGGAAGACGCATGACCCGCATCGAACCCATCGAAATCGAAAAAGAAATGCGCAAGTCCTACCTGGACTACGCCATGAGCGTCATCGTGGGCCGGGCCCTGCCCGACGTCCGCGATGGCCTGAAGCCCGTGCACCGGCGCGTCCTCTTCGCCATGAAGCAGGCCGGCAACGAATGGAACCGGGCCTACAAGAAATCCGCCCGCACCGTCGGTGATGTCATCGGTAAATACCATCCCCACGGCGACACCGCGGTCTACGACACCATGGTGCGCATGGCGCAGCCCTTCTCCCTGCGCCACATGCTGGTGGACGGCCAGGGCAACTTCGGCTCCATCGACGGCGACAGCCCGGCGGCCATGCGCTACACCGAGGCCCGGCTCTCCCGCATCGGTTCCGAGATGATGTCGGACCTGGACCAGGAGACCGTGGACTTCGGGCCCAACTATGACGGTTCGGAAGAGGAACCCCTGGTCCTGCCCACCAAGGTGCCGAACCTCCTGGTCAACGGCTCCCAGGGCATCGCCGTGGGCATGGCCACCAGCATTCCGCCCCACAACCTGCGGGAATGCTGCGCGGCCCTGATCGCGCTGATAGACGATCCCTCCCTG
This sequence comes from Holophagaceae bacterium, assembly GCA_044229575.1. GTDB lineage: Bacteria > Acidobacteriota > Holophagae > Holophagales > Holophagaceae > JADJVL01. The sequence continues at coordinate 24,242 of JBGAST010000001.1, read as the reverse complement.
AACCTGGAGGCGCTCATGGCGCACATCCAGGCCCCGGACTTCCCCGGGGGCGGCATCATGCTGGGCACCGAGGGCGTGATGGACGCCTACCGCACGGGCCGCGGCCGCTGCGTGGTGCGCGCCAAGGTCCACGTGGAGCAGATCAAGCGGGCCGGGGACCGGGAGCAACTGGTCTTCACCGAGCTGCCCTACCAGGTGAACAAGGCCACCCTCACCGAGAAGATCGCCGAGCTGGTGCGCGAGAAGAAGATCGACGGCATCAGCGACCTTCGGGACGAAAGCGACCGGGAGGGCATCCGCCTCGTGGTGGAGCTGAAGAAGGGCGAAGCCAGCGACATCGTGCTGAACCAGCTCTACCAGCTGACCCAGGTGCAGAACTCCTTCCCCATCACCATGCTGACCATCGTCAACGGCCAGCCCCGCATCTGCACCCTCAAGGAGATCCTCCAGGAGTTCATTGGCTTCCGCCGCGAGGTGGTGACCCGGCGGACGCTGTTCCAGCTGCGCAAGGCCGAAGAGCGCCACCACATCCTGATGGGCCTCAAGATCGCCTTGGACCACCTGGACGCGGTCATCAAGCTCATCCGCGCCGCCAAGACCCCCGACGAGGCCAAGGCCGGCCTGATGGAGGGGCGCTTCGCCACCGCTGCAGAGCTCAAGAAGGATCCCAGCCTCAGGCTCAGCGCCCTCCAGGCCCAGGCCATCCTGGACATGCGCCTCCAGCGCCTGACCGGCCTGGAGCGCGAAAAGATCATGGAGGAGGTGGCGGAGATCGAGAAGACGATCAAGCGCCTCAAGGCCATCCTCGCGGACGAGACCCTGCTCCTGAAGATCATCAAGGAGGAGCTCACGGAGATGAGCACCATGTTCGGCGACGCCCGCCGGACGGAGATCACCGGCTACTCGGGCCAGATCCGCATGGAGGACGTCGTTCCCGACGATCCCATGGTGGTGACCATGTCCAAGACCGGCTACATCAAGCGGACGGACCTCGCGGCTTACCGCAAGCAGAAACGGGGCGGCAAGGGCAAGCTGGGCATGAAGACCAAGGACGAGGACTTCGTCGAGCAGCTCTTCATGACCAAGGCCCACGACACCCTGATGGCCTTCACGGACCGGGGCTACGTCTACGCCCTGAAGGTCTACGACCTGCCCGAGGCCGCCGCCAACACCCGGGGCAAGCACATCAAGAACCTCATCAGCCTCAAGGACGGCGAGAACGTGGTCACCCTCATGGCCATCCGGGAGTTCCCGGAGGGCGAGAACCTGGTCTTCGCCACCACCGACGGCACGGTGAAGCGCACCAGCCTGGCGGCTTACACGAACATCCGCTCCAACGGCCTCATCGCCCTCAACATCGACGAGGGCAACGCCCTGGTGGCGGTGCGCCGCTCCAGCGGCAACCAGCAGATCATCCTGGCCACCGCCCAGGGCAAGGCCATCCGCTTCGGCGAGGAGGACATCCGCGCCACGGGCCGCGCCACGACGGGCGTGCGGGGCATGCGCCTCAGCAGCGGCGACCACATCGTGGACATGGAAGTGGCCGATCCTCTGCCGGACCTGCCGGAAGGCGTCATCCCCGACGAGAGCACCGCGGACCACGGCATGCTCCTCACGGTCACGGAAAAAGGCTACGGCAAGCGCAGCCTCCTCCAGGACTACCGGCTCCAGGGCCGCGGCGGCACCGGCGTGATCAACATCCGTGCAGGCGTGCGCAACGGTCCGGTGGTGGGCTTCAAGCTCGTGAAGCCCGGCGAGGGCTGCCTCCTCATCAGCCAGGAGGGGATGGTCATCAAATTCCTCATCGACGAGGTCCGCAAGACCGGCCGCGCCGCCCAGGGCGTGAAGCTCCTGAACCTGGGCTCGGACCAGGACCGGGTGGTGGGCATCGCCAAGATCGACGGCGCCGCCATGGCCCTGGACGAGGAGGAGGACCTGGTGAGCGACGCCGAGCTGGCGACGCCGGGCCCCGACGAGAGCGGCGAGCAGGCCAAGCTGGACATCTGACGAAAAGGCCGTGCAAGCGGCCTTTTTCTTTATAGATACAGACTCCAGTCGCCGTCGGCCAGCTCCACGGCCTCCCGCTCCAGGCGCAGGAGCCGCTCCTCGGGGAAGACGTAGGCCCAGGCGGCGTAGGCGTGGCCGCTGTCCAGCAGGACCGGGACGAGGCGGCGCAGGAAGAGCTCCTCGCCCGCGCCCTCCACGGCGTCCAGGTTCTCCAGGGCCAGGGCCAGGTCCTCCGGATCCTCGTAGCCCACGAAGTCTCCCAGCACCCAGCCCGGCCCCGGGGGCGGGAGGGAGGGAATGGGGCCGGGCACCATGGCAGCGTGGCCGGCGTCCGGAAGATGGAAGAGCCGCCCCGGAGCGAAGGCTCCAGTGAGGCCCTGGGGCCCGGTGCGCTTCAGCCAACCGTGGCGGGAGCCGCCTTCGCGGAGGCTGCCGTAGACGAAGAGGCCGTCGGGTTCCATGCCACGAGGATGCCAGGGTAGCGTGGGCCAGAGGTGAACGGAGCGTCTTGGCGCAACCCGGCACAGAGGCCCTCAGAGCGCGGTGATGCTCACCACGAAGAGCCCCCGTTCGATGTCGCTGCCGAGCATCAGGGGCTGGCCCGGGAACTTGTAGACGCCCCAGCAGCCCTGGTAGTTCGGGCCCGTGAAGGGGCTGGTGTCCCGGTTCGCGATGAGGGCGGGGCGGTCGAGGTCGCTCAGGTCCGCCACCAGGAGGCCGGCGGCGTAGTGGCTGAGGTAGGCGCGGTTCCCTTCGATCTGCACGTTGTGGGGCGTGCCATCCCCGAGCTTGATGCTGCCCCGGGCGGTGGGCGGGTTGGCGCCGTTGAGGCTCCAAAGGCGCGCCGGAATGTCCTTGGGCACCTCCACGGTGGTGGCCACGAAGGAGCCGTCGGGGCTGGGCCAGATGTTGTGGGCGAACTGCCCGGCCGGCAGGCTCCACCGGACGACGAGGGCGGGATGGCGGGGATCCCGCACGTCCCAGATCGAGTAGGCGCTGTCGTAGCCCTCGGCCACGTAGCAGCGGCCATTGCGGGCGGTCATGTCGTGGACGAAGCGGTTCTGGTTGAAGGTGGTCACGAAGGCCGGATTTTCGGGATCCCCGTTGAGGTCCCAGATCTCGATGGAGCCGTTCCCCGGGGCGCCGAAGGGCTCCTCGTCGTGGCGCAGGCCTGCCGGGCGCGCCGCGCCGGGCGGCGGCAGGTTCGTGTAGCGCTGCAGGTAGAGCAGGCCCGTGGCGGGATCGATGTCGAGGGTGTGGGCGTTGAGCTGGCCGTCCCGGGGCGTGAAGCTGCGCACGAAGCGGACCGAACCGGGCAGGCCCGCCAGGTCGATGATCATCACGCCGCCCCGGAAATTCGTCTCCTCGGCGCAGACGTAGGCGTAGTGGCCGTGGACGCGCATCTCCCGCCAGAAGATGCCCGGGGAGGGCGTGTCGGTGGGGCCGTCCAGCTCGTCCACGACCCGCGGGGCGGCGGGGTCCCGCAGATCCGCCACCAGCACGCCCTTGGCGGTGCCCATGAGGGCGTAGCGCCCGCCGTCGGGAGCGGTATAGCCCCAGCAGCCCGCGACGCCGTCCCGGGCTACCTGGGCGAGGAGCGCGGTGCCGAAATTCGAGGTGGGCGCGGAGGGACCGCCGCTGGCGCCGGGATTGCCGCCGCCCCCGCTGCCGCCGCAGGCGAGGAGGAGGGCGAAAAGGGCCGGGAGCAGGGCGCGGAACACGGAGGTCATGGAGGCCAGCTTCGCGCACCGCAAGAGGGTGCGCCAGGGCCTGCCCGCCTCATTCAGGGATGGGGAACCGGGCCGAGAGTTCCAGGACTTCGCTCTGGAGGGCCGCCAGGGCCCCCTCGTCCTCCCGCACCTCCAGGGCCCGGTGGATCCAGCCGGCGATGGCGGCCATCTCGGCCTCCTTCATGCCGCGGGTGGTCAGGGCCGGCGTGCCCAGGCGGATGCCGCTGGGCTTGAGGGGCGGATTGGGATCGAAGGGGATGCCGTTCTTGTTGGTGGTGATCCCGGCCTTGTCCAGGGCCTTCTCGGCCTCGCTGCCCAGGATGCCCTTCTGGAAGACGTCCACCAGCATCAGGTGGTTGTCGGTGCCGCCGCTGACGATGCGCCAGCCGAACTCCGCGAGGGCCGCGGCCAGGGCCTGGGCGTTGGCGATGACCTGGGCGCTGTAGGCCTTGAATTCCGGGCGCAGGGCCTCGACGAAGGCCACGGCCTTGGCGGCGATGACGTGCATGAGGGGGCCGCCCTGGACGCCGGGGAAGACCGCCCGGTCCAGCTCCTTGGCGTGCTTCTCCCGGCAGAGGATCAGCCCGCCCCGGGGCCCGCGCAGGGTCTTGTGGGTGGTGGTGGTGGTGAAGTCCGCATAGGGCACCGGGCTCGGGTGGTGGCCCGTGGCCACGAGGCCCGCGAAGTGGGCCATGTCCACCATGAGCAGGGCGCCCACCTCGTCGGCGATCTCCCGGAAGCGGGGGAAGTCGAAGGTGCGCGGATAGGCCGACGCGCCGGCGACGATCATCCTGGGGCGGTGTTCCAGGGCCAGGGCGCGCACCTCGTCCATGTCCACGCGTTCGTCGTCGCGGCGCACATGGTAGCCCTTGAACTGGTAGAGGATGCCGCTGCTGTTCAGGGGGTGGCCGTGGGTGAGGTGGCCGCCGTGGGCGAGATCGAGGCCCAGCACCGTGTCGCCGGGCTTCAGCATGGCGAAGTAGACGGCCATGTTGGCCTGGGCGCCGCTGTGGGGCTGGACGTTGGCGTGGAGGTCGGCGAGGCCGGGCCCGAAGAGCTCCTTCGCCCGGTCCCGGGCGAGGTTCTCCACCGTGTCCACGTTGGTGCAGCCGCCGTAGTAGCGCCGTCCCGGATAGCCCTCGGCGTACTTGTTGGTGAAGTGGGAGCCCATGGCCTGCATCACCGCCAGCGATGCGTAGTTCTCCGAGGCGATCAGCTCCAGGTGGTGGCGCTGGCGCCCGATCTCCTGCTGCAGCGCGGCGAAGACCGGCGCGTCGGTGTTCTGCAAAGCCTCGTACATGGGCACCTCTGCAGGGAATTGTGCCACGCCACGGGGCCGCCGCCTTCGCGTTAGAGTCACCTGCGGAGCCCCAGCCCTCCATGCGGAACCCGTGGTCCCTCTCGCTGCTTCCCGCCCTGTTCGCGGGCGCGATGGATCTGCGGGCCCGGGACGCGGACCCAGGGAAGCTCGCCCTGCCTGCGTTCCGCATCACCACGAGTCAGGAAGGCCTGCCGCAGAATTCCGTCATGTCCCTGGACCGGGACCCGTCCGGGAGCATCTGGGTGGCCACCCAGGACGGCGCGGCGGTGTTCAACGGCCAGCGCTGGCAGATCCACAACATGCCGGACCGCAGCCGCTCGAACTTCCTGCGCCGGGTGACGGTGGGCCCGGACGGGACGGTATGGGCCGCCCGGCAGGACGGCGGCCTCGCCGCCCTGCGCCACGGAACCTGGGAGCGGGTGCCCGGGGCCGGGGACGGCCGCATCAACGACGTAATCGCCGTGGGCCGGGACGTCTGGGTGGCCACGCCGGATGCGGGCCTCCGGCACTTCGACGGCGTCGCCTGGAGGAGCGTACGGAGGGCGGAGGGACTGCCCTCGGACCAGGTCCGGTGCCTGCGGGTGGACGCCGAGGGCCGTCTTCTGGCCGGCACCGCCGGCGGCCTGGTGGTGTTCCAGGGCGGGCGCTGGCAGCGGGACGAGGGGCTGCCGCAGGCCAGCGTGGGCTGCCTGTGGGGGGACCTCGCGGGCACCGACCGGGGCCTCTTCCGACGCACGGGCAGCAGGTGGGAGGCAGTACCACTGCCCCCGGACTTGCAGGGGCAGAGGCTCACCGCGGCGGTGCGGACCCGCACCCGGGAGGGCCGGGAGGTGCTCTGGGTGGGCTTCGACAATGCGGGACTGGCCAGCCTGGAAGCCGGGCAGTGGCGGCGCTACGGTCCGCGGGAAGGCCTGCCCAGCGGCTTCGTCTGGTCCCTGCTGCCGGTGGAGGGCGCCGATGGCACCCGCGCCCTGCTGGTGGGCACCGACGGCGGCCTCGCCACCCTCGAGCTGGGGCTCTGGCGCAGCTTCGGCCGCGCCTCGGGGCTGGCGGACGCTTCGGTTTACGGCCTCTGCCTGACGGAGGGCCCCGGGCTGCCCCGCACCCTTTGGCTGAGCACCCGCAGCGGCGGCGTGGCAGAGCTGCGGCAGGGTGCCTGGCGCCACCACGGCACCGCCGAAGGCCTTCCGACCCCCACGGTCTTCGCCCTGCTCGAATGGTCCGAGGCCCCGGGCCGCCGGGTGCTGCTGGCGGGAACCCAGGACCGGGGCATCTGGCGCTACGACGGCCGCCGCTGGAGCCCCTTCCCCGCCCCGGAGCGGCTGATGAAGCACGGCATCCGGCTCCTGCGGAAGGATCGGGATTCCGCCGGGCGGCCGCGACTGTGGGTGGTGAGCGGCGGGACCGGGGTCTGGCGGCTGGAGGAGGGCGGCTGGAGCCACGTCGGCGTGGAGCAGGGCCTGCCCACGGAGCAGTGCCACGCCGTCGCGCTTTCCGCCGGGGAGCGGGAACTCTGGATCGGCACCGAGGGCGGCGGCCTCGTCCGGGTCCGGAACGGCCGGGGAACGACCTATTCCACCGCCACGGGCTTCCCCAACAACACGGTCATGAGCCTGCTGCCGGTGGTGGTGGCCGGGCGGGAATGGCTGCTGGCGGGGACGGAGGGCGCGGGCCTCGTGGTCTTCGATCCGTCCGCCGAGCAGCCTCGCTGGCAGGTCCTGGGGGAGGGCGCGGAGGGGGGCCTGCCCAACAACACGGTCTACCAGCTCCAGGCCGACGCCCGGGGCCGCATCTACGCCTTCACCAACCGCGGCGTCGCGCGGCTCACCCCGCGGAAGAACGGGGCCGGTCTCGCCTTCGCCGTGGAGACCTTCGGTGTCGAGGCGGGACTGCCGAGCCTGGAGTTCAACGGTGGGGCCTCCATGCAGGACGCCCAGGGCCGCATCTGGGCCGGGGGGGTGGGGGGCGCCGTGGTCTTCGATCCGGGGGAGGAGGTGAAACCGCCGCCGCCCGCCCGGATCGCGCTGGAGGCCTTCACCGTGAACGGCCAGCCCCGGATCCCGGAACGCGCGCGGCGCCTCTCCCACCGGGAGCGGAACCTGACCTTCACCTTCGCCCTCCCGGGCCTGCCCCAGGGTGCCGCCCTCCGCTTCCGCACCCAGCTGGAAGGCCTGGAGGAGAAGGCGGGACCCTGGGGCCCCGAGCCCCACCGGGAGTTTCCCGGGCTGAACGCGGGGACCTACGCGCTGCGGGTGGAGGCGGTGGACGGCTACGGCCGCGCGGTGGAGCCCGCCCGGTGGCGCTTCGACGTGCAGCCCGCCCCCTGGCGGACGGCCTGGGCCTACGGGCTCTACGCGCTCCTCATCGGCGGGGGCGCCTGGCTCACGGTGCGCGCCCGGCTCCGGCACCTGGAGCGCGTGAACGCGGACCTGGAAGCCAAGGTGCGCGAACGCACGAGGGAGGTGGAGGCCCAGCGCAACCAGATCGCGGCCCTCATGCAGAGCGCGCCGCGGGCCCAGCGGGACCTGGGCACCTGGGCCCAGGAGATGGCCATGGACCTCTGCCAGAGCCTCCGGGCCCAGCACATCGGCCTCGTGACCGTGACCGGGGAGCAGGTGCGGCCCCTGGGGGACAGCTCCTTCGCGATCCCCTCCCTGGACCAGCTCCAGAAGTCCTTCTTCCTCGAGCCCCAGCGGGAGCGGCGCCGGGACCGCCAGGACGTGGGGGTGGAGCGCCGGCTGGAACAACTCATCCCCGTGCGGGGCACCGCCGGCGAGATCCTGGGGGGGCTGGTGGTGCGGGGGCATCTCGGCTGGGGGGAGGCCGAGCGGAAACTGGTGGGCAGCTTCGCGTCCCAGCTCGGCGCCATGCTGGAGCTGCAACAGGCCCGCAAGGCCCTGCACCAGGCCCGGGACCTGCAGGCCAAGTCCCGGGAGGCGATGCTGGCCAAGGGTGTCGAGCCGCTCCAGCTTTGCCCGACCTGCGGCCGCTGCTACGGCGCCGCGGCGTCCCGGTGCCCGGTGGATGGCGCCGAGCTGGGGGCGCCGCGTCTCATCCCGCGCTGCATTCAGGACCGCTACGAGCTGCGGCGGGTGCTGGGGGAGGGGGGCATGGGCCTCGTTTTCGAAGCCCAGGACCTGCGCCTGGACCGGGAAGTGGCCCTCAAGCTCATCAAGCCCGAGCTGTACAACATGCCGGAGATCCGGGGGCGCTTCCAGCAGGAGGCCTTGGCCTTGGCGCGCATCCACCATCCCGGCGTCATCGCCATCCACGATTCCGGCGAGCTGGAGGACGGCTCGGCCTTCCTGGTGATGGAGCTGCTGCGGGGGCAGAACCTGGGCGACCTCCTCCGCCGCTACGGCGCCGGCACGCCGCGGCAGGTGGCGCGCCTCCTGCGCCAGGGCGCCGCGGCCCTGGGCGCCGCCCACCGCGCGGGCCTGCTGCACCGGGACATCAAGCCCGAGAACTTCTTCCTCATCCCCGGGGAGGAAGGCTTCCAGACCAAGCTCCTGGACTTCGGTTTGGCGAAGAGCTTCGGCGCCGAGGACGGCCTCACCCGCACGGGGATGGTGGTGGGCACGCCCAACTACATGAGCCCGGACCAGCTCAAGGGCATGACCCTGGACGCCCGCAGCGACCTCTATGCCTTCGCCACCGTGGCCTTCGAAGCCCTGACGGGTCATCGCCTCATCCAGTCCACGGCCCTGGCGGACGTCTTCGTCGCCATCACCCAGGGCGAATTCCCGCCGCCCTCCCAGTACGTGCCCGGCCTGCCGGACCTTGTGGACATGGCCTTCAAGGTGGCCCTGGCCACGGACCGGGAATCGCGGCCCATGGACGTGGAGGCCTGGGCCAGCGCCTTCAGCGACGCCCTGGCGCGCACCGAAGGCGGCCGGGCGGGGTGGCCGGACCTGCTGACGGGCCGGGACGGCGTCCGCGTGTCCTCAGATCCCACCTCCGTCGGGCATTCCTCCGCCGCGGGCAGGACCGGCCTGCCCACCCCCGACGCCAACCCCCGGACCGAGCCCGCGCCGGAGCCCGGGCCGGAGGCCTGAGGCGGGACCTGCCAGGCCGTTCCGGCACAAGCGGCCCTAATGGACCGCCCCGGACGGCACGGGCCGCTCCATAAGGGCCGCTAGAATGAAGGCATGCCCGACGCCTTCCTTCCGCCCGCCGACGCCCCCGCACTGGAGCGCTTCGAGCATCCCCTGGCCAGCCGCTACGCCTCCAAGGCCATGGTGCGCCTGCTCTCGCCCCTCTACCGTCAACGGGTCTGGCGCCGGCTCTGGATCGCCCTGGCGGAAAGCGAGCGGGAACTGGGCCTTCCCATCACCGAAGCCCAGGTCGCCGAGATGCGCGCCACCCGGGACGATGTGGACCTGGACGCCATCCTCGCCCACGAAGGCCGCCTGCGCCACGACGTCATGGCCGCCATCCACGCCTGGGGGGACCAGGCCCCGGCGGCGCGGCCCATCGTGCACCTGGGCGCCACCAGCTGCTTCGTCACGGACAACGGGGACCTGCTGATCTGCCACGAGGCCCTGAAGCTCCTGCGCCGCCGGCTCCAGGGCGTGATCGCCTCCCTGGCGGCCTTCGCGGACCAGTGGAAGGACCTGCCATGTCTCGGCTTCACCCACTTCCAGCCCGCCCAGCCCACCACCGTGGGCAAGCGGGCCAGCCTCTGGATCCAGGACCTGCTCCTGGACCTCGCGGACCTGGACCACGTGCTGGCCACCACGCCCGTCCGGGGCGTGAAGGGCACCACGGGCACCCAGGCCTCCTTCCTGGAACTCTTCGAAGGGGACGGCGCCAAGGTGGACGACCTGGAGGCGAAGTTCTGCGAAAAGGTCGGCCTGCCGGCCATCCCCGTGAGCGGCCAGACGGCGACCCGCAAGCTGGAGGATCGCATCGGCCAGGTGCTCTGCGGCCTGGCGGCGAGCGCCTCGAAATTCGCCTGCGACCTGCGGCTGCTGCAGCACCTGAAGGAAGTCGAGGAGCCCTTCGAGAAGCACCAGGTTGGTTCCTCCGCCATGCCCTACAAGCGCAACCCCATGCGCAGCGAGCGCATCAACAGCCTGGCCCGCTTCGTCCTCGGCCTCATGCCCAGCAGCTACCAGACCAGCGCCACCCAGTGGATGGAGCGCACCCTGGACGACAGCGCCCACCGGCGGCTGACCATCTCCCAGGGGCTGCTGGCGGTGGACGCCATCCTTGTGCTCTACCAGAACGTGGCCTCGGGCCTGGTGGTCTACCCGCGGATGATCGAGGCGCGGCTGCAGCAGGAGCTGCCCTTCATGGCGGCCGAAGTGCTCCTCATGGAGGCCGTGAAGCGGGGCGGTGACCGCCAGGATCTCCACGAACGCTTCCGCCTGGCCTCCTTCGAGGCCGGCCGGCGCATCAAGGAAGAGGGCCGCCCCAACGAGCTGCTCGCGCTGCTCGCCGAGGATCCCGCCTGGGCCATGACTGAGGCTGAGCTGGCCGCCCTGCTGGATTCGAAGCGTTTCACGGGCCGGGCCGGGGACCAGGTGCGGGCCTTCCTCGCGAAGGATGTCGCCGCGGCACTGCGGGACCACGCGGTGGCCGAGGCGGAAGGCGTGCGGGTTTGAGGGCCCTCTGGAACGGAATGGAAGGAACACCATGCTGAAACTTGCCGTCATCGGCGCCCAGGCCCTCCTGGGCCGCGAACTCATCGGGGGCCTCGAGCCCCAGGACTGCTCGGTGCTGCCCCTGGCCACCGGCGCCCTGACCCGGGCCGAAGAGGAAGGCGACCTGGTCATGTTCGCGCCGATCCCCACACTGCTGGAAGGCCTGGACGCAGTGATCCTGGTGGACACGCCCCAGGATCCGGACCTGCTGGCCACCTTCCCGGGGCGCATCCTGGATTTGAGGGAAGACGCGGACCCGAAGACTGCCGGGGATCCCATGCCCCTGGCGGGGACCTGGCCGCCCACGGTCCTGCGCTTCCGCGGCCGCCCCGCCATCGAGCAGGTGCTGGCCATGGTGCCGGGCCTGGTGTCGGGCATCGGGAGCCTTTCCGGGACCCATCTCCGCTCCGTGGCCTGCCTTGGGGATACCGGTGTGGAAGGGCTGCTGAAGCAGACCCGGGAGGTGATGAGCGGGGAGGATCCGGACACGACAGCCCTGGGCTACCGCGCGGCCTTCGAGGTGGTGCCCCAGGCCCCCCGGGGGAACTTCATCGAAGTGCGCACGCCCACCTTCCACGGCGACCTGCTCATCCTCAGCCTGCGGGCCGCGGAGGGCCAGATCCTGGCGCCCCAGGAAGCCCCCGGCAGCGTGGCCTGGGTGGACACGCCCCCCAGCTCCCGGGACGTGGCGGTGAACAGCAACCTGATGGCGCACATGAGCGTCCAGGACGGCGGGAAGAGCGCCCTCCTCACCCTGGGCTTCGATCCCATCCTTTGGGGCGTGCTGCGGCCCACCCTGAGGCTCTTCGGTCTCTAGACCGTGCCCCGGAAGCTCGACGATGCCCATGACCGCGGGGACTTCTTCAAGTCCCTGGGGACCCTTTTCGGCGGCTTCATGGCGGGGCAGCTGGAGGACGTGGTCACCAGGGTCTCGCCCAAGCTCCTCCGCCCCCCCGGAGCCCTGGACGAATTCGCCTTCCTCACGGCCTGCACCCGCTGCGACAGGTGCATCGAGGCCTGCCCCCAGGACAGCCTTCTCAAGGCCGGGCCCTCCGCGGGCCTGGGCCTCAACACGCCCTACCTCAATCCCCGGGACGTGCCCTGCTACCTCTGCACCGAGCTGCCCTGCATCACCGCCTGCCCCGAAGGCGCCCTCGTGTGGCCCAAGCGCACCCTGAAAAGCGGCGAGGTCGTGGAGGGCCCCCGGGCGGTGAAGATCGGCACCGCCCGCGTGAAGGCCGACCTCTGCATGACCTTCGCCCGGGAGGACCAGCCCGCCCAGGCCTGCCGCACCTGCGTGGACCGCTGCCCCTATCCCGGCCTCGCCATCCGCGTCGGCGACACAGAGGACGGCTCCATCCCCCACCCCGAAGTCATCGCCGACGTGTGCACGGGCTGCGGGCTCTGCGTGTTCGGCTGCCCGACGCCGGAGCCGGCCATCGTCGTGGACAAGGACTGAAGAACCAATCATTGCGCGGAGCGCCGCGCCGGTGCTACGTTTGCACCCTTATCGGAAGATCCATGGCGAAGCTGGAACAGGTGGGGCATTCCCGCCTCCGCAAGGAGGGCCGGGCCAAGGTGACCGGCGCGGCGGTCTACACCGACGACGCGACGATGCCGGGGCTCCTCCACGGGGCCACGGTCCGCAGCCCCGTGGCCCGGGGACGGATCAAGGGCATCCGGTTCGGCGAAGGCATTCCCTGGGAGGACTTCGTCATCGTGTCGGCGAAGGACATCCCCGGCGGCAACCGGGTGGCCATGATCATCCTGGACCAGCCCTTCCTGGCCGACGACCGGGTGAACCATCCCGAGGAGGCCATCCTGCTCCTGGCCCACGAAGACCGCGTCCTCCTGGAGAAGGCCCGGGCCGCGGTGACCGTGGAGATCGAGGAGGAGCCGGCGGTCTTCACGATCGAGGAATCGCTGGCAGCCCGGACCGTCGTCTGGGGCGAGGACAACGTCTTCAAGAAAGTCTCCATCCGCAAGGGCGAGGTGGAGGCCGTCTGGGCCGGCGCCGCCCACGTCATCGAAGGCACCTATAGAACGGGGGCCCAGGAGCAGCTCTACATCGAGCCCCACGCGGTGATCGCCAAGGTCACGCCCGAGGAAGGCGTCACGGTCTGGGGCTCTCTCCAGTGCCCCTACTACGTGCACAAGGCCCTGAAGCACCTCTTCAACGAGCCCGACGACCGCATCCGCGTCATCCAGATGGAGACCGGCGGGGGCTTCGGCGGCAAGGAGGACTACCCGAGCCTCATCAGCGGCCACGCGGCCCTGCTTTCCCTCAAGGCCGGGGGAAGGCCTGTGAAGATCCTCTACGACCGCGAAGAGGACATGGTGGCCACCACCAAGCGCCATCCTTCCAAGACCCGCGTGAAGACCGCCTTCGACGCCGACGGGCGGGTGCTCGGCCTGGAGCTGGAGTTCCTCCTTGATGGCGGCGCCTACGTGACCCTTTCCCCCGTGGTGCTGAGCCGGGGCGCCATCCATGCGAGCGGGCCCTACGCCTGGCCGGCCGTGGCCATCGAAGCCAAGGCCCTGGCCACCAACTGCCCGCCCCACGGCGCCTTCCGGGGCTTCGGCGCCCCCCAGAGCCTGTTTGCCATCGAGCGCCACCTGGACGTGGCCGCGGCGCGCATGGGCATGGATCCCGTGGAACTGCGCCGGAAGAACCTCCTGAAGATCGGCGACGTCATGGCCACGGGCCAGGTGGTCAAGGAAGCGGTGGACCTGCCCGGCCTCATGGACCGGGCGCTCGAGAAGCTCGACTACCACGGGCGCAAGGCGCGCCATGCGGCCCACAACGCTTCGTCGGATCCGGTGAAGCGGGGCGTGGGCTTCGCGGTCTTCATGCACGGCTGCGGCTTCACTGGCGGCGGCGAGGCCTACCTGGCCAGCGTGGCCGGCGTGGAGGGCACCGCGGAGGGGAAGGTGCGGGTGCTGGCGGCCTCCACGGAGATCGGCCAGGGCACCAACACCATGTTCAGCCAGGTGGTGGCGGAAGTGCTGCATGTGCCCATGGACCTGGTGGAGGTGCAGCAGCCCGATACGAAGCTCGTTCCCAACAGCGGCCCCACCGTGGCCTCCCGCACCTGCATGGTGGTGGGCAAGCTGGTGCAGGACGCCGCCGTGGGCCTGAAGCAGATCATTATCCAGGCAAGCCTCCTCCAGGAGCCCTACTCGGCGGACGAGCTCCAGGCCGCCGTGGCCGCCTACGTCGCCGCCTTCGGGAGCCTGAAGGCCTACAGCCAGTACAGCACGCCGCCCCACATCGTCTGGAGCGACGAGACCTACCAGGGGGACGCCTACGGCACCTACGCCTGGGCCTGCTACGCAGCCGACGTGGCCGTGGACACCCGCACCTGCGAAGTGGCGGTCACGGACTTCGTGGCCCTCCAGGAAGTGGGCCGCGTCATCAATCCCACCCTGGCGGAAGGCCAGATCGAAGGGGGCGTGGCCCAGGGGATCGGCTACGCCCTCTGGGAGAAGGTGGAATGGCGCCAGGGCCGCATGGCCAATGCCCAGATGACCAACTACATCATGGCCACCAGCGCGGACCTGCCACGCCTGCGCGTCTACTTCGAGGAGAACCCGAACCCCATGGGCCCCAGCGGCGCCAAGGGCATCGGCGAGCTGCCCATGGACGGTCCGGGCCCGGCGATCCTCAACGCGCTCCAGGACGCCCTCGGCACCGATGCGCCCAGGGAGATCCCGCTGACGCCGGAGCTGCTGATGGACTGCCTGGAGGCCCGCCATGCCTGAAAAGATGGCCCTGACCCTCCAGGTGAACGGCGCGGCGCGCACCGTGCAGGCCTGGCCCATGGCCCGTCTATTGGATGTGATCCGCGAGGATCTCGAACTCACGGGCACCAAGGAGGGCTGCGGGGAAGGGGAGTGCGGCGCCTGCTCGGTGTTCCTCAACGGCAAGCTCGTGAACAGCTGCCTCGTGCCGGCGGTGCAGTGCCACGGCGCGAAGCTCGAGACCATCGAGGGCGTAGCCACGGAGGCCCAGCTCCACCCCGTGCAGGACGCCTTCCTGCGCTGCGGCGGCGCCCAGTGCGGCATCTGCACGCCGGGGATGGTGATGGCCGCCGTGGACCTGCTGAAGCGCTGCCCGGAGCCCACCGAGGACGAGGTCCGGGACGGCCTTTCCGGGAATCTCTGCCGCTGCACCGGCTACGTGAAGATCATCGACAGCGTCCTGGCCGCCGCGCAGTCGGCCTCACCGGATGGCGCGCGGTCGGCTGCGCCGGATGGCGCCAAGGCGGTGGCGAAATGAAGGGCGATGTCCCGGCCTGCGCCGTCCACACGCCGTCCTCCCTGGGCGAGGCCCTGGCCTTCCTCCAGGAGCACCCGGACTGGCGGCCCCTGGCCGGCGGGACGGACCTCATGGTCCCCTTCGCCGCCGGGCGGCTGCCGGACTTCAACTTCCTGAACCTCGACCCCCTGGACGAACTGCGGGGCATCGAGCTGACGGCGGAGGCCCTCACCCTGGGCGCCCTGACGACCTACTCGGAGATCCGCTGGCACGAAGGCATCCGTGCCCTCTTCCCCAACCTCGTGCAGAGCGCCTGGGTCACCGGCGCCGCCGCCATCCAGAACCGGGGCACGATCGGGGGGAACCTCGTCAACGCCAGCCCCGCCGCCGACACCCCGCCGAGCCTCCTGGCCTACGGCGCCGAGGTGGAGCTGCGCTCCGCAAGGGCATCGCGCTGGGTGCCCTACGACAGTTTCCATCTCGGCTACAAGAAGACGCTGCTCGCTCCTGGCGAGCTGCTCACCCGCATCCGCGTGGCGCGGCCTGCCGCCGGAGCCTTCCACTTCTACCGGAAGGTGGGGACCCGGAAGGCGCAGGCCATCGCCAAGGTCTGCCTCGCGGCCTGCGGACGCCTGGAGAACGGTCGCGTGGCCGAGTTCTGCGCCGCCTTCGGCGCCGTGGCCCCGGTGCCGAAGCGCGCCCTGGCGGCGGAAGCCCTGGTAGCGGGACGGACGGCGGCGGAGGTCGACTTCGACGCCGTGCGGGCCACCCTGCTGAAGGACATCGCCCCCATCGACGACGTCCGCTCCAGCGCGAAGTACCGGCGCTTCGTCTCGGAGCGCGTCTTCCTCTCCATGCTGAAGGACTTCCTTGCCCACGTGGGTTGAGGCCCTGGCCCGGCTCAACGCCGAGGGCCGGCCCGCGGCCCTGCTCACGGTGCTGAAGGTGAACGGCAGCACGCCCCGGGAGGCCGGCGCCAAGCTGCTGGTGACCGCGGAGGGCTGGGCCTGGGGCAGCATCGGCGGCGGCCCCCTCGAGCACGCCGCCATCGAGGACGCCCGGGCCGCCCTGGACGAAGGCGCCTGCCGCGTCGCCACCTACGGCTTCTGCGGCGATCCGGAGAGCTGCGGCGGCTCCGCGGAGGTGCTCATCGAAGTCCTCAACGCCGGGCCCCACCTCCTGCTCTTCGGCGCGGGCCACGTGGGCCACGCCCTGTGCCGGGTGCTGGAAGGCACCGGACACACGGTGCATCTCATCGATGCGCGGCCCGAATGGCTGGACCAGCCGGGGATCCCGCCGGGGGTCGTCAAGCATCCGGAAGGCTGGGAGGCCTTCCTGCAGGGCGTGCGGTGGAACCCGCGCACCCGGGTCGTGGTGATGACCCACAGCGGCGATCTGGACCGGGCCATCCTCCGGGCCGTCCTGCCCGAGGCGCCAGGCTTCGTCGGGCTGCTGGGCTCGAAGGCCAAGGCCACGCGCATGCGGACGGGGCTGGCGGAGGACGGTCTGCCGGAAACGCTCATCCAGCGCCTCCACTGTCCCCTGGGCCTGGACCTGGGCCCCCGCAAGGCGCCCCAGGAGGTGGCGATCAGCATCGCGGCCCAGCTGGTGGGCTTGGACTGACTATTTCCCCCGGCCCACCAGGACGGCCGCGGCCACTGCCAGCAGGGCGCCGCAGACCTTGGGAAGGGTGAGGGGCCGGCCCTCCAGCACGGCGTCCCAGGCGAGGCTGGTGATCATCTGTCCGACGAGGATCCCCAGGAAGACCGGGAAGGCCCCCAGGCGCGAGATGGCGAAGGGGATGCCCGTCACCAGGGCGAAACCGAAGAGGCCGGGCAGGATCCACCACCAGCGGAACTGGGCCAGGGCGCCCTTGACCTGGAAGAAGTCCGGGAGGGCCGCGGGCCGGGTGCAGACCAGGAGCAGCAGGAGGCCCACTGCGGCCAGGAGCACCAGGGTGTTGAAAAGGGCGGCGCCGGCGAGGCCCCACTGGCCGGCGACCTGCCGGTTCAGGCCGCCCTGCAGCACCGCCGCCAGGCCGAGGAACCCCGGGAGCAGGATCATCCAGCGCATGCGGCCTCCAAGCAGGAACCTGCAGTTTGGCCCAGGAATCGGGGCTTTGGCCAATCCGGGGCCGGGAGTATGCTGGGCGCGAAATCCCGGGAAATCCCATGACCGACATGCAGGACGTCCGGCGCTTCCGGCGCATGCGGCCCACCAGGCCGCTGCTTTCGCGCTTCCAGGTCCACGGCGAGTGGGTCCAGGGCGTGGAGATCGTGTCCCTCGGCGCCGGTGGCTTCGGTGCCTGGGTGGAGGAGCACTACGCCGATCTTCTGGCGCCGGGCAATCGGCTGCACCGCTTCGCCTGGGACGATCCGGGCCTGCCGGTGCCGCCGGAGGATGGCGCCGTGGTGTTCTGCGCCCTCCGCAACCAGAGCGCCCGGGACGGCTACGTCATGTTCGGCGCCGAGTTCACCCAGCCCTCCACGGACTTCATGCGGGCCATCGAGGCTCTGGCGGTGGCCTGAGCCTCTCAGGCGATGGCGATGCCTTCCATCCCGGCGACTTCGAAGGCGTTGAAGCTGCTGCGTACGAGGGGGCCGGCGTAGACCGCCTGGAAGCCCAGGGCCTTGGCCTGGGCGCCGAGGGCCTCGAATTCCTCCGGGGGCACGTAGCGCCGCACCGGCAGCTGGTGGCGGGTGGGCCGCAGGTACTGGCCAAGGGTGAGGATGTCCACGCCAGCCCCGGCGAGGGCCTCGAAGACCTCCAGGAGCTCCCCCTCGGTTTCCCCCAGGCCCAGCATGAGCCCGGACTTGGTGCGGAAGGCCTCGCCGAAGAGGGAGGTTCCGAAGGACTTCGCGTGGCGCAGGACCGCGAGGGTGCGGGAGAAGCGGCCCGCGGGGCGGACGGCGGCGTAGAGGCTGGGCACGGTCTCCGTGTTGTGGTTGAAGACCACCGGCGCGGAGGCCACCACCCGGCTGACGGCCTCCAGGTCGCCCATGAAGTCCGGGGTCAGGACTTCCACCTGCGTCGCGGGGCAGCGGCGGCGGATGGCCGATACCGTCGCGGCGAAGTGGCCAGCGCCCCCGTCCGGCAGGTCGTCCCGGTTCACGGAGGTAAGCACCGCGTACCTGAGGCCCAGGGCCTCCACCCGGCGGGCGGTCTCTTCGGGCTCCTGGGGATCCAGGGTCTTGGGCCGGCCGCTCTGAATGGCGCAGAAGCCGCAGGCCCGGGTGCAGGTGTCGCCCAGGAGCAGGAAGGTCGCGGTGCCGTGGCTGAAGCAGTGGGCGCGGTTGGGGCAGCGGGCCTCCTCGCAGACCGTGTGGAGGGCGCTTTCCCGCAAGCCCACCTTCATCTCATGGAGGTCCCGCAGGTTCACCCGCTCCCGGGCGATCCAGTCCGGCAGGCGCGGGTGCTGGCCGAGGACTTCGCGCCCGGCGCGCTTCGAGAAACGTGGCATGGGCCCAGTCTCTCAGGAATAGCCGAGAATCGCCCCGTCCTCCTGGAGACGCCGCAGCAGGTTCCGGGCCTCGGCCCAGCCCACGCCGACGCCGGATGCGGCGTCCCCCAGGGGCTCCCCTTCCAGGCACCGGGCCAAGAAGGCGGAACTGTGGGGATCCACCTCCAGGGTCTCGAACTCGAGGTTCCGGTCCCGGTAGCAGAAGAGGTGGGCGGCGCCTTCGGGGGGCACCGGTTCTTCCTCGCGGCTCTCCTGGACGCGCCACCCGTAGGCGAGGTTCCGGGCGGTGCCGGCGAAGCGCGCCGTCGCGTGCGGCAGCGGCTCATGGAACAGGCCCGCGGGGGCCGGGTCCTCGGGCCAGCACAGGACCTCCAGCTCGAGCTGCTCGTAGTGGGCCAGCTGGAGCAGGAAGGGCCAGCGGTCCTGGCCCCAGCCGGTCTCGGCGAGCCACACCACGAAGGCGGGGTTGATGTCCCGGTAGTAGGCGCTCTGGACGGAGCGGCTGGCGATGAAGGCCCGGACGCAGTCCCGCCACGCCCCCGCCTCTTCCAGGATCCGGTGGGTGTGGGGGAAGCAGTCCGGAAGGGGGTCCTCCAGGGCGCTCTGCACCAGCTCCCGGTAGACGAGCAGGCGCGCGCGCTGCCGCTGCATCGCATCCCCGTCCGCCGCCTCCAGGCCGTGGCGCCCGGCGAAGGCCGCCGGGTCCGCCTGGAAGTCCTCCGCGCCGGCGGCATCCAGGAGCAGGCCCGCCATGGCCGTTTCCAGGGCGAGGAGCCGTTCAGCCATGCTGGCCTCCCGCCAGCACCGGGGCCAGGGCCCGGTCGTAGGCCGCCTGCAGCCGTTCCCGTTCCGCCAGCAGGTCCGCCAGGGGAGGGATGTTGTTGTCCCGCTCCAGCAGCACGGGCACGGGCCGGCCGATGCGGGGCAGGATCCATTCGAAGAGCTCGATGACCGGGTCGATCACGTCGGCGCCGTGGGTGTCGATGATCAGGCCGTCCGCTTCGTCCCACCAGTGGCCGGCGATGTGCATCTGGCGCACCCGGTGCAGGGGCAGGCCCGCGAGCCATTCCTTCGGGTCGAAACCGTGGTTGCGGCTGTTGACGTAGACGTTGTTGATGTCCAAGAGCCAGCCGCAGTCGGCGCCTTCCAGCACCTCGGCGAGGAACTGCTTTTCGCTCATCTCGGCGTGGCCCAGCTCGGCGTAGTAGCTGACGTTCTCGAAGAGGAAGGGCACCGGCAGCTCCCCCTGGAGCCGCTTGGCGCGCTCCACCGTGTGCCGCACCGCCTCCCGGGTGAAGGGCATGGGCAGCAGCTCGTGGGTGTTGGCGCCGCCGACGGAGGTCCAGCAGAGGTGCTCGCTGTGCCAGGGGCTGCCGGTGGCCTTGAGGAAGGCGCGAAGGTTGTCGAGCACCTCGGCTTCCCATTCGTCGAAGCCCCCGAGGGACATGGAGAGGCCGTGGGTGATCACGGGATCCCGCTCGAGGATGGTCATGGCCGTGCGGTGGCGCTTGCCGCCCTGGCCCACCACGTTCTCCGGGGCGATTTCCCAGAAGGGCACCGGCGCGCGCTCCAGCGCCGCCACCTCCGTCAGATGGGGCCGGCGCAGTCCGACGCCCACGCCCTGGAAGGATTCAATCGCCATGAAGGGGTCCCGAGGAAGGAAAAAGGGGGAGGCGAGCCTCCCCCTTGAGGTTAAACCCGAGGGCTCAGTTCTTCTTGGTGGAGCCGCAGGAGCCGGCGCCGCAGGACTTCTCCTTCTTGTCCTTGCCGGCTTCCTTCTTGCCCTTCTTGTCCTTGCCGCACTTGCCGTCCTTCATGTCCTTGCCGCACTTGCCGTCCTTCATGTCCTTGCCACACTTGTGCTCCTTGCCGCACTTGCCGTCCTTCATGTCCTTGCCGCACTTGTGGTCCTTCATGTCCTTGCCGTCCTTCTTGTCGGCGCCGCAGCCGGTCTCGACCATGGACTTGTCGGACGTGTTCTTGACGGAGGCGGCGTCCATCTTCGGGGCCATGGCGGTGGCGGCGAAGGCGCCCGCGGCGAAAAGGGTGGCCAGGGTGGTGATCTTGCGGTTCATGGAGGGCTCCTGCGGGGATTCCGCGAAGGTCCGGAAGACCCGGACCGGGTTGACTGGTGCAGTCCGGAAGGGAGGGGACTGGAATGCTCTTAGAATGCGAGGCTGGCACCAAATGTGACGACCATCACGGGATCTCCGCAAGAGGCAAGGGGCAGGTCGTTAAGTTATTTTTTATTTATTGTAATAATTTGTTTTATTTTTCCAGAACTGGGGCGGGAGCAGAAACCGGGACGTCCGGGCCCTCCCCGCGCGGATCAGACCCCTGTGACGGGCTTCCCATTTGATCCCGTGGGCATCCGGGCCCTACCATGGTCGGCCATGCCAAATTTCAGACGACTCCTCCTGGGCCGCCGACTTGCCAGCGATGAGTCGCATCACACCCGGATCAGCAATCCCATCGCCCTGGCGGTCTTCAGCTCGGACGCCCTCTCCTCCGTGGCCTACGCTACCCAGGAGATCCTCGCCTCCCTGTCGATGGCCCTGCACCACGGCGCCGGCGCGGCGGCGGTGGCCGGCGGGATGGCGGGACACGCCATCTTCGGGCTCTCCATCCCGGTCTCCCTGGGCATCGTCGGGCTGCTGATCATCCTGGCCATCAGCTACCGGCAGACCATCCAGGCCTACCCCGGCGGTGGCGGCGCCTACATCGTCGCGAAGGAGAACCTGGGCGAGTTCCCGGCCCTCACCGCCGGATCGAGCCTGCTGGTGGACTACATCCTGACGGTGGCCGTGTCCGTCTCCTCGGGCATCGCCGCCATCACGGCGGCCTTCCCCGTGCTGGCCGGCCACAACGTCGCCCTCACCCTGCTGGCCATCGCCTTCATCGCCATCATGAACCTGCGGGGCATCAAGGAAAGCGGCGCCCTCTTCGCGGTGCCCACCTACGGATTCATCGTCTGCATGCTGGTCCTGCTGGGCACCGGCGCCTTCCGCTGGCTCGCGGGCCACCCCGTCACGGCCCACGAGGTGCAGGCCGCGGTCCACCAGGGCAGCGGCGTCGCCGGGCTAGCCCTGGTCTGGGTCTTCATGCGGGCCTTCAGTGCCGGCTGCACTGCGCTGACCGGCGTCGAGGCCATCTCCAACGGGGTTCCCGCCTTCAAGGAACCCGCGGCGGAGAACGCGTCCAACACCATGCTCTGGATGGTGGGCCTCCTCCTCACCATGTTCCTCGGCATCACCCTGCTCGCTAACCACTATGGCGTGGTCTACCAGCACAACCCGGATCCTTCGGTGGTCCAGGAGACCCTTCTCTCGAACCTCGCGCGCCAGGTGCTGGGCGCCGGGGGGGTGGTGACCGGCCTGGGCAAGGCCTTCTACTACATGGTTCAGGGCTTTACCTTCGCGATCCTGGTGGTCGCCGCCAACACGGCCTACGCCGATTTCCCGCGGCTCGCCGCCCTCATGGCCAAGGACGGGTTCATCCCGCGCCAGTTCTCCAGCCAGGGCGACCGGCTGGTCTTCTCCAACGGCATCCTCATTCTCACGGGCATGGCCTGCGCGCTCGTGGTGGGCTTCCACGCGAACACCGACGTGCTGCTGCCCCTCTACGCCGCCGGCGTGTTCATCGGGTTCACCCTGAGCCAGGCGGGCATGGTGCGCCACTGGATCAAGGTGAAGGGCCGCCACTGGCAGGGCAAGGCCTTCGTCAACGGCCTGGGGACCGTCGCCACGGGCGTCGTGCTCCTCGACATCCTCATCACCAAGTACCGGGGCGCCGGCATCGTCGTCCTCCTGGTGGCGGGCATGGTGGTCCTCTTCTACAACATCCACCGCCACTACATCCGCGTGAAGGCGATCCTGGCGGCCAGCCGCACGGAGATGGTCTATCCCCACAAGAACCGCGTCATCGTGCTGATCTCGGGGATCCATCACGGCGTGGTCCACGCCCTCTCCTACGCCAAGGCCATCGCGGAGCGGGGCGAAGTGGAGGCGGTGACCGTGGACTTCCCCGACGATTTCGGGCGGGAGAGCGCCTCCGTGGAGAAGCTCCGCAGTGACTGGCACAACTACTGCGAAGGCGTGCCCCTGAGGGTGATCCGCAGCCCCTACCGCAAGATCGTCGAGCCCATCCTCGACGAGATGGACCGCATGCGGCGCGCCGAGCCCGAGTACATCTTCACGGTGATCATCCCCGAATTCGTCACCTCCAGCTGGTGGGAGAACTTCCTCCACAACCAGACGGCCCTGCGCATCAAGGGCTCCCTGCTCCTGAAGCCCAAGGTGATCGTGATCTCCGTGCCCTACCACCTGGACCCTGTGCTGGACTAGCGGGTCTGCCTGCTAGCGCATCCGGCTCCACGGGCGGAAGAGGATCTCCTGCCCGGTCATGAGCTCCGCCAGGGTGCGGTGGTTGGGCGTCAGGACCATGCAGAGGAAGGACAGGGGGAAGAGGCCCACGGACAGCAGGTGGAAGAGGCTGAAGGCGAGGCGGCGCTCCGGCTGCTCGCTGGCGAGCTGGAAGCCGAAGCGGGCCATGAAGGGGCTCTGGCCGCTGAGGACGAGGGGCACCAACATCAGGCACCAGGACAGCCCGAAGTGGAGGGGGGCCAGGAAGGACCAGAGGTGGCCGTAGGCGGAGGGCAGGGCGAGGCCCAGCTGGCGGGAGGCCAGGAGGGCAAAGAGGCCGTTGAGGAGGAGGAGGAGCAGGGCCTCCAGGGATTCGAGGCGGACGAGGGGCCAGAAGCTCGAGCCCGCCTCGGCCTCCTCCACGGCGGGGGCCGGCGGAGGCAAGGGCAGGGCCTCCGCGGGCTCGGGAAGGGAGGCGGCGGGATCGAGGGTTACCGGCGCCACCCGGCCCAGGGCCGGAGCGCGGATGGCCTGGGGCGAAGGCCGGCCCGGCTCCCGCTCGCCGGTGGAGACCTGGAAGAGCAGGGGCCGGGGCAGCTCCTTGCGCCCGAAGCCCAGGCCGCACTCCGGGCACTCCGCCGCGTAGGGCGACAGGCGGGCCTGGCAGCTGGGGCAGATCCGACGGGTCATGGCTCGGGACTCAGCCCAGCATGGCGACCCAGACGCCACGCTCGCCCTTGGGCATGGTCTGCAGGGCGTCCAGGAGCTTCAGCTTGGCCTGCCAGGTCAGATCCTCCGGGAAGAGGGCGCGGCAGCGGCGCAGCGCCTCCCGCGCCTCGGTCCAGTTCTCCCTCGCGGCGTGGGAGTGGGCCAGGGCGGCGTTGAGGCGCGCGGTCTTGGCCATGAGCGCGGGATCTTCGGGATTGGCCTGCAGGAGCTTGTTGGCGGTTTGGACCGCGCCCTCCAAGTCCCCAAGCTGGATCTGGTTCTGCAGTTCCGTATGGGAAGCCGCCGGGGGCGCCGCCATCGCGGCCTTGGCGCGCTCCCGGACCTGGGCCCCGGCGGCGTCGGCGGGATCCAGCTTCAGCAGGAAGAGGGCCCGGTGGTAGGCCCGGACCGGATCCTCCTGCAGGACGGATTCGGCCTCGCTGCGGACGGCGGTGGCGGTCTCCTTCAGATCCGCGGCCTGGCTGGAGCGGCTCCGGGGCGACATGGCGGCGGTCCGGGCGGCGGCCACCGCGGCCTGCAGGCGGACCTCCTTCTGGCGGTTCTGCCACCAGGCCAGCAGGCTGCCCAGCACGAAGCCCGCGGTGGCGCCCAGGATGAGGGGATTCCGCTTCCACCAGGCGCTGTCCTTCAGGAGGGAGCCCACTTCGGGTCCGGATCGGATCGCGGGAGCGGCGGCGGTGACCGAGGCCGGGGGCTGCACGGGCGCGGGCCGCGGCGCGGGGGGCGGACCT
>JBGAST010000019.1:0-65094 GCA_044229575.1 Holophagaceae bacterium | reverse complement strand
GTCAGTTCGGCGGCCTTGCCGGCAAAATTGAGGACGAGGGGATCGTGCAGCACCACCGTGCCCCTTTCCTGGCTTTCCCGGGTGCAGCGATAGTCGCGGCAGAACTCGGCGGCGAGCTTGAAGTCCACCAGGTGGATGCGCGCGGGGGCAAGGCGATCGGGCTCCCAGACCACCAGATCTGCGTAGCCCATCCCGCCCTCCGCGCCGCCCCCGGGCAGCGGAAATTCGGTGCGGCGGGGCAGGTCCCGCCAGCCCGCCGCGTCCAGGGCCACCAGGAAGGCCCGCACGCGGCCGGCGGCGGCGGGCCAGGCGGCGGCGTGGGGAGAGCGGCTGAGGTGCGCTTCCACCGCTTCCGGCGCGGCGGCCGCGCGCATCAGGCATTCCCTCAGGAGGGCGTGGGTTGCGGAACCCTCCCGGCGGCGGGCCTCCCGCTCCGGCGGGACGGCTTCCGGCGGAAGGACCGGTAGGGCGGCCCCGGGCGCCCCAGGGGCGGCGGGCTGGACCGCCTCGGCGGCGGCCTGGGGGGACGGTGGAGGCGCGCCGTCCAGGCGTTGGATCGCTGGAACCCGCTGGGCCAGCTCCTCCGCCACGTGCTGCCAGCGGACGCCCTTCCCTTCCGCCAGGAGCGAGGACGCCGCCGGCGGCGCCTCCGCCACGCCATCCTTCACCCGCCACTGCTGCAGCAGGGCCATGCGCTCCCGGGCCCGGGTCAGGCCCACGTAGAGGAGGTTGAGCCCCTCCCGCCGCACCCGGCGCGCGTCCTCGGCCCGCAGGCCGCGGTAGCCGGGCCCGGGCACCCGGCCGAGCTTCCAGCCCAGGACCAGGTGCCGGCCGCCCGCCACGCGCCCCAGATCACCCTTGCGGATGCCCTTCACCGGGTAGTTCAGCATGGCCAGGATCACGTCGTCGTACTCCAGGCCCTTCGCGGCGTGGATGGTCTGGATCAGAAGTCCCGCGGGCGCCTCCCCCTCCGCCGGGGGCGCGTCCCCCTCCGCCTTCAGCCGCCGCCGGGCCAGTTCCATCCAGGCGGTGCCCAGGTGGGCCGGCAGGTCCGGGGCCTGGCCCAGGAAGCGGTCCAGGTTCCGCCGGGCGCGCTCCGGCTCCAGGCGCCCGTGGGCCGCCAGGGCTTCCAGGGATTCCAGCAGGCCCGGCCGCGCCAGGGCGAGGCCAAGGACCTCCAGGGTGGAGCGGGTGGAAAGGTCCCGCAGCCAGGCCCGGGCCTCGGCCCAGGGTTCCGGCGCCGCCGAATCCCCGGCGGCCGCCCAGCCCTTCGCGAGGGCCGGCACGGCGGCCAGCAGCCAGGGATCGGCGCAGCCGAACCAGGGACCCCGCAGCAGGGCCAGGAAGGGCCCAGGCCGGTCCGGCCGCGCCAGGCATTCCAGCAGGTTCAGCACCGTGCGCACCCCGGGGCTGTCCCAGAAGCCGTCCTGGCTCACCACCTGGGGCTCGACGCCCCGGGCCTGGAGCCGGCGCCGCAGGGCCGGCAGGCCCGTGCGCGTGGGCAGCAGCAGGGCCCGGCGCCGCGCGTCGCCGGTTTCTCCGAGCCCGCCGAGGCCGGCCCAGCCGGCCTCCGAGGCGAAGGCGGCGATCCAGGGCGCCGCCGCCGGGAGGTCCGCGCCGAGGGGCTTTTCCGAATCCACCCGGGCGAGGGCCACCCGGGGCTCCCCCGCGCCGTGGCCGAGGTCCGCCTGCGGGCCATCGGGATCGAAAGCGCCGGCATCAAAGGCCGGCATGAGGTCGGCGACGAAGGTGTTGGCCACCGCCACCACCGGCGCCGAGGAGCGGTGGTTCACCGGCAGCCGGTAGGCATCCCCCCGCGAGGCGGCCGCGGCGAGCCTTGCGTCCAGGAGGTCGGCCACCCCTCCGCGGAAGCCGTAGATGGCCTGCTTGCGGTCGCCGACCCGAACGGTGGCGGCGGCGCCGAGGGCCTGGAGGAAGGCCTCCTGGACCGGATTGATGTCCTGGTACTCGTCCACCAGCAGCAGCCGCGGGGCCGGATCAAGGGGGTCCGCCTGGAGGGCCCGCAGGGCGTCCCGCACCAGATCCCCATAGCTGCGCCAGCCCCGGGACCGCTTCTCCGCCTCGAAGGCCCGGAGGACGCGCTCCATGAGGAGGCCCAGCCAGAATTCCAGCAGTTCGGGGAGGGCGTCCTGGACCTCGGCCAGGGCCGCGGCATAGGCGTCCGCGTAGTAGTTCGGCAGGCCGCCGCCCTCCTTGGGGAAGGCCGCGAACCACTGCTCCCAGAAGCGCAGCAGCGCGGCGGGCGCCGCGTCAGGCGGGGGCAGGGCCCCGAACTTGCGGCGGCCGTTCGTCTCGAAGGCGGCATAGATGGCACCGTCCTTTTTCAGCTTCGCGGCGAGGTCCGGGTTTTCGGAAAAGGGCCGGTGGGCTTCCAGCCCCTCCCGGGCCTGGGCCCAGAAGGACTCCCGCGCGTCCTCGAGACCGGAGGCATCACGCCACCCGCCGAAGGCGTCCGTGTGGGCGTCCAGGGCCGCCGCCACCCGCGCCCAGCGTTCCGCCTCGCCTTCGCGGCCCTCCAGCCAGGCCAGCAGCCGCCGCGCCAGCAGGTGATCGGGATCGGCGGCGGGGAGGGCGAGCACCTGCCGCCCCGCGCGGCGGAGCAGGGCCAGGAGGCGCGGGTCCTCGGCGTCCATCAGCTCCCGGGTGGTCTCCTCCACGCTCCGGGTGCGCTGCTGCAGCACCCCCAGGGCGAGGCCGTGCACGGTCTCCGCCCGGAGGTGCTCGGCCTCCCGGCGGGCCCGGAGCCAGTGGTGGCGGGCCTTCGAGGCGGAGAGGGTCCAGGCGGGCCATTCGCCATCCACGAGCCACTGCCGCGCCCCCAGGCGGGTCTCCCCCCGCAGGCCCGCCGCGGCCGCGTCCCAGGCCATCCACCCCCCATGGAGGGCCTGCAGCAGGGGCGCCCATGGGCCCTCCCCCAGGGCCGCCAGTTCATCCAGGGGCGCGTGAATGCGGGCCTTCAGGTCCGCGGCGGAGTCCCGGCTGAAGGTAGTGGCGAGGACCTGGTGGGCCCGGTGCCCGCCCCGGCCCAGGAAGCCCAGGACCAGGGCCACGAGGGAGAAGGTCTTGCCGCTGCCGGCGCCGGCGGCGAGGACGAGGTCCCGGCCGGGCAGGCGCGCGGCCAGGACGGGATCGGCGAGGTCCAGGGCCGGATGGCTCACGGATCCCCCTCCCCGGCTTCGTCGTCCAGGGCCTCCAGGTCCACCGGCCGACCGCAAAGGGCCGCGAGGGAGCAGGCGTTGCAGGTTTCGCCGGGCACCGGCGGGAAGGAGCCGGCCTCGGCGCGGGCAAGCAGGCGCGAGACGCGCTCCAGGAGACGGGCGCGGCCCTCGGCGTCGCCGGCGGCGAACATGGCCGGCAGGGGTTTCTCGAAGTTTGCCAGGGGGCCCCGCAAGGGCAGCAGCCAGGCGCTCGCAGGCAGGCCGTGCTCCGCTTCGAGCAGGCGCTGGTAGAGGGGCAGCTGGAGGTGGGCGGCGGTGAAGCCGTCGTTCTCCCCGTAGCGCTTCAGGGCCTCCGGACGGCTGCCCTTGTAGTCCGCGACCCGCAGGAAAGCCTCCTCCCCGCAGTTCCAGCGCTCCAGGCGGTCCACCCGGCCCTGGAACCACCGGGGTGGATCCAGGAGGGCCACCGGGCCGACCGGATGCTCCAGGCCCACCAGCACCCGCGTCCACGGCCCTTCGCCCTGCAGGCCGAGCCCCGAGCGCTCCTCGGGCAGGGGCTGGGTCTGACCCAGGTCCCAGGCCAGCAGGGCGGCCAGGCCTCCCATCAGCTCCTCCACCCCCAGGGCCACCCGGACCTTCTCGGCCGGGCCCAGTTCAAGGCCCGCCAGGACGCGCGGGCCCTCCAGCGTCCAGGCCGCGGCCACCACGGCTTCCAGAGCCAGGGCTTCGGGGGATTCCAGGCCGTGGCGGGCGAGAAACGCCGCGGGCCAGTGGGGCGCGCCCTCCAGGCCCGCCAGCAGGTGCTGCAGGAGCCCGTGGGCGGCGCTGCCGATATCCCGGGGCGTGGCGGGGCCCTCGGGCCAGACCTCCAGCCTCAGGCCGCGCTGGGCGAAGACCCGGAAGGGGCAGGCGGCGAGGGCCTCCAGCCGCGTCGGCGAAACCGGATGCGCAGGGTCCAGGCCTTCCCGCCACCAGTCCGGCACCCGGTCCGCCGCCGCAGGCTCCGCCGTGAAGGCCGGGAGGGCTTCGGGATCCAGCACCCGCAGGCCCGCCTGGCGGGCCCGGTCCAGGTCCGTCGACGCGCCGTGGGACCAGCGGTACCGCAGGCGCGAAGCACAGGCATCGGGCCGGGGGGACCAGGACCCGGCCCCCTCGAGGGCCGTCCAGAAGGGGCCCTGGGCCCGGCGCCGGCCCTCGGCATCAGTGGCGGCGCTCAGGGCGACGAGGCGTTCCCGGGTCAGGGCCAGGGCGGTGTTGAAGCCGAAGGCCTCCGCATGAAAGGCCCGGGGCAGGGCCTCGTCCTCCTCCGCGCGGGGCAGGCGGAAGGTCTGCAGAGAGGGCGGAAAGCCCGCCCTGAAGGGGGCCTTGCGCAGGGCGGCGTTGAGGAGGGCCCGGCGCTCCTCGTCCAGGTCCGGCGGGAGGCCCGGTGCCGCGGGCCAGGCGCCTTCGCCCAGGTCCAGCAGCAGGGTGGCCGCGCCGCCGCGCCAGCCCCGGGCCAGGGCTCCAGGCGCCACCAGGTTCACGCCGCCGCCGGGCCGGGGCCGGGGCGCGGTGGTGCCCACCTCCAGGAAGGCCCGCAGGGCGTCCAGCAGGTCCCGCAGGCCCACGGGCCGGCGATCGCCCTTCCAGGCGCTTTCCAGGAGCCCCAGGGCCGGGTGGAAGTCCGTGCCCTCCCCCAGGAGGGCGAAACCCAAGGCCAGGTTCTTCAAGTCCGCCGCCCAGAGGTCCAGGGTCTGGAGCTTCGACGCCAGGGACGCCACCCGCCCCCAGCGCGATTCGAGGGCGCGGCGGTGCTCCAGGGCGAGACCTTCCTGGACCGCGACCAGGGATTCGGCCCCGGCCTCGTCCGAGGCCTGCAGCGCCTCGGCGAAGACCCGCAGGGCCGGACCCAGGGGCGGCGCCGCCGTGGACTCCGCGAGGGCCGCTCCCACCCGTGCCGGATCCCCCGCTTCGAGACCCTCCAGCAGCGCCACCAGGGGCGCCCAGTCCCGGGAACCGAGAAGGGGCGCCCCGGGCCGCCCGGCCAGACCCAGGCCCTCTGCCCCCAGCAGGGCGTCCAGCAGCGGCGCGAGGCGCTCCGCTTCGGGATGGGCGAGGGTGATCTCGCCGGGGGCGAAGCCCTCGTCCGCCCAGGCGCGCACCTGCTCCACCGCCGCCCGGAGGACGGCGCCGGGAGTGGGCAGGAGGGCGCGGCGCAGGGCTTCGCGGCCCCCATCGTCCAGGGCCAGGGGTCCCTCGAACAGCCCGTCCAGGGCGGCTCCCCAGGGATTCGCTCCCCAGCCCTCCGGCGCTTCGAGGCCGAAGCGTTCCAGGTGGGCCGCCAGGGCTTCCAGGGTGGGCAGGAGCTGGGCCACCAGGTGCGGCTCCCGGGTTTCGAAGAGGCCCCGGGCGCCGCTGCCCCGGCGGGTTGCGAGGCGGAAGCGCACGGGACCGAGTTCTGTCAGGGCGAGGAGGGCCCGCAGCCGGGGCGGCGACAGGTCCTCCAGGTGGGCGTCCAGGGGGCCGTCCTCCGGGCCGCGCTCCACCCAGAAGGCGCGGTCCCCGGCTTCCTGAGCTGCCGCCGAGGTCCAGAGGGCGGCCATGGGTTCGATGCAGCCCGCCGCGTCCACAGCCGCCAGGTAGCCCTCCAGGTGGGCGATGAGGGAGGCCAGGCTCGCGGCGTCCTGGGCCCGCCCCAGGGGCAGGTCCAGGGACCGCAGCTGCGCTGGGTGCAGGCCCTGGGCCAGCAGGTCCTGGCAGGCCCGGGCCCGCGCCAGCACCGCCTCCCGGCCCAGGGCCGGACGCCGGGCCGCCCGCGCCTGCTCCCGCTCCACCCGCAGGTGGAGCAGCACCGCCAGTGCGCCGGGGATCGGGTCCCGCGGATCGTCCAGCAGGACGCCATCGAAGGGAGCAAAGGACATTTTCCCAGGGTAGCGGGCCCTGGGATCAGGCCTTCTCGTTCTTCGGCCGCCCGTCCCTGCGGAGGTATTTCGCCGGCCGGCGCTGCAGCTCCTGCACGCAGTGCCGGCAGCAGACCCCGTAGCGCCGGGCCCTCCCGCCCATGGAGACCACCACGAAGCATTCCGGTTCCTGGGGCAGGACCTGTCCAGTCACCGGACAGCGGCCGTTCTCCATCTCCTCCACAGGTCCCGGCGCCGGGGACCCCGCCTGGACCAGGACCAGGACCAGGACCGCCGCCGGGAAGGGATGCAGCATCACGGCTCCTTCCGGGCGTGGCTGGACCAGTGGAGGTGCCGGATGCGCCAGCCTTCCGGGCCCTGCTGCAGCACCAGGGTCTCGGTGGCGCGGCCCCGGCGGACCTTGCCGGACTTCAGGGTGGCCGTGTAGTCGAAGCTGCGGGCGGCCACGGAGAAGGGCGCCTGCCCGATCCATTCGGTGCGGGGCTCGCCCAGGTCCCAGCGCTCCAGCTCCTTCAGTTCGGGTCCGAGGTGCTGCTGCAGGTAGTCCTCCCGGCCCCGGTCCACGCCCCCGGCTTCGAAGACCAGCAGGTCGGGATGGAAGAGGGCCCTGAGGGCCGCCACATCCAGCCGGAGCAGGGCCTGGTGGTAGGCGGCCACCGTTGCGGGGGCGCCGGGCTGGGCTGCGGAGATCTGGAGGAGGCAGGAGAGGGCGGCGGGAAGCATGGGAGTCCTTGAAGAGAGCCGGCAACGGGGCTGCGGGGGTGGATCCGCACCTGCCCATTCAACTACATCCGCAGGGCACGCGGCCGCATTTCGCGCAGCGGGGAGGCTCCGGCAGGCCCAGGGCCAGGACCAGGTGCGCGGCCTCGATGCGCACCAGGCAGCGCTCCAGGGCCCCCTGGGCCAGCGCCAGATCGTGCTCGGTCCGGGATTCCGCCACCTGCTTGACCGCCCGGGCCCGGCGGACCTCCTCCTCGCTGAGGTCGATGTCGTCCACGGTCTCGACCTCCCGGGCCAGGATGGTGACCCGGTGGGGGCCCGCCTCGACGATGCCCCCCAGGAGGGTGGTCCAGTGCTCCTGCCCGCGGATGCTGAACCGCAGCAGCCCGCTGCCGAGCACCGTCAGGAGGGGGGTGTGGCCGGGATGGATGCCGTAGATCCCCCGGTGCGCCGTGGGGAAGCGCACCTCGCTCACGTGGCCGCAGAAGACGGTCTTCTCGGGGGTGACGATCTCCAGGTACAGGGTGCGCTCCAAAGGTCCCTCCTCCCGCCCTGCCCTCGATTGAAGCGCCGATCGCCCCCGAGCCCGGTCAGGTTGTGACCGGAACCGCGGAGCCGGAGGAGGCCGGCCCCTCCGGAACTTCGCGCCGCTTCCAGAGATAGTAGATGGCGGGATAGACCAGGAGTTCCAGGAGGAAGCTGGTGGCGAGGCCGCCCACCATGGGCGCGGCGATGCGCTTCATGACGTCGGCGCCGGTGCCCGTGCTCCACATGATGGGCAGCAGGCCCATGAAGGCCGCGAAGACCGTCATGGCCTTGGGCCGCACCCGCTTCACGGCGCCGTGGATGATGGCCTCCACCAGGTCGCCGGTGGTCTTGAGACGGCCTTCACGGCGCGCCTCCTCGTGGGAGAGGTCCAGGAAGAGCAGCATGAAGACGCCGGTCTCCGCGTCGAGGCCCATGAGGGCGATGAGCCCCACCCACACGGCGATGCTCATGTTGTAGCCCAGGGCCCAGAGCAGCCAGAAGGCGCCGATGGCGCTGAAGGGCACCGCCAACATGACCACGGAGGCCTTGAAGGCGCTTTTCGTGTTCGCGTAGAGGAGTCCGAAGATGAGCACCAGGGTGATGGGCAGGATCACCTTCAGGCGCTCCTTCACCCGCAGCATGTTCTCGTACTGGCCGGACCACGTGACGCTGGTGCCCGCGGGGAGCTTCAGCTCCTTCTCGATGGCCGCCTTGGCGCGCTGCACGTAGGTGCCCACGTCAGTCTTCGCCGTGTCGAAGTCCACCAGCACGTAGCCGTTCATCTGGCCGTTCTCGTCCCGGATCATGGCGGGCCCCGTGGTCCACTGCAGGTCCGCGATCTCCGCCATGGGGATCACCGCGCCGTTGGGGGTCGGGATGAGGACCCGGTTCAGGGCTTCGGGGCTCTCCCGGTAGTCCCGGGCGTAGCGGACGTTCACCGGGTAGCGGGCCCGGCCGTCGAAGACCGTGCTCTGGTTGTCGCCGCCGATGGCGGTCATCACCAGCATGTTGGCCTGCTCGACGCTGAGGCCGTGGCGGGCCAGCTGGTCGCGCTTCAGCACGAAGTCCAGGAAGTAGCCCTGGGCCGTGCGCTCGGCGAAGGCGCTGCGGGTGCCCGGCACGTTCTGCAGGACGCGCTCCGCGTCCACGGCCACCTTTTGGATGGTCTCCAGGTCCGCGCCGTTGATCTTGAGGCCCACGGGCGTCCGGATGCCCGTGCTGAGCATGTCGAGGCGCGCCTTGATGGGCATGGTCCAGGCGTTGGGGATGGCGGGCAGCTTCACCACCCGGTCCAGCTCGGCGACGATCTCCTCCTGGGTGAGGCGGTCCCGCCAGAAGGGCCGCAGCATGGCCTTCAGGAAGTCCGGCGCCCAGGAGGAGTACCAGCGCGGCTTCCCCCGCCACTGGTCCTCGGGCTTGAGGATGATGACGGTCTCCATCATGGAGAAGGGCGCCGGGTCCGTGGCGGTGTCGGCGCGGCCGGCCTTGCCGAAGACGCGTTCGACCTCCGGCACCGTGCGGATGAGGCGGTCCTGCACCTGGAGGATGCGCTGGGCCTCGGTCTGGCTCAGCCCCGGCAGGGTCGAAGGCATGTAGAGCAACGTGCCTTCGTTGAGGGGCGGCATGAATTCGCTGCCCAGGGCCAGGAACGCGGGGATGGTGGCCGCCACCAGCAGCGCCGCCACGGCGAGGGTGGCCTTGGCGTGCCGCACCACGAAGCGGCAGGGCCGCTCGTAGAGGCGGTGGAGGAGGACGCTGATGGGGTGCCTCTCCTCCGCGTAGTACTTGCCCACGGCGAGCTGGGTGGCGGTCCACGCCAGCCACTTCGGCTTGAAGCTGAAGGGCTCCACCCGCGCGAAGAGCATGCGCATGGCCGGATCCAGGGTGAGGGCCAGGATCGCGGCGATGGCCATGGCCAGGTTCTTGGAGTAGGCCAGGGGCCGGAAGAGGCGGCCCTCCTGGTCCAGGAGGGTGAAGATGGGCATGAAGCTCACCGCCACCACCAGCAGGGAGAAGAACACGGAGGGGCCGACCTCCATCAGGGCCGCGAGGCGCACCTCGTAGAAGCTGCCGGGCTTCCCGGCGGCGATCCACTGCTCGATCTTCTTGTAGGCGTTCTCCACCTCCACGATGGCGCCGTCCACCAGCACGCCGATGGAGATGGCGATGCCCGCCAGGCTCATGAGGTTCGCGCTCTGCCCGATGCCGTA
This sequence comes from Holophagaceae bacterium, assembly GCA_044229575.1. Taxonomy (GTDB): domain Bacteria; phylum Acidobacteriota; class Holophagae; order Holophagales; family Holophagaceae; genus JADJVL01. Next base: position 55,557 of record JBGAST010000019.1, on the reverse strand, counting down.
CATGGGGATGAAGGCCAGGGCCACGCTCACGGGGATGGTGACGATGGGCACCAGGGCCGAGGGCACGTGCCACAGGAAGATCAGGATGATGAGGGAGACGATGATCATCTCTTCGATGAGCTTGTGCTCGACCGTCTTGATGGCCTTGTGGATGAGCTCCGAGCGGTCGTAGGTGGTCACGACTTCCACCCCTTCCGGCAGGCCGGCCTTCAGCTCCTGGATCCGGGCCTTCACCCGCTCGATCACCTTCAGGGCGTTCTCCCCCTGGCGCATCACCACGATGCCACCCACCACGTCCCCCTGGCCGTCCAGGTCCGTGAGCCCGCGGCGCATCTCGGGTCCCAGGGTGACCGTGGCCACCTCGCCCAGGCGCACCGGCGTGCCGTTCTCGGCCTTGAGGACCGCCTGCTCCAGGTCGCCCGTGGTCTTCACGTAGCCCCGGCCCCGGACCATGTACTCCCGGCCGCTGTATTCCACGAGGCGCCCGCCCACTTCCGAATTGGCGGCCTTCACCGCGGCGACGACCGCCTCGATGGAGATCCGGTAGGCCGCCAGCTTGTTGGGATTGACCTGGACCTGGAACTGGCGGGCCTGGCCGCCCACGGTGGCCACCTCCGCCACCCCCGGCGCGCTCTGGATGCCGTAGCGCAGGAACCAGTCCTGGAGGGCGCGCAGCTCGTCGGAGCTGTGCTTCCCGCTCTTGTCCACGAGGGCGTACTGGTAGACCCAGCCCACGGAGGTGGCGTCGGGGCCCAGGGAGGTCTGCACGCCGGCGGGCAGGGTGGAGGAGATTTTCGAGAGCTGCTCCAGCACCCGGCTGCGGGCCCAGTAGATGTCCGTGCCGTCCTCGAAGATCACGTAGACGTAGGAGAAGCCGAAATCCGAAAGGCCGCGCACCGCCTTCACCTTGGGCGCGCCGAGGAGGCTCGTCACGATGGGATAGGTGACCTGGTCCTCCACGATGTCGGGGCTGCGGTCCCACTTGCTGTAGATGATCACCTGGGTGTCGCTGAGGTCCGGCAGGGCGTCCATGGGAATGGCCCGCATGGTCCAGATGGACGCGAGGATCAGCACCACGGAGGAAGCCATCACCAGCCAGCGGTTCTCCGCCGAGAAGCGGATGATCCGCTGGAGGAAGGTCGGGTTCTGGGGATCGTAGGAGACGTTGCCGCTCATGGCGCCCCCCTCACTGCCCGGAGCCGCTGGGCGCGGCCTTCCGGCTCAGGTGGGCCAGGGCCGCCTTCAGGCGGGATTCGGAATCCACCAGGAAGTTGGCGCGGACCACCACGTCGTCCCCGGCCTTCAGGCCGGAGGTGATCTCGACCTTCTCCCCGACGGTGGTGCCCACGGTGACCACCCGCGGCTCGAAGCGCCCGTCGCCCAGGGCGACAAAGGCCACCTTGGAGGTGCCCGCGTCCAGCACCGCGTCCAGGGGCACCAGGAGGCCCCGGCGGCCCTGGCTCCGGAGCAGCACCTCCCCGAACATCTCGGGCTTCAGCTCCCCGTTCGGGTTCGGGAATTCCAGGCGGGCCCGGGCCGTGCGGGTCTTGGGATCCATGCCCGGATCCACGAAGGCCACCTGGCCGCGGAAGGTCTTGCCCGGGGAGGCCGCGACCGTGAGTTCCGCGGGCGTGCCGACCTTGGCCCGGCCGATCTCCACCTCGTAGACGTCCACAAGCACCCAGACCCGGCTGAGGTCCGTGATCTCGAAGGGGATGTCCGCGGGCGTGAGGCGCGACCCCTCCACGATGGCCTTGGCGGTCACCACGCCGCTCGCCGGCGAGGTGATGGTCAGGGTCTTGGTGGGCTGGCCCGTGCGCTCCAGGGTCTCGAGGACGGAGGCCGGGATGTCCCAAAGGGCGAGGCGGCGCCGGGCGGAGCCCACCAGCTCCTCGCCGCTGCGCTGCAGCTCCGGGGAGCCTTCCAGGGACTTGCGCGTGCGCAGGGCCAGGAGGAACTCGTTCTGGGCCGCCAATAGTTCGGGGCTGTAGATCGTGAACAGCGGCTGGCCCTTGGCCACGGGCTTGCCGACGAAGTCCACGAAGAGGCGCTCCACGTAGCCGTCCACCTTCACGTTCACCTTGCGCACCCGGGTCTCGTCCACGGCCACCCGGCCTGTGGCGCGCAGTTCGCCGCCCACCAGGCCCTCGGCGACCTTTTCGGTGCGCAGGCCGATGAGCTGCTGGCGCTCGTGGTCGATCCGCACCGCCGCGTGGGTCTCGAGGCCCGCGCCCTCGCCGGCGAGGTCCCCTTCGTAGACCGGAACGTAGTCCATGCCCATCTCGTCCTTCCGCGGGACCTGGGAGGTGAGGCTGGGATTCATGGGGGAGCGGTAGTAGAGGAGCTTCCCCTTCTCCTTCGGGGCCTCGTCCTCCATGGGCACCAGGGCCATGCCGCAGATGGGGCAGTCGCCGGGGTGGTCCAGGATGATCTGGGGGTGCATGGGGCACTGGTACATCTGCTTCTTCGGCGCGGGGGCCTGGGCGGCGGGAGCCGCGGCCCGCGGCCGCAGGGTCCAGACGAGGCCGGCGCCGGCCCCGAGTCCCAGCACGGCGAAGAGGAGGGCTTTCACGTTCGGGTTCATGGTCGGCCTCACATGGACTTCATGGGGGTGGAGGAGGCGGTCGCCTCGGCTTCCGGCTTCGGCATGGCGGCGCTGGCGGGGGCTCCGGGCCGCGCGCCCATGGTGCTCATGGCCGCGCCGCCCACGCCGATGCCCGGGATGGCCGGCGTGGGCCCAGGATTGAGCTCCTCGGCGGCGATGGCGTGGGCCTGGAGCTGGACCTGGGCCTCCAGCAGGGCGTTGCGGTCGGCGATGTAGCCCTGGACGGCCTCCAGCACCGCCAGGTAGCCGGCGCGGCCGGATTCCAGCTGCAGGAGGGCCGCCTCCAGGGCCGCGCGGCTCTGGGTGAGCAGGCCTTCCCGGTAGAGGCGCAGGACCTTCACGGCGCCCTCCGCCTGGGCCCGGCGCTCCGCCTGGGCCCGGGTCAGGTTGAGGGCGGCCACCCTGCGCTCGCCCGCGTGCATGCGGTGCTCGGCCTCCCACTGCTGGATGGCCTTGCGCTGCTTGGTGCCGGCCCACACGGGCAGGGAGAGCCCGACGCCGACCTTCCAGCCGGAGCCGATGCCGTCCACCTTCATCACCCCGCCGCTCACCACGAAGTCGGGCCGCAGGTTGAGGCGGCTTTCATGGATGGCCGCCTGGGCGTGGACCAGGTGGGCCTCCGCCGCGGCGATCTCCGGGCTGCGGGCCGCGTCCTCCTCCGGCAGGTCCACCCAGGCGGAGGCGTCCGGATCCGGAAGCGATTCCAGGGTGAAGGGCGTGGCGAAGGGCTCGCCCGCCGGCCGGTCCCGCAGGCCGTTGAGGGCCGCCAGCCGCGCCCGCAGCTCCGCCTCCGCCGACCAGCGCCGCTGCAGCAGGCGGCTGCGCTCCAGCTGGGCCCGCAGCAGGTCCGCCTGGCTGCCCTGCCCCGCCTCGAAACGGGCGCGGACGGCGCCTTCCGCCTGGGCGGCCAGCTTGTCCTGCAGCTCCAGGAGCACCGCCTGCTCCCGGGCCAGGAGGAGGGCGAAGAAGGCGCGCTTGGCCTCGGCCCGCAGGCCCAGGCGCACCCGCTCCTCGGCGGCCTCCATCCCCCGGACCTCCATGCGCGCGATGGTCTCCCGCCGGGCCCGCTTGCCGGGCCAGGGCAGCGCTTGGCTCAGCATGAGGCCGCGGGACTTCATGTCCTCCCGCATGCCCATCTCCATGTCAGGCTCCCGGGCCTTCTCCAGGCTGAGGACCGGATCCTCCAGGCTGCGGGCCTGGGGCACCTTGGCTGCCTCCGCGGCCACGGATTCCGCGGCGCGGACCCGGTCGGGATGACGGGCCAGGACCTCGGCCACGTAGGCCGCGAGGGCGTCCAGGGCGGGCCGGGACGGATGGATCGGATCAGGGTTGGCGACGGGTGCGGGGACCTGGGCGGCCAGCGGCGTCGCCGATGCGACGACGGCGGCCAGGGCCAGGCATCCCGCCGGAAGGGCGGAACGGGACATGGGATCTCCAGAAGAAGGAAGGACCGGTCGCGGGTCCCTCTCAGATCCGGAAGGTCCCCAGACGGGCGAGGTGGCGCCCCAGATCGGGGGCACGGCCCCGGGCTTCGGTTCCAGGAACTGGTGCGGCCGCGCGGTGGGCCGGTCCGGAAGGCTCGTCAATACCTTCCAGGCCTTCCAGGCCATCCAGCGGTCGGGCCTCGCGACCCGCTTCCGGGGCGGTTTCCCTTGCCTCCGGCGCCTGGGCCACGGCGGGGGCAGGCGCCGGGGCGTTGCAGGGGCTCCGGTGGGATGCGGGCGCGGGCGTCGCGGGCCCGCAGGGGCAGGGTTCCGCGGGTCCGTCGCAGCAGCCGCAGGCCGCGGGCTCGGGCCCCGGCAGGGCCGCGCCCCCCGCGCCGGAGATCAGCGCGAAGGCGAGGAGGAGGCGGGCGAGGAGGTTCACGGCTTGACCAGTCTAGGTCCGGCTAAGGGAAAGGGCACGTTGAATGGATGAGGAATCGGACACTTTAGTCCTTGATGCGCATCACAGCTCGGTCTTGGCCAGCCGCAGCGCGTTACCCAACACCGACACCGACGAGAAGGCCATGGCGGCGCTGGCGACCATGGGGCTCAGCAGGAGCCCGAAGAAGGGGTAGAGGATGCCCGCGGCGAGGGGGACGCCCAGCACGTTGTAGATCAGGGCGAAGAAGAGGTTCTGGCGGATGTTGCGCATGGTGGCGCGGCTGAGGCGGCGGGCGCGCACGATGCCCCGGAGGTCGCCCTTCAGGAGGGTGATGCTGGCGCTCTCCATCGCGATGTCCGTGCCCGTGCCCATGGCGATGCCCACGTGGGCCTGGGCCAGGGCCGGGGCGTCGTTCACCCCGTCACCGGCCATGGCGACGATGCGGCCCTGGGCCTGCAGGCGCCGCACCGCCTCGCCCTTCTGGTGGGGCAGCACGCCGGCCTCGAAGTCCGCGATGCCCAGGCGGCCGGCCACGGCGGCGGCGGTGGCAAGGGTGTCGCCCGTAAGCATCACGATGCGCAGGCCCTCGTCGCGAAGCTGCTGCAGCACCTCCGCCGCGCCGGCCTTGATGGGGTCCTCCACACCGAGCAGGCCCGCAGCCAGGCCATCCACCGCCAGGAGGACGACGGTCTGGCCCTGCCGGCGCAGGGTCTCCGCCCTTGCGTCCAGGGCCGCGGCGTCGATGCCGCGTTCCTGCAGGAGGCCGAGATTCCCCAGCACCACGGCGCGCCCCCCGACGGTGCCGGCGACGCCCTGGCCCGGCAGGGAGGTGAAGCTCTCCGCCGCGATGATGGGGATGTTCCGGCCTGCGGCCCCCGCCACGATGGCCGCCGCCAGGGGATGCTCGCTGGACTTCTCCAGGGCCGCCGCGAGGCGCAGCAGGTCGGCTTCCGCGAAGCCGTCCGCGGTCTCCACGGAGACCAGGACGGGCCTGCCCTCCGTGAGGGTGCCGGTCTTGTCCACGAGCAGGGTGTCCACCTTCTCGAAGGTCTCCAGGGCCTCGGCGTTGCGCACCAGGACACCGGCCCGGGCGCCGCGGCCCGTGCCCACCATGATGGAGACCGGCGTGGCGAGGCCCAGGGCGCAGGGGCAGGCGATGATGAGCACCGCCACGGCGTTCACCAGGGCATGGGCCATCCGCGGCTCGGGCCCCCACATCCCCCACACCAGCGCGGTGAGGAGGGCGACGGCCACCACCGCCGGGACGAACCAGCCCGAGACCTTGTCGGCGAGCCGCTGGATGGGGGCGCGGCTGCGCTGGGCCTCGCTGACCTGCTTCACGATCTGGGCCAGCAGGGTGTCGCGGCCGACCCGGGTGGCGCGCATCAGGAGGCCGCCGGTGCCGTTCACCGTGCCGCCGGTGACGGGATCCTTGGGCCCCTTCGCGACGGGGATGGATTCCCCGGTGAGCATGGACTCGTCCACGGCGCTGGAACCTTCCAGCACCACGCCGTCCGCGGGCACCTTCTCCCCGGGCCGTACCCGCAGGCGGTCGCCCACCTGCACGGCGGCGAGGGACACGTCCACTTCGGTCCCGTCCGCCTCGACCCGCCGGGCGGTCTTCGGCGCAAGACCCAGGAGGGCCTTGATGGCGTTGGAGGTGGCGCTCCGGGCCCGCAGTTCGAGCACCTGCCCCAGGAGCACCAGGGCCGTGATCACCGCGGCGGCCTCGAAATAGACGGGCACCATTCCGCCGTGGCCCCGGAAGCTGGCGGGGATCAGGCCCGGCGCCAGGGTGGCGACGAGACTGAAGAGGTAGGCCGCGCCGGTGCCCAGGGCGATGAGGGTGAACATGTTGAGGCTGCGGTTGCGCAGCGAGGCCCAGCCCCGGACGAAGAAGGGCGCGCCGCCCCACAGGACCACCGGGGAGGCCAGGGCGAGCTGGACCCAGGGGTTCGCCCGGCCCAGCCTGTCGAGGAGCGCCATGCCCCCGGGCAGCAGGTCCGCCATGCCCAGGATCAGGAGCGGCAGGGCCAGGACGGCGCTGAACCAGAAGCGCCGGGTCATGTCCACCAGCTCCGGGTTGGGGCCCTCCGCCAGGTCCACGGTGCGGGGCTCCAGGGCCATGCCGCACTTCGGACAGTCCCCGGGATGGTCCTGCACGACTTCGGGATGCATGGGGCAGACCCACTCCGTGGCGCCCTCAAGGGGGAGTTCCGGCTCCAGGGCCATGCCGCACTTCGGGCAGCTGCCCGGATGGTCCTGGCGGATCTCCGGATCCATGGGGCAGACGTACCAGGCCCCCGGAGCCGGCGGTTCCGGCTTGCCCTTCAGGGCGTTGCCCGCGCAGCAGGAGGTTCCCTCAGGCCCTCCCTTTTCCAGGAAGGCGTCGGGATTCGCGGCGAATCTGTCCCGGCAGCCTACGCAGCAGAAATGGTAGGTGACACCCTCGTGGACATGGGTGCCCTTGGCCTTCGCCGGGTCGATGCGCATGCCGCACACGGGGTCCAGGGCCAGGTCTGCCTTTGTGGATGGGGCCTTGGGAGCCCCGCCGCAGCAGGACGGCATGGCGGGCATTAAGAAGGCCTCGGGGTCCGCGGCGAACTTGTCTCGGCAGCCCAGGGAACAGAAGTGGTAGGTCTCGCCCCGGTGGGCATGGGTGCCCTTGGCCGTTGCGGGATCGATGCGCATGCCGCAGACGGGGTCCAGGACCCGGTCGCCGGTGGCGGTGGGATGGGGGTGCGGATGGGAAGAGTTCATCTCGGTCTCCAGGGCGACCTGCTTCACGGTGCTCCCAAAGCAGACGCAGCGGGGTCACGACCCTTACAAGCTTTTTCAGGAAGAACCGGGAAAGCTGCCGGCGGACCGTGATCCCCGTTCCAGGCCTGCAGGGTGGCCGGAAGGATCCGGCGTGGTATCCATGAAGCTGGAGCGCGCGTGGCCGAGCGGGTTGACATCCTCATCATCGGGGGCGGCATCGCCGGGCTCGCCACGGCCATGCACTTAGCCCGGAAGGGCTCCCGCCGCATCCTGCTGCTGGACCGGGAGGAGCACCCCGGCTTTTATGCCTCGGGCCACAACGCCGCCATCGCCCGTCAGCTCACGGGTCGCCCCGAGCACACGGCCCTCACGGTGGAGGGACGTCAAGGGCTGGCCGATGCCGGGCTCCTCCAGGCCACCGGCGGCCTTCTGCTGGCGGTGGACACCGGTGCGCTGGCGCCCCTAGCGGCCGAGGCCGAGGCCTTCGGAATTCTCGCCGAACAGGGTGAAGGCGGGGTCCTACCGGGTCTGCGGGCGGCCGCCCACCTCCGCATCCCCTCCGATGGCGTCATCGACGTCCACGGCCTCCTGGGCCATTGCGCGAACGCGGCGAGGGCCGCCGGCGCGATCCTACGCTACGGCTGTCGCGTCACGGGAATGGAAGCGACGGAGGTAGGCTTCACGGTCCAGACCACCGCCGGCCCCATCCAGGCGGACCTGCTGGTGAACGCCGCGGGGGCCTGGGCTTCGGAGCTGGGGGCCCTGGCCGACGGCCTCCGGATCGACCTGAAGCCCATGCGCCGCCACCTGGCCTGGAGCGACGGCCCCTGGCCGGCGGGCGCGCCCTGGGCCTGGTGGGTGGACCGGCCCTTCTACCTGCGCCCGGAAAGCGGCGGCGTGCTCATGTGCCCCTGCGATGAGACCGAAGTGACGCCGCCGAGCCCCGGCCACCAGCCCGACACGGATCCCGCCGCCATGGAGCAGCTCGCGGCCTGCGTGCAGGAGCTGGCCCCGGGCCTCGCCGACCACGGCCTCGCCCGGGCCTGGTCCGGACTGCGCACCTTCGCCCCGGACCGGCGCTTCGTCCTCGGCTGGGATCCCGTCAATCCGCGGCTCTTCTGGGTCGCGGGCCTGGGCGGCCACGGCATGACGTCGGGCCTGGCGGTGGGGCGCCAGGCGGCGGCGCTGATGGACCTGGACATGCTGCCGAGGCATCCCTTGAGCCCGGCGCGCTTCGGGAAGGTCTGAGCGAGCTATTTCCCCCGCAGCTCCGCGGCCAGGTGCGCGGCGCCGTAGACCTTCTCCAAGGCCTCCAGGATGGCCCTTGCATCCACGGCAATGCTGCGTTTGGTGCGGCCGTCGTAGAAATAGCGGCCCACCTGGGCCTCGATGTTGGAATCGAAGTTGAGGCCCACCAGCTCGCCCTTCGTGTCCACCAGGGGCGAGCCGCTGTTGCCGCCGGTGGTGTCGCAGGCGTAGGCGAAGTTGAAGGGCGTGGCCAGGTCCACCTTCGTCGCGGCCTCCTTCCACCGCGGCGGCAGGGCCCAGGCGCCGTCCTCGGCCAGCTCGCCCTGCCCCCAGGCGCGATCGAAGAGGCCCGCGAAGGTGGTGAAGGGCTGCTGCTTCGTCCCGTTGGCGGGATAGGTCGCGATGGCGCCGTAGGTGAGGCGCAGGGTGAAGGTGGCGTCGGGGTACTGGGTCTTGCCGTAGGCCTTGAAGCGGGCCTCGGCGATGCGGCCGCCCATGTTGGTGTAGACGCCCTGGACTTCGTCCTCCATCGCCTTGCGGACCTTCCGGTTCAGGGGATCGAGCTTCCGGGCCAGCAGGATCATCGGATCGGCGGATTCGGCCAGGGCCTTGGGGCCGCCCTCCAGGAGCCGCTTGCGCTCCCCCACGTCCGCGAGCTTCGAGCCCTTCACCGCCGCCTCGGCGGCCTCCTGGGGCGACCGGCCCCCGAGCATGGCCTTCAGGAAGGGATGGGCCGCGCCGAGCTCGTCCTTGGCTTCGGCGAGGTTCGCCGCCAGGATGGCGATCTCCACGCCGGCGTCCAGGGGCCTGGGGCTCGCCAGGCGCGTCTTCGTCGCCTTGAGGTTGGCCTCCTTGAACTCGTTGAGGCGCTGCGCGTCGGGCTTGGCGCCTTCGTCCGCGAGGCGCACGAGGTTCAGGGCGTGGCCCAGCAGGGCTGAATTGCGGGGCCCGATGAAGGTGCTCTCCTTCAAGAGCACGGCCTCCCGCCGCGCAGCCGCCGCGATCCGCGCCCAGGCCTGGCCCGCTCGGGCCTGCAGGGCGGGATCCTTCGCGACGAAGGCCTGGAGGGCCTTCTCGTCGTCCTGGATCCGCTGCATGGCCACGGCGTCCTTCAGGCCGGCGAGCCACCCGTTCTGGCGCTTCAGGTTGTTCTCGAGGCCCCGGAGCTGGTCGCCCACCAGGCGGCGGGCCTCCTCCGAGGTCCGGCCGTGGGCCGCGAGGGCGTCCCGGAGGCGCGCCATGCTCTTCAGCCGCAGCGGGATCTGGCGGTCCCGGGCGAAGGCCATCTGGGCGAAGGTCTCCTGGCGCGCCGTGGCGGCGGGATTGCCCGACGCGAAGACGAGGTCCCCGGCCTTCGCGCCCTCCGCGGAGACCTTCAGGAAGTGGGCGGGCCGGTAGGGCGCGCCGTTCTCGTAGACCCGGAAGAGGGTGAAGTCCAGGCTGTGCCGGGGCCAGGTGAAGTTGTCCCAGTCGCCGCCGAAGAAGGCGATGCCCTCCTCGGGCGCCATGACCAGGCGCACGTCCGTGAACTTCCGGTAGCGGTAGAGCCAGTACTCGCCGCCCTGGTAGAGGGTGACGGGATTGACGGTGAGGCCGGTGCGCTCGGCCTCGGCCTTCTGCAGCCGAGCCAGCTCGTTCTCCCGGGCCGTGCGGGCGGCCTTGTCGTCCATGCCGGGCTTGACGGCGGCGTTCACGGCCGCGGTGACGTCCTGCATGGACTCCAGGAGCAGCAGCTCGTAGCCGGGGATGCGGAGCTCCTCGCCCCGGGTGCGGGCCAGGAAGCCGTTCTTCACATAGTCGCTGCCCTTGGCGCTCACCTGCTGGATGGCGCCCATGCCCACGTGGTGGTTCGTGAGCACCAGGCCCTCGGCGCTCACGAAGGAGCCCGTCGCGCCGGGAAAGCGGAGCGACGAGAGGCGCAGATGGTCCAGGAAGGCGTCGCTGGGATCAAACCCGTAGGCCTTCCGGATCTTCGCCTTGGGCACGTTGTCGAAGGTCCACATCCCCTCGTCGGCGCCGAGGGCGGCGGCGAGAAGGCTCAGGAGGGCGAGGCTGCGAAGGCGCATGGGGGCTCCCGGTTGCGGCAAAAGACCACGAAGCGAAGCGGGTGGGCGCCCGGTCCGGCTTCGTGGTCTTGGCGGTCTTCCTGCGAAAGGCCTACTTGCCGTTGAGCTCGTTGGCCAGGTGGTGGGCGTCGTAGACCTTGGCCAGGGCCTCGGTGATGGCGCGGGCGTCCACGCTGACGGCGCGGTTGATCTTCTCGTCATAGAAGTAGCGGCCCGGCAGGCTCTCGATGTTGCCGTCGAAGATGAGGCCCACCAGCTCGCCCTTCCGGTCCACCACCGGCGAACCCGAATTGCCGCCGATGATGTCCATGGCGTGGACGAAGTTGAAGGGGGTGCTCATGTCGAGGGCGCCCTTGCGGTCCTGCCAGCGCTGGGGCAGCGCCCAGGCGCCGCCCTCGGCCTTGTCGCCCCAGCCCCAGGCGCGGTCGTAGAGGCCGGCCATGGTGGTGAAGGGCTGGATCTTGGTGCCGTTGGCGGGGTAGGTCTCCACGGCGCCGTAGCTGAGGCGCAGGGAGAAGGTGGCGTCGGGGTAGTTCTCCTTGCCGTAGGCCTTGAAGCGGGCCTTGGCGATGCGGCCGCCGTGCTCGGTGACCACGGAAGTGATCAGGTCCTCCTGCTTCCTGCGGAGGGCGCGGCCGAGGGGATCGAGCTTCTTGGCCAGCAGGATCATGGGGTCCTTGCTGGCGTCGATGGCCTTCTTGCCGCCTTCCATGAGGGCCTTGCGGGTGGCCACGTCCAGGAGCTTGGAGCCTTCCACCGCCTCCTTGGCGACCTCGGCGGGCTTCCTGCTGCCCAGCATGGCCTTCACGAAGGGATGGTTGGCGCCCAGCTCGTCCAGGGATTCCTGGAGGCCGTAGGTGAAGGAGGCGATCTCCAAGTCCTTGTTGAAGTTCCGGGGGGCCGTCCCCAGCTGGGTCTTGAGGCGCTTCAGGTTCACGTCCTTGAATTCCGCCAGGCGCTTGTCGTCGGCCTTGGGCTCCTCGTCGGCGAGGCGCACCAGGTTCAGGGCGCCGCCCAGGAGCTGGCTGCCCCGGGTGTTCACGAACGCATTCTCCTTGGCCATCCCGCGGGCGACAGTCATGGCGGCGGCGATCTTGGCCCAGCTCTGGCCCGTGGAGGCGGCGAGGGCGGGATCCTTCTGGACCTTGGCCTGCAGCTCCTTCTCGGCCTTCTCGATGCGCGCCATGGCCTCATTGTTCTTCAGGCCGCTGAGGTAGCCGGTGATGGCCTTCTGGCCGTTCTCCAGGCCGAAGATCTGGGAGTTGACCTGGCGGGCCTTCTCCGGATCCTGGGCGCCGAAGGTCTTGAGGAACTTGATCTGCCGCTCCAGGGCCGCGAGGCGCATGGGGAAGGCCACGTCCCGGGTCATCTTCATCTGGGCGGTGGTCTCCAGGCGGGCGGTGCTGCCGGGATGGCCGGTCACGAAGGTCAGGTCGCCGGCCTTCAGGCCCTTCTGGGTCCAGGTCAGGTGGTGGGCCGGGTTGTAGGGCTTGCCGTTCTCGTAGACCCGGAACAGCGTGAAGTCCAGGTTGTGGCGCGGGTAGGTGAAGTTGTCGGGGTCGCCGCCGAAGAAGGCGATCTGGCCCTCGGGGGCCATCACCAGGCGCACGTCCGTGTGCTTCTTGTAGCTGTAGAGCCAGTACTCGCCGCCCTGGTAGAGGCTGACCACTTCGCTGGTGAGGCCCGTCTTGTCCTGGGTCTCCTTCTTGATCTTGTCCAGTTCGGCTTCGCGGGCCTTCTGGGCGTCCTTGTCGCTGAGCCCCGCCTTCACGGCCTTGGCCACGCGGTCGGTGACATTGTCCATCTGCATCAGGGTGTAGAGCTCGAGGCCCGGCACCTTGATCTCCGCCTCCCGGTCCTTGGCCACGAAGCCGTGCTTGATGTAGTCCTTCTCGCCGGGGCCCGAGACCGACTGGGTCCAGCCGCGGCCCACGTGGTGGTTGGTGAGCACCAGGCCGTCCTTGCTCACGAAGGAGCCGGAGCCGCCGGGGAAGCGCAGGGAGGAGAGGCGCACGTGGTCGAGCCAGGCCTGGTCCGGGGCGAAGCCGTACTTGGCCTGCATCTTCTTGGACGGCAGGTTGTCGAAGGTCCACATGCCTTCATCAGCGCGGAGGGCGCCGGCGGACAGCAGGACCGCGAGGGCGGGAAGGACGAGACGGGAGGTTCGGGACATGGGGGATCTCCTGGAAACGAACCGACCATCGTCTCACGAGGTCCGTGCTCCGTCCATGTCCAGGATCACCTTCAACCCGGGTGCTGGGACCGCTGTTCCGCCTCGAAGGCCCGGTCCCCGGCGCCCTGGAGTTCGTGTTCCTGCCGGTCCCCACGGTGGCCGTGGTAGAGGAACAGGTGGACCAGGAACATGAGCACGAGGATGGCCCCGAAGGTGCAGACGATGGTCGCCCCCGTCGGCGTGTCCAGCTTCACGGAAACGAAGACGCCAAGGGCGGACACCAGGGTGCCCATGGTCCACCCGATGGCCAGGCGCGGGCCGATGCGGTCCGTGAAGAGCATGGCGCCCACGGAAGGCACGATCAGGTAGCAGAACACCAGCAGCACGCCGGCGATGGCCACGCTTGAGGTCACCACCAGGCCGAAGGAGGCGTAGAAGAGGAAGTCCCAGAAACGCACGGAGATGCCCTGGCCCTCCGCCTCCTTCGGGTTCATGGAGATGAGGAGGAAGCGCTTCCGGAAGATGTAGTGGAAGACGCCGATCACCCCGTAGAGGGCCGCCGTGCGCCCCACTTCCGCCCAGGACACCGCCAGGATGTTGCCCACCAGCATGTCCTTGAGGTGCTCGGTTTCCCCCGTGGACTTGCTCATGGCCAGGATGGCCGCCGCCGAGGCTACGGCGTAGGCGATGCCGATGAAGGCCTCCTGGGGGATGTGGGCCCGCTTGGAGCGCGCCACGGAAAAGATGAAGGCCCCGAGGAAGGTGAAGCCCAGGCTGATCCAGTAGGCCGAGGCGCCGTGGGGGTCCAGGCCCATGATGAGGGCCACGATGGCGCCCAGGGCCGCGATCTGGGCCAGGGCCAGGTCCACGAAGATGACGCCCCGCTCCACCACGTGCACGCCCAGGTAGGCGTGGATGCCCGTGAGGATCAGGCTCGCCGCCAGGGGCGCCAGCAGAAACATGAAGATGTCCATGGGTCCTCACCGCATCTCGGAGCCGCAGCCCCTGGTGTTCACTGGGTCTGCTGGAAGGCCTTCACCAGCAGGTCGACGTCGTAGTCGAAGAGCCGGATGTAGTCGCCGACCTCCTTGTTGCCCCCGACGGAAGGCATGAGCACCACCACCACGCCGCCGGTCTCCCGGGCCACGCTCTGGGGCGTCTTCAGGTCGAAATAGGGCTCCACGAGGATCAGCTTGATCTTGTCCCGCCTCATGAGGCCCATCAGCTCCACGACGTGGCCCGGGCTCGGCGGGATGCCCGGACGGGGCTCCACGTAGTCGGCGACCTGCAGGCCGAAGCGCTTCACGAAGTTGGGCCAGGAGCGGTGGTAGCTGACCACCTTCCGCCCGCGGTAGGGCTTCATCCGCTCATCCCAGCGCCGCTCCGCCTCGCCCAGCCGCCGCCTGAAATCCCCCAGGCGCGCCTGAAAATAGGCCGCGTCGCCCGGGCTGATCTGGGCGAGCCGCTGGGCGAGCCCGCCGGCGATGCGCAGGCCGTTCTGGGGATCCAGCCAGTAGTGGGGATTGCCCAGGGGATGGACGTCCCCCATGGCCCGGCTCACCTGGGCCGTGGGGATCTCGAGGATTTCCGCGAACTGGGAAGCGTCGAGGTAGCCGGAGCCCGCGGGCTGGATCCTCGCATTGCCGGACTGGCTCACGAGGGGCGGCAGCCAGCCGGCCTCCAGCTCCAGTCCCACCGCCACGAGGAGGTCCGCCCGCTTCAGGTTCAGGAGGAAGCTGGGCTTGGCTTCCACGAAGTGGGGATCCTGGTAGCCCCGGGCGATGGCGTTGACGTTCACCTTGTCCCCGCCCACCTCGGCGGCCAGGGCCGCCAGGTCGGAGGTGGTGGCCACCACGTTGATCTTCCCGCCGGCCTTCAGCGGTTGCGAAGCTCCCGCGCCGAGGAGCAGGCAGGCCCCCAGGGCGCGCAGACCCTTCCCGATCCGATCCCGCCACGTTCCATCCGCCATGCCGTCCTCCCGGAGACCCAATGCTTCACCTTGTCAGAACGGGTGCGCCCCATGGGCTCCCATGGCGAAGACCAGCTGCAGCCTCAGCTCGGCCGCATCCTGGCCCCCGCCGTAGCGCGTGACCCGGTACTGGCCCCGCAGCTGGCTGAACTCGCTCATCCAGTAGGTCGCCAGCAGCGAGCCCCCGCGGTCCACCCGGCCCGCCTCCGCGGCCCGCTCCGAGCGGTCGTAGCGGGCGCCGAAGGTCCAGCGCTGGTTCAAGCGGTACTCGAGGGAGGAATACAGGCCCTTGCTCCTGAGGAGCCCGTCGGGCTGGTCCCGCCGGCTCCAGACCAGTTCATTGCGCCAGAGCAGGGACGTGTAGATGGACCGTTGCAGAGGCTTCCAGCGGAAGGTCGCATCCACGCCGCGGAGGGAGGTCAGGAACTCGCTGCCATGCTCGTTGTGGCCCCGGGCATAGGAGAGCCCGAGCTCGAGGTTCGAGTTCTCCGTGAGGTCCTGGTAGCCCCGCAGATGCGCCACCTGGCTGAGGTCCCGGTTGCGCCGGGCGGCGAAGAGGCCCTCGGACTCCCCCCGGAAGACCTGGGCGGTGGCCTCCAGGAAGAGGGTCCCCGGGGCCGGCAGGATCCGGCTGATGGAGACCCCCATGTCCGCGATGCCCTCCTCGCCCCCCAGCAGGTTTTCCGTCACGAGGGGCCGGTCGGTCCAGGGCAGCGAGTGCGTGTGCCGGTCGTTCACCTTCCCGAAGGCCGCCCGCATCTGCCCCACCTTGGCCACGAAGCCGCCGGGAAGGGCCGGAAAGGTGAGGAAGGCCTCCTCCACGCTCACGCCGCCCCGGTCGAAGGAAAGGAAGATGTCGCCCCGGGAGTACGGGTCCACCACCGCCTGCATGCCGACTTCGACCTCGTGCAGATCCAGGCCGGGGGTCGGGTGGACGGGGTTGTGGCCCACGGAGCCCAGGAAGTCTCCGATGATGCTGATATCGGGATTCAGAGCCTTGCTCGCGGCGCCGCCGGCCCCGCCAAGCCGGACCGGGGGCTCCGGGGGAGGCTCCGCCGGGGGGGCGGGCCGGGCGGCCTTCAGGGCCTGCAACTCCTCCTCGAGCCTGCGGATCCTGTCCTCGAGGGCCTTCATCTTCTCCTCCGGGGAGGGCGGAGGCTGGGGGGCCTGGGCGTGCAGCGCGGCCGCCGGAAGCAGCCATGCGGCCAAGAGGGTGCGAGGAGGCATGATGGGTACCGGAGCGAGGGGTTTTTGGATGGGATTCAACCCTATTTGATATTTGTTTCTACTTCGCCTCCCCTGTCAACCAAGAAAATCCTCGTGCTGCAAGCTATTCAAACTAAACGGGAAGGCCCCCTGGGCCGAATCCCGTGTGAGCTCCGGAGGCTTTTGACATGACCCGCAAGAAGATGGCGCTGATCGGCGGAGGAATCCTCCTGCTCATCCTGGTGGGGGCTGGCATCGCCAAGGGCGGTGACAAGGGCATGGCCGTGCAGACCGCCCCGGTGGCCCGGGAGTCCCTGGTGGCCAAGGTGAGCGCGAACGGGAAGGTCCAGGCCGTCAAGAAAGTGGACATCAGCGCCAACATCATGGGCCAAGTGACCCGTCTCGCGGTGAAGGAAGGGGACGCCGTGAAGGCCGGACAGTTCCTGCTGGAGATCGATCCGGCCCGGAGCAAGGCCAGCGCCGAAGGGCTGGCGGCTTCGGTGGAGGCTTCCGCCCAGGACTCCGAAAGCGCCAAGGCTCGCCTGGCCCAGGCCAAGAGCGACTTCGCGCGGGCCGAATCCAACCGCAAGGCCGGCATCATCAGCCAGGCGGACTACGAGCAGGCGCGCACCACCCTGACCACCGCCGAGAAGGCGGCGGCGGCGGCCCACCAGCGGGTGGACCAGAGCCGGGCGAACCTGCAGGACGCCCGGATCGCGCTTTCGAAGACCTACATCACGGCGCCCATCGACGGCGTGGTCACGGCCCGGCGCATCGAGGTGGGCGAGACCGCCGTGATCGGCGTGCAGAATTCCGCGGGCACCGTCCTCCTCACCATCAGCGACATGAGCAAGGTGGAGGCGGAGATGGAAGTGGACGAAGCCTCCATCCCCAACGTGAAGCAGGGCCAGGAAGCCCAGGTCCGCATCGACGCGTATCCGAACCAGACCTTCCAGGCGCAGGTGACGGAGGTGGGCGGCAGCCCGATCCTCAAGGTCAGCCAGAATGAGGCCACCAAGTTCAAGGTGAAGGTCTGGATCAAGGATCCGCCCCTCACCATCAAGCCCGGGCTCAGCGCCCAGGCCGACATCTTCACCGGCTCCAAGGACAACGTCCTGGCCATCCCCTTCCAGTCCCTGGTGATGCGGGATCCCAAGAAGCCCGGCGACGCGAAGGGCGCGCCCGGCGCCAAGGAGCAGGCCCCCAAGCCCAGCGCGGGAAAGCCCAAGGAGCTCGAAGGCGTCTTCGTGATGGAGGCCGGCAAGGCCAAGTTCCTGGCGGTCAAGACCGGCCTGCTGGGAGACCTGAACGTCGAGGTGTTGGAAGGCCTGAAGGGCGGCGAGCAGCTCATCACCGGGCCCAACCGCGCCCTCCGGGAGCTCAAGGATGGCGATGCGGTGCGGCTCGACAAGTCGAAGAAGAAGGAAGAGAAGAAGTCCTGAGCCCCGGTCCCGAGCCCTGAGTCCCCGATGAACCTTGCCGAACTCCTCCGCGTGGCGCTCCGGGCCATCCGGGCCCACAAGCTCCGGAGCTTCCTCACCCTCCTCGGCATCATCATCGGGGTCAGCACCATCGTCGGCGTCGTCGGCGTGATCTCGGGCCTGAACACCTACGTGAAGGAGAAGGTGATCGTCCTGGCGCCGGACGTCTACATCGTCCAGAAGTTCGGCATCATCCGCTCCCGCCAGGAATTCATCCAGGCCATCAAGAGGCCCCGCATCTCCTGGGCGGAATACGAGCGCATCAGCAGCGGCATCCTCAAGCACGCCGCGCAGGTGAGCGCCGGGGCCGGCAACTCCTTCGCCGTGAGCAACGGCGACAAGCGGCTGCCGAACATCATCCTCGTGGGCGTCACCCCCAACTTCTCGGACCTCTTCAACCTGGAATTCGAAGCCGGCCGCTTCTTCTCCGAGCAGGAGAACACCGCGGCGCAGCTGGTGGCCATCATCGGCTCCGACACCCGGGAGGAGCTCTTCCCGGGCCAGGATCCCCTCGGGCGGACCCTGCTCGTGGGCGGCATGCCCTTCCGGATCATCGGGACCATGCCCAAGCAGGGCAAGAGCATCGGCTTCAACCAGGACGGCCGGGTCTACATCCCCATCCAGGTCTACCGGAAGAACTTCATGGGCCCCAACGAGAGCCTGGAGCTGCAGATCAAGGCGGCCGGCGGGGTGGAGGGGATCGACGAGAGCATCGACGAGCTGCGCGCCCTGTTCCGGGCCATGCGCCACACGGCCTACAAGGCGCCGGACCCCTTCGGCATCATCACCCAGGAATCCCTCCAGGAGCTCTGGAAGGCCATCTCCCGGGTGGCCTTCATGCTGCTGATGCTGGTCTCCTCGGTCTCCCTGGGCGTAGGCGGCATCGTGATCATGAACATCATGCTGGTGAGCGTAGTGGAGCGGACCCAGGAGATCGGCGTGAGGCTGGCCCTGGGGGCCAAGAAGAAGGACATCCGGCGGCAGTTCCTCCTGGAGGCAGCCCTGCTGTCCGCCTTCGGGGGCGTCATCGGGGTGCTGGTGGGCGGTCTCGGGGCCCTGGCGGTGAAGGGCATCACGGGCTTCCCGGCGGAGGTCACACCGGGCATCGTCCTCACCGGCATCACCCTGAGCACCCTCGTGGGCCTGGCGGCGGGCTTCCTCCCCGCCTTCCGCGCCTCCAACCTCGTGATCATCGACGCGATCCGGGCGGAGTAACCATGGCCTCCCGCCTCAAGCCCAAGTCCCTGCGCGGCGTCGGCGCCGAGAACGTGAAGTTCGCCCTGCGCAGCATGGTGGCCCAGAAGCTGCGGTCGTTCCTCACCCTGCTGGGCATCGTGGCCGGCGTGGCCACGGTGATCTCCATGGTGAGCTTCGTCGTGGGCTTCAACAACGCGGTCACCGACTCCTTCTCCTCCTTCGGCACCACCCTGGTGCAGTTCCAGAAGTACGAGCCCCGCTTCGGCGGCGGCGGCCCGCTGCCCGAGGACCAGAAGCGGCGCCGGGACCTCACCATCGAGGACGCCGAGGCCCTGAAGGCCCTCGGGACCCTTTCGAAGGCGGTGAGCCAGGAGCGCTACCTCAACGGCACCCTCTCCGCCGCGACCACGGTGAAGACCTCCGAAGGCCGGGAAGGCAGCGGGCCCACCATCTGCGGCACCAACCCGGACTACGCCCCGGCCAACAACTCCTTCGTCAAGGACGGGCGCTTCCTGGTGGACGCGGACGTCAGCCATTCGGCCCGGACCTGCATCATCGGACCGGAACTCTCCGAGGCCCTCTTCGACAAGAAGGATCCCATCGACCGGGAGGTCCTCATCAACGGCCGCGGCTTCCGGGTGGTGGGGCTGCTGGAGAAGAAGGGCTCCTTCCTCGGCGGCGGCGCCGACAACATCCTGCTCATGCCCATCAGCACCTTCGACGAGCTCTGGCCCCAGATCAAGAACGGCGGCAACGACACCATCCACATCGCCACGGTGCCCAAGGATGCCGCCCGCATGTACGACATGATGGACCAGGAGGTCGCGATCCTGCGCGCCCGGCGCGGCCTGAAGGCGAACCAGCCCAACGACTTCGCCATCTTCACTTCGGAAGGCCAGGTCAAGAGCTTCCAGCAGATCACGTCCGGCATCGCCGGGGCCATGATCCTCATCGCCAGCATCGCTCTGCTGGTGGGGGGCGTCGGCGTCATGAACATCATGCTGGTGAGCGTCACGGAGCGGACCCGGGAGATCGGCGTGCGCAAGGCCCTGGGCGCCACCCGGCGCGACATCGCCATGCAGTTCCTGGTGGAGGCCGTCAGCCTCACCGGCGTCGGCGGCGCCATCGGCATCGCCGTGGGTCTGGGCATCCCCATGCTGGTGAAGGTGGCCTTCGACTTCCCCGCCGCGGCCCCCTTCTGGAGCGTGGTGCTGGGCTTCGGCGTGAGCACGGCGGTGGGGCTGGTCTTCGGCCTCTGGCCCGCGCTGAAGGCCGCCAAGCAGGATCCCATCGAAGCCCTGCGCTACGAGTAGGGCGGCCCCCCGACCCCACTAACCGCCCCAGGGGTCAGCGCGTATCCCCTCCTGAGACGCACGACGCGAATCACCCCCGGAGGAATCCATGCGCGCCCCCTTCACCGCCCTCATCCTCGCTTCGGCCCTGGCCCTTCCCGCGGTCGCCCAGCAGGCCAGGTTCATCCATGTGCACATCATCGGGAAATCGATCCACGGCCACCACGGCAAGCGCGGGAACCAGGACGGCCCGACGGAAGTGAACATGCGCATGCCCATCGGCCTCGCCAAGAGCGCCCTGGAAATGGCCGGCGACTCCGAGATCAAGATCAACGGCGAAGCGAAGAAGGGCATCAAGCCCGACGCCATGATCAAGCTCTTGGAAAGCTCGAAGCCCGGCGACCTCCTCCTCGAGGTCACCACCGACAAGGGCGACCTGATCAAGATCACCCTCGAGTAGCCCACGACCTCCTTGGGTCCGGCCCCGCGCACGCGGGGCCGTTTTCGTGGCCCCCGTGTAGCCTGGAGCCATGGAATCCGTCACCGAGATCCGGGTCCGCTACGCCGAGACCGACGCCATGGGCATCGTCCACCATGCCGCCTACATCGTCTGGATCGAGCTGGGCCGCTCGGACCTGCTGCGGGCCCTGGGCTCGGGCTACACGGAATGGGAGCGGCGGGGCGTCCACATGACGGTGGCGGGCATCGAGATGACCTACCGGGCGCCGTGCCGGTACGACGAACTGGTGACGGTGCGCACGCGGCTCCTGGAGGCAGGCCGGCGGCGGGTCGTCTTCGGCTATCGGCTGGAGCGGGAGGGCGCGCGCCTCGCCGAAGGCCGCAGCGTCCACCTGGTGACGGGACCCGACGGCCGGACGCGGACCCTGCCCGAGGATCTGCTGGGAATCCTGCTCAGCGCCGCGCCAGCTCGATGTGAAGGGCCAGGATGAAGGTGAGGGTGTCCATGAGGCGGCGGGCGGACTCGTTGAAGCCGTCCTTCTGGAAGCACTGGAAGCTGGTCATCCCGTAGCACTTCCCGCCGAAGCCGAAGGGGACCCCGTACCAGCTCTGGGGGACGAGGCCGCTCAGTTTCTCGGCCTCGGAGAAGACCGCGCCCTTGGCGAGGCCCTCGTCGGCGCTGCGGACGTAGAGGGGTTTTCCGGATTCCACGGTGCGCCCGGTCAGTCCCGATTCGGCCCGGTAGTCCCGGTCCCGGTAGACCCGGAGGGCGCCGCCTTCGTGGTAGGTGGGGAAGCTCATGACTCCGCGCTCCCGGTCGATGATGGCGAGGTAGAAGCTGGCCAGCTCCAGGGGCCGGAACACGGTCTCGCAGAAGGCCTTCCCCAGGGCCTTCACGTCCATGCCGTACTGGAGGGCCTCCACCACCCGCAGCACGAGTTCCCGGTCCAGCTCCTGATGGTGGGAGAGCTCCTGGAGTTCGGTCTTCTCGGCGCGGAGGGCGTCGACTTCGGCTTCGAGGCGCTGGACCTTGGCCTCCAGCTCCGCAATGCGGTCCTGCTTCGACTTGCCGTTGCCGAAAATGCCCATTCGGCCCTTCCTTCCAGCTTCAGGACGGGGCGCCCCTTGGGAGAGGCGGCCTTTGATGGTGAGATGGTGGGATGAGCATGGTGCGGCCGATCTCCCTTTTCAATACCCTCGACCGGAAGGTGGAGCCCGTGGCCGCATCCCCGGACGCCGTGCGCATCTACACCTGCGGCCCCACGGTGTACAACTTCGCCCACATCGGCAACCTCCGGACCTTCCTGTTCCAGGACCTCATGAAACGCACGCTCCGGGCTTCGGGCCGGACGGTGCGGCACTGCATGAACATCACGGACGTGGAGGACAAGATCATCCGGGACAGCCAGAAGGACCTCGCCCCGGACGCCACCAACGAGGAGCGCCACGGCGCCATGTCGACCCTGACGGAGCGGTACACCCAGGCCTTCCTGGAGGATCTGGAGACCCTGCGCATCCTCCGCCCGGACGTGCTGCCCCGGGCCACGGACCACATCCCCCACATGATCCGGCTCGTGAAGGATCTGGAGGCGAAGGGCCTGGCCTATGCCCGGGAGGGTTCCGTCTACTACCGCATCGCGGCCTTCCCCGAGTACGGCGCCCTCGCCCGCCTGGACAAGGAGGGCATGCGCCAGGGCGCGTCGGAGGGGGTCTCCGGGGACGCGGACGAGTACGAGCGGGACGCCGCCTCGGACTTCGTGCTCTGGAAGGCCGCCAAGGAGGGCGAGCCCTGGTGGGACAGTCCCTGGGGGCCGGGCCGGCCCGGCTGGCACATCGAATGCTCCGCCATGGGCATCGAACACCTGGGGGAGCACGTGGACATCCACACCGGCGGCGTGGACCTCATCTTCCCCCACCACGAGAACGAGATCGCCCAGAGCGAGGGCTGCCTGGGCCACCGCTGGGTGGATTCCTGGGTGCACGGCGAGTTCCTCATGGTCGAGGGCGAGAAGATGTCCAAGAGCCTGGGCAACTTCTACACGTTGCGGGACCTGGTGGAGAAGGGCATCGATCCCATCGCCTTCCGCTTCGCCATCCAGTCCAACCACTACCGGAAGCTCTACAACTTCAGCTTCGAAGGCCTCAAGGCCGCGGAGAACGCCCTCAAGCGCATCCGCGCCTTCCGCCGCCGCATGGAGGACGAAGGCGCCCCCGCGGGCCAGGGGGAATGGAAGGAGGCCCTGGACCCCCGCCAGCGCCTCGCGAAGGCCCGGGAGGACTTCTGGGCCGCCATGAGCGACGACCTCAACACCCCCGAGGCCCTGGCGGCGATCTTCACCCTGATCTCCGACCTCAACTCCCAGGACGACCGCATCGCCCTCAGCCGGGCGGAGCGGGACGAGGTGCTGGCCTTCCTGGACGAGACGGATTCGATCTTCGCCGCTTGGTCTACCAAGGATTCCTACTTGGATGCCTCAACATTGGATCAGCAAATCAAGGATTACATAAAGCTTCGAAACGAAGCTCGAGAACAGAAGAATTGGGCGGAGTCTGATCGACTCAGGGACCTCTTAAAACTTCGGGGGATCAACCTAGAAGATCAAAAGGGAAAGCCCCCAATCATCCATAGAAACGATGGTTCAATGAGCACCTTCTATAAGAAGAATTGGATCATTCGGCTGCAACTTGAACATCTATTGTCTATCGATCCTGTGCGAAGAGCCTGGGCACATAAACACACAAATGAGGACCACAGCCAACTCTTCCAATCCGCAATCGAACTCTACCCATCCAATCCCGATCTCCCAGCCTTGCTTAGGCAATACCAAGACCTTGTTGTACGGCTTGAACCAATTGCCTTGGAAGTCATGAGAACAAACTTATGGAATAACGATCAATTGAACACCCTTGGGATTCTCAGTGATATTCTTGAGAAATTAGAATCAATCACTGGAAATATAATTCATTAAATTGATCTTATTGGAAATATTGCGATAGTTTGCGGTAGAACCGTAAGGACGGCGGCGTGGGTTGGTGCAGTGCATATCCAGCTTCAAGGATTGGCAGATGACATTCGAATACAAGCCCAGTCTTACCGCCGAGAAGCTGAAGAAGATTTTGCGATGGACCGCGCTCTCATGCATCGCGGTGCTCCTAGGCCTATGGCTCGTTCAGGCGAATCTGCCATGGATCCTGCGCCTGGCCTTCCCGGAGGATTACCAGAACCTTCAACCGACTGCGGTTTCAACTCCAACGCTCAAGCCGTTGCCCGCCCCATCTCCGGGGGCTGAAGTACTGCTCCGTGAAGGGCTAGACTTTGAGTCCAAACAGGCCTGGACTGATGCTGCCAACCGCTACAAGACCTCCGGCGAGGCCGGCATGGCGCGCGGCTGGCATCGACTTGGGTTGCTGCAGCTCGACGGCAGGCTTGGTCCAGACGAGAAAGCCAATGCCGCCTACTCCTTCGCACGGGCCTTCCGGGATTCCAGCGGAACCCTTCTCGAGTCCGTGTGGAAGCTGGCCTGGACCTATGAAAACGGACTTGGCGTCCCGAAGGATCCGGAACTCTCGAAGCAGATGCGGGACCACGTACTGGGAACCCCTGCCACTGTGATCGCAGATTCGGAAACGCGAGAGTTCATCTCATTGCTCTGGGAGGAAGGGAAGGCCGGAAGGCGGGATCTCATAAAGGCCTTCCACCTCCAACGTGTCAGCACTGAAGGACAGGAACGGGCCCTGCTCATCCTCAACAAGGCTTGCAAGGAGGGCGTGGCGGAAGCCCAGTTCCTCATGGGCAATGCCTTCAAGATTGGCGAGTTTGGCCTTGCGGCAGACCCGGAGAAGGCCTTCGAGTGGTACGAGAAGGCCGCCGAGCAGAAGCACCCTGAAGCCATGCTCTTGGTGTCGGAGTCCTACGAAAAGGGCCAGGGCACGGAAAAGAACACCGAAAAGGCAGTGAGCACGCTGCGAGCAGCCGTGGACATCCCAGCTCCAAGCCCTCGAGCCCTGGTCGCTTGGGGCAACCGGCTGATAGAGGGACGTGGTGTTCCCCAGGATCGGAAGGGAGCCCTGACCTGCTTCGAACGGGCCGAAAGCCTCGAACCCCAGAGCGCCACCGTGCAATTGGCCCAGTGTTACGAAAAGGGCTGGGGCACGGGACGTGACGCATACAAGGCCGGGGAGCACTACTTCCATGCGCGGCTGTTCGACAAGATGAAACCCCTCCTACTGAAGGCCATCCAGGAAGGCAAGCCGGCCGCCATGCTTCTCCTCGCCGAGGGAAACCTTGGTGTGGGGCGGGCGAAATCCGCGGAATCGGTCCTCCTGGAAGCCCGGAAGCAGGGTGTGGAGGGTGCGGACCTTGCCTTGGGGAAGCTCTACCTGTCCCAGCACCCCGAAGAGTTCATGATGGATGGTCCATCCGACCCAGACGCGCCACAACAGGCTGCCCACCATAAGACAGACAAGCGCGCGTGGCGAACGGGCCATGCCCAGGAGGACCGGCCCGGAAGCGGGGAGCCCTTTGATTTCAATCCGAAGAAGGCCCTTCCCCACCTCCGCATGGCGGCGGCCAGGGGGAGCAGGGAGGCGATTCTTATCCTGGCGCGGAACGGATGGGCGGAATCTGATGAGGCCCCCAACCCCGCGATTCCCCCGCTGCTCCGCAAGGCTGCGGAGGCGGGAGACCTGCAGGCGACCATCCTGTGCGTCCAGGCGTCCCTCCCCCAGGTCGGGAAGGCCAAAGACCTCGATGAATGCCAGCGCTGGACTGAGCAGCTCACCAAGCTTCTTGGCACTCCAGGCTCCCAGTTGACCTCGATTCAGGCGGATTCAACCATCGCCAAGTGGGGCGACTGGCTCTTGGATCAGGGTGGTGGCAAGCCCGATCTATTACTCGCCCGGAAGGCTTACCAGACTGGGGCGCGTTTCGGCAGCGCGTCATGCTGGGGTGGACTCTCCGTGATCTACGGTTCGAAGGATTGGTCGGGGCACGACCCGGTCCGGGCCCTCTACTGCGAAGGGCGGGCGCACTTCATCAACCGGCTCGAGGGCGAAGGCTGCTGAACCCATCGGGAGGCTGGCCCCCGCACAGTCGAACTGCCATCCTTGAGGCATCCCATCCCACAGGAGTCCCCATGGCCAGCGGCAAGAAGATCCTCCTCGGCCTCGGCATCGGCTGCGGCGTCATCGTGCTCATCGTCGGCGGCAGCTGCGTGGGGATGTACTACTGGGGCAAGAGCAAGGTCAAGGAGGCCCAGGCCGAGATGGAGAAGTCCTCCGGCGGCAAGGCGGCCCTGGAGGCCATGAAGCAGGGCGCCACTCGGGGCGAGGGCGGGCTCACCGGTGCGGTGGCGGGCCTGGCGGGGGCGGGAATCGGCGCCTCCGTGAGCATGCTGTCCGTCCAGGTGGTGCCGAGCCTGCCCGCCTCGGAACAGGCGGACGCGAACGCGGCCTTCAAGGCCTTCGCGGAGCATTCCGCGAAGATGAAGACGGAGGACATGGATGCCCTGAGCAAGGCCATGGAGCGGTACAACGCGGCGGTGAAGCCCGCCATGGAGGCCAAGTCCAAGGCTCTGGAGGCGGAACAGGACCCCGCCCGGAAGATGCAGCTCGCCCTGGAGATGTCCAAGGTGGACCCGGACGCCGCCCGGCAGTTCGTCACAGACCTGAAGGCCATCACGGCCCGCCTGCAATAGGCTTTTCTACCCCTCCGCCCCGCAGGCCG
This sequence comes from Holophagaceae bacterium, assembly GCA_044229575.1. Classification (GTDB taxonomy): domain Bacteria; phylum Acidobacteriota; class Holophagae; order Holophagales; family Holophagaceae; genus JADJVL01. The sequence goes on along the minus strand of JBGAST010000019.1, from coordinate 29,510 downwards.
CGAACACGCGCTCCGGCTCCAGGTCCTCCAGGCACTGTCGGCGCTGGCAGCCCCGCTCCCGGCAGGGAGAACAGGCGATGCCCGTGCGCAGGACTTCGCCCGAGCCGGGCGGCAGGCCCGCGACCACCGGATCCGACGGGCCGTAGACGGCCGTGGCGGGCACGCCCAGGGCCACGGCGAGGTGGAGCAGCCCGGTATCCGGTGCGATGACCCGGTCCGCCTGGCGCACGGCCGCGGCGAGGCGCCACCAGTCCAGGGAAGGCAGCGCGGACACGCCGCTCTCCGCCGGCAGCCATTCCCGCAGGTCCGCCTCCTCCGGCCCGAGGCTCCACCTCAGTTCGAAGCGGCCCACCAGCCGGCGCGCGAGGGTGAGCCAGTGCCGGAGGGGCCAGCGCTTGATGGCGCCGCGCCGGGAGGCTCCGGGGACCAGGACGACGCGGGGCCTGCCATTCAGGGGCCAGACCTCGCCGGGGTCAGGCAGTTCCACTTCCTTCAGGACGGGGTGGAAACGGCCCAGGCCCTCCACGCCCCGGCTCCGCCCGAAGGCTTCGCTGAGACCCAGGGCCTGGGCGTAGCGGGTCTGGTGCCGCCATGGCTGCGGATGGCTCTGGAGCCAGCCCGCGCCCTCCTTCGTCACCCCGTCGCCCCAGCGTTCCTCGATGCCCGCGAATTTCGGGATCAGGGCTGACTTCAGGATGCCGTGGAAGTCCAGGGAGGCCTCCGCGCCGCGCACGAGCCCCGCCACCCGCCGCAGCTCCCGCGTGGCCGCGAAAGGGTTCGACAGTTCCCGCCGCCGCACCGTCACCGCCTCGAGCCAGGGCAGCGGCTCCAGGAGGAAGGCGTGGCGGTCCTCCACCACCGCCTGGAAGCGCGCATCGGGGAAGGCCTGGTGCAGGTTCGCCCAGGCGGGCAGCACGCGGAGGATGTCTCCCAGGGCGGAGAGCCGGAGCAGGACGAGGCGCATTGGGCCGATTGTAGCCGTGCGAAGATGCCCCCATGGCCGAGTTCGCCCAGGACCACTCCAAGAGCCCACCCCCCAGCGGCCTTCTCGAAGCCTTCCTCCGCCGCTTCGCCCGCTTCAGCTACGGCATCGTCGTGCTGCTGGTCTACGTCCTGGCCTCCGCGGCCCTGGGCCTGGCCCTGGCGCCGGTGCTGTGGGGCTGGCACCAGCTCTGGCCGATCGGCCAGGGCTGGACGCCGGTGCTCCGCTGGATCTGGCTGGGCTTCGTCGGCGCCCTCACCTTCTTCGGCTTCGGCCTGAACCTCATCATCGTGGTGCCCCTCTTCAACTTCCTGCTGCCCACCCGGGTGAAGCCCTTCAAGGGCGGCTACTACCAGCTCGTCGCCGTGCCCTGGTTCCTCCACAACGCCCTGTTCTATCTCGTGCGCTTCACCTTCCTGCCCTTCGTCACGCTGACCCCCTTCGGCATCTGGTTCCTCAAGGCCATGGGCATGAGGATCGGCCGCCACGCCTTCATCAACACCGAGTACATCAGCGATCCCCAGCTCCTCACCATCGGCGACGACGCGGCCCTGGGCGGCTCCGTGCGCATCTTCGCCCACTATGGCGGCGGCGGGAACCTCGTGGTGGCTCCGGTGGTGATCGGCGCCAAGGCGACGCTGGGCGCCGGCTGCTGCGTCATGGGGGACGTGGAGATCGGGGAGAGGGCGGTGATCCTGCCCCAGTCCGTCGTGCTGCCCGGCAGCCGGGTGCCCGAAGGCGAGACCTGGGGCGGCATTCCGGCGAGGCGCATCACCCGCGAGGAGATGGACCTGATCAAGAAGGACATCCGGGGCTGAAGGGGCCCCTCAGGCCACCGGATGCCGATGCAAGGCTTCCAGGATGGTGAGCACCTCCGGGTCCTCGGGCCGTTCATCGGGGCTCTTGGCGCAGAGCCGGTCCACCAGCCTGAGCAGCGGGCGGGGGACGTCAGGACGCAGCGCGGCAAGGTCCGGAATCGGCGCCGAGCGGTGCAGTTCCATCACCCCGAGGGGGTGGTCGGACTGGAAAGGCGGATGCCCGGCGAGCAGCTCGAAGATGAGGATGCCCAGGGCATAACGGTCCGCCGGCGGGCCAGCCCGGGAGCCCATGATGGATTCCGGCGCCGCGTAAGAGGGCGTGCCCAGGAAGAGCCCGGTTCCCGTGAGGCCCGGCGTGTCCAGCAGCCGCGCGATGCCGAAATCCATCACCTTCACGTGCCCCTTGGAGATCAGCACGTTGGAGGGCTTCAGGTCCCGGTGCACCACACCCTTCCCATGGGCGTGGGCCAAGGCCTGGGCGATCTCCCAGGCGAACAGCACGGTTTCCCGAAGGCCCAACGGCCCTTGGCGCGACAGATGATCCTGGAGCGTCTCCCCTTCGACCAGCTCCATGGCCATCCAGGGCAGGCCGGATTCGGGCGAGGGGTCCACCAGGCGCACGATGGTGGGATGGTCCAGCAGGGCGCCCAGGGCGGTCTCCTGGCGGAAGCGGGTCATGGCTTCGGCATCCCGCAGAAGGTGGGCGTGGGGCACCTTCACCGCCACCTTCAGGCCGTCGCGGCGCCGGAATCCCGCGTAGGTGGTGGCGAATCCACCCTGGCCGAGGACCCCTTCGAGGGTGTAGGGCCCGAGGTCGGCGGGCAGCTGCTGCAGCTGGAGCAGCATCTCCTGGGGATTCGTCTGGGCCAGGGCCACGGTGCGCTGCTCCCTGGCGTCCGGTTCCGCGCGCCGGCCCCTCCGTCCCCGGCGCAGCCGCCAGGCCCCGAGCCCGCCCAGGAGCGCGGCCAGGGCCCCGCCCGCCAGGAACCAGGCATGCCGGCCGGAGGCCGGGGCCTCCGGCGAGGCGGCCGGGGCGACCCCCGGCGAGCCAGGGGTCCCGGGCTTCGAACCGGGTACCGGTGCTTTGGATTCCTCCACGGGTTTCGAGAGGGCCGGAACGGTCGGGGGGCGGCCGGGCTCCTTCAAGGCCGGCGCCGGTGCGACCAAGGGTTCCCGCTTTGGAGCCGGGGAAGGGCCGACGGCCTTCTGGCCCTGGTTGGAAGCAGGGGCCTCGGACCCCGCGGCCGCCTGCGGCGGCTTGTCCCCCTCCACCGGTGTCGGTCCGGGCCGCGCCGCCGCGGCCTTCGGAGCGGCGGGCGCGGGAATCTCGACGGGCGCGGGCCTGCGCGCCGCCCGGAGCTCCTTCAACCGCTGGCTCCCGCGCTCGATGAGTTCCCTTGGCTCCACGCCGGAGCTCGCGGAGGCGTCGAGGGCCCGCGCTGCGCCCTCCAGGTCCCCGAGCGCCAGGAGCGATTCGGCCAGGTGGACCTGCGGGAAATAGGCGATGAACGAATTGCCGTAGGTCATCAGGCGGGCGCTCGGGGCGGGCCGCAGCTCCAGGGCCCGCCGGAAGGCGGCCACCGCCGCCCGGTGGTCGCCGCGCTTCTGGGACGAGAGTCCGTCCTGGTAGGCCTCCCATGCCGTGGTCTGCTGCTGGGCTGCCAGGGGAGCGAGCACCCATAGCACTGCGGCGGCACGACGCGAGCTTCCGGGCGCCATGTCAGTTGCCCTGCACGAAGAACCAGCGCAGGAACCGGCCCACGCCCTCGTTTCCGAAGCGGTAGTTCAGGGACAGGAAGAACCGGTGCTCGCGGATGACCTCCTCGCCCCGCGAGGTGGGCAGGTTGCGTCCGCTCGCGATCTCGTCGGCCTCCAGGAACTGGCTGGCCCGCCGGCTGCCGCGGCTGAACTTGTAGGCCACGTCCATGCTGAGGGAACGGACCTTCCAGCCGAGGCCGAGGCTGAAGCCGCGGAGGATGCGGCGGTCGCCGCTGACAGGATCCGCGTTGGGCTGGGGCTCGCGGAACAGTCCGGCGCGCAGGGGCAGGACGGAATTCTTGGTGAAGAAGAGGTACTCCGTCCCGAACCGGAGGCTTTCCGCATCGGGAGTCCGCGTTTCGCCACCGGCGCGAAGATCGAAGAAGTTCAGTCCGTCCAGGCTGCCGCCGTTCGGCCTGAAGGTGGCCCGGCTCCACCGGGTCCTCGTCCAATCCAGGGCCAGCAGCCATTGCTGGCGGGGCCGGCAGGCGAGGCCCGCGCCGAAGGTCTCGGGCCAATCCACCTCGTAGCGCGCGCTGAACTCCGGCGTGAGGCCGTTGGGCTGGACATTGGTCGTCGCCTCCATCCGGCTCTCGAACCGGGCCGTGAAGGGGCTGCGGTAGACCGCCCCCACATTCGCCCATTCCGAGCGCCAGAGGACCCCGAGAGTCCAGTTGCTGCCCCGCAGACCATCGCGCTCCCTGAGCCGCGTGTACTCCGCCTGGGGGTTGGGCAGGGGCAGCAGGCTCTCATCGCTGTTGGAGTGGAAATCCCAGGAACCCCGCCAAAGATTCCAGGAAAGGCCCACCAGGAACCGGGGGGAGAAGTCGTAGGCGACCGCCGCCGACCAGACGCTCACCTGTCCGGATTGATGGATGTGCTGCTGGAGGTACTTGGAGGGCAGCACGCCCGCGGGATCCACCTCCTTGACGTCCTTGCTGGTCTCCACGCTCAGGTCGAACAGCCGCTGCCAGGAAAGCTGGAAGACGAGATTCTTGCCCAGGAGCTTGGTGGGAAGGGTCGCGCTGGCGAAGGTGGGCAGGGCCCGCTGGTCCCGCGTCGTGGAGTCCGACAGTCCGAGAGGTGGCACCTGGTCGAAGGAAATGAAGTTGCGGTTCTCGAAGCTGCGCCGGTAGCCCGTGCCCACCAGGGAGATCTCGGGCTGGACCAGCTGGCCCAGTCCCGCGGGATTGAAGGACACGGCCGTGGCATCGTCCGCCACCGCCGTGAAGGCCCCGCCGATTCCTTCGGCCCGGGCCCCGGCCCCCTGGACGGTGAAGGCCGTGCGGCTCTGCTGGCTGATCAGGAGCCCCATGGGCACCTGGGCCTGCAGGGAGGCCCCGAGACAGGCCGGCAGCAGGGATAGCCGCGCGAGCCGTGCCGCGGAACGGCTGCGTCGGGATCTCGGCTCCGGATTTCCAGTCACGTCAGGGCTCCTGGGCATGGGGTACCACAATGTCCAGGAGGCATTGGTCAAGACTCGGAAGCGATGGTGCCGGGGGCCCTCCCCCGGGAGCGGGGCCCACGGAACCCACCGCCATCCTGATGTGGCGCGGAACAGGGCCGGAACCAGCCGTTTGGGCCGGAACGATGGAACCCACCCCCGCCGCGATACCCTGGACCATGGCAAGACACGCAAAACCCCGATTCCAGCCCCGCTCCGAAGGCCGCAGGCCCGACCGCATGACCGGCCGCCCGCCCCAGGCCGGCAAGCCGGGCTTCCGCCCCACGGAGACCTTCGAGGCCACCTTCCTGGGCCATCCCGAAGGCGTGGGCGGCTTCCTGCGGCCCGTGGGCATGGACAAGGCCGCGAAGATGGACCTGCTCGTGGACTGGCGGGAGGCCCACGGCGCCATCCACGGCGACCGGGTCATGGCGGAAGTGAGCGGCGAGACCCAGGACGGCCGCCTGCGCGCCCGGATCCTCAAGGTGATCTCCCGCAGCGTGGAACCCCTGCCCGCCCTCCTCCAGAAGCAGCCCTGGGGCTGGCGCGCGGTGCCGGTGGAACCGCGCCTCACCCAGCTCGTTTCCGTGCCCGAAACAGACCTCGCCGGGGACGGCGACTACGTGAGCCTGCTCCTCGATCCGGATCCCGAGGCCAAGCAGCTCCACGGCACCATCCTCGCGAAGCTGGGCCGCCCCACGGACCTCAAGATCGAGAACCGGCTCACGGCCGCCCTCTTCAACCTCCGAACGAACTTCCCCGACGCGGTGATGAACGAGCTGGCCCCCTTCCCCACCTCCATCCCCGAGACCTGGGTGAAGGGCCGCGAGGACTTGCGGGACCTGGTTGTCGTGACGGTCGACCCGCCCACCGCCAAGGACTTCGACGACGCCATCTCCCTGGAAGTGCTGCCCGACAACGAGGGCGGCGGCTGGATCCTCGGCGTCCACATCGCCGACGTGAGCCACTACGTGCCGGAGAACGGCCCCCTGGACGTGGAGGCGCGGCTGCGGGGCACCTCGGTCTACTTCCCCGACGAAGCCATCCCCATGATCCCCGAGCGCCTCAGCGGCGATCTCTGCAGCCTGCGGGAAGGCGTGGACCGCCTCACCATGAGCGCGTGGATGACGATCTCGCCGGAGCTGGAGGTCATCGAAAGCCGCTTCACCGAAAGCGTCATCCACAGCCGCAAGCGCCTCACCTACGACGAGGTGAAGGAGGCCAGCCTGGACCTCTCCAAGCGCAAGCGCGCCGAGCTCGGCGAGGAGGTCTGCGCCCTGCTGGACCAGTGCCTCGTGCTGTCCCGCCAGCTCACGGTGAAGCGCCTGGGCCGGGGCGCCCTGAACCTGGAGACCGAGGAGACGGAATTCATCTTCGCCGAGGGCCGCCCGGTGGACGCGCGGAAGTACGCCCACCACGAAGCCCACAAGATGATCGAGGAGTTCATGCTCCTGGCCAACGAGGCGGTGGCGCGCTTCTTCAGCCGGAAGAAGATCCCGGCCATCTACCGCATCCACGATGAGCCCGATCCCCTGAAGCTCGAGATCTTCAAGGAGATCGCGTCGACCTTCGGCCTCATGCGCCCCTACGACAGCCCCACGCCCGACGTCCTGAACGCCCTGCTCAAGAAGATCAGCGGCGGGCCCCTGGAAGTCATGCTCAACACCCTGCTTCTTCGATCCTTGAAGAAAGCGGAGTACTCGGTGGACAACATCGGCCACTCAGGGTTGGCCCTCCAGGACTACCTGCACTTCACCAGCCCCATCCGCCGCTATCCGGACCTCGTCACCCACCGCTACCTGCGCAAGGTGCTGAAGGGCGAGCCCCTGCCCGACGGCCTCCACGGCCACCTGGCCATCATGGCCAAGCAGAGCAGCGACGCGGAGCAGAAGGCCACCGAGGCCGAGCGGGAGAACGACCGCTGGAAGACCTGCATCCTCATGAAGCCCAAGCTCGGCCAGAAGTTCGACGGCCGCATCCAGGGCTTCTCCCTGAAGGTCATGTTCGTGCGTCTCGACAGCCCCTTCGTGGAAGTGGGCGTGCCCCTGGCGGCCCTCGGCGGCAACTTCGTGGTGGACGAGCACAAGTCCAAGGCCGTGGGCATGCGGGGCCAGGCGACCCTCTCCATCGGCGACGCGGTGAAAGTCGAGATCGTGGGCGTGGACGAGGACCTGCGGCGGGTCAGCGCCTGGGTGACGGAGGCCCGGGGCCACGACGACAAGGGCAAGCCCTTCATGTTCACGCCCGCCCTTGTCGCTCCCGCCACCTTACGGGAGGCCGACTTCGTGCCCGAGAAGCGCGGACCACGTCCAGAACGTGGCGGGACGAGGACCGAGCGCCCCGGAGGCGCGAGGACCGCCCGCCGGGACGCGCCCTCCAGCGCGACCTCGGGAACTTCAGCCGGCCGCGGCGGCTACGGCAGCCGGGACGACCGGCCCCGCAAGCCCAAGGGTTCCGTGCGCGGTCCCTCCGCGGGTCCCGCCCGGCCCAAGCGCGGGCCGGAGGCTTCGCGGCCCAAGCCGCCGACGAAGAAGCGGCGGGGCTGACGGGGGTCAGCGGGCCTGGCGGTGCTGCTTCACCAGCCGCGTGAAGTCCGCGATGAGCCGCTCCAGCCCGAACTCGAAATAGGTCGCCGCCAGGTCGCGGCGCAGGTAGGGACCGAGCTGGGCGAGGCGGGGATAGAGGTCCGCATCCACGATCGCCGCCGCTGCGGCGGGCTTGTGGGCCCGGCCCGGCCCGAGGGCCGTGTAGAGCAGGGCCCCATCCATGAAGTGGCCGAGCATGCGGAAGAGGCCGGCGGAGGCTTCGGCGTCGAGGCCCGCCGCGAGGACGATGCCGCAGAGGTCGTCGCAGTACTTGAGCAGCCGCGGCGTCGCATAGGGCCGCGTCACCAGCAGGGGCCAGGCGTGGGGATGGCGCAGGGCCGTCGCCCGGTGGGACCAGGCCGCCCTGCGCAACCGATCGGTCCAGGGGCCGGCGGCGGGGATCTCGATTTCCGCGACCAGCAGTTCCATCACCGCGTCCAAGAGGGCCTCCTGGTTCGGAAAATGGTGGTAGAGGCTCATGGCCTCGACCTTGAGCTTCGTCCCCAGCGCCCGCATCGTGCAGCCTTCCAGACCCTTCCTGTCCATGAGCTCCAGGGCGGCGGCGGCGATGCGCTCCCGACTGAGGGGGGCGCGGGAGACGGCCTTCCGGGGCCGGGGATGATCTGCTGTCACAGCCATGGGATCACTTTACATCGTAAGGTCCAGAACGCATCATGGCCTTACATTGTAAGTCCTAGGAGCCCCCATGAAGACCGACGACCTGATTGCGGTGCTGATCCTCGGCACCTTCCTCCTCTTCCTGTTCAGCGAGAAGCTCCTCAGCGCCCGGGAATTCCCCAAAGTGAGGGGCTGGACACTTCTCGGCTTCGGATTCTTCCTCCTCATCATGGCCGTCGGGGCCCTCTTCCCCCTGGCCCTGCCCATGGACTGGATCGCGAAGCACAGCCTGCTGCCGGGCCAGAGACTGGGCATCCTCGCCGGCGTCCTGGTGGGCTATCCCGCCGTGTCCCTGGCCTCCGCCCTGGTGCACCGGGCCATGCACCACTTCAACTTCCTGTGGCGCTGGATCCACCAGCTGCACCACGCGCCGGTCCGCGTGGACATCCCCGGCGCCGTGCTCTTCCATCCCTTCGACATGCTCCAGAACAACGTGGTCTCCCTCGCCGTCACCGTGCTGGTGCTGGGCCTCCATCCCGCGGCCGCCGCCTGGACCGGCTTCGTGGCCATCTTCTACGGCCTCTTCCAGCACTGGAACGTGAAGACGCCGGCCTTCCTGGGCTACCTCATCCAGCGGCCCGAAAGCCACTGCGTCCACCACGAGCGCGGCGTCCACGCGTACAACTACAGCGACTTCCCCCTGTGGGACATGCTCATGGGCACGTTCCGCAACCCGCGGGAATGGCAGAGCGAGGCCGGCTTCGACGCGCCCGCGTCGACGCGCTACGGCGCCATGCTGCTGGGCCGGGACGTGAATCCGGAGATCCGCAACGGGGGCGGCGGAGCGGTGGCGTGAGTCCGGGCATCATGGATGGATGCCCGCCGCTCCCCTTCCCTCCATCTGCCTTGGCGTGGATCCCGGCTCCCTGGCGTGCGGGTGGGCCATCGTGTCGCGCCTCGGATCCCGCATGGAGCTCCTCGAGGCGGGCGTCATCCGCTCGCCGAGGGGCGCGGACTTCGACCAGCGCTGCCTGCGCATCCACCAGCGCCTGAGCGAGGCCATCGAACTGCACAAGCCCACCTTCATGGCGGTGGAATCACCCTTCGTGGAGAAGAACGCGGCGACGGCGCTGAAGCTGGGGCAGATCCGCGGCGGCATCCTGCTCACCGGCGCCCTGCATGGCCTGCCGGTGGGGGACTACAACCCGATGCAGGTGAAGAAGGCCGTCAGCGGCTACGGCTGGGCGGTGAAGGAGCAGGTGGGCAAGATGGTGATGATGCTCCTGAACCTGAAGGAGCCCCTGCCCGTGGACGCCGCCGACGCGGCTGCGGTGGCCATCGGGCATCTGCTCGCCACGCGGCGGGCCTGAACTCCCGATGGCCCTCCGGCCTATCGCGTCGCTCCCGCGCCGCTCCTGCTCCCTTGCGCCTTCGGCGCCACGATCGCAGAGGCCGGACATCGAGCATCTCCTCGCCACGCGGCGGAGCGGAACCTAGGCCGCACGAAAAGGGGCCACACGAAAAAAGGGCACCGGAGGGTGCCCTTGTGGGTGTCGCGCGGCCGCCGAAATAACTCCCGGGAGCTATTAGCTCGGTACCGTGGAAGGGGCAGGCAGGGAATGGTCGCCCCGTGGTGTGAAGAAGTAACCCGGAGGATCGTTCTTCATGCCCTGAAGGTACGCTCGCTTCGTCCGCCGGCAAGGGATTTTTTTCGCGAATCAAGGCCCGGAAAGCCGCGCCGCCAGTGCATCTTGTGATGTCGCCGGCCTTTCGCAGGCACGATTCCGGCATACATACGCAGCCGCCCTGCCCTCAACTTTTCCGCGACCCTGGTGAAGCGGAAGTGCCCTTTCCGGTGAGCAGCTCAGCACCCGGTTAGGAAGAAAATGGGCATGCACGGTCCGCAGCAGGACGCGCGCATCCGCGTCCCCGGACTCCCCGGCGATCGCGATGTCGAGTTCTTCGTCGAGGGCCAGATCCACAGCACTGAGCATGCCAAGGAAGGCCCGGGGCGACCGCTTCATCCAGGGGGTGAAGCAGCGCAGGGTCCCCTCCGCGCTGGCGCGGAGATCCTCCCGGTCCAGGTGCCGGGCCAGCCGCAGGAGCGCCAGGGCCGCCAGGGTGTTGCCGCTGGGGAGGGCGTTGTCGAAACCCGGCTTCTGGCGGAAAAGCAGGTCCGCCCGCCCGGCCTCCGTGGAGAAGAAACCGCCCTCCTCCCGGTCCTCGAACTTCGCCCGCATGGCTTCCACCAGCGCCGTGGCGAAGGCGAGCCAGGAGGGATCGAAGTCCGCCTCGAAGAGATCCACCAGCCCATTGGCAGCGGCGGCGTAATCCTCCAGGAAGCCGGCCGTGTGGGCCTCGCCATGGCGGAAGACCCGCAACAAGGTGCCCTCCCGCCAGAGGCTGCGCCGCAAGAAGTCCGCGATGCCCCGGGCCGCGTCCAGGTACCGCGGCGTTTCCAGCACTTGGTACCCGCGGGCGAAGGCGCCGAGGGCCAAGCCGTTCCACGCGGCGAGCACCTTGTCGTCCCGGTGCGGGCGCACGCGGCGGTCCCGCCATCCCTTCACCCGGTCCAGCAGCTCCCGCTCTTCCGGCGCGGCCAGCGCGGCCTCGGCCGGCCGCGAGAAGCGGTGGACCACGCTCTGTCCGTGCTCGAAATTCCCTTCCGGCGTGATGCCGAAGGCCTCGCAGAAGCGCGCCCCGTCGGCCTTGCCCAGGGCCTCCATGATGTCGGCGGGGCTGAATGCGTAGAACCGGCCCTCCTCCCCTTCGCTGTCCGCGTCCTCCGAACTGTGGATTCCGCCGCTGGAATCCAGCATCCGCTCCAGCAGGTAGTCCAAGGTCTCCGCCGCGATGCGCGCGTACTTCGGATCCTTCGTGGCCTGGAAGGCCAGCAGGTAGCACGACGCGAGCTGGGCGTTGTCGTAGAGCATCTTCTCGAAGTGGGGGACGAGCCACTTCACGTCCACGCTGTAGCGCGCGAAGCCGCCGCCCACGTGGTCGTACATGCCCCCGTCCCACATGGCGTCGAGGGTGCGCAGGACCATCCGCCGGTCCTCCGGGGAGCCCCGGCGCAGGAGCAGCTCGCAGGCCATCTGCTGGGGGAATTTCGGCGCCGGCGAAAAGCCCCCCCACCGGGGATCGAAGGCCTGGCGCAGCTGCGTGAGGGCCCCTTCGAAGATCCCCGGCTCCGGCAGCTCCCGCCCCGCCTTCACCTGGACCTGGCGCTGGAGCTCCGCCGTGAGTTCCGTCGCCTGGCCCAGCACGTCGCCGCGCTGTGCCTCCCAGAGGTGGACGATGCGCTCGAGGAGGGGCCGGAAGCCCGGCATGCCGCGGCGGGATTCCGGCGGGAAGTAGGTGCCGCCGTAGAAGGGCCGGAGGTCCGGCGTGAGCCACACGCTCATGGGCCAGCCACCCTGGCCCGTGAGGGTCTGCACCGCGTCCATGTAAAGGTCGTCCAGGTCCGGCCGCTCCTCCCGGTCCACCTTGATGGGGACGAAGTGCGCGTTGAGCAGCCGCGCCACCGCGTCGTTCTCGAAGGACTCCCGCTCCATGACGTGGCACCAGTGGCAGGCGCTGTACCCGATGGAAAGGAAGATGGGCCGGTCTTCGGCCCTTGCCTTCGCCAGCGCCTCCTCGCCCCAGGGAAACCAGTCCACCGGATTGTGGGCGTGCTGGAGCAGGTAGGGGCTGAGGGAGGCGGCGAGTCGGTTGGCCATGGGCCATTGTCGCAGGCGCGTCAGAGCCTCGCGGGCTGCCAGCTCTTGGTGTTCGGAGGCCGGCGGAAAGGGAAGGCCAACAGGGCGAGGAGGTCCGCCACCAGCGCGAGGTAGCGCATCGGCGTGGCCAGGAGGCCCTGCAGGGCGGTCAGCAGGGCGTCCTCCCGGGCCGCGCAGAAGAGGATCAGGGTGGTGAGCAGGCATTCGGCCCCGATGGCGTAGAGAAGCGTGCGCCACATGCCGAGGCCCGCCAGGAGGGCCAGGGCCACGGGCCAGACGGCCTTCTCGAAGACCGAGAAGAGCACCGCCGAGCCGATGGGCCGGCCGAAGCGGTGGGTGTACTCCCGGCCCCAGCACTGCCGGTAGGGCTCGCGGATCCTCCGCTTCTCCATCACCCTGCTCCGGCGCACCTTCCGCTCGTGGAAGCCGCGCCTGGGGGCCTTGAAGGGGGAGAGCAGCAGCCCTTCCATGTCCACGCAGCTGCGGAAGAAGCTGCCGGTCCAGCGGCAGCGCTGGGCCGGAAGCAGCGGCAGGGAGGGCTCCGGGGATCGCGCCCGCACGTCCTCCAGCTGCACGTTGCGGTAGCCCTCGTTGAGGAGGGCCAGGCCGATGAAGATGTCCTCGGCCCGGGTGAGGTCGTCGCCAAAGATGGGCTCGTAGCGGTCGAAGAGGTCCTTGATGTAGCGCCGGCGGTAGGCCACGGCGCAACCCGCCGGATTCAGCACCGAGCCGAACTGGCTCATCTGGCCGCGCTGGATGAAGCACTCCACGAAGGCGTGGAGGGCCGTGCGATAGACGTTGGAGATCCCCCGCAGGAGCCTCTGGAGGGGGGGCGGGGTCGTCCAGCCCTTCAGGTCCGGATGGGCCTCCCGGAAGCGGCGCAGTTCCTCCCGCTCCATCCACGCCGCCCGGTCCCGGAGGCGGACCGGCGCGATGCGGCCGGAGGCGGAGGCGATGCCCCGGGCCTTGTAGAGCTCCTCCACGCAGCGGGCGAGGTAGTCCGGCGATTCCAGGATCGTGTCGGCGTCCAGGACGAATTCCACGTCCCCGTCGAATTCCCGGGACTGGCGCTTCACCGTGGGCGTCTTGCCGATGGGCTTCACCCTTGGAATGGTGATGAGGTCGAGGCCGTTCTCGGCGCTGTAGGCGCGGGCGGCCTCCAGGGTGCGGTCCGTGCTGCCGTCGTCCACGAGGATGATGCGGTGGGGCTTGAGGGTCTGCCGGGCGAGGGCCGCCAGGCAGAAGGCGATGTTGGCCTCCTCGTTCAGGGCCGGGATCACCACGTCCACCCGGGCCTCCCGCCAGTCCTCCGGGGGCGTGGGCGGGGTGGGGTCCGGCCCGTGGACCAGGCCGAGAAGGCTGAGGAGGGCGTTGGGACCGAAGATGAAGTTCGGGACGACCGCCATCGAAGCTCCAGGTCGGGTGCGGCGAGAGGGGAGGATGGCCCCATCATCAGCTTCCCCGCCGGGGGTGCAAGCCCGATTCCGACGGTTCTTCAAGGCCCAGGCCAGCGGTGGGCCGTGGCCGGCACAAGCGGCCGTAACGGACCGGCCAAAAGTGCTCAGGCCGCTCCGCGACGGCCGCTAGAATGGACGTTTGCGCCTTCCGCGCCCGACGGGACCCATGTTCGACGCCCTTTCCGAGAAGCTCCAGCAGGCCATGAAATCCCTCCGGGGCCAGTCCCGGCTGACGGAGAAGAACATCGAGGAGGCCCTGCGGGAAGTCCGCATGGCCCTCCTGGAGGCCGACGTCCACGTCGCCGTGGCCCGCACCTTCCTCTCGCGGGTCAAGGAGAAGGCCCTGGGCAGCGACGTGATGCAGGGCCTCAACCCCGCCCAGGCCTTCATCGACATCGTCTACCAGGAGCTGACGGAGATCATGGGGGGCGCCGCCAAGGAGCAGCCCCTGGAGCTGGGCAAGCCCCCGGCGGTGGTGATGCTGGTGGGCCTCCAGGGCGCCGGCAAGACCACCACGAGCGGCAAGCTGGCCAAGTGGCTCAAGAAGCAGGGCCGCGCGCCCTTCCTGGTGCCCGCGGACGTCTACCGCCCCGCCGCCATCCAGCAGCTCCACGTGGTGGCCAGGGAGGCGGGCATCGCCAGCTTCCACCACGATTCGAAGGACCCCGTGGCCATCTGCCGCGATGCCGTGGCGGAGGCCAGGCTGAAGGGCTGGGACACGGTCCTCCTCGACACCGCCGGCCGCCTGCACCTGGACGAGACGCTCATGGACGAGCTGCTCCACATCCGGGACGCCGTGGGCCCCGCCGAGATCCTCTTCGTGGCGGACGCCATGACCGGCCAGGACGCCGTCCGCTCGGCCACGGCCTTCCACGAGAAGCTTGGGCTCACCGGCGTCATCCTGTCCAAGACCGACGGCGACACCCGCGGCGGCGCGGCCTTCAGCATCAAGCAGGCCACGGGCCGCACCATCAAGTTCATCGGCGAGGGCGAGAGGCTGGACGACTTCCAGGTCTTCCATCCCGACCGCATGGCCCAGCGCATCCTGGGCATGGGCGACGTTCTGAGCCTCATCGAGCACGCCAAGGACAAGATCGACGAGAAGGAGGCCGAGAAGCTGGCCTCCCGCATGGCAAAGAACCAGTTCACCCTGGAGGACATGCGCGCCCAGTTCGCCCAGGTGGCCAAGCTCGGCAGCATGAACAAGATCCTCGGCATGATGCCGGGCATGGGCGCCATGAAGGAGCAGATCGCCTCCGTGGCCACGGACAAGCGCATGAAGCACCTGACCGCCATCCTGGATTCCATGACGCCGAAGGAGCGGGCCAACCACAACCTGCTGGACGCCAAGCGAAAGCGCCGCGTGGCCGCCGGCGCGGGGCGGCCCGTGCACGAAGTGAACCAGCTCCTGAAGCAGTACCTCGAGATGAAGAAGATGATGAGCCAGATGAACGACCCCAAGTTCATGGCCCGCATGCAGCGCATGGCCGGCGGCATGAAGGGGATGGGCGGCATGCCCGGCCTGGGCGGGGGCGGCGGGTTCAAGCTGCCGTTCTGATGCGGGCGCCTGGTCTGCCCCTCCTGCTCCTGCTCGCTCCGCCTATGGCAGCCCAGCGGGCGGTCCCTCCGATCCCTCCGCCGACGAGGCTGGAGGGGGGCCTGGAGGGGGTGGATCCGGCCGCCGCGGGCTTCGACGCGCCCCGCCTCCACGCCGCCCTGGCGACCATGCTGGGCGGCGAGGGCAACCTCCATGGCGTGGTGGTGGAGCGGCACGGCCGCATCGTGGCGGAGGCCTACCGCCGCGGCCGGGACAGGACGGTGAACAGCCTCTTTTCCCACACCCGCGACTTCGGCCCCTCGGTGCGCCACGACACCCGCTCCATCGGCAAGAGCGTGATCAGCCTGCTCGTGGGCATCGCCCAGCAGCAGGGCCGGCTGAAGAGCCTGGCCACGCCGGTCCTCGATTTCTTTCCGGAGTACGCCGAGCTCGCGGTGCCCCAACGGAAGGCCATCACCCTGGAGCACCTCCTGACCATGAGCAGCGGCCTCGCCTGGCATGAGGGCGGGGAGGGCCCGGACGACGAGCACCGCCTGATGTGGAAATGGTCCCCGGCCTACCACGTGCTCAGCCGCCCCATCGAGGCTCCCCCGGGCACCCGGTTCAACTACAACAGCGGCGGGACGCTGCTCCTGGCGGACATCCTGGAGCGCGCCACCGGCATGCCCTGGAAGGACTTCGCCCGCAGGGCCCTGTTCGAGCCACTAGGGATCACGGACTGGGAATGGGTGGGGGACTTTCACGGCCGGCCCATGGCCTACACCGGGCTGCGGATGCGCCCCCGGGACCTGGCCAAACTCGGCCGGCTGGTCCTGGACCACGGGCGCTGGCGGGGGCGGCAGCTCGTCCCGGAGGCCTGGATCGCCGCCTCCCTGCAGCCCCGCCTGGACACGGGCTTCGAAGGAACGCGCTACGGCTACTTCTGGTGGACCGGCACGGCGCCGTGGCGGGGCCGGACGCCATCCTGGGCCGCCGCCTTCGGAAACGGCGGGCAGCGGCTCTTCGTCGTGCCCGACCTGAACCTGACCGTGGTGATCACCGCCGGGGCCTACGGCGATCCCCAGGCGGCGCGCCGGGTGAACGGGTACTTCAAGGCGATCGTGGCCACGGTGGCGCAGTGACCGTTCCCGGCGGGCCCCGGGGCGGCGGAGCCTCGGCACTCTGCGGCCGATCGAGAAATTCCCGTTGGGAAATCAGCCAACCCGCGCTACACTAGCCCGCTCAGGAGTGCCCATGCTCACCATCCGACTTGCCCGCAACGGCGCCAAGAAGCGGCCTTTCTACCACATCGTCGTCAGCGAGAACGATCGCATCCCCACGGGCCAGGCCCTCGAGGTGCTCGGCTTCGTGAATCCCATCGCCACCGCCGGCGAGAGCGTCCGCATCGACGCCGACAAGGCCAAGGCCTGGATCGCCAAGGGCGCCCAGCCTTCCAAGACGGTCCTCGACCTCTTCAAGAAGCACCAGGTCGTCTAGGCCCCTTCCGGCGATCGCCACGACACGAGCCGGACGCGAGTCCGGCTCGTGGCATTGATCCCCTCCCCTGCTGCTCCGGAGCGACCATGGACTTCGAAGGATTCCTCAAAGACGTGCTGGCCCCGATGGTGGACCACCCGGAGGCGCTGAAGATCGAGGTCAAGGGCGAAGGCCGCAAGCGGGAGATCTGGATCCACGCGGAGCCCGGCGACCGGGGGCGCATCATCGGCAAGAGCGGCCGCATGATCCAGAGCCTGCGGACCCTCTGCCGCGCCGCCGGCGACAAGGCCGGCCTGAGCATCGACCTGGAGCTCTTCGAGGAGGAGCGCGGCGAGGTCCGGGGCTGATGCTGCTCCTGGGCCACCTCGCCAAGGTGCAGGGACTGAAGGGCGAATTCCTCCTGCACGCGGTGATGGACCAGCCGGAGAAGCTGGAATCGGTCCAGGGCCTCATCCTCGCCCCGCCCGCCCTGGCCCTCGACCACGCGGACCCCGAGGCCCTGCCGGCCGGGGCCCGGCCCGCGGTGCTGCGGGGCTTCCGCTGGCAGCAGGGCCGTCCCTGCCTGGCCTTCGAAGGCATTCCGGACCGCACCGCCGCCGAGGCCTTCAAGGGATGGGCCCTCTGGATGCCTGAGGAGCTCGCCTCCCTCGGGGAGGGGGAGTCCTTCCGCCACCAGTGGCCGGGCTGCGATGTCTTCGTCGGCGGGGAGCTGCTGGGAGAGGTGCTGCGGCTGGATCCTTCCCCCATGGGCTACGACATGGTGGTGGTGAAGGACCGCCGGCCCGGTCGCACGGGTGCCCGGAACGTTCCCTACATCAAGGCCTGGTGGACCCTCGACCTGCCCAGCCGCCGCCTCGACCTCGACCCGCCGCCGGGGCTGTTGGAGATCTGAGCCGGGCGGCCGTGCCCGGTCTCACCCCGCCGCCGGTTCCTCGACGACCCGCAGCAGGTACATCGGGAAGGTGCCGAAGCCCTTGGCCAGGGGCAGCTGGCCCACGTATTCGCACTGCAGGCCCCGCGCGTCCTCGGCGGCGGCTAGGGCGGCAAAGGCCTGGCTGGCGTAGACCTGCCCGGGGGGCGTGATGGGCTCGATGCGGGCGGCCTTGTTGACGTGGGTTCCGAAGCAGGTGGGCCGGCCGGTCACCGGATCGGTCCCCACGTAGACGGGTCCGGCGTGGAGGGCCACCCGCAGGTTCAGGCCCGGCGGGAGGCCCAGGGCCTCCCAGTCGGCGCGCTTCACGCGCTTCACGAGGTCCTGGGCGAAGCGGGCGGCTTCCGACAGCCCCTCGAAGGCCAGGAAGAGCCCGTCGCCCCAGGTGTTCTCCATGCGGGGCGGGGTCGCCAGCGCCGCCTTGAGGTCCCGGATCACCGTGAGGAAGTGGGCCACGAAGCGCGGCACCTGGGTTTCCTGCAGGGCGCTGAAGTTCACCACGTCCGCGAAGAGCATCACCATGATGCGGGGCTCGAGGCCGCCGGGCAGCGCCTGCGGCGCGCGGAGGGGCCGGGTCGTGGCCTGGCCCCCGCCCTCGTCGCCGAGGCGGATGACCTCCACCCGGAGGCCCAGCTCCCGCCAGCGTTCCACGGTCCAGGCCGTCGTCCCGGGCACCCCGCTGGGCTGGCCGTCCCAAACCGCCAGGGGCACGAGTTCCGTGTGCATCTGTCGGGCGCGGAGGCGGGCCAGGCCCAGGAGAACCTGGTTCGCGTACTGGAAGGGGACGCTGCCCCGATCCAGCCGCTGGGGCGACGCGGTGATGACCCGCCGCGCCGCGGCGAGCACCGCCTCGAAGCGGCCCGACCAGTCCTGGTCCGGACGGATGGCCACGCTGTCCTTCAGAAATTCCTCCCGGTCGTAGGGCAGCACCACGTGGGATTCCCCGTGGCGCGCCAGGATGGCCTCATGGAACAGGAGGGCCGAACCGCAGGCGGCGGTGGCGAAGCCCGCCCCCGCCCGAAGCTCCTCCAGCCGGGCGCGGAGGGCCTGGGCGACCTGGGCCTCCAGGGCGGGCGGGAACCTTGGCGCGGCGCGGTCGGCGTGGTCCACCATGTGGCCGGAGAACACCACCACCCGCGTCAAGGGCAGCACGTCCTCGAAGGCCCGGGCGTCCAGGTCCAGGTGGCGCAGCAGCATCAGGGCGTTGTGGCGGACCTCCGCCAGGTCCGCGGGTCGGTCCCGGCCAAGCTGCACCGCCAGGGCATAGAGTTCCAGGGCCTCCTCCCGCTCGCCCCGGAGGAGGGCCGCCTGGCCGAGGATGGGCGCCACCCAGAACGGGTCCTTGCCTTCCGAGAGCAGGGCTTCCTGCATGTCGCGGCCCCGGGATTCCACCTCCAGGGCCAGGCTTTCCGCCTCCTCCCGGCGTCCCAGCAGCAGGCTGAGGGTGGCGGCGTTGATGCCGCTCCACATGCCGTGGTTGAGGCGGTAGGCCTCCGTGAAGAGGCCGCAGGCCAGCTCCAGGTGGGTCCGCTTCAGCAGCGGGTCTTCCGTCCGTTCCGCCAGATCCTTGTGGCTGCGGGCCAGGGGGGCGAGGGTGCCCTGGTCCCGGTGGCCTTCCTGCAGCAGCGCCGAGAGCAGCTCCTGGGCCTTGCGGGGAGCTCCGCTGCGGATGAGGGCCAGGGCCTGGAGCTGGCGCAGGAAGAGGTCGCCGGGATAGTCGCGCAGGCCCAGGGAGAGGGCGTCGTAGGCCAGCAGGGATTCGCCTTGCTTCAGGAAGTCCTCGCCCCGCTCCCGGTAGGAGGCCAAGTCCGCCTCCGGCGTGTGGGGAGGCTCGATGCGCCAACCCTCCGCCACGAGCTGTTGCAAAGTCTCCCGGGCCGCTTCGCGCTCGTAGGCCTTCTGGTCCTCCGTCAGCTCATGGAAAGGCACCGCCCGGGTCCGCAGCTCCCAGAGCGCTTCCGGGTGCTGCCGCACCAGGGTCCGGTGGACCTGCCCCGCCAGGATCTCCAGCAGTTCCTGCATGCCGCCCCCCGACGGGACGTCGTGCTTCGAGGCTGGCCGCGGAAGGGATTCCACGGGGGCTCCTGCGTGCGGAAGAAGTGGAAGGTCTGGACGCAGCGGAGTCTAGCAGGGCTTACGGAGCGGCCAGCGCATTCCTGGACGGTCCGTTAGCCCTGCTTGTGCCGGCCACGGCCTGGCAGGGCTTACGGAGCGGCCAGCGCATTCCTAGCGTCGCTTGCGGAGCGGCCAGCGCGGTCCTGGCCGGTCCGTTAGCGACGCTTGTGCCGCGCAGCGGCCTGGACGGTCCGTTAGCCCTGCTTGTGCCGGCCACGGCCTAGCAGGCCTTAGCCTGCGAAGCCGTCTGACCACATTCAGCGCAGCTCGAGCTCGAAGGGCATGCGGGCGTAGGCATGCAGCGGGTCGTTCAGGCTGGCCAGGGAGCGGAGGGCCTGCTCGGCCTGCCGCTGCAGGCGCAAGGCCGGGTTGTTCGCGGTGAGGGCGCGGCTGTCGGCCTGCCTCCGCGGCTCCCCGCCCAGGGCCTCCAGGAGTTTCTGCAGGGGCGGCTTCGGGGCCGCGGGCTCGTCGACCTTGTAGTTGCCCTCGATGCCCGCCTTCTTGGCGGCGAAGCGCACCGCGTCCGCCAGGCCGCCCATCTCGTCCACCAGGCCCAGCTTCAGGCCCTCGGCGCCGCTCCAGACGCGGCCCTGGGCGATCTCGTGGACCCGCTCCCTGGGCAGTTTGCGGGCTTCGCTCACCTTGCCGAGGAACTGATCGTAGATCCCGTCCACTATGCTCTGGATGCGGGCCAGTTCGGCTTCGGTCTTGGGCCGGGCCAGGGTACCCGGGTTCGCCATCTGGGCGGTCTTCACCTCGTCGAAGGTGACGCCGTAGTCCGAAGCCAGCTTCTGGATGTTGGGCAGGAGGCCAAAGACGCCGATGCTGCCGGTGATGGTGGTGGGCTCGGCGAAGATGCGGTCGCCATAGGCGCTGATCCAGTAGCCGCCCGAGGCCGCGAGGTGGCCCATGCTCACCACCACTGGCTTGGCCTTGCGGGCCAGGATGACCTCCCGCTGGATGAGCTCGCTGGCGGTGGCGCTGCCGCCGGGGCTGTTCACCCGCAGCACGATGGCCTTCACCTCCGGGTCGAGGCGGAGCTTCCGGAGCTGGCGGCTGAGCTTGTCGCCGCCCACCTGGCTGCCCTTGCCGTCCCCGTCCACGATCTCGCCTTCGGCGTAGACCACCGCGATGCGCTGCTTGCCCTTGCCCGCCGTGGGCGCGGGGATCTTGGTTGCGTAGGTCTCCAGGTCGATCTGGGGAAAGTCCTTGTCCTCGGCCTTCTTGCCCGCGAGGACCTTGAGCTCGTCCAGCACCGCGTCCGGGGTCAGGGCCCGGTCCGCCAGCCCGGCCTTCACGGCCTCCGGCCCCAGGACGAAGCCCTGCTCGTCGGCGAGCTTCTGGATCTCGGCGGGGCTCCGGTGCCGGTCCTGGCCCACGGTGTCCTTCCACTCGCCCCAGATGTCGTCCAGGAGCTTCTGCACCTGCTCCCGGTTCTCCGGGCTCATCTTGTCGAGGATGTAGGGCTCCACGGCGCTCTTGTACTTGCCCACACGGGTCACCTGCACCTGGATGCCATACTTCTGGAAGGCGTTGCCCATGAACATGGGCTCGGTAGCGAAGCCCGTGACGTCCACTTCGCCCATGGGATGCACGTAGACCTTGCCGGCGCCGGCGGCGAGGTAGTAGCTCTTCTTGTCCCAGCCCAGGTTGTAGGCGAGGACGGGCTTGCCGCTCTCCTTCCGGAAGCGCTGGATGGCCTCCCGCAGCTCCTTCAGGGCCGCGGGGCCGGAGCCGAAGCCGATGGGGCTGATGTTCCCGGTCAGGTAGAGGGCCGCGATCTTCGGGTCCTTGGAAGCCCGGTCCAGGGCCGCGGTCAGCGAGGCCAGGGGCACGCCGCCGTCCTCCCGGCCGCTCAGGGCCCGGGAAAAGGCCTCCCCGGGGGAGGACTCGGCGGCGCTGTCCGGGATGTTCGTGCCCATGTCGAACACGAGGATCGCCTTCGCAGGCACCACGGGCTTGGCGGCTCCCGCGGCGGCGATCATGACGAAGAAGAGGCCGAAGCCGATCCCCGCCACGAGCAGGAGGGCCAGCACGCTGGCGAAGAAGGATTTGAAGAAGTCTTTCATGGCGGGTCTTTCCGGTCAGGCGCGCAGCTTGGCGGCGAAGTCGAGGAAGCCGTCGAGGGTCTGGCCCAGGCTGGCGAGGGTGCGGGAATCCGTGGGGGCGCCGTCGGCGTCCAGGTTCTTGTCGGCGTGGGGCACGTTCACGCTGCCGGGGTAGGCGAAGGCCCCCATGTTGGCCAGGGTGGCCCGCCAGGAGAGCATGCCCCGGGCCCCTCCGAAGGCGCCGGGGCTCGCGCTGCAGAGCAGCACGGGCAGGCCGGTCCAGGGGCTCGGCTCCATGGTGGAGGCCCAGTCCACCGCGTTCTTCAAGTGGCCGGGGATGCCGGCGTTGTACTCGGGGCTCACGATGACGAGGGCCCCCGCCTCCAGGAGGGCGGAATGCAGGGCCTTCGCGCCGGATGGGGCTTCGGGAAGGTCCGCGTCATAGAGGGGGATGCGGAGGGCCTCCCCCGCGAAGGCGGACACGCTGTGGCCCCGGACTCCCAGGGTGTGGGCCAGGTGCCGGAGGAACCGCGCGTTGAGGGAGGCCTGCCGCAGGGACCCGCCCATGACCGCCAGTCTCATGCAACCTCCGGAATCCACCAGTTTGCCAGGGTCCGGGATAAACTGGCGGACGCGGAACGTCCGGGCAGGCGTGCCGCCCCCCGATCCCCGCATCCTTCCGAGGCGCCGCGATGTCCAACTACCCCGAACACATGGTCGCCCCGATGCGCGAAGAGCTCGTGCGGGCAGGCTTCACCCAGCTGATGGATCCCCAGCAGGTCGAAGCCGCCCTCCAGGCCAAGGGCACCTCCCTCCTGGTGGTGAACAGCGTCTGCGGCTGCGCCGCCGCGGGCGCCAGGCCCGGCGTCATCACCGCCCTGCAGGACAAGGGCCTCAAGTTCGACCACCTCTACACGGTCTTCGCCGGCATGGAGATCGAGGCCACCCGCGCCGCGCGGGAATTCTTCGAGGGGGCCCAACCCACGTCGCCCCAGGCGGCGATCCTGAAGGACGGGCACCTCCTGCACCTCATGCAGCGGAGCGATTTCCTGGGCCGGGAGCCCGGCGCCATCGCCGAGACCCTCGCGTCGGCCTACCACGACCACCTCCAATCGGCTTGATGCGCCCGGTCCGACGCCGCCTCGCGGGCCTGGCCCTGGGCTTGGCCGCCTTCGCCCCCGGCGGCTGTCCCCTGGGCGCCCAGGAGGGCCCGGTCCCCGCCTTCGCCGCGGGCCTGGAGCCGCCCCTCAGCACCATCGCCGTGCCGGTGCGGGTGGACATCGCCTCCGTGCTGAACTCCCTCGAGGGGGACATCCCCCGCACGCCCCCGGGCGTGGAGTCCTGGACCCCCTTCCCGGACCGCCCGGACTACGTCTACCGCTTCAACCTCTACCGGGACGGCATCCAGGCCCGGGCGGAGGGCGATCGCATCGTGGTGCGCACCCTCGCCCACTACTGGCTCCAGATGGGTGCGCGGGTCTTCGGCCCCTTCGTGAAGAGCCTGGCCTCCTGCGGCCTCGGCAAGGAGGGCCATCGCGCCGTGATCCTCGGCGCCGAGGGGGAAGTCTTCCTGACCCCGGGCTGGCGCCTGGCGGTGCGCGCTCGGGCCCTGGATCCCCTGCCGGTGAGCCGCTGCGAGATGACCTTCCTGGGCCTCGACGTCACCGGCCCCGTGATGAACGGCATGAAGGGGGCCCTGGTGCAGGCCGCCAGGGACGCCGAGCTCCAGCTCCGGGAATCCACCTTCGTCCGGTCGAAGGCCCGGGAGGCCTGGGACCTGGCCCAGCGGCCCATCCCCGTCGCCGAAGGCATCTGGCTGCTGCTGCGCCCGGAGCGCGTGCGCCTCGGCCGTCCAGTCGCCGATCCCGCCGGCGACGGCCGCATCCTGCTTCTTAAGCCCGAGATCCAGGCGCGGCCGATGCTGGTGCTAGGTCCGGCCCCCGTCCTGCCCGCAACCGCCCTCCCTGCCCTGGACACGACGACCGCCCCGGGCTCCGGCGTGCACATCGCCCTGGAGTCCGATCTGCCCTTCCTGCAGGCCTCCGAGCAGCTGGGCCGCCAGCTCGCGGGCCGCAGGTTCGAGACCGAGCAGGGCTCCTTCGAGATCGTCTCCGCCGCCGTGCGCGGTAGCGGCGGACGGGCCCTCATCGAGGTGGAGCTGAAGGGCCGCGCCAACGGCAAGGTGGCCCTGGCGGGGCGCCCGGTCTACGACGCGGCGCTGGGGACCGTGAGGGTGGAGGGGCTGGACTACACCTTCGAAAGCCGCAGCTGGATCGAGAACACGGCGGAATGGCTGTTCCGCTCCAGCCTCCGGAAGCTGCTCCAGGAGCGGGCGAACCTCTTCCTGGACCAGAGCTTCCGGGGCCTCAAGGACCAGCTCCAGTTGGCCCTGAACCGGCCCCTCGCCACGGGCCTCCAGCTCAAGGGCACCGTGAGCGATCTGCACCTGGCCCAGGTGCGCGTCCTGGAGGACCGCTTCCGGGTGGATGCCTTCCTCGACGGGCAGTTCAGCCTGGAGGTGACGGCGCTGCCCCTGGCCCGGTGAACCCCGGGCGGGCGCTGCCGCCGGTGTTCCGGAAGCGTGAGTGCAGCCGCCCGGCCTTTCGCAGAGGTGCGCGTCGCGGACTAACCTGCCAGGATGAAGGCTCGTAAGGAAGATGTAACCCTTTCTTCAGGTCCTTTGAGATCCAGCCGAATCCCTCCCTGCCCATCCTCCGCGGCCCCTCGCGGATCGGCGGGAGTTCCGGATCTCAAGACCTCCCGTCCCTCCTGCCGTTGCGGGAGGCTTCCCGCGCGGACGCCCACCCACGGGCGTCGCGCCCATCCCATTTTTCTGGAGAAACCATGACCAACCTTTCCCGCCTCGCCCTCGGCTTTGTCCTGCTTTCCGGCGCCGGCCTTTCCGCCCAGGACGTGCGCTTCGGCGTCCAGGTCCACGGCAATGCGCCCCTGGGCGACCTGAAGGACGCCGTCGACAGCAAGCCGGGCATCGGCGCCGGCGTCCACCTGACCTGGAACCTGGGCGGCGGCCACGCGATCCGTCCCCGCCTCGACTACGTCTTCTTCCCGGAGAACAGCGCCTACGCCGCCGACGGGTACGGCGTCAGCGCCAACGGCAAATACAAGGTGAGCGACCTCGCCGTCGGCGTGGACTACCTCTACTTCATCGAGGGCAAGGACGAGGGCCTGTACCTCACCGCCGGCCTGGGGCTCAATCGCTGGAAGGTGGACTACGACTATTCCGTCCGCATCGGCAACGTGACCACCTCCGGTTCCGAGAGCGACAGCACCAACAAGGCCGGCTTCGCCGTGGGCGCAGGCTACAACTTCAACCGCTCCTTCGGCGCGGAGATCCGCTACACCACCACCAAGTTCGGCAAGGACGAGGGCAGCGCCAACGCCATCCAGGCCGGCGTGACTTTCCGCTTCTAGGGTCGAGTTGAACAGGACGGGCCCCGGGCGACCGGGGCCCGTTCCATGTCCGGGCCCCCGGGATTGGGGACGGAGCGCACCACAATCACCTTGAAGCGGGACGCGGGGGGCCTGACCCTTCCCGCGCAACCCTTTCCAAGGAGTCTCCGATGTGCACGTCGAAATGGCGGGGTGTCCTGCTGGCCGCGGCCTTCTGCCTGGGAGCGCCGGCCTTCAGCCAGGGCGACGACGACAAGCCCCGGCTCCCGAGCATGCGCCGGGTGGCGGTGCCCGGCGCCGTGGGGAAGACCTGGAACGACGCGAAGGCCATCCTCGCCGGCGCAGGCCTGTCCTACAAGTCTTCCACCCTGGTGATCAACCCCGGCAAGCGGCTCATCGGCGCCCAGAGCCCCGCCGCCGCGGCCCTGGTGCCGGCGGGCACCGTGGTGGTCCTGACGGTGAAATAGTCCCCGCCTAGAACCGCCACAGGTAGGAGGCCTTGAAGAAGAGGCCCCGCTGCATCTCCAGGAAGCGGCTCGATTCGCGGTACTCGCCCTCCTCCCAGGCCTGCTTCTTGTAGAGGGAGCCGTAGCCGAGGTACACGACGGTGCCAGGAATGTAGGTGTAGGCCGCCAGGAAGTCCGTGA
Source organism: Holophagaceae bacterium (assembly GCA_044229575.1). Taxonomy (GTDB): domain Bacteria; phylum Acidobacteriota; class Holophagae; order Holophagales; family Holophagaceae; genus JADJVL01. The sequence continues at coordinate 3,943 of JBGAST010000019.1, read as the reverse complement.
GGAGCTGGCGGCGGAAGGCGTTGTATTCCACGATGCCGCGGAAGGTGAGGAAGGCGTTGGCCTGGTAGGTGAGGCGGCTGCGGTAGATGTGGTAGTCGTAGACCTTTTCGCCGGTGGCGTCCTTGAACAGGTCCGCGTGGCTCCAGTTCAGGGTGAGGTTGAGGTTGTCCGTGGGCTGGTAGACCAGGGCGGCACTGGCCTGGGAGCCGTGGCCCTGGAAGGGGTCCGCCGCGTAGCGCAGGCTCTTCCCGCGGCGGTAGCTGGCCTGCAGCGAGAAGGCCTTGGTGAACTGGTCCCGGGCGCTGAGGGTGAAGCCGTCGGTGCGGAAGCTGCGCCCGAGGAAGACTTCCGTGGCGTCGTGGACGCTGAGAGAGAGGGCGGCGTTGCCCTGGAGGATCGCCGTGACGCCCAGGGCATGGTCGTGTTCCGTCAAGCCGCTGTCCCGGTCCTTCAGGGCCGAGAGGCTGAGATTCGTGTCCAGCCTGCGCAGCCAGGAGGACTTGGGGTAGAGCTTCGGCGTGAGCCCCAGGGACGCGGAGGTCAGGCCCGTGCGGGTGAGGTAGCCCGCGTCCGCCTGGAAGCGCGGCGACACGTCGTGGACCGCGGCGCTGAGGCTCAGCCGGCTGGTGTCGTGGAGGTATTCCAGGCCCAGGGCGTGGCCGTCCGCCTTTTCCAGGCCGCCGCCGGGCCGGGTGGTGGAGGCGAAGGCGTGGAAGCTGAGCATGTCGGAAGGGTTCAGCCGGATCTGGCCATCGGGGCCGTAGACCCGGTTCGAGCGCCCCCCCTGGTCCCGCGCCGTGAGGAAGGCGCCCAGGTAGCCGTCCTCCGTGGTGGTGCGCTTGTAGCGCAGGATGGTGAAGCGCGCGTCGAGGGGCTGGGGCGCGCCGGGCTCGGCGTCGGGGGCCGGGGGCGGGGCGTCGGTGGCCTGCAGGGCGGCCACCGTGTTCGCCGCCCCCAGCTTGCCGGTGAGCTTGAAGCCGGAGCGCGGATCCACGATGGTGCGGGTGTGGACCACGGTCTGCAGGGGGCCGCTGGTGGTGCCGCCCACGTTGAAGCTCTCGCTGCCCTCCAGGAAGAAGGGCCGCTTTTCGGCGAAGAAGAGGCCGAAGCGAAGATTGGCGTCGATCTGACCGGCGTCGGCCTCCACCTGGGAGAAGTCCGGATTGACCGTCGCGTCCAGGATGAGGCTCGGGGTGAGGCCATATTTCGCCGTCAGGCTCCATTCCCGGTCGTCGGGCCGCTTCACGAGGACGCCCTCCTCCCGCACCCGCTTCTGCGCCAGGGTGAAGGCCGGCAGTATTTCCAGGATGGTGGGCCGCGCGAGGCCCGCGTACTCGAGGGGGGCCATCTGGGGCAGGAAGGCGTAGCCGCGGGCCGCGTCCAGGGCCGGGTAGGAGCCGTGCTCCTGGCGGCGGCTGATGGTGCGTTCGAAGAAGACGGCCATGCGCACCACGCCGCCGTGGGTGTAGCGGATGCTCTTGAGGGGGATGCGCATCTCGACCGTGTAGCCCTCCCCGTCGATGCGCCCGGCGCTGTCCCACACCAGGTCCACGCTGAAGTCCTCCTTGCCGCTGGCAAAGCGGCTGTCCGCCTGGATGCCGAAGGGGTTCACGTAGAAGGCGTAGAGGGACTGCTGGTCGTTGAAGGTGTCCAGGTTGATGCAGACGAAGTCGTCCTTCACCACGTCGTCCCGCCGGGCCATGGCCGCCTTGATCTTTCCGGGCTCCGGATCGAAGCAGCGAAAGGCGAAGTAGAGGTTGTCCTGGTCGTAGGCCATGTAGGCCACGGTCTTCTCCGGCTGCTTCTTGCCGAACTCCGGAATGAAGGTCTCGAAGTCCGTCACCGAGGGCGCCTGCTGCCAGACCGCGTCGTCCAGCCGCCCGTCCAGGACCGGGGGCTGTTGGGTCCTGAAGGGATGCAGCAGGGTCTTGCCCCCTCCGCCTACCGGGGAAGCCGCGGCGAGGGAGAGCCCGCAGGACAGGGTCGCCAGATGTCGGAGGACGGAGGGGATGGGAGCTCCGGGTGATGAGGTATACCTCGCAATAAAACATAGCCGCGGGTCCCTTGACCCACAAGCCATTGCGGGGGTCCGTTTCACCCCAGGCCGATCCGCCCGAGCAGCGCCTGGAACCGATCCTCGTCCCGGAGCCGGCCCAGCCGGGGATCGATCCCCGCGTACACCATCAGCTCGCAGCGCGCCGCCTCCGCGGCTTCGAGGATGTCCAGGGCGCGCCGGGTGTCGCCCAGGGCATGGTGGGCGACGGCCACCATGTACGGCGACACGTAGCGCCGGTTCGACAGGGCGGCCAAGTCCGCCAGGAGGGCCCGGGCGCCCTCGGCGTCCCCCAGGCGGGCCCGGGTGTGGGCCTCCATGGCGAGGGAATCCGGAGATTTCGACAGGGCGTGGGCGGCGCGGAAGGCCTGGAGGGCCTCTTCCGCCTCGCCGTTCTGCTCCAGGGCGAGCCCCAGCATGACTTGGGCGATGGGAAAGGCGGGAGCCAGCACGGTGACCTGGGCGAAGGCCTTGGCGGCCCCGGCGGCATCGCCGGGGTCCAGGCGGAGGGCTTCCGAATAGGCCGCCCGGGCCTCTTTGAAACGGCCCCGGTAGACCAGGTGCATGCCGAGCCGATGGTGCAGGTTGGGGTTCCCCCGCTCCAGGGCGATGGCCCGGCGGTGGGCCGTTTCGGCGGCGGACCAGTCCCAGCGGAAGGATTCCAGCACCATGGCCAGGGAGGTGTGGGCCTCCGCGAGCTGCGGATCCAGCTGCAGGGCGCGGTGGGCGGCGGCTTCGGCCTTGGGCAGGGCGTCCGCGGGGGGCATGACCCCCACCAGGAAGCAGAGCAGGGCGTAGGCCTCGGCGAGGCCCGCGTAGGCCAGGGCGAAATGCTCGTCGTGGGCCAGGGCCGCCTGGAAGTGGGCCACCGCCTGGCGCAGGCCTTCCTCCGTGCGGCTCCGCCAGGCGTGGCGGCCCCGCATGACCAGGCGCAGGGCTTCGGGATCCGCCGTGGGGCGCACCGCCAGCACCGCTTGGGCGCCGCTGCTGACGCGGCCCTTGAGGGTCTCCGCGATGCGCCGGCCCAGCTCCTGCTGCAGCTCCACCAGCCCGGAATCCGGTCGCTGGAAGGTGCCGCCCCAGAGGTGGCTGCCGGAGCGGGTGTCCACCAGCTCGGCGCTCACCACCACTTGGCCGTCCTGGTGGTGCACCTTGCCCAGGAGCACGGCCCGCACCCCCAGACGCGCGCCGATGGTCACGGGATCCGCCTTGCTGAGCCGGGACGCGGCGCTCCAGGCCGCCACCCGCAGGCCGCCGAGCTGGGAGAGCCGCTCGATGAGGCCCTCCGGCAGGCCTTCCGCCAGGTATTCGGAGCCGGGATCCTGATCCAGGTTCTCGAAGGGGAGCACCGCAAGGGAATCGATCTCCCGGCGCTGAAAGGGCCAGAGGCGGCCCAGGCGCGCGAGGAGACCGCCGGAGGGCTGGGGTTCCTCCGCCCGCTCCGGTTCCGGCGGCAAAGCGATGGCCCGGGTGGTTTCGTCCTTGGGAAAGCGGCGGGTGCCCGTGCTGTCGGCCCTGCCCTTCCGGGCGGGCAGGCCCCGCAGGGAGCGCAGGATGCCTTCGATCTCCACGGCGCTCTGGATGCGGGTCTCCCGATCCTTGGACAGGCAGCGCCAGAGGAGGTCCGACAGGCCCTTCGGCCAGCCGCTGGCGGGGCCCGGGGAGGGGATCGCCGGCGAGTCCTTCAGGACGGCAGCGATGATGTCGCCCACGGAGCTGCCTTCGAAGGGGCGCTTGCCCGTGAGCATCTCGAAGAGGAGGCACCCGAAGGCGAAAAGGTCGCAGCGCGCGTCCAGCACCTGGCCGCGGATCTGCTCCGGCGCCATGTAGGCGGCAGTGCCCATGACGAGGCCCGGCTGGGTCTTGAGGAGGGCGTCCGAATCGTCGAGG
>JBGAST010000018.1:0-68514 GCA_044229575.1 Holophagaceae bacterium | reverse complement strand
GCACCTTCTCCGGCGCCTACGCCTCGGGCTTCAACGCCGCCCTGCCGGCCCCGGTCCCGGGCGCGGGCAACTTCTACAACGCCTCCGCGGGCGCCTTCCACACCCTCGACGGCAGGAATGACGCCCCGTACACCATCCTTGCCCCGTACAGCGCCAACCCCCTGAACACCACCCTGAACCCCGCCTCCCGCGCCGCGGGCGTCGGAGGCACGGTGGCCGGCAACACCGGCACCTACGTGCAGTTCCAGGGCGGCGCGCCGGAAGCCAACCCGGCCCGGCCCAACGTCTCTCAGGTCTCGGTGACCCCCACCGGCTGGTACTCCAACCACGAGGCCCTGGGCCGCGTGGTGCCCTCGAACTCGCCTTACCTGTTCTCCCTGAATACCGCCGACTACTTCGGTGTCTCCGCGCTGTCGGCCTCGTCCGCCGTGTACGGGGCGACCGCCTTCAGCAATGGCTTCACGGCCGCCCGCTTCCAGGACCTGCCGACCCAGGGCAACCGCAACACCGTTTACGCCCCCATGCGCTGGTACGCCGGCAAGGTTCAGAGCGAAGTGAACTACCAGCAGGTGCTGCCGGGCCGGGCGCTGTTCTACTCGAACGCGACCGAGAACGCCAGCGGCGGCGGCGGCCAGGCCTCCCTGGGTGATTCCACCACCGGCGCCACCGGCATCGGCGTGGGTCAGCTCGACACCCTCGGCGGCCGTCTGCGCCTGTCCTTCACGTGGCCGACCATCGTGACCAACACCGCCGGCGGCTACCCCGCCGCCGGGCTCCCGAACCTCTTCGAGGCCACGGACATCGTCCAGGCCGCCGTGCCCAACCTGTCCGGCAACGCCCGCTTCTTCTTCACGGGCAACTTCCCCTCCGGCACCTCCACGGGCAATGGCCAGATCGCGAATCCCGTGGCCGAGCAGGGCGACGGCGTCGACCGCAACTTCTTCGGCAAGTTCGGCCTGACCACCCTCACCGCCGCCGCCGACGTGACCCCCACGGGCCTCGTCACCTCCACGGCGCCCCACCAGCCCATCCACGCGGTCACGGACTCCCTCTGGATCCCCAACAACGTGGACCAGCACTTCAACTTCCCCAACGCCTACACCACCCCCGCGGGCGGTTCGGGCTACACGGACATCCCCTTCACGGGCATCCGCGGCTACGTGGACCGGGTCGCCGTTCCCAACCTGACCAGCTTCCTCGGCAGCCTGGTCGCGACCGACCCCCAGTCGCCCCTTCGCACCAACGCGTCCTACGCCTGGCTCGCGCTGGGCACCCGTGCTGACAACGTGCTGCGGTCCATCTTCGGCGCGGGTTCTTTGGACACGGTCACCAATCCCGCCCTCCTCGACACCACCCAGGGCGACCGCACCTTCCTGCTCTGGATGAAGAAGGACACCGCCGGCGACAACGCCTACGGCACCTGGGCTGGCTCCATGCTGGTCGGTGGCGGCTCGGGCGTGGACGCGCGCGGTGGCATCACCACCGTGCCCCACTTCGCCATGGGAGCGACTGGCCTCACGGACACCCAGGCGCAGATCTCCTTCGCCACCCTCGGCGGCCAGCTCGGCGCCGCCAACCAGACGCCCACCAACGGCTCCGGCGTGGACAACGGCTGGAACCGCAGCCAGTTCGAGCTGCTCCGCAACATCGTGGGCGCCCCCGCCCAGTTCGGCCTGGCCTCCCGCGTCAAGCTGGTGGATCCCACCATCACCGCCACCGCCGGTCTGACGGACGGTCCCACCTTCGACCTGCCCGCCGTCAACACCCAGGAAGGCATCACCCAGAACTCCTTCGTGATCTACGGCATCCGTGATCGCGGCAGCAAGACCTCCCAGAACGGTTCGACCTACAGCAACAAGCTGGGCGAAGCGGGCATCGAGCCCGGCGCGCCGGTCCTCGCCCAGTGGTGGAACACGGGGAACGCCGACATCACGACGTCTTCCTTCCCCAACGTGATCCAGGCCTACTCCTACGAGTGGCTGCCCGCCGAGTTCACCCAGGTGGTCCACATCAACCACAACTACATCTCCAAGGTGCAGTTCCCCGGGAGCACCAACCTCAACGGTTCCGGCATTGCGGGCCAGTACGCCGCCAAGCTCCTCGGCCAGATCGGCCTCGTGGCTCCCGCGGGCCACGTCCTTCTGAACAACGGCGGCCAGGGCGTCAAGCCCGTGGTCACCCCCGTCCGCCAGCTCGCCATCAACGACCTGCGCAGCAACGTGGCCAACGGCAACGTCCAGGTCGGCCTGAAGCTGGACATCTTCAACGGCAACGCGGTGGTTCCCGCGACGGGCGCTCCGGCGACCGGCGCTCCCGACTACCGGCTCGCCAACGGCAACGGTGTGGCCAACTGGCTGCTGAACGGCTACTCGAACGTGCAGGTCACCTTCCAGCCCGCCGTCAACGACCTGCGCCACCCCAGCGGCTACATCGTGTCGCTGTACGAGGCCTACCTGATCAACCCGACCACGACCACCCTGCTGCCGATGCATGAATTCCGCATGGGTCACCTGGGCGGCATCGGGGCCCTGCAGACCCTGAACCTGCCCAACTTCCGGGCCATGGCCGACATCCCTAGCGGCCCGCCGGCGGCCGGCACGGTCCGCTACTACGTCGTCAAGGTCCGCAACGTGTGGATGGAAGGCACCGAAGGCGCCGCCGGCCATAGCTTCGACATGGGCAAGGAACCCTTCGCCAACCGCTTCCCGAAGGCTTATGCCGACGTGATCTCCGGTACCTTCGGCGTCCAGTACTAATCCAAGAGATCCTTCGGATCGGACAAGGGGCCCTTCGGGGCCCCTTGTTTTTAGTTCCTTCGCGGTTCCGGATGAACGGTTCCACTAAGCCGGGAAGTGCCCCTACCGCTGCTGCGCCTCCACCACGGTGAGGGCCGTGAGGTGCAGGATGTCGTTGAGATCGCTGTGCCGCTGCAGGACGTTCGCGGGCTTGTCCATGCCGCAGGTGATGGGCCCGATGACTTCGGCGCCGGCGAGTCGCTGGATGAGCTTGTAGGCGATGTTGCCGCTGTTGAGGTCGGGGAAGATGAGCACGTTGGCGCCCCCTTGAACGTCGGCAAAGGGGTAGCTCTCCGCCAGGATGTCGGCGTTCAGGGCCGTATCGGCCTGGAGCTCGCCGTCGCAGTGGAGGTCCGGACGCAGCTGCTTCACGAGCTGGGCGGCCCTCTGCATCTTCCGGGGGCTCGCGGTGTCCACGCTCCCGAAATTCGAGAAGGAGAGCATGGCGATGCGGGGCTCCATGTCGAAGCGGTGCTGCACGAGATCCGCGGTGAGCACGGCGATCTCCGCCAGCTCCTCGGCGGTGGGGTCGATGGTCATGGTGGTGTCGGCGAAGAAGACCACCCGGCTCTTCAGGACCAGGACGTACACGCCGCAGACCTTCCTGACCCCCTTCCGGGTTCCGAGGACCTGCAGGCAGGGGGAGATGGTCTCGGGGTAGTAGCTGGAAATCCCCGCCACCAGCCCATCCGCCTTCCCCATCTGGCACATGAGGGCGCCGAAGACGATGCGCCGGCGGGTCAGGCGGTCAGCCTCGTAGCGGGTGATGCCTTTGCGCTTCCGGCGCTGGTAGAAGGCCTCGACGGCCTCGTCGCGCCAGGCGACGGACTCGGGGTCCAGGATCTCCACGCGTTCCATGTCCAGGTGCTGCTCCGCCATGCGGGAGCGGATCTTCTCCTCCCGGCCCAGGAGGATGGGGATGCAGATGCCTTCGTCCACCATGGCCTGGACGGCCTGGAGGATCTGGGGATGGTCCCCTTCCGGGAAGACGATGCGGCGGGGATCGGACTTGGCCCGGTTGAGGACCGTGCGGATCACGTCCTTGCTGCGGCCCTGCAGGCCCTCGAGCTTCTCCCTGTACTTCGCGAAGTCGGCGATGGGCTGCTTGGCCACGCCGCTGTCCATGGCGGCCTTGGCCACCGCGGGGGCGACCCAGAGCAGCACTCGCGGGTCGAAGGGCTTGGGGATGATGTACTGGGGGCCGAAGACGAACTTCTGGCCCGAGTAGGCCTTCGATACGCTCTCCGGCACGTCCTCCTTGGCCAGGGCCGCCAGGGCCTTGGCCGCCGCCAGCTTCATGGGCTCGTTGATCTCCGTGGCCCGCACGTCCAGGGCGCCCCGGAAGATGAAGGGGAAGCCCAGCACGTTGTTGACCTGGTTCGGGTAGTCGCTGCGCCCCGTGGCCATGATGATGTCGGGGCGGGCCGCGATGGCGGTGGGGTAGTCGATCTCCGGATCCGGGTTCGCCAGGGCGAAGACCACCGGGTTGGACGCCATGCTCTTGATCATGTCCGCCGTGAGCACGCCCTTGGCGCTGCAGCCCACGAAGACATCGGCGCCGGCGATGACTTCGCCCAGGGTGCGCAGCTCCGACTGCTTGGAAAAGACGGCCTTGTACTCGTTCATGCCCTCGGTGCGGCCCTCGTAGACCAGGCCCTTCGTGTCGCAGAGCCAGAGGTTTTCCAGCTTCACGCCGGCGCTGACCATCATGGTGGCGCAGGCGATGGCCGACGCCCCGGCGCCGCTGAAGACCACCTTCAGGTCCTCCAGCTTCTTCCCCGTGACCTCGCAGGCGTTGAAGAGGGCCGCGGTGCTGATGATGGCGGTGCCGTGCTGGTCGTCGTGGAAGACCGGGATCTTCATCTCCGCCTTGAGCCGCTTCTCGATCTCGAAGCACTCGGGTGCCTTGATGTCCTCCAGGTTGATGCCGCCAAAGGTCGGCTCCAGGCTCCTCACGATCTGGATGAACTTCTCCGGATCCAGCTCGTCGATCTCGATGTCGAAGACGTCGATGTCGGCGAACCTCTTGAAAAGCACGCCCTTCCCCTCCATGACCGGTTTGCCCGCCAGGGCCCCGATGTGCCCCAGGCCCAGCACCGCCGTGCCGTTGGAGATGACCCCGACGAGGTTGCCCTTGGCGGTGTACTTGTAGGCGTCCTCCGGGTTCTTCTCGATTTCGAGGCAGGGCTCGGCCACGCCGGGGCTGTAGGCCAGCGCGAGGTCCCGGGCGGTGCTGGTGGGCTTGGTGGGGACGACTTCGATCTTCCCCTTGCGCCCGGTGGAGTGGTAGTCGAGGGCTTCCTGCTTGCGGATCATGGAGACCTTCCTTCGGAATCGCGGCCGGGGCTCCGGCTGCGTATTGACTGTCACGCTTCGAGCCGTTCCAGCGCCTCCTGCTGCTCGCGCTGGACGCGCTGGGTGCTCCAGAAGCCCCACCACGCCCCCGCCATGCCCGTGAAGGTGCCGACGCCCACGAGGAGCGCCAGGCTCGGCATGGAGAAGAAGCCGAGGCGCGCCAGTTCCACCAGCATGGGGGAGATGGAACCGGCGCCCTTGGCGATGCCCGCCCAGAAGCCGAAGAGGCCGAGGATGGCGAGGGCGCTGCCCAGGACGCCCAGCAGCCCGCCCTCGATGACGAGGGGCGTGCGGATGAAGGCTTCGCTGGCGCCCACGAGGCGCATGATGGAGATCTCCTCCTCCCGGGACAGGATGCTCATCCGGATGACGTTCCCGGTGGAGAAGCCCGCGGCGATGAGGAGCAGGAGGCCAAGGGTGCCGAAGGCGCTGCGCATCCAGGAGGCCGCCCGCTGCATGGACATGAGCCGCTCGTGGTCCACGAGCACGTCCCCCACCCCCTCGATTGTCTTGAGGCTCTCCCCCACCTCCAGGGCGCGGCCCGCCTTGGACAGGTTCGTGTTCAGGGTCAGCTCGAGGTATTCGGGCATGGTCTCGCGCCCCAGGCTTTCCAGCATGAGGCCCGCCTCGCGGGTGGTCTCGTTCAGACGCCGGGTCGCCTCCTGGGAGGTGATGCGGGCCACCGCGGGAAAGCGGGGGTCCCGCCGGAGCCGGGCTTCCAGATCGTCCAGGGGGGTCCCTTCCGCGGCCCAGACGGTGATGCGGGCCAGGCCTTCCAGCCGGCCCACCGCCCGCTCCAGGCTTTCCAGCATGAGCAGCCCGCCGCCGGCGAGGAGGAGGCCGGAGGCCAGGGTGATGATGGCGAGGAAATGCTGGCCGCGGTGGCGGAAGAGATCCTTGGCCGCGTCGCGGAGGAGGACCGCGAGCAGCCGCAGACGCAGCATCATGCGCTCCCGTCGAGGGCGATGCCCTTGAGCTTGACGGTGGCGCCGAGGGTGAAGGTCTTAACCACCGAACCGGACTGGGACGGGTTCTTGAAGAGGCGGAGCAGGTTCGTGGGCGCCTCGCCGCTGGTGGCGTCCAGGGCGGCGAGCCAGTCCTTGTTGCCGGGATGGGCGAGGACCCGCAGGTTGTTCAGGGACGCGGTGCCCAGGGTGCCCTTGTCCGGCGCCTGGTTGGGATTCGATCCGAACTGCCCGAAGGTGAAGACGCTGATGGGCGCCTCCGAGGAGGACGCGTCCTGGTTGTGGCGCGCGACGTAGAGGCGGTTGTTCCCGGTGTCCAGCGCCAGGGATCCGTACCTCTCGAGCTTCGTGTTGCCCCCGATCAGGACGTTGCTGGCGCCGAACCCGTTCGAGCCGCCGCTGCGGAGCCGCGGGCCGTTGAAGGTCTCCGTCGAGACCTGAACCTGGTTGCCGTCCTTGAAGAAGGCGTAGACCCCACCGCTGCCCGCGGCGAGGCCCGTGCCGAGCTTGTCCCCCGGAACGCTGATCTTGTTTCCGGGGGTCACGATGAAGCCTTCGTTGAAGAAGTTGGGGGAGCTGACCACCCAGACCCGGGCTTCGCTGTCGCTGGTCTCCATCACGTAGAGGGTCCCCGACACCGGGTCCAGGGCCGCCTGGCTGAACTTGCCGTTGTTCAGTCGGTCCCCGCTGTTGCCGAGGTTGAAGTGGATGGCCTCGGCGGTGGGGATGGACCCGGTCTGCTGGCGGATGCGCTCGATCTTCACCACGTCGCCGGCCTCCCCCACGAGCCAGAGGCGGTTGCCGCTGCCGTCCACCGCGAGTCCGCCCCAGGCGAGGTTCTTCACCTTCGCGAACTGGTCGCTGGAGAGGGTCCGCGTGGTGGCGGGCAACGCATCGGCTGCGTAGAGGGCGGTGGCGTCATCCCAGATCAGCAGCCGGTTCGAGGCGTCGTCCGCGGTGTCGAAGGCGTAGAGGGCGGTCCCGGAGGTGCTCCCCCCTCCCGCCGCTTCAGGATCCACGCAGCCGGAGAACAGGGCCAGCATGGACAGGACGAGACAAGCCCCCGACCAGCGGAGGAAGTGGGGCAATCGCATGGTCAGCTCCGTAAGGCCCCCTGCCTACTTGGCGAAGAGGGCCTTGAGTTGTGCGTTCAAGGTCTTCACGAGTTCCGCGTCCACCCCGGCGTCCACCGCGCCCTTGGAGATGGAGAGGGCGAGCTGCTTCACCGCCTCCGCGCCCTCGCCGCTGATGATGCCCTGGGTGGAACGGGCCTGCAGGCGGTTGATCATCTCGTGGTGTTCGAAGGGCAGGACGGTCTTGGAGGTCTGGGAGATCCGCTGGGTGAAGGCCGTGAGCTTCGCGAGCATCAGCGGGTCCACGACGGCCTTCGGGGCGGGGGCCGGGGCGGCGGCGGGCTCGTCGGCCACGGGGAAGCCCCCTGCGGCCGCCGGGGGCGGCGGGGGAGGCGGCAGTGGCGCGGCGGGCAGCTCCACCGCCGGCTTGCGGCCGCTGCGGACCCCCTTCAGGGCGATGTGCCCGGCCATGGCCAGGCCGTAGAGGTCCTTCGCCACGTTCAGCACGGGCTTCTGCATCACTTCGCTCAGCTCCAGCACGGTGTAGTAGCCGGTGGTGAGCTCGAGCAGCTTGGCCTCCCGGGGATTCACGCCCGCCGGCGTCTCGCCGGGAAGGAGGTTGGAGACCGGGTAGAGGTCCACTGAGGAGATCTTCTGGCTGATGACCCGCCACTCGTCCATCCGGCGGCCCATCTCCATGAGGATCGAGGCGTTGGGCTTCTGGATGGAGGGGCTGACGCTCACCTCGCCCTCCTCGAAGGAGTAGGTGCCGTCGAGCCAGAGCGCGACTTCGTAGAAGGCCTCCAGTCCCTCGGCCATGGAGCTCACCGCGTGGATGATGCGGCCGTCCTTGAGGTAGATCTTCGTCCGCTTGTTGTCCTCCACCACGTTGAAGCAGCCCGACTTCCCGCCCTGACTCACGAGCTGGATGATGTCGGGAAGCGGCGCCTCGCGCATGGAGCCTTGGATGAGACCCTGGGACATGGGGAAATCCTTCTTTTGGCCGTCCGTATGGTTGAAGGCCGATGGTAGCACGTCCAGCCTGTGACTGGATTCCAGGGCTCACTCTAGCCAACGGGAAGCCTGTTGGGGATCCTGGAGGCCAAGGAGCCGCCGTGGGATCCCCCTTCGCGACTATCGAGCAAGCCATCGAGGCCATCCGCGGCGGTCGGATGGTTGTCGTGGTGGACGACGAGGACCGGGAGAACGAGGGCGACCTCACCCTCGCGGCGGCCCACGTCACGCCGGAGGCCATCGCCTTCATGGCCACGCACGGGCGCGGCCTGGTCTGCGTCGCCCTGGAGGGGGAGCTCCTGGACCGCCTGCAGATCCCCCTGATGGTGCGGGAGAACAGCAGCCCCTTCGAGACGGCCTTCACCATCTCCGTGGAGGCCCGGACCGGCACCACCACGGGCATTTCCGCCGCCGACCGGTCGCGAACCATCCAGGCCCTCATCGACCCCGCCAGCCGGGCCCAGGATTTCGTCAAGCCCGGACACATGTTCCCCCTGCGCGCCCGTCCCGGGGGCGTCCTGACCCGGACAGGCCAGACGGAGGCCTCCGTGGACCTGGCGCGGCTGGCGGGCCTGCATCCCAGCGGCGTGATCTGCGAGATCATGAAGGAGGACGGCACCATGGCCCGGGTGCCGGACCTGGTGCCCTTCTGCGAGCGGCACGGACTCCTCCTGGTGACGGTGGCGGACCTGGTGGCCTACCGCCTGCGCGCCGATCCCATCGTGAAGGCACTGGAGGTGCGCAGCCTGGGAACCGCCGCGGGCCCGGTTTCGGTGCACCGCTTCCAGAGCCTCCTGGACGGGGGGACCCACTTCGCGTTCGTCGTCGGCGATCCCCTGGAAGGCGGCCCGCCACTGGTGCGGGTCCACCTCGAAACCCTGCCCGAGGACCTGCACGGCTTCGGCGCCGGCCCGTTCCAGGCCGCCATGGCGGCCATCCATGGCGAGGGCCGCGGCGTACTGGTCTACCTGCGCCGCCACGCGGCGACCCAGGGCGTCCACCTGGAATCCAGCGAAACGCCGTCGGGTCCAAGCGACCGGGACGTGGGCGTCGGCGCCCAAATCCTGCGATCTTTGGGGATCCATGAAATGCGCCTTCTGACCCGCAGCGAAAAGAAGTACATTGGGCTCCGAGGTTTCGGACTCGACATCACGTCCCAGGTTCTGCTCCCCCCACCGCCGCTCCCTTCCCAGACGGTTCCGTGATCAACACCGCCTTCCTGACCCAATCGCCCCTGTTCAGGAATCTGGACGAGACCGAGCGCGCCCAGATCCTGATCATCGGCCAGGTGCGGAGCTTCAAGGACCACGAAGTGATCTTCAAGGAAGGGGATCCGGGCGACGGCCTCTTCATCGTCGTGAAGGGCAGCGTGCGCATCTCCAAGCGCAGCGTCACGGGGGAGGAAGCCCTCGCCATCCTGGAGCCGCCAGCTTTCTTCGGTGAGATGGCCCTCATCGACTTCAGCCCCCGGGCCGCGGACGCCATCGCCAACGAGGGCACCGAACTGTTCTTCATCCCCCTCAAGGAACTCCGCGGCCTCATCGAGGCCCACCACCACCTGGCCCTCAAGGTGCTGTTCGCCCTCTGCGAGGTCATGGCCCAGCGCCTTCGCGAAACCAACGAGCGCTACATGAGCGTCTTCACCATCGCCCAATGGGGCGGCGCCGGCGGCCCGGAGCCCATGCCCTGAGCTCGGCATTCGGCGCTGAAGGAGTTGCCGGAGACGCGGTAGGATGGAGGTCCAGCCGGTCCACCCGCCGGCCTGCATGAAGGAGACCCTGTGTCCGAGATGGTTGCCCACATCACCGACAACGACTTCCCCGCTACGGTCGCCAGCGGCGTCACCCTGGTGGACTTCTGGGCCCCCTGGTGCGGACCCTGCCGGATGATCGCCCCGGTGCTCGACGAGCTCGCCGGCGAGCTGGGGGGCAAGGCCCGGATCGTGAAGATCAATGTGGACGACAACCCGGAGGTGGCCGGCCAGTTCGGCGTCATGTCCATCCCGACCCTCATCCTCTTCAAGGACGGGAAGGCCGTGAACAAGATCGTGGGCGGCCAGCCGAAGCCCCAGATCAAGGCCCTGATCGAATCCGCCCTCTGATCCCCGGTCCCGCGGCGGGGCGCTACTTCTTCAGCGGCTTCTCCAGCACCATGCGGATCTGGTTGCCCCGGGCGTTGAAGAGCACCTGGTGCATCACCACCTGGATCATCGCGAGGCCGCGCCCGCATTGCCGCGCGAGCGCGTCCGGATCCGTCACGGGGGCAGCCACGCGCGTGGTGTCGAAGCCGGGCCCCTCGTCGGTGATCTCCACGGCGAAGCGGTCCGGCACCACGTCCACGCGGACCGTCACCTTCCGGGAGGCGTACTTCTCGTCGGACAGGCGTTCCTGCCGGAGGGCCTGGTAGGGATCCTGGTCGCTGAAGAGATCCGCCTTGAGGGTGGAGTCCAGTTCGAGGTTGCCGTGCTCCAGGGCGTTCACCAGGGCTTCGTGGAAGGCCATGGCGAGGACGTCCACGTTGTGGGGCTCGGCGAAGCCCAGGGGCACCAGGCGATCCGTGAGGTGGCGCACGACGGAGGGGATGTCCAGCTCGTCGGAGCGGAAGGAGAAGATGCGCTCCTCCTTCACGAGGCCCTTCAACCCATGGACCGCCAGGCGGATCTCCCGGTGGATCTCCACGAGATGGAACACGGCCTTGACCATCTCGCGGATGGCCAGGGGCTTCTGGAAGAGGTTGCTGGCCCCCAGCCGCATGGCCCTGATGGCGTATTCCAGGGTCGCCTGGCCGGTCATCAGGACCACCGGCAGGTTGGACTGGATGGACTTGACCTTGTTGATGACGTCGAAGCCGTCCATCCCGTCCATGTTGATGTCGGACACGACGAGGTCGAAGGGCGGCGAATCCGGCGACTGGAGCAGTTCCAGGGCCCGGTGGCCTTCCGAGAAGGCGTGCACCACCATGCCGTAGTGGGTCAGGGCTTCCCGGACGAGGTTCAGGACGGCGGCATCGTCATCCACAAGCAGGACATGGGGAGGGGTCGGAGTCATGCGGGACCGGGCTGGAAGGTGGGGTGGGACAGCAGTCTAGCGGGCCTCAAGCAGGTAGGGAGCCACGAGTTGCAGGGACCTTTCCAGGGCCCCGCCCAGTCCCCTCGGGAGCGCGGCCGGAAGGGGCCGGAGCGGGGCGGATTCCACGGCCTCGATCAGGCGCTTCGGCAGTTCATCCGCGGGAACGACTTGTAGGATTCCGGCGAGTTCCAGGGGCCTGACGAGATCCTCGAAATTCTCGAAGCCCGGTCCGACGAGGACCGGGAGCCCCGCGGCGGCGGGCTCCACGGGATTGTGGCCGCCATGCCACGTCCATCCACCGCCCACCAGCGCCACCGTGCCCTCGGAGTAGGCCGAGGCCAGTTCGCCGAGGGTGTCCAGGAGCAGGACCGGGACGCCCTTCCAGGCGTCGGCGTTGCCGGGCCAGGGCTCCGAGGCCCTGCGGAAGCCTGTCCAGCCCTCCGCCCCAAGCAGGTCCGCCACCGCCCCGAAGCGGCCGGGACGGCGGGGGGCCAGGATGAGCCGGGCTCCGGGCCGGGCCCCGAGGAGGGCCCGGAAGGACGCGAGGACGAGGGGTTCCTCCCCCTCCACCGTGTTGCCGGCCACGACCACCACCTCGTCCTTCCAGGCCGCCCGGAGCCCCTCCCAGCCGGGGTGCAGGGGCCTCCGAGGGGGCAGATCGGCCTTGAGGTTTCCTCCCAGCGTCACTTTCGGGGCGCCCAGGGAGCGGAAGGCCTCGAGGGATTCGGGGTCCCGGGCCACCACCAGGCTCAGGCGCGACGCCGCGAGGCGGATCCAGGGCCCGCCGCGCTTCAGGCTGCGGCGGGTGAGGCGGCCGTTCACGATGATCCGGGGAATGCCGCGCCGGGCCAGTTCCCGGATCAGGTTGGGCCAGAGTTCGGTCTCCAGGGCGATGAAGGCCGCCGGCGGGACCGCGAAGAAGGGCCGCAGGCCCCGGGAATCATCCAAAGGGAAGGGTCCACCGCTGAGGAGGCCCCGGCCCCCGTCCCACTCCGGCAGGCGCCGGCCCAGAAGCTCCAGGCCGGCGGCGGTGCCGGTGGTGACGTGGATCCGCCGGCCTTCCACCGCCAGCCGGCCCACGAACCCTTCCGCGAGGATGAGCTCCCCGACGCTCACCGCGTGGACCCAGATCCAGCCGCGCCCGAGACCTTCCGGGGGCAGCGCCTCCAGGCGCAGCCGCACGTCCGGGCCCAGGCCCCGGAGCAGTCCGCGCGCCACCGCGCCGGCCAGTCCGACGGCGGCGAGGTAGGCCATGTCGAGGAGCTGCATGGCTCCAACATGCCACTCCGCCCTGGTTTTTTCGAATTTCGATTTCCGGCCCCGCAGCCTTTGCGCCACTTGAACCACACTGGAGGCATGCTCGACGTCCTCCTCGTCACGGGCCCCCTGGGGGCCGGCAAGACCACCGTTGTCAACCGGCTCCTGCGTTCGGAGATCGCGGCCGGGCGCCGAGTGGCCGTGCTCATCAACGAGTTCGGCGCCGTGAGCGTGGACGGCTCCCTCGTGGGCGCCGAGCGGCCCGAACTGGCGGGCATCGCGAACCTGGTGAACGGCTGCGCCTGCTGTTCCCTCCGGCCGGAGGTGGTGGCCGCCCTGACGACGTGGTGCGACCTCCCCGGGGCGGCCCGGCCCCACCGGGTGGTGCTGGAGACCACGGGACTGGCGGACCCCACGGACCTCCTGGACCTGGAGCTGGAACCCTCCCTCCAGGGCCGCCTCCGGCTCGCGGGATGCCTCACGGTCATCTCCGCCCTCACGCCCCTGGACCACCTGCAGACCCGAACGCTGCTGCGCCATCAGGCGGCCCTCGCGTCCCTGGTGCTGGTGAGCAAGGCGGACCTGGACCCCAGCCTCGCGGTGGCCTGGGAGGGCCATCTGCGGGCCGCGCACCCCGCCCTTCCCATCGTCCCGTCGCGGCTGGGGGAACTGCCGCCGGGGGCTCCGGATCCGTGGCTCGGGGACCTCCGGCCCCGGCCCGAGGGCTGGACCGCCGTCGTCGCCGGAAGCTACGCGGAGGCCCGCGCCCTCACCCTGCGCTTCGACCACCCCGTGGATCCCGCCGGGCTGGAGCACGTGTTCTTCACGGACCAGGGGGGCGGCGAGCTGCTGCGGGCCAAGGGGATCCTGCGCTTCGACGGCTGGCCCCCGCGGCATGATGGCAGCGACCTCTGGGCCTTCCAGGTCGCGGACGGCCGCCTCGAGGTCGCGCCCCTGCCCCTCCCCCCGGATTCCGAGGCGCCAGCGTGCGCGGCGGTGGTCATCGGCATCGGACTGGACGGCGCGCGGTGGCGGAGGGCTCTGCGGGATCTCGAAAGGGCGCCGGCCGGCGCTCGGAGGAGGGTCCCGATGGCTCCGGCCTCACCGGTCGAATGAGGCTCGTCTGCCCCACCGCCTTCAAGGGTTCCTTCAGTCCGCTGGAGGCGGCCCGTCGGCTGGCGCGCCCCAGCGACCGCCTTCTGCCCCTCAGCGACGGCGGGGACGGCTTCCTGGAATGCCTCGCGTCCCTTCAGGGAGGAACCTACGCGTCCGCGGAGGCCGCGGATCCCTTTGGCCGCATCCGCCCCGTGCCCGTGCTCCAGCTCCCCGACGGGACCGTGGCCCTGGAGTGCGCCCAGGTGATCGGGCTGGCCGGCCTCCCCCATCCCGACCCGCTGCGGGCCTCCAGCCGCGGCTTCGGCGAGCTCCTGGCGCAGTTCCAGAACGCCCCCCGCCTCTGGATCGGACTCGGCGGCAGCGCCACGGTGGACGGCGGACGGGACTGGCCCACCCTCCGGCTTCCGCCCACCCGGGTCTTCTGCGACGTGGCCACGGATCTCCGCCAGGCTGCGTCCCGCTTCGGCCTCCAGAAGGGCGCGCGGCCCGGGGATGTGCCGATGCTGACGGAGAGGCTGCTCGGGTTGGATCTGCCCACGGGACCCTTCACCGGCGCGGCCGGCGGTCTCGGGGCCAGGTTGAAGACCCTCGGCGCGGAGCTGCAGGATGGCGCTCTTGCCTTCATGGCCGTGGCCGCCTTCGACCGGGCCTGCCTGGACTGCGAGGAGGTTCTCACGGGTGAAGGGCGCCTGGACGCCACGACTTTGGAAGGCAAGCTGCCCATGCGGGTCGCCCAGCGGGCCCATGCCCTGGGCCTGCGGGTCATCGGGCATTTCGGCTCGAAGGGCGAAGGCTGGGAGGCCGCCGCCAGCGGCTTCGACGAGCTGCGCTTCGGCCTGGACTGATCAGGCCGATTCCGGCACATGCGTCTGCAAAGGCACGTCCAGAACGGCGCTGAACGTTCCCTAACAGCCGTTAGTCCTTCTTCGGCGCGTCCTTCTTGGAATCGCCGCCGAAGAGCCGCTTCCAGAAACCGGGCTTCTTCACGGGCTCCTTGGGCTTCTCCGGCTCGAGGGGCACGGTGGCCGATCCCGCCTTGGCCTTGGGCACCAGGTGGATGGGATTGGGCAGCTCGACGCCCAGGTCCAGGGCGCCGGTCCAGTCCTGGTAGCCCTCGCGGACCAACCGCAGCTGGTGGGCCTGGTTCATGGGCAGGGGCAGGCCCTCCAGCGGCGTGATGCCGATCTGCCGGCCGTCCAGGTGGACGGCGGCCCCGGGCGGCTCGCTGTGGACCGAGAGCTTGAGGATCTTCACCTTCAGCGGAATGGGGTTGGGCAGGGGCTTGCCGGATTCCAGCCGGCCGCTCCATTCCTCGTAGCCCTTGAGGCGCAGACCCAGGATCTGGTTCGCGGCGCTGGTGACCTCCAGCTCCCGGGGGGTGCGGCCCCGGGGCGTGCCGTTCAGGCTGATCTCCGCCCCCGGGGGATCCGATACCACGAGAGCCTTGAAACTGACAGGGGTCAGGACCACGGGGTCCGGCAGCGGGATGTCCTTGTCCAGGGTGATGACCGTGTCGGCGAAGCCCTTCAGGCGCAGGGTCAGCACCTGGGTGCCGGTGCTGGGCACCGGCAGCTCGGACATGGGGGTGAAGCCCTTGGAAACGTCGTTGAGGAGCACTTCGGCCCCCGCCGGATCGGAGCGGATGGCGGCGGACCAGGGCAGGCCTTCCAGGGCGATCTCGACCTGGGTCTCCCCGGGCTTCAGCTCCCGGGTGACCGGAACGAAGCCCTGCAGCTCGAATTTCAGCACCGCGACCTTGCCGGGGATCTTGGCCTGGACCAGCGGGGTGGTTCCCAGGACCTGGCCGAAGAGGTAGACCGTCGCCCCCGGTGGAGTCGTGGTGATGTCCACGCGCCGGGCCTTGGGGAGGAACCGGACGGCGCCGACGGCGAGGAGCGCCACCGCCGCGAGGGCGAACAGCCACTTCAGCAGGCCGCCCTGCTTCCCCTTCGGTTCCGGAGCCTCCGGATCCAAGCCCCGGTCGGTCGCCTGGATGGGTTTAGTGCTTGGCGATTCCGGCCTCGCCGGCGTCGCGGCCTGGGAGGCGGAGGCCTCCTGGCGGCCGGGCTCGCCGGATTCCGGCTCCGGCAAGGGGCCCGTGCCGGGGCGCTCCGCATCCGGCTCGTGCTCCAGGAAGAGGTTGGCCGCCCAGGAGGCGCTGTCCTCCAGCAGGGCGGCGGCGGCGAGGGAGGCCGCATCGTCGTGGGCTTTGGGGCCTTCCGGGGCCGGGCCGCCGGGCCGGGATTCGGGCACCAGGGGTTCGAAGAACTCGGTGATGGGCTGGGGCGGCCGCGGCGGTGCCGGCTTCTCCGGAGGGGAGGGCGGCGTCGCGGGGACTTCGGGTTCCACTTCCAGTTCGGGTTCGGGTTCGAGGAGCTCGAGGGACTCGGTGGGCAGGGGCGCGTGGGCGGGATTGGGGGTGGCCTCGGCGCGGTCGAGGCCGAAGGGTCCGCTGGTCTTGATGCCATGGAGGGTGGCGGCCCCGAAGCTGTCATCCCCCTCGATGAGGTTGTGGAGCTTCACCCGGAACTCGTGGCCGATGGGCAGCGCATCGCAGAGGGCGAGCATGAAGGCGGGCAGGTCCTCGTAGCGGTCGACGGGGTCCTTCATGAAGGCCTTCGCGAAGACCAGCTGCAGGTCCGGGTCGATGCCGTCCGGGAAGGCGGGGGGCTCGTGGACGATGCGGTAGAGCGTCGAACCCACGCTGGAGCCTTGGAAGGGCAGGCGTCCCGTGAAGATCTCGAAGGCGGTGACCGCGAAGGCGTAGCGGTCGGTGGCGGGCGACGCGTCGCTGCCCGTGAGCAGCTCCGGCGCCGTGTAGGAGGGCGTGCCGAAAACCATGCCGGCCTGGGTGAGGCGGCTGTCCCCCCCTCGCGCGATGCCGAAATCCATGAGCTTGAGGCGGCCGTCCCGCCGCACGAGCATGTTCTCGGGCTTGACGTCCCGGTGGACGATGCCCGCCTCCGCCGCGGACTGGAGGGCGGCCATCGCCTGGACCAGCAGGCGCAGGCCCACCTCCGGGGCGAGGCCGTGGCGGCTCAGGCTCGCGAGGCTGGCGCCGTCGATGAACTCCATGGCGAGGAAGGGTCCCATGGCGGGATCCACGCCCACGTCATAGACCGTGATGATGTTGGGGTGGTTCAGCCGCGCGCTGATCTCCGCCTCGCGCTTGAAGCGCTCCATGGTGGATTCCTGCTCGTCGCCCCCGCCCCCGTCCCGCATGGTCTTGATGGCCACGTTGCGCTTTAGGAGGGGATCCTGGGCCAGGTAGACCACGCCCATGGCACCGCGGCCCAGCACGCGCTGGATCACGTAGCGTCCGATTGACTGGGGATCTTGGGCCATGGAGGGGGGCGAAGGGTGCGGACTCCAGACTCTGGAGGGCGCGGTCCTGGAGGAGGGGAACCCCATGGTAATGCACGGGGCCCCTTGGGAGAAATGCCAGGAGCGTGTTTCTCCGGGAATTGGTAGGATTTAAGGTTCTGGAGAAACCATGCTCGCGGTCCAAAACGTCACCATGCGCTATGGCGCCAAGGTCCTCTTCGAGGACGTGACCACCACCTTCAACCCAGGTCGCCGCTACGGCCTCACGGGCCCCAACGGGGCCGGCAAGACCACCTTCATGCGGATCCTGGCCGGCGAGCTGGAGGAGCAGACCGGCACCGTGCAGCGGCCCCGCCGCATGGGCATCCTGCGCCAGGACCAGTTCGCCTTCGACGCCTTCCGGGTCATCGACACGGTGATCATGGGCCACAAGCCCCTTTGGGCGGCCCTGCAGGAGCGGGACGCCATCTACGAGAAGGCCGAGATGACCGACGAGGACGGCATCCGGGTCGCCGAGCTGGAGGGCGTCGTGGCCGACGAGGACGGCTACACCGCCGAGAGCGACGCCGCGGTGCTCCTGGACGGCCTGGACATCCCCGAGAGCCTCCACGACCGGAAGATGAGCGAGCTCCAGGGCGGCCAGAAGGTGCGCGTGCTGCTGGCCCAGGCCCTCTTCGGCAATCCCGGCGCCCTGCTCCTGGACGAACCCACCAACCACCTGGACCTGGACTCCATCCACTGGCTGGAGGAGTTCCTCTCCCGCTACCAGGGCACGGTGATCGTCATCTCCCACGACCGCCACTTCCTGAACAACGTCTGCACCCACATCGCCGACATCGACTACCAGACCATCATCCAGTACACCGGCGGCTACGACGACATGGTGATGCAGAAGACCCAGCTGCGCAGCCGCATCGAGGGAGAGAACGCCCAGCGGGAGAAGAAGATCGCCCAGCTCAACGAGTTCATCGCGCGCTTCGCCGCCGGCACCCGCTCCAGCCAGGTGAACAGCCGGCGCAAGGAGGTGGAGCGCCTGGCCCCCGGCGAGCTGGCCCGCAGCAACATCCAGCGGCCCTTCATCAAGTTCGAGCAGAAGCGGCCCTCGGGCCGCCACGCCCTGGAGTTCGCGCACGTCTGCAAGGCCTACGGCGACGTGAAGGTGATCCAGGACTTCACCGCCAACGTGGCCCGGGGCGAGCGGGTGGCCATCATGGGCCGCAACGGCATGGGCAAGAGCACCCTCCTGAACGCGCTCCTGGCCAACGCCCCGGGCGTCACCGAGCCCTACGTCTCCATCGACTCCGGCGAGGTGCGCTGGGGGCACGAGGCCAACGTGGGCTACTTCGCCCAGGACTTCCGGGAGTCCATCCCCAAGGGCTGGACCATGACCGACTGGCTGCGCCAGTTCGATCCCGACGCCACCGTGGAGCAGATCCGCGGCGTGCTGGGGCAGATGCTCTTCCGCGGCGAGGAGGGCACCAAGAAGACCGAGGTGCTGAGCGGCGGCGAAGCCTGCCGCCTGATGTTCTGCAAGCTCATGCTGCAGAAGCCCAACATCCTGGTCCTCGACGAGCCCACCAACCACCTGGACCTGGAGGCCGTCATCGCCCTCAACACCTGCCTCCAGAAGTACGAGGGGACCCTGCTGCTGGTGACCCACGACGAGGACCTCATCGACGAGGTCGCCACCCGCGTCTGGCACTTCGAGGGCGGCCGCATCGAGGACTTCCAGGGAACCTACGAGGAATACCTGGCGAACGCATGAGCGCCGACCAGCCATGAAAAGGGCCCCTCGCGGGGCCCTTTTCATGGTCCAGGGATGAAGCTCAGTGCTTCTTTTCCGCGGCGGGCGCCTTGGGGGCGTCGGCCTTCGGGGCCTTGGGGGCCTCGGCGGCGGGGGCGGCGGCCGGAGCGGCCTCGGCCTTCTTGGCGCGGCGGAGGATGCTGTGGTCGAGGGCCGTCTCCATCTTGGACGTGATGCGGAACTTCGTGCCGGACTTCACGCCGACTTCGGCGCGGCGGTTGGCGGCCTGCCCATCGCGGGTCTTGTTGTCACCCACGGGCTCTTCGAAGTTGCGGCCGGTGACGGCGTCCTTCGGAACCTCGACGCCCTGCTCCTTGAGGATGCGGGCGAGGGTCGCGGCCCGGCGCTCGGAGAGGCGCTGGTTGTAGGCCTTGGGGCCGCGGCTGTCGGCGTGGCCCGTGACGGTGAGGGCGGAACCCTCGACCTTGCCCTTGTACTTGGCGGTCCACTGCTTGACCACTTCCATGGACTTGGCGGGCAGCGTGTTCTTGTTGGTGCCGAAGCGGGCGACCAGGCCCTCGATGTCCACGTACTCGGGTTCGGCGGGACGGACCGGGGCGGGGGCCGGCGCGGGCGCCGGGGCTGGCGTGGGCTCGGCGGCGGGGGCCGGCGCGGGAGCGGGGGCGGGCAGCGGCGCCGGCGCGGAGGCGTAGCTCGAGCCGCAGTTGGACTGACCGAAGCGCAGGCCGCCGACCACGGCGATCTGGCCGATGGGGAAGTGGCCGCGGGTCAGGCTCTCAGGACCCTGGGTGCGCTGGCGCACGCCGCCGGGGTAGCGGTTCGTGAGGGCCACGAGGTCCTGGTAGTAGTTGATGCTGTTGACCTCGACCTTGCTGAAGGGCGCGGCGACTTCGATGCCGAGGAAGGGGGACACGTTGGAACCACGGTCCCAGACGTAGCGGCCCATGATCCGGCCCCAGCCGCGCCACTCGGATTCCTTGGTGGGCGTGCCGTGGCCGTCGTTGCCGGAGGTGGCTTCCAGAGCGTCGTTGCGGGCGTCCACGCCGAGGCCGAACTGCCAGGCGCTGCCCTGCTTGCCGAGGCGCAGCATGGCGCCGACGATGCCCTGGGACTTGTGCTTCATGTCCCAGTTGCTGTCGTAGCCGGTCTTGATGTCGCTCTGCATCCGGTAGCCGGCAGAGAGCTGCAGGGCGCCCCAGGTCCAGCAGAAGGGCTCGATGGAAATGCGGCCGTGGATGCCCGTGGCGGGATCGGTGCCGATCTGGAAGGTGCTGACGGGGCCCTGCACGGTGGCCTTGTCGTAGCTCATGGAGTCCACGCCGAGCTGGACTTCCCAGGGCCAGAAGCCCGAGCTCTTCTTGGACTGGGCGTGCGCCGCCGTCGGCATGAGCAGGCCGGCGGATGTCGTCAGGGGAAGAATCCAGTGCTTGATGGATGCCATGAAGCGCCTCCTTGGTAAGAAACTGTGATGGAACAAAGATTAGCGGCGGATGGAAACAAGGACAACTGCAAGGGGGAACGGGTTTTGGCAAAAGAGCTGAGGGAGGGAGCGAGGCGCGACCCCATGGTATGAAATCCAACGAAGGTTGCAATGATTTCTTGGGAACCTTTCCACGAATTGACCCAAGCCACTGACCGCGCACCTGAAAATATCGACCCCACCTGGACAAGGAAATATCGTTACGGCTCCGGCACGACCTCGGGAACAGGATGAATGTAGGACCCGGCGCCTTCCCACAGGAGGCGAACCTGTTCCAGGTTGATCGCCATTCCATGCGCGCGCCCAGGTTGCGGAACGGCCTGGATCCTGGGGCGGGCCGAAATTGCGAGGGGACTCGGTGCCGCCGACCCGCAGATTCAGCATGGAATTCCAACCCCCCGCCTGGTGGCCCCGATGCGATTTGAACGCACGACCTGTCGCTTAGGAGGCGACCGCTCTATCCAACTGAGCTACGGGACCGTCCAGAAGGGAGCTCCAGTCTAACCCGAGTCCTTAGGGTTCGCGTGGGCCCGTCCTGCCGCACGCCGGACACCCGCCGCACACCCCACGCCGCGACCCGCGGGAACCCGCGGCCGAGGCCGCGATCTTGTTGGTGTCCGAGCCGCCCTGCGCCGGCCCCGTTATCATCGTAGGGATGGCCATGCGGCCACCAGGAGCCTCCATGATCCCTGCCAGCCGCCCCCCCGCGCCCCGTGCGAGGCGGGTTCTGATGGGCGTTGCGCTCGTCCTCACCGCCGGCTGCAAGGAGCTCGAAAGCACCAAGCCGCTCAACCACGAACCGACCTTCACCACGACGCCTCCGACCAAGCTGGCCAACGGGAAGCCCGTGAAGCCCGGGCTGACCTACACCTACCAGCCCGCGGCGGAGGACAAGGATCCGGCGGACACCTTCTCCATCCGGATGGCCGCCGGTGCTGCGAACGCCACATTCACCGGCGGCGTCCTCGCCTGGACGCCGACCCTGGCGCAGGTGGGCCTGGAGCAGGTCTTCCGCCTGGAGGCCACGGACAGCCGCGGCGGGATGACCCCTCAGACCTGGTCCATCACGCCGGAGGTCCGCGGCGCACCCAGCGCCCTGGTCCTCGCCCCCGTGGGCAGCGCCGTTCCCACGGAACTGCATCCCTTCGCCTGGACCCTGGCCTTCGAGGACGATGATCCGGGCACCGTGACCGTGGCCGTCCGCAATCCGGCGGGCGCGGTGTTCGACCGCACCACCCGCACCATCGCCTGGACGCCGCCGCCGGGCGCGCCAGCGGGCTCGGTGGTGGTGGATCTGCAGAACAACGTCGGCCTGCCCGCCACCCAGGTCCTGAACTACACCGTCGAGAAGAACAAGTCCCCGGTCATCACGCCCCTCGCGGCGCCCAATTCCGTGGTCGAAGGGGACGTCTACTCCGCCCAGTTCGGGGTGGCGGATCCCAACGGGGACCCCATCGGCGCCGCCTCGCTGTCCGCCACCGTGAGCTACCAGGGAGGCGTCGCCACCCCCGGCCCCCAGGTCGCCTGGGACGCCACCAACGGCCGGGCCACCCTGACCTGGACCCCGGCGGTGGGCGCGAACTACCGCGGAAAGACCGTGGGCGTGGACCTGACGGCCGCGGACGCCTTCGGCGCCGCCAACACGCTTTCCACGCCGCTGCTCGTGGCCGGCAACAAGCCGCCGGCCATCACCGCCGACGGCTCCAACCCCGCCAGCATCGTGGAGGGTTCTTTCCTCTCTCTGAAATTCCAGATCGCGGATCCGGAAGGGGATTTCATCCTCCCCAACACGGTGGTGGCCCAGCTGAAATACCAGGGCCTGCCCCTCAGCCCCGCGGCCAGCCTGGACTGGGACGGGCCGAACGGCCGCGCCTCCGTCTCCTGGACGCCGGCCCTGGGCGCGGCCTACATCGGCCAGTCTGTCACGCTGAACCTCGCGGCCACGGACGCCAAGGGGGCCTCGGACAACCGGGATTTCGTCCTCTCGGTGCCCGCCAACAAGCCGCCCACCATCACGGCGGACCCCGCCAATCCCTCCTCGATCCAGGCGGGCAACTTCCTGACGCTGAAGTACGTCATCCAGGACCCCGACAACGACCTCGTCGCGCCGGCTTCCGTGGGGGCGGTGATCAGCCACCTGAGCTCCGTCATCGGCCCCGGCACGGCGAGCTGGGATCCCGCCAACCGCCGCCTCACCCTCACCTGGATCCCCGCCGTCGCCGCGCCCTACGTGGGGCAGACGGTGGTGGTGCACGTCTTTGGCTCCGATTCGAAGGGTGCGCAGGGCACGCAGGATTTCGGTCTGGTGGTCACGCCCTGAGGGAGGTTCTCGGAGCCCGTGATGCCCGGCAAGGGTCGGTGCGAGGGCTTACCCCGCACCGGCCCCCCGTTCTGACAGGTTCAATGCACAGCGTTGGCTGGAAGAAGCGTCAGCTTGCCAGGTGACACCAGAGCCAGGGTGTTCCCGCACTTGATCATCCGGCTGAAAGCAAAGCTCGATGGAAAAGTCAGGCTCCCGGTGGGCACGAATGTGTTGAGCGCGTAGGCGAGCACCCTCCCGCTGCCCTGAGCGAAGTAGACCGTGTTGCCCGGCACATCCACGCAGACGGCGCTCGCGAAGCCCGTGCCGGAGTAGGTGCCGATCTTGCTGAAATCAGAGGCCAGCAGCACGTCGCCATTGGTGAAGTAGAGCCTCCCCGCGGAGAACACCATGTCCACACCGAACCCGTCGGTGGCGCTGCCCTTGGTGAGGGTGGTGGCGACGCCACTGGCGCTGACGGTCATCTGCCGGGCTCCGAATTCCGTGGTTTCGTTGTTGTAGCCGTAGAGCAGGTCGGAGGCCTCGCCGGACACGATCACATTGGAGCCCGTATGCCCGGGAGTGGACGTGGGGCGGGGCACACCGTTGTCGTAGACGGACACCCCCGCGTGCCGGGGGGAGGAGTTCTGGTAGCGGCGCGAGACGGCCACGGTGCCAGGCTGGCCGGGCAACACGGCGAGGGTCTCCGCGTACATGGGGCCGAAGAACCCGTCGTTGCCGACGATGAACTGGATGCCGGGGGTGCGGGAGGCCATGTCGAACTTCCGCACGGCGGCGGCCCCGTCCAGGCCGACGTAGAGTGTTCCGGAATCGTCGGAGAGGGCCAGCCGCTTGGGTTCGCTGCCCACGAAGATGGACTGGTCGAGGGCGCCGGTGGCTGGATTGATCAGGGTAAGGGTGTTGCCCTGGGCGCCGCCGGTGGAGGGGATCGAGGCCACGATGCGGTCCCGCACGCTGTCGTAGAGCAGGTCGTTGACGGGCAGAGCCACGCTGAAGCCCGAAGTCGTCACGGTCACGGACCGGGTGGTCGTGCCATTCGAATCTTCAGCGGTGAGGGTGTACGTGGTGGTGGCCGCGGGGTACACCGTGAGGGAGGTGGCAAAGCTCGAGATCTGTCCTATGGCAGGGGCGAGGCTGAGCTTGAGGGTGCCTTGGGCCTGGGAAGTTACGGTCCATGCCAGGGTCGCGGGTTGATGGACGACCACGGTGGAGGGCGTGGCCGTGAAGGCGGAGATGACCGGGGCCGGAGGGGGCGGCGGGGGAGTGGTGGTGCCTCCTCCGCCGCCGCAGCCCAGGGCCAGCAGGGCGAGGGAGGCCAGGGCCCCCAGGACCGGATTCAGGATTTTGCGCAGAAACATACCCACTCCGAAGGCGATGGAAAGGACTTCCCTTCGAGAACCATCATATCGGGCAAGCCTGCGGTTTCCGGCGGAACACTGTGATGTTACGTCACCGTGACGCGCGGCACAGGAGCCCTGGCCACCAGCGTCTTGGCAGGGCCGCCCCAGTGCGGCGACCATGGATCCGGCCGCGGTTCCGGGTGCAGCTCCCCGCTCCCCGCGGCCCTCCTGACCTGCCGTCCTCCGGCGACGGCCCCACCAAAAGGCCACCCATGACCCGCACCCGCCTCTGCCTCGCCCTGCCCGCCCTGGCCCTGACGCTGGCCTGCGTGAAGCAGCCGCCCATCCTCGTCTACATGAGGGGGACAGCGACCCAACGGGCCGCCGTGCACGGCCGGCCGGTGGCGGTGGGGGCGCTGCAGTCCGTGGACCTGAAGGACTACAAGCGGGCCTTCGAAAAGAAATACGGCAGCGAGGCAGCCTTCAAGGAAGCCTTCGTGAAGGGCCTCCAGGCCCTGCTGCCCGCCACGGGAGCCGACGGGGTGCGCCTGGAGCTCGCGCGCCTCGTGGTGGATGAATACACCACCCCCGGCTACTGGAGCACCGTGGGCGGCGGCCCCAACATGCCCCCCGTCTCCAGTTACCACGGCGGCACTGCGTACGCGCTTGTGGGCGTGCACTTCAAAGTCCTGGACGCCAGCGGCGCCACCCTCCTCGAAGGCCGCGCCGAAGCCCAGAGCGCCAAAGCCGAATTCCTGCACCCCAATCAGAGCCGCCTGGCGAATGCGGTGGAAGAGGCTCAGCGCCAGGTGGCGGATTTCCTGACGGGGAAGATGGCGGCGGAGAACATCGGGATGATGGTGGAGATGGGGGCGCCGAGGGAGAAGAAGGACGCGAAATAGGAACCGGTTCCTTTTCCGCCCTTCAGACTCGCCCACACGTTGCAGGTCGTTCTGGGACGTTGCCCGTGAAGGCCGCGATCCTGGGGCTTGGATGCGGCATCTGTAAAATGATCCTTGCAATTCGTCCATCAAGATACCATAAATACATTGATGATTGCCCGCACGCTCACCCCCCGCCTCCAGGAGACCCTGGCCGAAAGCCCGGCGGTGGCGGTTCTGGGGCCC
Organism: Holophagaceae bacterium; assembly: GCA_044229575.1. Taxonomy (GTDB): domain Bacteria; phylum Acidobacteriota; class Holophagae; order Holophagales; family Holophagaceae; genus JADJVL01. Next base: position 43,515 of record JBGAST010000018.1, on the reverse strand, counting down.
CGCCAATCGGGAAAGACCACTCTGGCCTTGGAGGTCGGCGAGAGGCTGGGCGCCCTCTACCTGGACCTGGAATCAGAAGCTGACCGGGCCAAGCTCGCCCAGCCGGAACTCTACCTGTCGGACCATTCGGACCGGCTGGTGATCCTGGACGAAGTGCACCGGGTCCCGGGGCTCTTTCCGGTGCTCCGCGGCCTGATCGACCGGGGCCGCCGCGCGGGACGCCTCTCAGGGCAGTTCCTGCTGCTGGGTTCCGCGTCGCTGGACCTGCTCCAGCAATCCGGGGAGACCTTGGCGGGCCGCGTCGCGTACCTGGAGCTGGGGCCTTTCGATGCCCTGGAGACGCGTCCCCTGCCCCTGGACACGCTCTGGGTGCGGGGCGGGTTTCCGGAAAGCCTCCTGGCCGGGGACGACGCCCGCAGCCTGAGGTGGCGGCAGGATTTCATCCGGACCTACCTGGAACGCGACATCCCCCAGTTCGGACCGCGCCTCGCCGCTGAAACCCTGCGGCGCTTCTGGACCATGCTCGCGCACAGCCAGAGCGGTCTGCTGAACAGCGCCCAGTTCGCCCGGAACATCGGGGTGGATGTGAAAACCGTCCACAGCTACCTCGACCTGCTGGTGGACCTGCTGCTGCTGCGCCGCCTCAGGCCCTGGCACGCCAACCTGGGCAAGCGGCTGGTGAAGTCGCCCAAGGTGTTCGTGCGGGACAGCGGCCTGGTGCACGCCCTGCTGGGCATCGCGGACAAGGAGACGCTGCTGTCCCACCCGGTGCTGGGCCAAAGCTGGGAAGGCTTCGTCCTCGAGAACCTGATCGCGGCTTCCCCTGAGGGTGTGCAGCCGCACTTCTATCGAACCTCGGGCGGGGCCGAAATCGATCTGCTGCTGGCCTGGCCGGACGGCTCCCTCTGGGCCATCGAGATCAAGCGAAGCCTCGCCCCCCGGCCCGAACGCGGCTTCCACGCCGCCTGCACCGACCTGAGCCCGAATCGGAAGTTCGTGGTGTACCCGGGGGAGGAGCAATACCGGATCGCGGAGGAAATCGAGGCGATCTCCTTGCGGGGCCTGGCCGGGCTGCTGCAAGTCTGAGGGCGGTGGCATCTTCAGGACGCGATGAACGCATCCAGGTAGGCCCGTGGGGTGACAACTTCCACGCCCATACGGATGGCTTCGGGGTAGTCGTCGATGTTGCCGGTGATGAGCACGGCGCCAGCCTGCTTCGCGAGGGCCAGAAAGACGAGATCGTCCAGATCGGGACCTGCCATGGGCCATGGGGGCGGGTCCTGTTCCCGCGCGATGCAGCAACGCAGAAAGATGGGCAGCCAGAGGGGCGGGAACAGGTATTTCGCAAAGCGGGGCCTGTTGAGGACCTCGATGTATTCCTCAACGACGGTGGGGCAGGTGAAGACCTGCAGTTCGCCCTCCAGCACGAGGTCGAGGATCTTGGCGGGTGCACCGCCCAGGTGGATCCCCGCCGAGACGACGATGTTCGTGTCCACCACCACGCAACGGTTCAAGCTCAGCCCCGACGACGTTCAATCCGCGCACGCCGGACGGCTTTCACTTCCTGGGTGATCTCGTCCATGCTCAGTGAGGCGAGGCCGGTGCTGACGGCCAGGAGTTGGGAACGCATCAGGGCAGCCTTGGCGAGGCCCCTTTCCAGGAAGCCGGCCTGAAGCTCCTCCAGGCCCTCCTGAGCGGGGATGACGAAGAAGGACAGGGTCCGCCCTTTCACCAGGGCCAGTCCTTGGAGACCCTCCAGAGCGGCGGCGCCGTTGTTCTGCAGGTCTCGAAGCGCGAGGGTTTTCATGGGGTCCTCCCCGGATTGACCTCCAATCTAACCAAATGTTAACTCATGTCAACCTTTTGCTGATTTCGAGTGTTTCCCGACTCGGATCATCGCTTCCCGTAGGTCTCGTCATGGTCCGTGTGCAGGCTCAGCAGCACCAGCCGCCCCGCCTGGACCATTCCCTTCAGCCGCGCGCCTTCGGTAACTTCGAGGCTTTCCAGGGGGAGGCCGGACTCTGGGTCGGACTGGTTCTGGATCCGGTGCAGGTGGATGCCCTTGTGGGCGCGCAGCTCGGGCTCAGAAAGGCGCTGAAGGGTCTTCACCACCTTGGCCAGGGCCTTGCGGACGGAAAGGGGCGTGGCCGGATCCAAGGCCGTCAGGAGGACGGAGGGCTTGATGTCCAGATCCATCCCTACTCCGCATCAGCACCGAGCCGCGCCAGCACGTCCTCCACGGGCACGGACCTGCCCTCCCGGTGCTCCAGCAGGCCCTGGGCCGTGCGGGCCATGGCCTCCGGCGTCCAGGCCCAAAGCTGATTCCGTGGAATCGTAACGACCGGCACCAGCCGATAGCTGCCGTCCGGCTCCGGGATGATCTCCAGGGTTTGGTTGGGCTCGATGCCCGGCAACGCCGGGAAGGTCACCCGGCGTCGGGTATCGGGGGTGACAAGGAGGGGGACGGAGTGTGGGGTGGGCATGGCCTGATTCCAGCAACCAATATGGGGCTCAACTCCATTTGGGGCAATGCCCCATTTACCAACGTCGGGAACCTTTCGGATTGCACTTGGGGGTTACTTTTTGGTGTCGCCTGACAACGGGCTCCCCGACCACCGCCGCACGACATCCTCGTCCGAGAGGTTCAAGGTGTGCTGCAGCAGCACCAGGCCCGCCATGAGCCGGATCGGGATCGCAGGCCGGCCGATGCCAGGGCTGTACAAGGTTCCGAATTCGGACGCGAGCGAGACCCATGGCACCGCCTGCGCCAAGCGGAACAGCTCGTTCCCAGGGTCGAGAACCATATCCCCTCTAGGATTCCCTTCGGTCACAACCGCCACCCTATGAGAGGCTGCGCGTGGGTCTTTGTCTGGGCCTTTGGCTTCATCGAATCCACCGGAATTTAACGGGAGAATTTGATTCTCTGGTGGAAAAGATAGGCAGATGCTATATCCAAGTGATCTCTTAACAATATTTTACTGGTAGTTTAAGGTCGACCTAATTATAACAGTGATTTAAGTATACTCGCCATCTCGGCCAGAATCGTCTGAATATCTGCACGGTTATTGAATGTAATCCTTTGGTCACCTATAAGAGTGATATATGAATTAAGCGACAATTTTTTATCTATATATAATTTATCTCCCAGTTTTAATTGAACCCACATAGCATTCGGGTCTGTTTTTTTGAAATAAATTTGAAACCACTGATCAAACTCGTTAAATTTCCTGGAATAACCCAATGATTGCCGCTTCTTGTTCACGGCCTTCTTAAATCCAGCTGTATTAAATAATTCGTCCAATTCTACAGATGACAGATCTTGTAAATCCGAAAAAAAACGCTCTGGGTCCCACATACAAACTCCAACGAGTGATCTACTTAGGCATTAACAAGGCACCACCAGCTGTCGCAGCACCAAGTTCAGGGAGCAGCGCTGGCAAGGAAGGAAGTGTAACTTCAGGAGCTACAATAATTCCAATTCCGACTATAAGCCCTCCAAGGGTTCCAATTGCTTCTTCCCTAACCATAAAAGGTTTATACTGGGGAGCACCTATCTGTGATAGTTCATAATAAATTCCCGCCGGTTTAGTAAAGGACGTAAATAGTCGGGCTTGATAAGTGGTAACCAGCATAGGACCTTCCATTCCATTGGCCGCGAAAGGGGCTGCTCTGTTCACGTCATCATTTGCAGGGAATTCAGCTGTTTGGAATTGAAGCGTCTTACCCTGGACTTCACCTAGCAGAGCTGTACCTTTTATAGCAGTACCCCACATACCTGCTTTTGACCAATTTGCAATATATCTATCAGCTTGAGCTTGGGCATTTATAGTTTGGAAATCTGATGCGGGTTTAATTTCATATATATCCGCACCGGTACTGGTAAGGTTAAAAAAGTCAGGAATACCAAGTCGGCCCATGAATCCCAACCGATGCTCCGTGAAGCCGGTTCCTGGTGGTACCAAAGTCATTAAATAATTTTCAACCACCATATGTACAACCTTGCCTTGTTTGCTATCAGGTACTATTACTTTCCCACCAGCTTGACCATCTGGATCAGTATAACTAATCGGGTTATTGTTAGAATAAACATATGTGCTATAATATTGTGCCTTTGGGTCTCCACTTAAAAAGCGTCCGATTTCTGGCAGGTAATATCTCGCCCCGAAATAGTAAACCGCCTGTTCTTCATCTAAGATTTGTCCAGTGAATCTCTTGGTTTCCTTATCCCCAAACGACCTCAAATTAATCCCAAACGGATCATCATCCCCCGTGAACCGATGGTTCCCGTTCGCATCGATCAGTAGCTTCGTGCTGCCCAGATGGTCGGTGATGAACCAGTCGAGGCGGCCGAGGCGGTTCTGGGGGATCCAGCTTTCGTGGATGGCGCCGTCATATTCGATGAGCTCGGCCTGGTCGTAGACGCCGGCTTCGCTGAGAGTAATGTCCAGGGTCACGGCGCCGGTGGCCGCCGACGTGACGGGGGCGAGGTTCTGGCGGGAGACGTCCCGCACCCAGCCGGCCCCCAGGTTCTTCCACACGGAGAAGGCGTAGCGCTTGGCGGGGTCGAGGTCCGCCACGGTGCGGGTGTAGCTGCCGCCGGGGGAGATCCGCAGCACGTGCAGGCCTTCCCGGTTGCTGCCTTCCTGGTCGATGGCCACCGGGCCCGTGGGCAGGACGACGCCGCCGGTGCCCAGGGCGTACTCGAAGCCCGGATCGGGCCAGAGGTTGGGCTTGCCGGTGGCGGTGGTGGCCTGGCCCAGCTTCTTCACCGAGACGTTGTCGAACCAGGTGTTCAGGTTCGTGGTGCCGCTGGAGCGCAGGTAGGCGGTCACGTAGGAACTGTCCGCGGGGATCGTGCCCCGCACCACCACGTCCTGCCAGACGCTGCCGGTGGCGTTGCGGCTGGTCACCGAGGCGGCGCCCCCCAGACCCAGGCGCAGGGAACCCTGCACCGTGGCGTCGGTCTTGATGCGGGCGCTCAGCTCGATCACGTCCCCGGCCTTGAACAGCTGGGCATCGGGCAGGCTCAGGGCCTGGGCCACTTCCGGCGGCGTGGTGCTGTCCGCGGGCAGCTTCAGCCAGCCGCCCCCCTCGCCATCGCTGGTCCAGGAGAAGGTGTTGCCGGTCCAGTTCTGCACATCACCGTCGAAGGTGCCGTTCAGCACGGGCACCGCGGTGGCCCGTTCCGAAGCCGGCGTGCCGTCCTTGTCCCAGCTCAGGCGCGCCAGGCGGCTGCCGGCACCAAAGATGTAGGCCGTGAAGCGCTCCGGCGCGATCGCTCCCGCCGCCGCGCCCTTCTTCTCCACCTCCATCAGGACTTCCGTCCCGTTGGCCAGGTAGATCGTTTCCCGATCCGAGACCAGGTTGTTCACATTGGCGTCCGGCGTGCCGCCCGGGGCCTGGCGCACGTAGTCCCGCTTGTAGACCCGCGTGCCGCTCATGTCGTAGCGGAGGTCCGTCTCCACCTGCCGGCCGTCGTCCGTCTGGCGCACCATCCGCGTGGGCAGGCGCATGTGGCGGGGATCCGCGTAGATCAGGTCCTGATCCTTCCCGTTCATGCGGATCTGCGTCACCGCGCCGTTGGCATCGTACTGGAACGCGCGGGGCCCCGCCGACTGGAGCTGGTTGGTGCCACCGTTGTAGGCGTAGGTCCAGGCGGTCCCCCCCGCCGGCGTGTGGGTGGTGCGGTTCCCGTGCTTGTCGTAGGCATAGGCCGTGGTGTCCGTGAAGACCTCGGCGCCATTGGGATCCTTGAAGCTGCCGTTCGCGACCACCAGCTGGCCCAGGGGATCGTAGCCGTAGGCGTAGCTGCTGGCGGTGGCCCGGTCCCGGCCCGTGGCCAGGGCGGCCACGAGGGTCTGGACCTGGCGGGTGACCTCCACGCCGGTGATGAGGCCCGTGTCCGAGCCCTGGTACTTCATCACCTCCGAGAACTTGGCCTTCAGGGGGTGGAAGGCCGTTTCCAGATCCGCCGGGATGGCCGGCGGCGTCCCGGGCGTGCCGCCCCCGCTCCCGCCGGCGTTCACCGTCAGCGTGGCGTTGCCGGACGTGGCGCTGCCGACCGCGTTGCCCACCACCACCGAGAAGGTCGCGCCGCTGTCGGCCACGCTGGTGGCCGGCGTCGTGTAGCTCGCGGCGGTGGCGCCGGAGATATTGCTCCCGTTCTTGCGCCACTGGTAGGTGAAGGGCGACGTGCCGGAGGCCGACACGCTGAAGGTGGCCGTGCCCGGCGCCGTGACCGTCACGCTGGCGGGCTGGGCCGTGATGGCGGGGGCCACCGGACTGCCGCCGGTCACCGTGAGGGTGGCGGGGCTCGACGTGACGCTGGTGCCCGGATTGTTGGTCACCACCACGTCGAAGGTGGCGCCGTTGTCGCCGCTGGTGGTGGCCGGCGTGGTGTAGGAGACCGCCGTGGCCCCGCTGATGGCGCTGCCGTTCTTCCGCCACTGGTAGCTCAGGGCCGTCCCCGTGGCCGACACGCTGAAGGTGGCCGTGGCTCCGGCCGAAACCGTCTGGCTGGCGGGCTGGGAGGTGATGACCGGCGCCCCGGGGCCTCCCCCCACGGTCACCGTGACAAAGGCGTCCGAGGCGCCCTGGGCGCTGGCCGCCGTAAGCTGGTAGGTGGTGGTGGCGGTGGCGTTCACCCCGTAGCTGGTGAGGCCCGAGACGTCGATGGCCCCGGGGTTCAGCGTCACGTAGGAAGGCTGGGTGCCCTGGGGGTCGAAGGCCCAGCTCAAGGTGGTGGACCCCGGTCCCGACAGGCTGGCGGGATTCGCCGTGAAGCTCGTGAAGCTCGGCGTGGTGTCCCGGACCTGCACTGTGACCGAGCGGCTCACGCTGCCGGTCGAGTTCGTGGCGGTGAGGGTGTAGACCGTCGTGACGCTCGGCGTGACGGTGCGCGTCAAGGTGCCGTAGACGTCGATGTTGCCCGGATTCAGGGTCAGGGACACCGGGTTATACATGGTGACGTTCCAACCGAGGTAGGCGTTCTCCCCCTGGACGATCACCTGCACATTGGTGCCGTTGCCCGTGGTGAAGGATGTGATCACCGGAAGCGGGATGGTCACGGTCAGGATCGCCACGGCGCTGATGGTCGTGCCGCCTGCGTTCGTGACCTTCACCCGGTAGCTCGTGTTGTTGTCCGTCTCGTTGAGGGTGTTGGAGACATAGGTGGCGGACGTCCCATTGGAGACATCCGTCCAGACCGAACTGACGAGCTTCTGCCACTGGTAGCTGAGCGTCCCCTGCCCCGTCGCCGTGACGCTGAAGGTCGCCGTCGTCCCCGCACTCCGGGTCTGGCTGGCGGGCTGGGCGGTGATGACCGGGGCCTGGTTGATGGTGAGGGTCGCGTTGCCGCTCACCACGCTGCCCAGGGCGTTGCTCACCGCCACGGTGTAGACGGCGTTGTGGTCCCCGATCACCGTGGCGGGAGTGGTGTAGGTCGCGGAAGTGGCGCCGGGGATGGCCGCGCCGTTCTTCTTCCACTGGTAGGCCATGGGCAGGGTGCCCGAGGCGGTGGCGGTGACGGTGAAGGTGGCCGTCGAGCCCAGCTGCACCGTCGTGGACTGGGGTTGGGCCGTGATGGCGGGCGCCGAGTTCACCCGCAGCGTGGCGGCCGGCGACGTGATGCTGCCCGCCACGTTGGTGACCACCACGGTGAAGGCGGCGTTGTCGTCCCCGGACACCGCGGCCGGCGTGGTGTAGCTGGAGGCCGTGGCGCCCGCGAGGTTGGACCCGTTCTTCCGCCACTGGTAGCTGAAGGGGGCGGTCCCCGCGGCGGTGACGGCGAAGGCGGCGGCCTGGCCGACGTTCACGGTGATGGCCGCCGGAGGGATGGCGAGGGTGGGTGGCACGTTCACGGTGAGGGTGGCGTCCGAACTGGTGGCGGAGCCCAGGCCATTGGTCACCACCACGCTGTACAGGGCCCCATTGTCGGATCCGGCGGTGGCCGGCGTCGTGTAGCTGGCAGCGCTGGCCCCCGCGATGTCCGTGCCGTTCCTGCGCCACTGGTAGGCCAGGGGCGCCATGCCCGTGGCCGTCACGCTGAAGGCGGCGGTGGCCCCCGCCGTCACCGTCTTGTTGGCGGGCTGGACCGTGATGGCGGGTGGCGTGTTCACCGTCAGGGTGGCGTTCGCCGAGGTGGCGTTGCCGGCCACGTTGCCCACCACGACGCTGAAGAGGGCCCCGTTGTCCCCCGCCGCCGTGGCGGGGGTGGTGTAGGTCGCGGCGGTGGCCCCGGCGAGGTCGGTGCCGTTCTTCCGCCATTGGTAGGTGAAGGGGGAAGTCCCCGTGGCCGAAACCGAGAAGGAGGCAGCGGCGCCTACGTTCACCGCCGTGCTGGCGGGCTGGGCGCTGATGGCCGGCGGCGTGTTCACCGTCAGCGTGGCGTTGGCGGAGGTGTCGCTGCCGAAGGCATTGGTGACCACGGCGCTGAAGAGCGCCCCGTTGTCCCCCGCCACGGTGGCCGGCGTGGTATAGGAGGCGGCCGTGGCGCCGCTGAGGTTCGTGCCATTCTTCCGCCACTGGTACGTGAGGGGCGCCGTGCCCGAGGCCGCCACGGTGAAGGTGGCCGTCGCCCCAGCGGTGACGGCCCGGTCCAGGGGCTGCGTGGTGACCACCGCCGGCGTGTTCACCGTCAGGGTGGCGTTGTTCGAAGTGGCCGCGCCCACGGCGTTGGTGACCACCACGCTGAAGAGGGCGCCGTTGTCCCCGGCCACCGTGGCCGGCGTGGTGTAGCTCGCCGCCGTGGCGCCGGCGATGTCGCCGCCATTCTTCCGCCACTGGTAGGTCAGGGGCGCCGCGCCCGAGGCCGCCACGGTGAAGGTGGCGGTGGCGCCGAGGCCCACGGTGGCGCCGGCGGGCTGGGTGGTGATGGCCGGAGGCGTCAGCACCGTGAGGGCGGCGCCGGCGGAGGTGGCGCTGCCCGCGGCATTGGCCACCACCACACTGAAGAGGGCGCCACTGTCGGGGGCCGTTGCGGCCGGTGTCGTGTAGCTCGCCGCCGTCGCGCCGGCGATGTCCACGGCATTCTTCCGCCACTGATACGTGAGCGGCGCGGTGCCCGCGGCCGCCACGGAGAAGGTGGCCGTCGCCCCGACCGCCACCGTGGCGGCGGCGGGCTGGGTGGTGATGGACGGCGCCACGCGCACCGTGAGGATGGCATTGGCCGAGGTCGCGCTGCCCAGGGCGTTGGTGGCCACCACGCTGTAGGCGGCCCCGTCGTCCAGGGCCGACACCGCCGGCGTCGTGCAGGTGCCCGTGGTGGCGCCCGGGATGTCCACGCCGTTCCGGCGCCACTGGAGCGTTGGAAGGGGAAAGCCGGAGGTCCCCACGGTGAAGGTGGCCGTCTGGCCGGGATTCACCGTCGCGTTCGCAGGAGCGGTGGTGATGGCAGGGGTCGAGTTCACCGTGAGGGTGGCCGTGCTGGAGGTCTTGCTCCCGTAGGCATTGGTCACGATCACGTAGTACGTGGATCCGTTGTCGCCGGCGGAGGTGGCGGGGGTGGTGTAGCTGGCGGCGGTGGCCCCGGAGATATTCACGCCGTTCTTGCGCCAAACGTAGCTGAGGGGGGTGGCGCCTCCTGCGACCACCGTGAAGGTGGCGGTGCCGCCCGCCGTCACCGTCGCGTTGGCGGGCTGGGAGGAGATGGCGGGCAGGTAGGTGACCGTGAGGACGGCGTTGGCGGACGTCGCCGAGCCCGCGCCGTTGGTCACCACCACGCTGAAGGTGGCGTTGTTGTCGAAGAGGGAAAGGGCCGGCGTGGTGTAGCTCGCCGCGGTGGCGCCGGGGATGGTGGCGCCGTTCTTCCGCCACTGGTAGGTGAGGGGGGCCGCGCCGGTGGCCGTCACCGAGAAGGCCGCCGTCTGGCCGGGCGACCGGGCGGCGTTCGCGGGCTGGGCGGTGATCACCGGCGCCGAGAGCACCGTGAGGGTGGCGTTCGAGGAGGTGGCGCTGCCCAGGGCATTGGTCACTACGACGCTGAACAGGGCGCCGTTGTCGCCGCTCACCGTCGCGGGTGTGGTGTAGCTCGCCCCGGTGGCCCCGCTGATGGCCACGGCATTCTTCCACCACTGGTAGCCGAGGGGCGCGGTGCCCGCGGCCGCCACGCTGAAGGTGGCCGTCGCGCCGAGGCTGACGGAGGCGTTCGCGGGCTGGGTGGTGATGGCGGGGGCGCTGTTCACCGTGAGGACGGCCGCGTTGGAGGTGGCGCTGCCGGCGGCGTTGGCCACCACCACGGTGAAGCTGGCGCCGCTGTCCCCGGCCACCGTGACGGGCGTGGTGTAGGTGGCGGCGGTGGCGCCGGAGATCGCCGCGCCGTTCCTCTGCCACTGGTAGCTGAGGGGCCCGGTGCCGGAGGCCACCACGGAGAAGGTCGCGGCCTGGCCGGCGTTCACCGTGGCGGCGGCGGGCTGGGTGGTGATGGCGGGCGCGGTGCTCACCATGAGGGTGGCGGCGGCGGAGGTGGCGCTGCCCAGGGCATTGGTGACGAGGACGCTGAAGGTGGCGCCGCTGTCGCCCGCGACGGCCGCCGGCGTGGTGTAGCTCGCGGCGGTGGCGCCGCTGATGGCGACGGCGTTCTTTGACCACTGGTAGGTCAGGGGCGCCATGCCCGTCGCTGTGACCGAGAAGGTCGCGGTCTGGCCCGCGTTCACGCTGGCGTTCCCGGGCTGGGAGGTGATGGCGGGAGGGGTGTTCACCGTCAGGACGGCGTTGCCGGAGGTGGCGCTGCCCACGCTGTTGGTGACCACCACGCTGAACGAGGCGCCGTTGTCGCCGGCCACCGCGGCCGGCGTCGTGTAGCTGGAAGCAGTGGCACCGGCGATGTCCACGCCGTTCTTCCGCCACTGGTAGGCGAGGGGTGCCGTGCCGGTGGCCGTCACGGCGAAGGTGGCCGTCTGGCCGAGGTTCACGGTGGCGGCGGCGGGCTGGGTGGTGAGGCTCGGCGCCGTGTTCACCGTGAGGATCGCGTCGCCGGAGGTCGCGCTTCCCGCCGCGTTGGTCACCACCACGCTGAAGAGCGCGCCATTGTCGCCGGTCGTGGTGGCCGGCGTCGTGTAGCTGGCCGACGTCGCGCCGCCGATGGCCACGGCGTTCTTGCGCCACTGGTAGGTCAGGGGCGCCGTGCCCGAGGCGGTGGCGCTGAAGCTCGCCGTCTGTCCCGCGGCGACGGTAGCCGCGGCGGGCTGGGCCGTGATGGCCGGCGCCGTGCGCACCGTGAGGATCGCATCAGAAGAGGTGACGCTGCCGTAGCTGTTGGTGACCACCACGCTGAAGGCCGCGCCGCTGTCCCCGGCCACGGCGGCCGGCGTCGTGTAGCTCGTGGAGGTGGCCCCGCTGATGTCGACCGCGTTCTTCCGCCACTGGTACGTGAGGGTGCCCGAACCCGTGGCGGTCACGGTGAAGGAGGCCGCCTGGCCCGGATTCACCGTGGCGCTGGCGGGCTGGGTGGTGATGGCCGGCGTGCCGCCGGTCACCGTCAGGGTGGCGTTGTTGGAAATGGCCTGTTCCTGGCCACTGGTCACCACGACGCTGAACAGGGCCCCGTTGTCCCCGGCGGCCGCGGGGGGAGTGGTATAGAAGCGGCCGATGGCGCCGGCGATGGAGACGCCATTCTTGCGCCATTGGTAGGAGGTGCCATCGCTCAAATCCGCCGACGTCGAGACGCTGAAGCTGGCGGTTTGGCCCACGCTCACCGTCTGGCTGAGGGGCTGGGAGGTGATGAGTAGCCCCATGCCCTGGGCCTGCAGGGAAATGCCCATAGCCAGGGCCACCATGGCCAGCCAGATCTTCAACATCCTGATGTTCGCGTTCATGAACCACTCCCTCTGGCCTGCCCAAACCCCTGCCTTACCAACCGAATCGAAGTCTTCAGCGCGTTTGTCCTAGCGACCCTGCACCGTCAGTTCCCGCAGCCAGCCCTGGGGATCGCTGAGCATGCGCTTGGCGGCGAAGCCAGCCCCGGGGCCGTAGACGATGGCCTTGAGCTCGCCGGTGGGCTGGTAGGCGTAGCGCGCGAAGTACCCGAGGTCCTCCGGCGCGCCCACCGCGAAGAGGCGGCCCAGGTCGTCATAGGTGTAAACCACCTGCAGCGGCTCGCCGCCGGGGCCGTCCGGGTAGATCAGCCGCTTCACGCGGCCCGCGAAATCGTAGTAGATGCCGATGCCGAAGTGCCGCCAAGCGCCGGTGCCGTCCTTGAGGGAGACCCATCGGATGACGATGCGGCCGTCCTGGTCGTAGTAGTAGCGCTCGAGGGTGTTCTCGTCGAGGGTGCGCGTAAGGTGCCCGTCGGCGAAGGCGCCCCAGAGGATGCGCGGGGGCAGCAGGGCCCGCAGGGCTTCCGGGAAGGGCGACTTGGCGGCGTCCAGCAGCTCGTTTCCCGTGGCGGGATCGGCATATTCGCCGGTGGGCGTGTACTTCCCGGCGAAGAGGCCGGTGAGGGAGTCGTCCGAGTCGGCCGGACCCTGGTAGGCGTCGTAGAGGTTGCGGGAGCGGCTGGCTGCATCGAAGGCCGCGTAAGCCACCTCGATCTGGGCGTCGGTCATGAAGGCCAGGGCTTCGGCGTCCGGGTTGGGGTCCACCACCTCGCCCACCGCCGCCACCCTGTAGATGGCGTCGTAGAGCGTGCGGGTCCACTTGTTGGAGGCGCGCTGCTCGGCGGTCTGGCTGTAGTAGACGCGGCCCTTCTGATCCACGCGGAAGGTGGTCAGGCCCTCGTCCGGGTTGTAGGTCGCCACCAGGTGGCCGGAGGCGTCGTAGGCGTTGTAGGTGACGTAGGGGAGGGGCGTGCCCAGGGTTCCGGGGGCCTTGAGCACCGCGTCCAGGTCGGCGTCCGTGAGCGCCGGCGTGCGCCCCCACGTGCCATTGGCGCCCTTGGGGGGGATCAACGCCCGCAGGTGGCCTTCGGAATCGAAGACGTACTGGGTCAGGAGGTTCTTCTGCTCGGGCGCGGGCCCTGCGCCGCCACCGGCCCCGCGGAACTTGGGGTCCGGGGCCAGGAAGTGGCTGCCCGTGAAGTCCAGGAACGCGTTCGTGTAGGTCGAATCCGGATTGACGACCTTGAGGACGGTCCGGCCTTCGGGGTCCTTGATCTCCGCCACGGCGGAACCGTCGGGGTCGGTGACCATGGTGACGGTGCAGAGCCCCTGGCCTGGGATGTCCACGGTGCCGTACTGGGTGCGGCTGTGGCCGGGCACCACGCCCGCGGCCGCGGCGGTGGCGGTCGCCTCGAACCCGATGGGGGTCGGGTTGACCACGACGCTGAGGTCATCCAGGACGACGCGGTCGGATTCCAGGACCGCGGTGCCCGGGGGCACCACCGGGTGGGGATTCCAGACCCGCAGGCTCACCTGGCTGGGCAGGGAGACCGACGGGAAGGAAAAGGGCTGGGTGGTGGCCGTCTGGACCGTCGTCCCCTCCGAGGACTGGATGATCCACTCCGCGGCCCAGGGCCAGCCGCTGGCGGTGAAGGTCACCTGGCCGGTCGTGCCGCCGCCCCCGGACCCGGACGGCAGCATGCGGCCGACCTCGATGTAGATCTCCCCCGCCACCAGGTCGTCGATGAGATTCTGGTCACCCGTGGTGCTGTTGCCATCGGGATCATCCAGGTTGCGGAACTTGTCGGTGTTGCGGAGGACGTAGCTGGATCGGGCCGCCGGATTGAGGGCCAGGGCCGGGGAGGCCCCCACCGGCGAGAGGATCGCCTGGCCTCCGGTCCGCACCCAGGGCGGCAGGGCGCCCCCGTTGAAGTCGCAGGTCATGGGGGGCTGGGACGAGCTCTGGACGGTGACGGCGCTGGGGTGGGTGGTGCCGATGGGCCGGCTGAGGATGACGCGCCCCAGGGGATCCTGGGAGGCCAGGGTCAGGGCGAAGGGCTGGGTCGCCTCCGTCATCGTCACGGATTCATTCCCGGTGTAGCCGGTCTTGTCGATGGCGTCCTCGATGAGCCTGGCCTTGAAGGCCGCGCCGGCCCGGATGGCCGCGAGGCCCACCGGGGGCCGGGTGGGGTTGGCGGCCACCCAGGAGGCCGCGCTCTTGGGGGCGCCGGCCTCGTCGGTGGCGGCGAAGCCGTAGCCCGCCGCCAGGGGCTTGCCGAGGAAGTCCTCGACGGTGCCCGGGGCGAAGATCACCGGGGCCAATACACCCCCGACGGAGAGCTGCGCGGCCCCCGGGGGCAGGCTGCCCCCGGACACGCCGCTCAGGGCCTGATCGGCGATGCCCGCCAGATCCGTGAAGGTGGTGGCCCGTTGCTCCAGCAGGTAGCTGACGCTGTAGAGCGGCTTGCCCAGCTTGTTGGCGCCGGTGATGCCGAGGCTCATGGGCCGGCCGCTGTCGGTGGGCCAGAGCTTCTCGGGATTGCGCTCCTCGTCCAGGTAGCCCACGGTCACCGTGGCCACCCGGTTGGTCTGGCCCCAGTCGAGGGTGTTCGTGTCGTCCAGGCCGGCGAGCAGGTCGGTGGCAGGGTTGGGGTTGTAGATCGGCGGGGGGGGCACGGGGGGAGCCACCGGGGCGGCCCCACCGGCCTTGCCCTTCTTCTTGGCCGCGGCCTTGCGCTCGATCTGCACCCCCCCGGAGCCCTGGCCCAGGAGGACCTCCTTCGACTGGACGAGGGCCCGGCCCTTGTCGTCTTCCATGAGGATCCAGAGGTAGCCCTGGCCCCGGGGCCAGGAGGCATCCCCGGGCAGCACCCAGCGATTGCTCTTCCCTTCCAGCAGCAATTCCTGCCAGGGGCGCAGGACCGTCTCACCAGTCCCCTCCACCAGCTGGTAGCGGATGCGTTTCACCGAAGCCGGCAGGCGGAGGGTGAGGGCGTAGGTTGCGCCAAGGGGCCAGGCGTTGGCCGCCCCCGGATCGATGAACTGGGCCTCCTCGATGGTGAAGGCCTTCTGCAGCCAGCCGTCGCCCTTCTCCCCCAGCCGGAGGAGGCTTTCCGTCCGCTCCTGCCGCGGCTTGCCCTCGCGGTCCCACTGGAGGGTCCACTCCGCGGTGTAGCGGCCGGGCTCGAGGCCCTTGAAGGCTTCCGCGGGGCCCGTGAGGTCCCAGGCCTGCCAAAGGCCGGGCCCCGCCGGCTGGACGGAGAAGGCGCGGGGGGCCAGGCGTTCCTGCCCGCGGTCATCGAGGAGCCGC
This sequence comes from Holophagaceae bacterium, assembly GCA_044229575.1. Classification (GTDB taxonomy): domain Bacteria; phylum Acidobacteriota; class Holophagae; order Holophagales; family Holophagaceae; genus JADJVL01. The sequence continues at coordinate 28,392 of JBGAST010000018.1, read as the reverse complement.
AGGGTGGCGCCCTTCAGGACGCCCTGCCCTTCCACCATCCAGATGAAGGGCAACTCCCCCCGGAAGTCCTTGGAGACCCGGCGGGGGGCAGGAGTGACCTGCGCCAGCAGCGGAAGGGCGGCCAGCGCGGCCGGAAACATCACAAAGCGCGGATTCATGGGATTCCCCGGTCGGGTGCTGGAGATCAGTTGGCGGCCACGTGGCGGTAGCGGGTGGAGGACGTGGGTTTGCCGTACACGTCGAAGACCTTCTTCAGCCGGCCCAGGGAGTCGTACTGGTAGCGCGCCGTGCGGCCATTCGAGCCCGTGATGCTGGTGACCAGCCCGAGGGCGCGGTCGTAGGCGTAATGGCTGACGGAGACGGGGGCGCCGTTGTTCCGCCAGGGGAAGACGGCCACGTCGTCGATGAGGTTGGACGGTGTCGCGCTGTTCAGCGTCACGGAAACCCCTGCGCCAACCCTGGCCCTGATAAACCACCAGATATCAGTTGGATTGAGCCCCTGCTCGGCTTGCACGACCTGGAGCAGCTTGGCCGACCCTCCCGAGGGGAAGGATGCCTGAGCCGTCGCCTTGTCGGGCGCCTTCACGAAGTAGCGGAGTTCGTAGCCGTCGGGATTGGCCGCGGTCGGCGCTGTGATGGGAAGAACTCCCTGCCAAGCCCGCTCACCCGTGTAGGCCTTGGCCAGCTTCTGCAAGGGATCATCCGTGGTTGGCGCAGCACTGCTGCCGAACTTATTCACGCCGTTCTCATGGCCTTCGAAGTTGTAGTACAGCGTTTCGTCATACCGGGCGTTGGCGAATTTCGCTACGGGCAGGATCCGGGCCGGCAGTGGATTGGGAACCGCGGGGTCTCCGGAGCTGCCATAGGGATAGCCATATTTGGAGCAGCCGTAGACGCCATCCCCATCAACGGCTTCAAGCGCGTGGGCAAAGGCGTCGTACTTGGTGACCGCCCCAGCGAAGAGCCAATTGCTGGATTTATAGAGTTGGAGATTGCCCGTGTTGACCTGCAAAGGTGTCCAGTCGGGAAAGAGCTTTACGGGGCTCTGCGGGAGCGTCGGCACGCCCGCAAGGCCATTCCATACGAAATCACCACCCTTCATCCACCGGTTCGTTGGGCTAGAGCCATCGGGCTGCCACCATGTTGTGGCCTTACTGTTGAGGTAGACGTCCGGCTGTCCTGGGATTCGGCGCAACGTAGTTGTCAGGGCGCCCTGACTGAGCATGTTCTGGACTTCCATCCCTTGGTACATCCAATAGGCAGGCCAGGAACGGTTGATCATCCATTCGTCACCCCCGGCGGACTTGCGCCCACGGGTCTCGGTTTCCATCACGCCGCCGGTGCGGGCGTCCCACTTGGTGTTGCGGGTGACGCCCAGCAGCTTCAGACCCTCCCCATAGGTCCGGACCTCGCGGACAATGGGCGCCAGGTTGACTTCGCGCACGGCTTTGATGGAGCTGTGCCAGCCCAAATCGCTTTCACCGGTGCTCTCATCGACGTCAATCGGCTCGCCGTCATTCAAGTCCTTCCAGTTGGAAATATTCTTGTAACGGGTGAATCTCCGCCGATTCACGGAACTCTGCATCACGGTGATGTTGACGGAGGTGTTGAGGTAGCCAGGAGAGGATGTCGGGAAATCTTTCCCGACCGCCGCAGGATTCAACCCTTCCTTCCTTACAAGGGTCGGCAGGTTCTGAATTCCCAAGCTCCTGGATGATTCAGCCCAGGTGTAGCTTGTGTCCTGCTGCCTTTGGGCATTCCAGGCTTTTTCAACGTCTACGTCGTAGCCCGCGCGGCCGGCTTCAGTTTCCGGGAAGATGCGCAGGTACCCTTCAAGCTGGGTGTAATAGTTTTCGACCCTTCCAAGCACCTTGCCAAACCTGTCTCGGTCCTCCTTCCAGAGCAGACGACCCCACCAGGCGCCGACATTGAAGATCTCGGTAATCCGTGCCGAGTTGGTGTTGTTCACGGCATCACCATTGGCGTTGGTGCTGGCTCGGTTCCATGCGTAGTCCACGTCCTTCACCCGGTGGGGCAGATCCGAGGGACTGATGAACCGGAAGACCGTCTCGCCGAGAGGCGTCTCCACAGCCGGCATCCCGGGCGCGGGTGGAATTCCCGCCGGCGTGCTGTCCTCGCTCCATCCGTGGCGGACGACCACGCGGCTGTGATAGATGCCGCCGCCACCTTCGTTGGCCCAACCACCCTTCTCTGTCTGGATGACGCGATCGTCATCCGCGGAGAACCCGAAGGGCGGTGGCTCCTGGGCCGCCACGCCGCTGGTGGTCCATTCACCATTCACAAAATCTGTGTACACGTATGCCGTCGTGAAGCTGCGCAGGCCATCATTGCTGACGATGCGCTTCACGCGAACTCCGCCACCTAGCTTCGGGGTCTTGGGGTTTGCAGTCCAGGTGACATACATGGCGTTGGGCGCTTCCTTCGGCCATTCGAAATCCGGATCCGTCACGAACATGTTCACGCCTCCTTCGGAGGTCGATCTCATGCGGACTACCGTGCTTCGGGTGATCACATCAGTCCGATCGTCGTCCCCCTCGCTGCCGATGTCGGCAGGTTCGAGGACCTTCAGTGGGCGAGTCATGCGCTTCTGACCTCGCATGCCCGCTGTCCAGTATTCAAAATTGATGTTCACCATGCGTTCAACGGTCAGGGGCTGCGTAACCTCTGCGTCCAAGGCTTCTTGTGGAGCCTTGGGTTTCGCTACATCCGGAGTGAGTTGGTTGTCTGGATTCCTCTCAATACTTCCAATACCAGGTACACGGTCGGCGATAGCCAGATTCGCAAGGTAGGCCGGGCTCTTGCGGACCAGCCACAACTTGAGATCCTTTGGGTTCGGAGCCGATTGGATCGGTATATGGTTGTTGGCAACATGATTCAAGGAAGATTGGACCGGATTAATGACAATGCCTGCCGCAACATGGCCACGGGGCGGGTAGAGATAGAAAGGTGTAGACCGGAGACGGGTACGGAAACCAACCCAGTCTTCGTCCTTACTTGGCCATGGATTTGCGGTCACCCAGGGCGCCAGGTCAACGAGGTAGTTCGAGATGGTTCTCTGGTTGGCACGGGGGTTCAAGGGAACACGATCCTGAACACGTGCATAATCTTTTGGCTCGTACTGGACCTGAAGGGTCCCACCCGATGGAAGCGTGATCATCGTGAGCGACCAGGCCGACTGGTCATCACCATTCACGTCTCGATGTCGCCAAGGCCCACCATCCGATTTATGAAAGCCCCAACGATCGTAGGAGTACTTGGTGCCCCAGTCGGGTTTCTGGTTGTACTTGAATTTGTACGGAGGCAGGACCGATTGAAGATCCGTCGTGCCGCCTGTTCCAAATGTCTGAACAGAGACCAGAGTTAACTTGGCTTTATCGGGGTTAGGCCGTTGGGTATTGCCCGACGCATCAACGACCTGTTCGTCCACGCTGTTCGGTGTTCCTTTAGCCAACAAGTATCCGTAATTAAAATGAACTTGCTTTACCAGCTTTCCGGTTGCCCTTTCAATCAAATAGATATCATCGAGCTTCATCATGGATGATGTGCTAATGATTGTATTGGTATTCTTAATCAGGTCCCAAGCATGATTTATTTCTGGAAATGCGTTAGATATACCCGAAATGTTCTGATTCCAAAATTGGTCTGTGATTCTCATCGGGATTTCATATCGATTGCTGGTGATTCTCTCGCACGTAGGAGGTTCATCGGGTGCGTGAGCACCCTCCCTGAAAATGATGTCAACAGAGTTAATAATCACATCACCTTGTTTAACTTTGATCGGGACTCCTTTTATAACGATTGAACTATCGCTCTCCATAACATAGGTATTAACAATGTGCTCGTCCTGATTATCAAGGCAGACAGATGGTGAATAAGTGTGCGTTGTCTCGACCCACCTCGGATCACCTACGGGTGGCACCGTCAACCCAAGCTCTGAGGGCCTCAGCGTCGACATTCTGTAAATGTTTGAATCAGCGGAATCAACGGTAATAGATACGCTTCGGCTGATCGCAGGAGTCCCGCCTCCATAGATTTCACGGGAATCCAGTCGCGGACTCGTCACAAAATAGGCCGAGTGGGTCGCCGTCTCAATCGAATTCAGATATTTCAACTCCTTCGAGCCGTGCATCATTGAGTACATCATACCGGCTTTTTTCTTTCCTAATTTGTCTATTCTATTTATAGGCCCATCATTAAATTCCCCATCCGAAGAAGAGGCCCAGTGATAGTCCCCGTTGGTCATTACATAATTAAATTTGACCCAGCCGCCACGATCACTCGGAGACAAACCATTACTGTCAGAGTCCAGGTAGTCGGGGTAAGTCAATTCTGACAAGTACCATGCGTAAGCATAGGGGGTATTGGTATTAGTTACGCTTCGGAACCACTGATCACCATGTCCAGTCTGATGAGTAGTCGCAATCAACCCGAAAACGCCAAAGAAAGCATATGCCCACCAGTTAGTCCGTAGCCGCTTCACATCGTCTGAAATTTTACTTACATTCGCGTTAATATTTTCTGACCAAAGGTTTCGAATGGGTACACCATATTTGTAGTGTTTTCCATCCACTTCCCAAACATCGAATTGATTGAATTTACCATTGACTAAAGTCGGCTGGACCTTCCGCGAACCCAAGCCAATGGATTTTCCGATATAAAGCTCCCCATGGTTTTCAAAAGTAGAGTGTGAAATCTGGCCCCCATTGGGATCTGTAACAAGGGCTTTAAATGCTATGTACTCGTCAGAAGGCGTCGCATTATCAAGAACGTTGCCAATACTGTTCGGCTGATTGATTGACTCCGAATTATCACCCTCGACTACAAACTGAACCTGCGGAGGATTCGCACCCCATGGCCATGAAGAGCCTTCCCACCACTCATCCTTGAGTTTCTTGGGTCTGAAGACCCTGTCCTCCAATCGAGTCGGTTTAATACTTCCCCCAGTTCCCTGACCAGTAAATGAATAGCCGTCATAACTTGGGAGGTAGTGCAAGCCCGTGGTCAAGGCATGTTGCTTATCATCTCCAGGAATAACGTTTGGGTCACTCTCCATAGTCCATTCATTGACCCGATGCTGGTCAATTGCAGGATCGTTAGTCAGTGGGGCTGTATGATAAAAATATCCATATGCTATTTCGGTCTGGTCTTCATCAATCCATGAGCGAGTGAAGCTCATAGAACCACCAATAATTCCGAGTCTAACGCCTACACCAAACGTCACAGAGTGCTGTCCGCCACCAGAATAGGAACTAAAACTTGATGAAGCAGAAGAAATTGAGTTATTAACTTTCCCGGCCAAGGCACTTGAAATAGAATTGTAACCTCCAGTCCCATGGTCATAGCCACTTGCGCTAATCGAAACCCCAATACTATCACTAACTTGCATTCCATGTTGGAAATCGGTGCTTGCGGATAAACTATAGCTAACAGGCCCAACACCTACAGAAGCGTAAAGTGTACCGACTATCCCTGTCTTACCACCCTCTGCAAATGTTGCCCTTAGTGATGCCCCTACCTCGGCATTGGCGTAACCCATGTTATAACCAACAGCCGCGGAAATCCCAACATATCCAGACCAACCATTATATGTTTGATATGAAACACCAGCCTCTGCGAACATGAACTGAACACCGACCGAGGCCGTTTCATAAACATTGCTTCGATAATTTGTCGAAATCGATTCCCCGTTAAAATCGTCTGGGTAGCCCCTAACGGACCTCGATATGCTCCCCGGTTGCAGATTCCATCCCAACCCCACCCACGAAGCCTCTTCCCCATGCTGGATTCCTGCGTGGTAACTCAACGCTAATGGGTATCCACCTTCTGGACCAGGAACGTTGATGATTGGGATTGTGTAATTGAAGTCCCCCGTGGCCAGGTTCACCAAATCCGTCGTATCCACCGGTTCGAACTTTGTGACCTCGGGTGCTGTCGCCCCGGCCGTCTCCCCATGCAACGCGGAACTCAGCATCACGCCCTGGCTGTGCAGCAACAGGTACACCATGGCCAGGGCGAGCGTGCGACGCACGGGGCGGGCGGCACGGAGGCGCTGCAGGGCGCGGGGCGCGCGCAGGCGAAGGCTGTTCAGGGCATTGCCGAGAGTGTTGGACCACATGCTGCGGGCCTCTTCATGAACGGTGCAGGCGGGCCCGCACGAAATCCGACTACGAGAATCTCCAGACTACCAGTTCCGAGGGGGATCACCTCAGCCCTGGGTGCGGGCTTGAGGAATCTTTGTGATGTTTTTGCCCCGGCTCACGAGGCATGTCCCGGAGCCTTCCGGGCGTCATCCTGCGGGGACAGACCCATCCTTCAAGTCGATCCCGATATTCGGCTGGCCTTCCACATGGAACGCACCTGCCGGTCGCTGAGAAAGCCCGGGGCCTTGGTCACACGAAAGCGGAGGATGCCCATGCCCTGGCCGAACTCCCCGACCTTGACCACAAAGGGCGGCGCCAGGGCTTTGCCCTGGTGGGTGCCGGGAAAGACCACCAGAAACGTCCGGTCCCGCCCCATGCCGAAGCTGCGCTGGAACTCCACCAGCGTGGGCTCGATCTCCGTGCCGTCGGGCCTGAGGAGGCGGACGTAGGCCCCCATCTCGAACATCAGGCGCTGGAGATTGCGGCTGTGGTCGCCCCACTGGCCGCCGTTGTTCTCGATGTCGAGGGCCAGGGGCCGCTGCGGATCCGCCTTCGCGGTGGGTTTGGGGCCGATGCTCAGGCGCAGGGTCCACTGGCCCCGGTAGCGCTTGAGGGCCGCCTGCAGCCGGTTCCAGGCGGCGGAATCCTCCCCGTAGGGGACCTCCTGCACCGCCATCGCCTCGGGACTCATGAAGGAAAGGCGCGCGAGGAAGGGGCTGACGCCGCCCTCCTCCACCAGTTCCGTCTCCTTCTGGACCTGGCGGGAGGCCTCGCCCGCGCTCTTCGGACCGCAGGCCAAAAGGAGGGGCAGAGCCAGGACGCCCGCGCGGAGCGCGCCGCGAATCCTCACTGGTTGAGCTCCGCGATGAGGGCCTCGGTGACGTCCACGCTGTCGTCCCCGTGGAGGACGACCCCCCCCTGCAAGGTGCCCACCACCAGCTTGTAGCCGCGCTTCTGGGCGAACTTCTTGATCCCGGCGTTGACTTCCGCCAGCACCGGCGTCATCAGCTCCTGGTCCCGCTGGGCCCCCTTCTCCCGCAGGGCCTGCAGGCGCGAGCGGAGCTGCCGCGCCTGTTCCATGCCCTTCTCGTCGGAGGGCTTCAAGGTCTTCGCCAGCTCGCGCATCTTCCCGTCCAGCTGCTTGGATTCCTCTTCCCAGGCCGCGGTCTCCTTCTGGAAGGTCTCCCGGCTCTTGATGGCGCCCTTGTAGCGGGACATCACCTCCGAGGTCTTCACGAAGACCACTTCGGAGCGGCGGGTCCCGAACCGGGAGCCAAGGAAGCCCGCGCCCAGGCCCCCGGCCAGGCAGAGGCCCGCCAGGAGCCATGGGTTCCGGCTCATTCCGGCAGTTTCGGCGGTTTCGGATTCACGGGAAGCAGGCTGTCGTACCATGACTGGTTTCTCTCCAAGACTTTTTGAACACGTTGCTTGAGTTCGCGGGTGACGCGATCCAGATCCTCGGGGGCGGCGACGATCTTCGGGGTGAGGAGGATGACGAGCTCGGACTTCGAGTTGACCCGGCGCCGGCTGGAAAAGAGGTGACGGAGGATCGGAATGCGGTTGATGAGGGGCAGCCCCACGGTCAGATCCCCCTTGTCCTGCTGGATCAGTCCACCGAGCACGATGGTCGCCCCATCCGGCGCGATGAGTTCCGTGGTAAGGCTCCGCCGAGAGATGCGGGGGGCCTGGATCGCGTTGGCCCCGCTGCCCAGGGTCTCGAAACCCAGGGAAGTGCTGATGTCCTGCTGCAGCTCGATGCGGATCACGCCACTGCCGTTGATGTGAGGCGTGACGGTGAGGTTGAGGCCCGTGTCCAGGTACTGGGCATTCGTGACCGAGTAGCCCGAGCTGCCCGTGCCGGTGCCCGTTCCGGGGATGAAGGTGTTCACTGGAATCGGGATCTGGTCCTGCACCAGGAGCCGCGCGGGCCGGTTGTCCAGAGCCCAGAGCCGCGGCTGGGAAACGACGTTCGTGTTCTTCTTGCTGTCCTTGGCTGAGAGGATGGCCTTCAGGAGCCCGAACCGGCTGGCCAAAACGCCGGTCAGGGTGAAGGCGGAATCCGACGTGGGCCGGTCGAACCTGAGATCCCGCTTGAATTTGGAATCCGTCACCTCATTGACGTTGACTTCGTCGGGATTGAAGTGCTCCTTCAGGAACCCCGAAATCCCGAGTTCGAATTCCCCGGTCATGCTGATATCCAGGATGGTGGCTTCGATGAGGACCTGCCGGGGGAGCAGGTCCAGCTTCTCGACTGCCGATTCGATGAGGGAATAGTCCCGCTGGGTACCGAAGATCACGAGGGCGTTGTTGTCGGGGTCCACCATGATGGTGGCATTGGCCGAGAGGGGGCCAGAGGCTACGCCGGCCGCCACCGCCGAGGCGGCTGTGGAAGTCCCTGGAGCCACCGGGGACGGCACCGCGGCTAGAGGGGGGGTCGCCGCGGCCCCGCCCGTCCCCTGGAAGGGCGAGGGAGCAAAGCTGCCCACGGCCGACTGGCCGAAGCTGCGCGCCGCCGGCATGGTGGGGTTCGCCAGCAGGGCGGCCGTGGACCTCGCCGGTGCCTGGCCGCCTTGGAGCCTCAGAACCTGGCTCAGGATGGGATAGAGTGCATCCGCTTTCGCGTGTTTGAGCGAGAGGACATAGAGTTCGCCTTCCTCGGTTCTGGGCTTCTCATCGAAGCGGTCGATCCAGCCCTTGATGTCGGGGATCCATTCCTGGTTCTGGGTCACCACCAGCAGGGCGTTCAGACTCTGGAGCGGGAGGATCTGGAGTGCCCCCGAACCGACGGGGACGTTGGCCGCCTTCAAGATGGGTTCCAGCTCCTTCAGGAGGCGTTCCGGCGAGGCGTGTTTCAACCTGAACAGGGCCAGCCGCTTCTGGTCGAAGGGCTGTTTGTCCAGGAGATCGACGAAGTTGAGCACCCGGCGCAGGTTCTGCATGTAGTCCACGGCCACCAGGAGGTTGCGCCCCTTGTCCAGGGCGATGCGGCCTTCCTGGGACATGAATTCCTTCGCGAAGCCTGAAAAGCCCTCCGCGTCCAGGAACTGGAGTGGGATCACCTGGGTGACCACCATGGACTCTCCGGCGTCATCGACGGGCTGGGTGCCGTACACCAGGGGCGTGCCCGCCTTGCTGCTCCCCGAGGGCGCCGGCGAGAACTCCAGGAAATCCCCGTTCCGGACCATGGCGACCCCATTGAGCTTGAGGGCCAGGGCGAGGACGTCCTCGATGCTGTTGCGTTCCAGCTTGCCGTTCATGAAGAGCCGGACGGGCCCGTCCTTCACGGCGGGATCAATGGTGTAGTTCATGCCCGCCATGCGGGCGATCTGCTGGATCACGTCGTACAGCTTCGCGTTGGCGAAATTGAAGGCGACTTCCTCATGCTCACCGGGTCTCGGGATGAGTTCGCCGGCCAGGGGTTTGACCTTGGGCCTGGGGGGCGGGGCGACCGGGCCGTCCTGGGTGCCCGAAAGCGCCGTCTTGGAGGAAGGTTTCAGGGGGTCCGGGGCGGGCTTTGGGGGGGTGGACGGCGCCTGAGCCACGGGCAATCCCGCGGGTGCGGGCGCAGGTCGGCCTGCTTCGGCCCCGGCCGGTGGGCTTTTGGGGGGAGGCGGATTCTGATGGGTCGGCCCTGGCAGCGGAAGGAGCCAGAGGACGCCAGCAAGCGCCTGGAGGGACAGGCTCAACGAATGACCTCGGGCCGTGCCGGGTCCTTGGGTGAAGGCACGGATTTCTTCAGCAATTGCTCGAAATCCGAACCTTGGACAGACTCCTTGGCCTCCTGGGACTGTTCCAATCCCAACCATCTCTTCTCGCCGGTCGCGAGGACTTCCACCTCGACCCTGTCCACCTCGATATCAACCAGGAGGAATCCACCACACTTCTCCCCGACGGCCAGGTGCAGGGATTCCGTCCCCCCAGCCGGCCTAAGGATTGCGGCCCTGGCAGTCCTGCTCAAGACCGTTCCGACGAGGACCGGCATTGGCAGGATTCGCGCTGGAGCTGAATTACCGCCCAGGGACGGTGCACCGCGACCGATCAGGAAGAGGTTGCGCTGCTTGATCCGGGTCAGGGCATTCTCGGGTTTCAGGTCCGGCGGGCTAAGGGGAACCACCTCCTGGCTTTGCAGAGCCAGGGGTCCCAACACCCACATCGCTGCCTGTTCCCAACGGACCATTGACGCCCACGTACGTGAACCACGAGCATAGCACCGTTCCCTTGATCATCGGACCCTCGGAAACCCCAGGGATGCCAGCGCCCCATGGATCCCCCACGGCTTCAAAGCGGATGGCTCCGATGGTCATGAGAGGGGTGGAGGATTCGATCTTTTCCATGGCCTCCACCCACTGCGACAGCGATCCCTCGCCCTCCAGGCTCCAGCGGAAATTCCGGAAGCCAGGGATATCGCTGCCGGGCTCGTTCCGGAGTTTGACGCCCTTCAGCTTGGCGGCTTCACAGGCCGCCAGCATCGCGCCCTGACCCTTCAATCGGACCTGGTCCTCGTTGAGGTCAACGAAGACCCGTGGCATCGCGACGGCGTGGGCTTCCCGTTCCCGCCGGAGACGCAATGTCTCTGCCTCCATGAGCTTCCGCTGAATACCGCATTGGTGAATACGCTCTCGGATCCACCGCCAGCGCCGGTGGAATTGCCAAGCTCGTTGTCCACCAAGGTAGAGAGCCAAGCCTGCCAGCCACAGGCCCAGCAGCCAGAGGGCCCGACGGTTCCGTGGATTCATGGCCGGCCATCCGATCGGAACTGAAGCAGCAGCCTGCATTTTTCGCCCCTTCTTTCCAGGTTCCCGATGAACCGCACGTCCCTGAACTCGGGCGATGCCTCCAGGGCTTCGCGAACGAGTTCGGGTGTCGGGGTCACGAGGTCGATCTGGGTCTCGTCCGGCTGCCACCGGATGGAGATCAGATGCGCGTCCTCGGGCAGCAGCCGCGTGAGAGCGTCGAGATCCCTCACCCAGAAGGAATCCAGTCCGGATCCGCCATGCTGCACGCCATGGATGGCCGCTCCGAAGCGTCGCTCCCGCTCGAGTTCGTTCCAGGTCTGAAGGTAGCTCACCTCCATGGTCTGCCAGTCCCGGTTCAGCCGGTTCCACCGCGGCGCCAGGAACATTGCCAGGCCAGCGGAGACGAGGATCAAGGTCAGGACCGGCGCGAGTCTACGTGCCCAGCGGCGCATCTGTACCCAGGGAACACGTCGGGCCCGGAATTCCGGTGGTGCCAGATTCGGGAAGGCCGCCATCCCTCCTGTAGGCGGCCCGTCTCCTTGAGGAACAACTCGGACTTTCCGACCCCGACGCCAGAGTACATCACGAACCGGACCAAGCCGGCTTTCCAAACGTAGCCTTGGCACGGCAAAGAGGGACCAGGTGCCGTCCTCCTCGATCAGCTCATCCCAGTACAGCTCGGTGAGGGGTTGAGGCAGGAGCGAATCTTTCAACTCTTGCCTGAGTTTGGGTTTCCAGCCTGTGGGGGGGGGCGGCCTGCGGATTCGGAAGCACCATGCCCCGGGGATTTCGACGATCACCGGAGCGGTTGACCTCTTCCGGACCGCCTCGATGGCTTCAGGAGTCAGACCGTCCGTGATCCGGAGATGGATCGGAGAGACCATCACCAGACCTCCTCGTTCATGGGTCTGACCTTGAACACCGGGTTGCCAGGCAGGGTCTCGTCGGCTCCACTGCGCCAACGGGTGATGATGGGGTCCTTCAGGTTGGGTACCCGCGCTTCCACCACCCAGATCGATTCAGAGAAGGGCCGCACAGCCATCCATGACTGGATGGCCTGCCACTCCGAGAAATTCCAGAAAGTCTGGGCGGCCGTCGCGTCCACCAGGCCACCCTGGGTGAACTTGGCGAATTCCTGGATCCTCTCGCGTGAAACACCCGTCAGCGCTGAGGCTACCTGAGGGTCTGCGCCCAGAAGATTGGGCCGCACCAGGGCGCCAGCCTCTTCCATCGTCCAGAGCCCTTCGGGACCACCCCACCGGGTGGCGAGTCCTGAATCATTGAAAATCTCCTTCAGGAAACCCGGGTCCGTGACGATGTCGCCACGAAAGCCGAGGTTCGGGTCGCGCTCGGTGAACCGCCGTTCCATCCATGCTGACCAGAAGGCCAGTCGATCCGGCTTTGCGCCGAGCCGTTCCCAGGCCCCATTCATCTCAGGACTCCAGGGGCGCGCTCCTGCCCGGAATCGGGAATCGACCGGGCGACGCGTCCAGGTCAGGTGGACGCCCTGCACCTCTGCCGTCCCCGCCATGGGTGGACTCCATAGGCGCGGAGCTCTGAGGAACTCCTTGAACAACTCCCGCTGGATCACTTCGTGGGCCGCCCGATTCGCGACAGCCAAACCGCCGACCCTGCGATGCCTCTGGATATCGTTCCCCCAGCGAACGAGCACGAGTGCGACGATGGCCATGAGCAAAGTCAAGGTGACGATGGCGTGCAAGGCGACGAATCCCCGGTTCCGCACGCTCACAGCATCCTCAGGATGTCTTCGTCCGTTTGCTTTCGGTGCCACCGAACGCGCAGCCGGAATCCCATGGGCTGGAACGGCCGGTCTCGCTCCCATTGTTCAAGCGTGACCCACCGGACCTGTTCTCCCTGCTGATCCAGCTTTCCCTGAAGCAGGTCCAGGCTCAAATGGCTGATTTCCGGGAGGACTTGAGCCGTAGAGGCTTCCGTACGCAAGCCATCTTGAACCTCACGCCACTCGATCCTCCATCCGTGAGTAGGCTCCTGGGCCAGATACCACCGGTAGGGGCCAGGGGATCTGCCCTTCCCTCGGCGGCCCCAACCCTCCAAGGCATTGGTACCAGAGCGCCAAGTCATGGCCCCGCTCTCAAGATTCGACGTGGAAGACCAGAGGAGTCCCTCCAGCCATTCCCGCAGGATTCTCCGATCGGATTCCTGGCGGAGGGATGCGGCCGACTCCAGGGAGGCCTCCTGCCCGGTCCGGATGACCTGGATCCACACGGTCGTGATGAGCCCTACCACGACGGCGGAACAGAAGAGAGCAAGGACCAGTTCGAGCAAGGTGAATCCACCCTGACCAGCCTGATTCGGTCTGCATTCAATAGCTCGTCCGAAGCGCCGCATGGGTCTCCACAGTCCGAACCTTCTCTTGACGATGCCATCTCAATTGAACCCGGTGAAGCGAGATAGGCCTTCCTTCCGCGGGTTCAGATACCTCCAGGCGCCATTCCCATCGACCCAACAAGGTGTCGTCTCCAGTCTGGGATGCGAAGGAGCGGCGGGCCTGATCTGAACGCAAGGACTCCCAGGAATTCAACCGCTCCATCAGCAAGGTCGTCGCGCGTTCCTCCTCCGTCCCCCACTCGCGGGCCAGCAGCGAGTCTCTCCTCCCTTGCGAGAGGGCCAGCAACAAGGCCGTGGCAACCAGGCCGGTCACCGTAAGGGCGATCAGCGCCTCCAGAATGGAGAACCCCGAGGCGCGGGAACCGCCCAGCCTACCAGCTGACAATGTCAGCCGCCTCGCCGGCGCCACCAGGCTGGCCGTCGGCTCCCAGGCTCACAATTTCGAACTCTCGATTCAGGTCGCCGGGTGATTTGTAGGTGTAATTCCTACCCCATGGATCCTTCGGGACGCCTCTGGACAGGTAAGGGCCCCGCCACGAGGACAGGTTCGCTGGAGTCGTCTGCAGCGCCTCGAGGCCTTCCTGGGACGTGGGATAGCGTCCGACGTGCATGCGGAAGGTCTCCAGACCTTGGCGGAGCAGTTCAATCTGAGTCTTGGCGGCGGTGATGCGGGCTTCTGTGGAGTGCCCCACAAGGCGGGGGCCGACCAGCGCGGCGAGCGTCCCGAGGATGACCAGCACAACCACCAGCTCAAGCAGTGTGAATCCCCTAGATTTCGTACCGTCAGCTGACAAGGCCTTTCTCCATCTCTCCCATGACCGAGAACAAGCCCCAGGCCAGGGCCATCAGGATACTGCCAAGCAGGACCAGGATCACGGGTTCAAGCCAGCGCTGCAGGTTTCGCAGATCCTGTTCCAGGAGCTCCTGGTAACCCTCGGCAACCCCCTGGGCACCGGCTGCAAGATCTCCCACCCGAAGACTTGCGATCAACACGGCCCTCTGCCCGGGAGCATCATCGACCCAGCCGCTGAGGGCTTCTTCCGGCCGGGCGCCCTGCTGAACGGCCTGTTTCATGGCAGCGGCACCCCAGCGCGTCCCCAACATGTCCAGGGCCTCGAGAAGGGGGACCCCCCCGCCCAAGGCCATGGCGAGCGCGGACCAGGCTTCGCTGCGCGCCTTGTGCCTCCCGAGAGCCCGAAATCCGGGCAGGCGCTGGGCTTGTTCACTGCCAGACATCAACCAGGCCATGCCGATTGCGATGCCAACCAAGGCGAGGATAGCGAGCCAACCCAACAAACGGATCGCCTCCAACCTGGGCGGGAGGGGTTTCCCCAGATTGAGCCACATCCCGCTCATCGCAGGGAACACCTTGACCATCAGGACCAGCAACGCGAGCGCGGAGGAAGAAACTACCACCAATGGATAGGCGAGTTTGGATTTCAGCTCACGTTGGAAAGCGAGTTGGGCGCTCATGGACTGGTGGGCGAGGGAAACACCTCTCGCCAAGTCACCGGCGGATTCCCCGGCTCTGAGGAGTGCGGGAACCAGAGAAGGGATCCCTTGCAAACAGGTTGCTACCGCATCGCTGAACCTCTGCCCGGAGGTGACCGCATTCTCCAAGGATTTCACACCTTCCGGAGATGGAGAGGCATCGGCCAGGAGGTCCAGGGCACGGTCGAGTGGGACGCGCCCCTTCAGCGTTCGCGCCAGGGCGGAAAACCATGGAACCCAAGCGCTTGCTGCGGGCGTTCGAGTTCGACCTCCCCGGCGCCGGCCCTGGACTTCCACAGTCAGGATCTGTCCGCCGTGGGCCTGAACTTCCTCGCGAAAGGCATCCAGTCGGTCATCCTGGATGAGTACGCGGCGCGCCAACCCCCGTTCGAGAACCGTCACCGAGATCATTCCAGCTCCGCCAGACCCAAGGCGTGCAGTTCACGTTCAGGGATGAGTCCATCCGAGACCTTTCGCTGCCCATCGGAAGTGAGGGTCGGGAATCCGGAACCGAGCAGCACATCCTTCATTTCCTGCTCCGGCGCTTGAGCCCGGATCAATTCCTTCAGGGGATCCGCGGGGCCGCCTTCAAAAATCGCGACCCGTCCATCGATACCTGATCCGCGACATGAGCGGCATTCGGCATCCGCCCCGCCGCATTCTCTGCAGACCCGTCCAACCAGCCGCTGCGCCAGCACTCCCAAGACCGCATCGGCGATCAGGTATACAGGTATGCCCATGTCAGCCAGCCGCGTAAACGCACCCACAGCGCTGTTGGTATGAAGGGTCGCCAGGACCAGGTGGCCCGTAAGGCTCGCACGGAGGGCTATCTCCGCCGTTTCCTTATCCCGGATCTCGCCAACCAGAATCACATCGGGATCGTGGCGAAGAATCGCTCTCAGCCCTTGAGCAAAGGTCAAGCCGATTTCCGGGTTTACCTGGATCTGATGGGCCCCCTCGAGGGTGTACTCGACAGGATCCTCCAAGGTCACGATCTTCAATTCGGAACGATCGAACTCGCTTAACAAGGCGTACAACGTCGTCGTCTTTCCACTGCCGGTTGGCCCGGTAATCAGGATGATCCCTGCGCGACGTTGGGCCCAGGCTCTGAGGCTTGTGAGTAATTTCTCCGGCATTCCGATTTCATCGAGACTGCTGGCCAGTTGGCCCGTCACCTGACTCCCCCCGAGGATGCGGATGACAACGCCCTCCCCTTCGACTCCGGGCAGAACGCTCACCCGGAAGTCATGCTTCGATCCTGATAGGCGTCGCTCAAAGCTCCCATCCTGCGGCAGCCGTTCCTCTGCAATGTCCAAGGCAGCCATGACTTTGATCCTGGGAATCAGGGATTCCTGGATGGGTGCAGGAACCCCGGGTCCAGACCTGAACCGCCCATGGATCCGGAACCGGAGATTCATCACCCCGGCCTCCCGCACGAGGTGGAGGTCCGAAGCGCCATGGCGGACACCTTCTGCCAGAGCTTCATCCAGCCAGTCCACCACCGGGCTCGAGACCCCGCCTTCAGCTTGTTCAAACGGGACCGTGGAAGCTCGTGCACTCGCTTGCGGAGAAAAGTCGTAGAAGACGATTCGGGACCTGGGGGCCCAGACCTTCAGGTTACGAATGGTTTCGGCATCGCAGGGGTCCGGGATCGCGATGACCTTCCGCCTGGATAGCCTATTAATGGAACGAAAGCATCGAATCGGTAAGGGGCCCCTGCCGGTACGCCTCGATCGCACCCGCTGCGAGCCAACCTCTGAAATGTATGCCTTAGTTCGTTCTCCGAATGCAGTTTTCATGGATTGAAAGTTCGAGCCAAGGCGCTCGATGTAGGAGAGCCCGGTTTGCATCGCCAGAATCTCAAGCCTGCGTTTTCGGGAAAGGACACCCATCCGGACGAGCAGCATCCCAATCCTTTCGGCCCCCTGGCTTTGCAAAGCAAGGGCCTCGGACAAATCCTGCTCCGTGATCCATCCTCGGAATAAAGCATGCTCTCCAAATTTCATCTCGATGCCCCACTCCCAGATCGCGGTTCCTCCAGCCACGGCCATCGCGGCTTCCTAATCAACCATGCTCAATCGGTAACTGATCCTCTTAGGAATAGATCTTGGCTGTATTCGCACAGGGTGACCCATGATCGGTTCATGTGCTGAGGAGAGCCTAGTTCCCTTCGAGTTCCAGCGCCTCCCACTTCACGCCGTAATGCCCCAGGATGGCGTCCCGCTCCTCCCGCTCCTGGTCGCCGATGCTGCGGTAGGGATGGCCGAAGACGACCCGGCGGACGCCGCGGCGGACGAGGGCCCGGGTGCAGGCGAGGCAGGGCTCGTGGGTGACGTAGGCCACCGCCACGGGACCGTCGCAGAAGCCCAGGGCGTTCTCCTCGGCGTGGCTGGTGTGGAGGCAGCGCCGCCCTTCGTGGCAGGTCTCCGGGGTGCAGTGGGGCATCCCGGGCAGGGCGCCATTGAAGCCCGCCGCGGCCACGCCCCCGTCGGCCCGCAGAAGCACCGAGCCCACCTTCAGCCGGCAGCAGGTGCCCAGCCGACTCAGCTCGAAGGCCATGCGGAGGAAGACTTCATCCTTGAGGGCGGTGCGGGAGGTCATCCCTCGATGTTAGCCCGAGAGCAGCACCTTCCCGCCCCGGCCCGCGGATTCCACCTTTGCGATGGCGCGGGCGAATTCCGCCAGGGGGAAGACCGCCGCCACCGGCGGTCCCACGCGCCCGGCGGCCATCTCCGCCAGCAGTCCGCCGAGGATCCGGTCGCGCTCGGCGAGGGGGGTGCGCAGCTTCCAGTCCGTGAGCCAGAAGCCCCGGAGGGTGAGAGTCTTGAAGATGAGCTGGCCGCCGGGGATCTGCAGGGGCTCCATGGAGAGGGCGCCGTAGACCAGCAGAGTGCCGCTGCGCTGGAGCAGCAGGGCCACCTGGCCCCCCAGGACGCCCCCCACGGCGTCCACCGCCGCCTTGGCCCCGTTCTTCGGAAGAAGGGCCGCGGCCTTGTCCACCCACTGCGGGTCCGTGGTGTTCAGCGCGGGCCCCGCGCCCAGATCCTCCAGCTCCCGGGCCAGGTCGTCCCGCCGCACCAGGCTCAGGACCTTGAAGCCCTTGATGAGGGCGATCTGCAGGATGCAGCGGCCCACCGCGGAGCCGCTGGCGGTCTGTACCAGCCAATCGCCGGGTCCCAGTTTCAGGTCCACCAGGCACATGAGCCAGGCCGTGAGGGGATTGACGATGACCTGGCAGGCCGCCTCGTCGGAGAGGCCCGCGGGAATGGCCACCAGGTTCTCCGCCGGGGTCACCAGCAGCTCCGCCCAGGTGCCCTGGGCCCCGAGGGGCACGGCGCGCTGGCCGAGCTCGAAACCTTCCACGCCTTCGCCGAGGGCGTCCACGGTGCCGAGGCCTTCGAGCCCGGCGGTGGCGGGCAGATCGGGGCGGCGGCCGTACACGCCCTGCACCTGGAGCAGGTCCGAGGGATTGATGGGGCGCAGGCTCATCCGGAGGCGCACCTCGCCAGGACCCGGCTGCGGATCCGGGACTTCCTGGAGGCTCAGAGCCTGGACGGGTTCCCCGAAGGATTCAAAGCGCAGCGCTTTCATTTCTTCACCTCGTCCGGTTTCGGTTTCGGCAGCTGGGCCCCCACGTCCGTGACGGCGAGGGACTGGGTGGTCCGGAGGTTCCGCAGGGTGGCGCGGAGGTCCCGGCCCTTCTGCAGGTACACGGCCTGCACCACGGCGTCGGGGCCTGGCGTGGTGCCCTCGATGGTCCAGCCCGCGGCCTTGAGGGCGGCCTGCATGACCGTGAGGAACTCGTGGTTCGACACCGGCCGCTCCAGCTCGTACTGCTTCTCCACCATGGTGAGGGTGGCCAGGGTCTCGGTCCCGTCGGCGAGGCGCACGGGCTCGGGATTGGTGACCTGGAGGCTGCGCAGCAGGCGGCCCTTCACCGAGGGCAGCACGTAGGGGAAATCCGCCTTCTCATTGATGGGCTCAACCTCCGCCCCCGGCGCCCGGAGGGTCAGGGTCGGCGGCTCGGCCTTTTCCACCACCGCGACCTTCAGTTCCCCGCTGCCCCCGGCCTTCACGCTGACCCAGGCCTCCCGGCCGTTGACGGCGTACTTGGCGATGCCGCGCTCCTTCCATTCCCAGGTCCAGCCCGCCGCCGCCAGGGCCTCCTGCACCCGCTGCTGAAGCAGGAGCAGGCCCAGCTTCTGCCCTCCCGCGGGGCGCAACAGGAAGCGGGAGGTCATGCCCTGGATGGGGACTTTCAGCCAGGCGCCGGTCTGGACGTTGCGGACGTCGAAGAGCTCCTTGTCGAAGCGCCAGGTCTCCTGGCCTTCGGGCTTCAGCTCCATCCCGTCGGGGATGGGGAGGTAGGGCGGGAGCTGGAAGTCCTGGGCGGCGAGGGGGGCCGCCGCGAGCACGAGGGCCGGGAGG
Source organism: Holophagaceae bacterium (assembly GCA_044229575.1). Lineage (GTDB taxonomy): Bacteria > Acidobacteriota > Holophagae > Holophagales > Holophagaceae > JADJVL01. The sequence continues at coordinate 9,206 of JBGAST010000018.1, read as the reverse complement.
GATCGGAGCATGCCTCGATCCTACCCGTCTCAGTTCCGCAGGGGCTTGCCCTTGGTGAGGATGGAGTCCATCCGGGCCTGGGTCTTCTCGTATCCGCAGAGCCGGGCGAAGGCTTGGCGCTCCAGCTCGAGGATGCGTTCCTCGGTGACGTCCTGGACGGGGCTCACGTCGCCGCCGCAGAGGATGTGGGCGAGCTCGCCCATGATGATGGCGTCGTGCTCGGAGGCGAGGCCCTGGAGCTGGAAATCCCGGACGGCGCTTTTCAAGGCTTCGACGCCACCCAATCCCGGGAGCCTGAAGGTCCGTGGTTCGACGGGCTTGAAGTCCGCGGCCATCTTCAGCACTTCGGCCTTGGCGGCGGCGAGGAGGTGGGCGCTGTTCATGACCCGCACGTCGCTGCGGCGGAAGTAGCCGTTGGCTCGGGCCTCGTCGAAGCTGGTGTTCACGTTGGCGGTGCCGATGAACTGGAAGGCGGCCTTGATCTTGGGCATGGGGCCCAGCTCGCCCTTGGCCTTCATGGCCTCCTCCATCCGCAGCAGCATCTGCAGGCAGCCGCCGCCGGCGGGGATGACGCCCACGCCCACTTCCACCAGGCCCATGTAGGTCTCGGCGGAACCCACCGCCCGCTGGCAGGCCAGGGTGATCTCGCAGCCGCCCCCCAGGACGAGCTGGAAGGGCGCCGCGACGGTCGGGAAGGGCGCGTAGGTGAGGGCCCGGGCCGCGTACTGCAATCGCCTCGAGGCCTCCTCGATGAGGTCGAACTGCTTCTCCTTGGCGGCGTTCACCACGAAGACGAGGTTGGCGCCGGCGCTGAAGACCTTCCCCTGGTTGCCCACCACCAGGCCCCTGAAGCGCCCGGGAATGTGCTTCTGGACCGTGTCCTCCATGAGCATCACGATGCCGTCGTCCAGGGCGTTCATCTTGGTGCGGAACTGGAGGCAGGCCACGTCGTCGCCCAGGTCGATGAGCTGGGCGGAGCTGTTCTCGGCGATGACCTTCCCCCGGCCCACCTCGCGTTTGAGGATGATGACGTTCTTGTCCTCGAGGATGGGGACGTACTCGAGGGTCTTCGGATCCAGCTGGGCCGTGGGCACGCCGTGCTGCCAGCGGTAGAAGCCTTCGAGGCCCTTGGCGAGCATGCGGCGCACAAGATCGGGAACCTTCCGCTGCTCGAAGTCCATGCGGGCCACGACCCTCGAGACGCCCAGGGTGTCCCAGAGCTCGAAGGGGCCCAGCTCGAAGGCGAAGCCGTTCTTAATGGCGTTGTCAACGTTGAGGGGCAGGTCCGTGACCTCCCCCAGGCGGTTCACCGCGTAGGTGAGGTTGTCCGCCACGCAGCGCCAGGCCAGGCGGCCCGCCTCGCTGTCGCTGGTGAGGAGGGTCCTCACTCGCTCCGCGGGGTCGTCCACGCCCTTCAGCTCTTTCAGGAGTGGCCAGTCCTTCTTCTCCTGGGGCCGGTAGGCCTTGGTCTCAGGATCCAGGGCCAGGAAGAGCTTCTTGCCGCCCTCGCCCTTGTCCTTCTTGAAGAAGCCGCCCTTGGTCTTGTTGCCCAGGATCTTGTTGTCCAGCATCCACTGGAGCAGCTCCGGGAACTGGAAGACGTCCCGCACCTCGTCGTTGGGGCAGAGCTCGTACACGTTCTTCGCCGTGGCCGCCATGATGTCGATGCCCGCCAGGTCCGCGGTGCGGAAGGACGCGCTCTTGGCCCTTGCTGCGGCCTCGCCGAGCACGGAGTCGATGACCTCGAAGGGGATCTTCTCCGCCAAGGCCAGGTGCAGCACGGACATGATCCCGTGGATGCCGATGCGGTTGCCGATGAAGGTGGGCGAGTCGTAGGCCGGCACCACCTCCTTGCCCAGCTTCTCCTCCAGCCAGGCGCGGAAGTCCGCGGCCTCGGCCTCGGGCACCGCGTCGCCCTTCACGAACTCCAGGAGGCGCAGGTAGCGCACGGGGTTGAAGAAGTGGGTGATGACGAAGCGCTGCTGGAAGCCTTCCGAGCGGCCCTCCACCAGCATCTTCAGGGGGATGCCCGACGTGTTGGAGCTGATCCACGCGCCGGGCTTCAGGTGGGATTCGAGGCGGCCGTAGAGGTCCTGCTTGATCTTCAGGTCCTCCTTCACCACCTCCACCACCCAGTCGCAGTCCGCGAGGCGGTCCAGGTGGTCCCGCAGGTTGCCGGTGCGGATCTTCTTGAGGAAGGACGGATGCATCATCAGGGCGGGCTTGGACTTCGCCAACCCCGCCAGGGCGCCCTCCGCCAGCTTGTCGGGATTCGCCTCGTCGATGACGATGTCGAGGAGTTCCACCGTGCAGCCCGCGGAGGCCACGTGGGCGGCGATGCCCGAGCCCATGACGCCGGAGCCCAGCACGCCGACCTTTCGGATGTCGAGGGTCATGGCGGGCCTCACAGCTTCTCGAGGACCGTGGCGATGCCCTGGCCGCCGCCGATGCACATGGTGGCGAGGCCGTACCTCCCGCCGCCGTCCTCCAGGCGGTGCAGCAGGGTCGTCAGGATCCGCGCGCCGGAGCAGCCCAAGGGGTGCCCGATGGCGATGGCGCCGCCCCAGCCGTTCACCTTGGCGGGATCGAAGCCGCCCTCCCGGATCACGGCGAGGGACTGGGCGGCGAAGGCCTCGTTCAGCTCCACGGCGTCCAGCTGATCCATGGTGAGGCCAAGCCGGGCGAGGATCTTCTTCGTGGCGGGCACGGGCCCGAGGCCCATGCGGTCCGGGGCCACGCCGGCCACGGCGCCGCCGAGGATGCGCGCCCGGGCCTTGAGGCCGGCGGCCTTGGCGGCCTCCTCCTCCATGACGAGGAGGAAGGCGGCGCCGTCCGTGAGGGGCGAGCTGTTGCCGGCGGTGACGCTGCCGTCCTGGAGGAAGACGGGCTTCAGCTCGGCGAGCTTGTCGAGGTTCGTATCGGCGCGGACGCATTCGTCCCGGTCCACCCGCACCTCCTTGCCATCCAGCCCCTTGGTGGTGAAGGACACGGTCTCCCTGGCGTACTTGCCGTCCGCCCAGGCCTGGGCGCCCTTCTGGTGCGAATTAAAAGCGAACTGGTCCTGCTCCTTGCGCGAGATGCCGTAGTCCTTGGCCAGGTTCTCCGCCGTGATGCCCATGGAGCAGTAGGCTTCGGGGAAGTTGGCGGCGAGCCAGGGGTCGAGGCTCGGATTGAATCCGCCCATGGGCACCTTGGACATGGATTCGATGCCCCCGGCGAGGAACAGGGTCCCGGCGCCCACCGCGATGGCCCTTGAGGCCATGAGCACCGTCTCCTGGCTGGAACCGCAGAAGCGGTTCACCGTCGTCGCCGCCGACGTGATGGGCAGGCCCGCCCGGAAGGCCACGAGCCGCGCCAGGTTCATGCCCTGCTCGCCCTCGGGCATGGCGCAGCCCACGAGCACGTCCTCAAGGGCGGACCAGTCGGCCAGGAGGGGCTTGATCGCCTCGAGGACGAAGGCGCCGAGGGTCTCCGGCCTTGTCGCCGCGGTGGCCCCCTTGATGGCCCGGCCGATGGGCGTGCGCTTGGCTTCGACGATGACGGCGCTCTTCATGGAACCTCCGGGACGCATGGGGAGGATGAGCCTACCACCGCTGCCCGCACCCCTTCACCGGCTACCGGGAGTCAGCGGCGGGGCCCCGGCCCTGCCGCTTGCGGCGGAAGCTCTCGGCCGCCAGCTCCAGCCCTTCGCGATCCACCGCGCCCAGGCGCGCGGCCTCCTCGCCGTCGCAGCCGGCGCCCAGGGCCACTCCCACCGGATCCGCCAGGAAGGTCCTGCGGAAGGCGTCGTCCGTGTAGATCCGCGCCAGGAGGCTTTCCAGGGCCGCGGCGCTCATGCGGCAGTCCGCCGGCGTCCCGCGGCCAGGGCCGAGCGCGCGGCGTCCAGCTCCCCCAGCAGCTCCGCCATGGCGGGATAGTCGCCGTCCCGCTCCAGGAGCACGGTCAGGGGCTGGGGGCAGCGGGCCGCAACGTCCTCCAGGAGGGCGAAGACCTCCGGCGGCGTGGCGTGGAGATGGTCGTCCAGGATGCGGATCCCGCCCCTCCGCGTGCGGATCGCCCTTCCCCCGGCGAGGTGGACGGACCGCACCCGGGCCAGGGGCAGGGCGTCCAGGAAGGCCTGGGGGGAGGGTCCGAAGTTCATGGCGTTGGCGTAGAGGTTGTGAAGATCGAGGAGCAGGTGGCACCCGCTGCGCCCCGCGATGGCGGAGATCCAGGCGGGCTCGCCCAGGGTGCTGGCCGGCGGCTCCACCAGGGTCGCGACGTTCTCCAGGGCGGGCAGGGAACCGACCACGCGCCGCAGCACTTCCAGGTTGCGGCAGGCGCCGTCCACGGTGGCGGCGGTCCTGGGCGGCGCCGCGAGGTGTCCGATCTCCCGTCCACCCGCCCGGACGAAGGCCAGGTGCTCGCTCCACGACTCCGGCTCCACCGCGCCGCAGAGCCGCGCCAGCGCCTCGGCCCGCCGGGGCTCCACGGGATGCGCGCTGGCCAAGCCGAGCCCCACGCCATGCAGGAGCAGGGGGCGCTGGGCGCCAAGGGTGCGCAGGGCGCGCAAGGCCCTCGCCGGGGCCCTGAAGTGGTCGTCGGCGATCACCTCAAGCACGTCGATGCGGTCCAGGTTCGCCAGGATCCCCGCCGCCAGGCAGGGACGCCAGCCCAGGCCGACCCGGTCCCTCACGACCCGCACCCGCCGCAACCGCCGCCGCAGCCGCCCCCGCCACAGCTCGAGCCGCAGGACGAACCGCTGGAGGTGCCGCAGGAGGCGCCGCAGGAACTCGCATTCAGGGACCAGCCGGAGCCGGCCTTCCCCGTCCGGGGGAAGTGGCGCTTCACGAAGGGGAAGTGCAGGGCGGGCAGCGCCGCGGCCCCGAAGACCGCCGCCAGCATCACGGCCTCCGTGCTCCCTCCCCCGGGCTGGATGAAGGCGGCCCGCTGGGGCAGGTCGCGGTAGAGCAGGCGCAGATCCTCGAGCACGCTGCGGCCCAGGGCCGTGAGGCGCCGCTTCACCACGCCCCGGGCCAGGACGCCGAAGAGCCCCGCCAGGACCACGAGGAAGAGGACGTTGGCGTGGCCCCGGCTGAGGGCGACGCCGATCTTGAGCAGGGCGAGGCCCCAGAGGCAGCCGAGGCCGGCGAGGAGACGCAGGGTCCGCGCCCGGGACTGGCCTTCGTCGGGAACCAGCCGCAGGGCTTCCAGGTCGGCGAGGTAGCCCGTGCCCCGGAAGGCGCCCTCGCCGTATTCGAAGATCTCGTGGGCGGGCCTTGCGTGCTCGAAGTAGCGCAGGATGGCCTTCTCGAAGGGCCGGGCCGCGCGCTCCGGGGCCTGGGGATCGGAGCTCCGGATGCCGCCCTCCGCCTCCACCAGGAGCCCCCGGTCGAGGAGGGAGATGACACCCACCTTCAGCGCCTCGGAACTGCCCCCCTGGAGATAGGCGATGAGATAGGGATCCGAGAGATCGATGCGCGGGGCCAAGGCGGAGGATTCCACGGCCCGCCCCCAGAGGTGGAGGCCCAGGAGGACCGCGCCGCCGAAGACCAGGTAGAATGCGAGGAATTCGGGGCCCCGGAGGTCGAGGGGGTTCATGCAGGGCCCTCCAGCCTTCCGCGCAGGGCCGAGGCCAGGCCGATGAGCGCCAGGAGCCGGCGCGGAGCCTCGCCGGGGGCGAGGTGCCCCGCCTCCCGCGCCGTCGAGATGGCGGCCAGGAGCCCCTCCCCGTCCTCCCAGGCCAGCTCGGCCACCAGCGCCCTCAGGGCCTCCTTGGGATGGAGGTCCCGGCCCTCCAGGCCCAGCAGGGAGGCCGAGACCGCCCGCAGCGGGCCGGCGGACTCGGCGAGCACCCGGGCCGCCTGTTCCTCCCTCAGGCTCTTCAGGAGGTAGGCCTCCCGGAGGCGCAGGACGAGGTTGAGGAGCACCTGCCGCAGGCGCTGCCGGAGGACGTCCGGCGGAATGGCGAGGGCGGCGATGGGATCGGTGCCCAGGAGCAGTTTCCGCCGCCGGCGCAGGTCGTCGAACTTCTCGGGGAAGGCGAGCACCGCCTCGGGCAGTTCGGCCTCTTCCAGCAGGAGGACCCGCAGCTGGACCGCGCTCTGCCCCTCCCGCAGGATCTCCCGGAGGGCGGCGGCCTTGCCCAGCTCGAGGCGCTCCACGACCAGGAGCAGGTTCAGGTCGCTGGTGGGGCGGAGGCGACCTTCGGCGCCGCTTCCGAACAGGAGGGCGGACTGCAGGCCCGGGCCGAAGACGGACGCGGCCTGGGCGAGGAAGCGGTCGAGGAACTCCCCCGCGGGTGCGGGGAGCAGGGTCTGGAGGTCGGGATTCATGCGCCCATTGTGGTGCCGGTCCATGAACGCGCGGTAACGGTTCCGCACCTTCCGTGCGTCCCGGATCCGGGACGGCCCCATCCCCCTTCCGGGACGCCGCCTCCTTCCGATGGCCTCGCTCTCGAACGCGATCCCAAGCTTTTTCAAACTTTGTATACATGGCACGGCCCTCGCTATGGAAGCCGTGGATCTTTCCGGAGCCCCCATGGACGTGCCGCGCGAACCTCGGCCGAAACGCCACCGCTACGTGGCCTACGGCATCGCGGGGCTCGGCGTCCTGGGCCTGACCATCGGGCTGGCGCGGCTGAAGCCCGCGGCCCTGACCGTGGAGCGGGGGAGCCTCCTCATCGACGAGGTGAAGCGGGGTCCCATGGTCTTCCAGGTGCGCGGAACGGGGACGCTCGTGCCCGTGGAGGTCCGCATCCTCACGGCCACCACCGGCTGCAAGGTGGAGCGCGTCCTGCTGCTGGCCGGCACCGAAGTGAAGGAGGACAGCGTCATCGCCGAGCTTTCCAGTCCCGAGCTCCAGCAGGCCGCGGAGGATGCCACCTGGGCCCTGCGCAAGGCCGAGTCCGAGTACGAGCTCAGCTACCTGAACCAGAAGGGCTCCGCCGCCAGCGCCCGGGCCGCGCTCCAGGAGGCCCAGGCCGGGATGCGGGCCGGGGAGCGGCTGCGCCAGGAAGGCCTGCTGTCCGAAAGCGACATCCTCAAGGCCCAGGTGCGCCTCGAGGAGGCCCAGTCCCGCTATGCCATGGACCAGGCCCGGCTCGATCTCTACGAAGGCAAGGGGGGCCGCTCCTCCCCGGCCCGGGCGGCCATGGAGCAGGCCCGGGCCCAGGCGGCCCTCAAGCAGGCCCAGGTGGCGGCCCTCAGGGTGCGTCCGGGCATGGCGGGCATCCTCCAGCAGGTGCCCCTGCAGGTGGGCCAGCAGCTCGCCTCCGGCGCCACCCTGGCGAAGGTGGCCAAGGCCCTCCCCCTGAAGGCCGAGCTCAAGGTGAGCGAGACCCAGGCCAAGGACCTCCTCGCCGGCCAGAAGGTGAGCGTCGACACCCGCAATGGCCTCGTGGAGGGCCGGGTCCTGCGCATCGATCCCGCGGTGCAGAACGGCACCGTCACCGTGGATGTCAGCCTCGACGGCGCGCTCCCCAAGGGCGCCCGGCCCGACCTCAGCGTCGAAGGCATCATCGAGCTGGACCGGGCCGACAACGGCCTTTTCGTGGGCCGTCCCGTCCAGGCCCAATCCCACGGCGCCGCGACCCTCTTCAGGCTCAGCGCCGACGGCTCCGAAGCCACCCGGGTGAAGGTCCGCTTCGGCCGCGGCTCCGTCAGCACCATCGAGATTCTCGACGGCCTCCAGCCCGGCGACCGGGTGGTCCTTTCGGACACCTCCCCCTACGACGGCCAGGACCGCATCCGCATCAAGTAGCCCCGAACCCGCCGCCCGCGCCCCTTCCCGGAGCCCCCATGACCACCAGCCCCATCATCCGCCTCGAAGGCATCAAAAAGGTCTTCACCACCGACGAGGTGGAGACCCACGCCCTCGCCGACATCCACCTGGAGATCCGCGAAGGGGAGTTCCTTTCCATCGCCGGGCCCTCCGGGTGCGGCAAGTCCACCCTGCTGGCCATCCTCGGCCTCCTGGACGCCCCCAGCCACGGCCTCTACGAGCTGAGCGGCAAGCCCGTGGCGCGCCTGAACCTCGCCGACCGGGCGCGCATCCGGAACCGGGAGATCGGCTTCATCTTCCAGAGCTTCAACCTCATCGGCGACCTCACGGTCTTCGAGAACGTCGAACTGCCCCTCGTGTACCGCGGGCTGCCCAGCGGGGAGCGGCGCACCCGGGTGATGCTCGCCCTCGAGGAAGTGGGCATGGTGCACCGGGCCAAGCACCTTCCGGCCCAGCTCAGCGGCGGCCAGCAGCAGCGCGTCGCCGTGGCCCGGGCCGTGGCCGGGCGCCCCACCATCCTCCTGGCGGACGAGCCCACGGGCAACCTGGACAGCACCAACGGCGACGCCGTCATGGACCTGCTCAAGGAGCTCCACCGCCGCGGCTCCACCATCTGCATGGTCACCCACGACCCCCGCTTCGCCAACTTCGCCGACCGCACCGTGCAGCTCTTCGACGGCCGCGTGGTGGAGGAGAGCCAGAGTGGCCTGAACGGACGGGCCGTGCCGGCCGTCCTGCACCGCTAGGGGATCTGCCATGTCCGCCTTCCTCCACGACCTCCGCCACGCCTTCCGCGCCCTGCTCCGGGCCAAGGGCTTCACCGCCGCCGCCCTGGTGGCGCTGGCCCTGGGCATCGGAGCGAACACGGCGGTGTTCAGCCTGCTGCACACCATGGTGCTGACGCCCCTGCCCTTCCGGAATCCGGAGCGCGTCGTGGCGGTCTGGGGCACCGTGGCCGCCAATCCGGGCTGGACCTCCTCCCTGTCCTGGCCCCGGCTGCACGACTGGGCCGCCCGCAACCGCACCTTCGAGGCCCTGGCGGGCCTCGACAACCAAGCCATGAACCTCGGGGGCCTGGAGACGCCCCAGCGGGTCATGGTGGGCTCGGTTTCCGAGGACTTCTTCCGGGTCTTCGAAACCCGGCCCCTCCTCGGGCGCACCCTCCTGCCCAGCGATCCCGTGGGCGCGCCGGTGGTGGTGCTCGGGGAGGGCCTGTGGCGCCGGGCCTTCGGCGGCGATCCCGGCCTTCTGGGCCGGGAGGTCCGCCTGAACGGGGTGAGCCATGCGGTGGTGGGCGTCCTGCCCGGCGACTTCGCCGTCAGCGGCCGCGAAGCCTTCGTGCCCCACAAGCTCCGGGAGGAGGAGCGGACCAACCGGAACATGAACTTCATGATCGCCTACGGCCGCCTCCGCGCCGGCGTGTCGGTGGACCAGGCCCGGGCCGA
>JBGAST010000017.1:0-69330 GCA_044229575.1 Holophagaceae bacterium | reverse complement strand
GGGCGGCGCGCCAGTCCACGGCCTTGGCGCGGCCCCGGGCCCGCCAGCCGGCCTGGGTGGCCTGCCAGGCGTCCCGGCGGGCCTGGAAGGCGGCCAGCGCCCGGTCCACCCGGGCCCGGGCGGCTTCCAGCGTGCTGCGCAGGGTCACCGCGTCGGCGGCGAGGCGCGCTTCCAGGCGGCGGGCCTCCATGGCCACCCGGGCCCGCTGCACCACCGTGTCCGGCACCCGGCGCAGGCCCCGGGCGAGGCGGGTCCAGGCGAGGGCGGCGATGAGCCATTTGGCGGGATCCCACTGGTACCAGCGGGGTCCGTTGCGGTAGTCCCACTGCCACATGTGGTGGTAGTTGTGGTACCCCTCGCCGAAGGTGAAGGGCGCGAGCAGCGCGTTGTCCCGGGCGCTGTTGGCGTCGGTGAAGGGCTGGCTGCCCCACCAGTGGGCGGCGGAGTTGATGAGGAAGGTGCTGTGGTGGGTGGCCACGATGCGCGCCAGCAGGCCGATGACGAGCATGCCCGCCAGGTTGCCGGTCCAGAGGCCCGCGGCGAGGACCGGCAGCAGCGCCACCGCCGCGCCGATGAGGAAGTGCCACCGGTGCTGCCAGAGGATGAGGGGGTCCTTCTGCAGATCGCCGACGCCTTCCAGGGGCCGCTCCGTGGCCTCCATCACCCACAACCAGTGGGCGTACCAGAAGCCCTTCCGCACCGGGTAGGGATCCTTCTCCACGTCGTCCACGAACTGGTGGTGGCGGCGGTGGTCGCTGCTCCAGGCCAGGGCGGAATTCTGGAAGGCCGCGGCGCCGAAGAGGAGCAGCACGAGGCGCAGGGGCCAGGCGGCCTGGAAGGCGCGGTGGCTGAAGAGGCGGTGGTAGCCGATGGCGATGGCGAGGCCCGTGCACGAGTACAGGACCAGTAAGACCGCGGCCTCGGTCCAGGCCAGCCCCTGCGCCACCAGCTTCCAGGGCACCAGGACCAGGGCCAGCACCAGCGTGCCCACCAGGAACAGGGTGTTGAGCCAGGCGCGGGGGGTCATCTTGAACACGGGGACCTCCGGGTGCGGGCGTCCTGGCTCCAAGGTAGGCCCCGGGATGGGCCAGGGTGTGATTTCCGCCCCGTGGCCCCGGGAAGCGGAACCGCCTCGCGGCCAGCCCCGGGATCGTGCCATTGGCCGCCGAGAGGCGACCGCCGGTCCAGGCCTTCGTTCCGGTCGCGCCGCGGGGGCCGGGGCCTTGATAGGCTGGGGCCTTCCCCCCAAACCCACCTGCAGACGCGCGCCAGGCCAAGGCCTTCGGCGTGGCGCCGGGTCCATTCTTGGAGCGAGCCCATGGCCTCCCCGAAACTCTCCCTCAACCGCGAAACCCTCCGCCGCCTGGATCCCAAGCGCGCCAACGATGTGAACGGCGCCTTCCTCAGCCTCTTCGACTGCGGACCCGAGACCCGGGCCTTCACCAACTGCGCCTATTGCGGCCCGGACAACCAGGATCCCGGTTCGGCGCAGATCGCGAACTGCCGGCCGTCCATCTACGCCTGCTAGACCGCGCCGTTTCCGGGGAAGGGGCCCGCGAGGGCCCCTTGCTTCGTCCGGACGCCGAGGCTGCGGACGCGCCCGATGCGCAGCGCATCACCCACGGAGGGCACGGTGCGCCCGTGCACGGGATGGTCAGAGGCCGGTCCGCGGATCAAAGAGAATCGCCCCGTTCCGGTCCTTGAACATCCGGTCGAATTCCTTGTTGGGGAAGTTCACCGTGCCGAAGGAGGCGGTGACGAAGTGCCGGTTCTCGATCCACGTCTTGGGGGTAAGGGTGTGGCCGTTCCGATGGACCAGATGCAGGACCAAGGACTTCCAGCCGATGCGGAAGATCGAGGGGAACATCAGGATCCCCAGGGCGGCCATGAGCAGGGGGACGAGGCAATTGTCCGTGGTCTGCCGGTCGATGCGGAACCGGGCGATGGCCCAGGACGAGCCCGCCATCACGATCCCGATGAGCAGGGCCCACAGGACCAGCATCCCCGCCCTCGCAATCCATTCCCGCCGCACGCAGGCCCGGCAGACGGGCAGGTCGAGGACCAGTTCCACCCGGTGCGCGCCGGTCAGGTAGGAGCTTTTCACCTTCCGGAACTCCACCGGGGGCCCGGAGCAGACGAAGCAGGCCTCGGGGATCTGGTAGAGATGGCCGTGGGTCATGGATGGGCGCGCTCGCCTGCCTGGTTGCGGCTCTGCGCAGCTCCGGGCTCTGGAAGGGTGGATGGGACTGCGCTGAATATAGGCTGCCCCTGGGCGGCTTCAAGCACGGCACCCCGCGAGGGAAGGCCCGGCCTCAGGCCCCCTCCACCCGCCAGATGCCCAGCTCGTCCCCCACGGCGGGCACGGGCAGCAGGCCGTTCTCCACGGCGCCGTCGTCGGATTCGGGTTCGCACAGGTACACGGCGATGGCTCCCAGGGGCTGGTCCGTCGGCACCAGCACCGAACCCTCGGGGGCTTCCCGGGCGCCCTTCTGCCAGGACACGGCCATCTCGCCCACCTTCGCGGCTTCAAGGATGGCCCGGCCCCCTTCGCTGCCGAGGCCTTCCACCCTGGGCACGGACACGTCGTAGCTGCCGCTCGCCTCCTCGGTCCGCAGGCCGTGGCCCCGCAGGTGGGCGCCGACGGAGGCGGGCACGAGGTAGGCGTGGGGCCGCCGCACCACCGTGGTGCCCACGAAGCGGGCCAGGTAGGGCAGCGTGATGGAGGTTGGGTCTCCATCCAAGGTACGCGGCGTGCGGGTGAGGATCTCCAGAGGCGTGTCGAAGGTCTTCAGGCCGTAGCGCACGGCGATGCGGTCCCGGGGCGCCTGGCTGCCCGCCACGGTCTGCAGGACGTCGTCCTTCTTCGCGGCGACGAAGCGCAGGGTTTCCAGGTTGAAGGCGTAGGCGGTGCGCACGCGCTCCTCGAAGCTGATGTAGGAGTAGCACTCGAGCAGCAGGTCCATGCGGCTCGTAAGGCCGCGGTAGTTGGAGCCGAAGCGGGGATGGTGGGGATAGGTCATCCAGCCTTCCTTCACGATGGACGTCGGATCGGCTTCGCCGTCGGCGTCCAGGACGCGCTCGTCTTCGACGAAGTTGCCGTACCAGCCGGCATCGAGGCCGTGGTTGGCCTTGAGGGCCTTGGTAACGGGCGGCAGGAGGACCTTGCGCATGTAGTCCACGGGTTCGCCGCGGCCGCTCTCTCCGGTGTGGGGGATGTCGTAGGTCATGGAGAAGCGGTGGACGCTGCCGTTCGTGGCGTGGTTGTCGATGGTGAGATCCGCGGCCCAGGGCTGGCAGACGCGGGTCTGCAGCAAGCGCATCTCGCTTCCTTCGTGCCGCAGGTAGTCGCGGTTGAGGTTGATCTTCGCCGCGTTGACGCGGGTGCCGACGCCGCTCTCGGGGCCCAGCTGGCCGGTGAGTTTCGGCAGGTGGAGCTTGCGGTTGCCGGGATCGATGGCGTCGTTGCCATCGGGATTGAAGAGGGGCACGAGGACGAGGGTGAGGTTGGCGAGGATCTGGGAGGCGTCGAGGCCGGGCTTGTCCTCCAGGAGGTCCCGCACGAGCATCAGGCAGCCCTCCTTGCCTTCGACTTCGCCGGCGTGGATGCCGCAGATGATGAGCACCACCGGCAGGCCCACGGCCCGGGCCTCGGCGGGGCTTCGCACGCCGTCCTTCGAGAGGATGAGCAGGGGCAGCTCGCGGCCGCCGGGGCTGTGGCCGAAGTTGGTGACGTGCAGGCGCGGGTCGCCGAGGGCGTCGAGGCCGGCGACAAAGCGCATGACGTCGGCGTGCAGGGACGTGAACTGGTAGTTCGTGGCTTCGGCGCGGGTGAGCAGGGGCATGGGGGCTCCGGGGGGCTGCTCGATGCTCCCACGGCTCGGGCCCGAGGGCGCGCCCGCAGGAATCCCCAGGCCGCCCTTGGAGGGGCGCCTGGGGATCCGCCCGGGCCTTCGCATCGGCCCGGGACCTCCAGGGTTGGGCGAAGGCCTACCAGGTGGGTTGGACCACCTTGGCGGTGTCCAGGGTCACCGCGGTCTGGGCCAGCAGCCGGCCATTGACCGAGGAGCCCGTCAGCATCCGCACCGCGGTCCTGGACAGCACGACGCCTTCCAGGTGGGCGGTGGTGCCCACGTCCACGGCGCCGCTGACCTGCCAGAAGATGTTCTTGGGCCGGGCCCCGCCGGTGAGGAGGACCTTGGTGCCGCTGGCCATGGAGAGGTTCTGGGCGACCTGGAAGATCCAGACGTCCCGGCCGTTGCCGGTGAGGGTGACGTTGGCGGGGATGACGAGGCCGGAGCTCCACTTGTAGACGCCCGGGGCGAGGGTCAGGCCGCCGATGTCCCCGGCGCCCAGCTCCGTGACGCCGGGGGCGCGGCCCGCGGCGTCGGTGAACGCGAGCTCCATGTCGCTGACCGCGGTGGTCATGGTGGTGGGCGAGGGGGGCGCGTAGTCGGCGGCGAAGACCTTGCCGATGACCTGGGTGGAGGTGGAGAACACGTTCGAGGCGTCGGCGGTGAGGGCGAAGCCGGTGATGGCGGTGGCGGCGATGGGGCTCACGCCGATGTCGCCGGTGATGGACGAGGCGGGCACGGTGGAGATGCCGCTCTTGGCGAGGATCGCGAAGGCGCCGGCGGTGCCGAGGTTCACGGTCTGCCCGGGCTTCCTTATGCGGCCGACGCTGATGGTCCAGGCCTGGGTCGCCGCGAGGGGCGCGCCCGCGGCGCTCCGCACTCCGGTGGTGAGGGTCACGGTGTAGGTGCTGTCCTCCGCGAGGTAGGCGGAGGGCCAGAAGACCGCCGTCGCGCCGCTGGTGATCACCGTGCCGGGGACGAGGACCGCGGAGGCCGCGCTGCCCGGGCCGGACCCGGCGGTGACGAGGAAGGTGTTCCCGTTGAGGCTCGCGCTGTCCATGGGCTGGCTGAAGGTGGCGCTGAGGCTGTCGTTGATGGCGACGTTGGTGGCGCCATTGAGGGGGGCGTTCTCCGTGAGGATGGGGGCCGGCGCCGGCGCCGGATCCTGGCGGGCGGGCGCGGCGGAATCGGAGCTGCAGGCGGTGACGGAGACCAGCAGCAAGAGGATCGCGGAGTGTTTCCAGATCTGGGACTTCGAAGGCATCAACATCCAGGCTCCCTAGGGGCACGTGCGTGGCGGACATCCATGCGAGGCCGGACCGCTGGGGGGCAGACCGCACGAATTGGGTAAACAGAGCAATTCGCGATCCAAAATTGATAAACTCATATATGATTGTGTTTATACAATATTTTAGGATATTTATTTAGACAAGGCCCATCAAGATGATCGAAGAAAACCAGGGTTTTCTCGAAAGTGATGCCATCGCGCCCGCCCCGGGCCCGGTAAACACTTCCGCCCCTGCGCCGTAGCTCAGGTTCAACCCGGAGCTTCCTTGAACACGATCTTCTTCAATCAGGACCGCCGTCTGCGCAATGGCTGGTGGGTGCTCATCTTCGTGCTGGTCTTCACGATCGTCCGCCTGGGCTTGGGTCCGGCGGTCCGGGGTCTGAAGGGCCTGGGCATGGCCAAGGCCTGGTTCGAGCCGGTGGCCTTCCTGCTCACGCTGCTGGTGACCTGGATCTGCACGCGGCTCCGGAAGGATCCCCTGGCCAGCGTGGGCTTCCGCCTGGACCGGCGCTGGGCGAAGGAGCTGGGCTGGGGCACGGCGCTGGGCCTGGGCCAGATTGTGGTCGCGGCGGGGATGGCCTGGGCGGTGGGGGGCCTGCGCTTCGAGCTGGATCCCGCCCGCAGCCTGCAGGCCCTGGGCTACGGCTTCTACGTGTTCGTCTTCGTGGCCCTCTTCGAGGAGACGCTGTTCCGGGGCTTCCTCTTCCAGCGCCTGGCGGATGGGGCGGGGGTCTGGGTGGCGCAGATCGCGTTGGCTTTGCTGTTCGCCGTGGGCCACTGGGGCAATCCGGGGATGGCGGGGGCGACGAAGGTCTGGGCCACGCTGGATATCGGTCTGGGGGCCGTGGCCCTGGGCCTCGCCTACTGGCGCACCCGCAGCCTGGCCCTGCCCATCGGCATCCACCTGGGCTGGAACTGGGCCCAGGGCCACCTCTTCGGTTTCGGCGTCAGCGGCCTGGCCCAGACGGGCTGGCTGCGGCCGGTCTTCCTGGGCAAGGCGGAATGGATCACCGGCGGCGCCTTCGGCATCGAGGCGTCGGTGTTCGGGGTGGTGGTGGATGTATTGGCGATTCTGTTGCTGTGGAAGTGGAAGGGGTCGGCGCGTGTGGCTGAGGTGGAGCCGGCCGCGGAAGGACTGATCCCGGAATCAGCCTGAGTCCACAGGCGGGCCAGGCGCTGCGCTTCCACGAGCCGGGCTGCAGCACCCGCCACCGCTTCGAGCACGCCCTCATCGCCGCGGGAGTTTATCCCGCGACGACGCTGGCTTCGGCAGCCTGGAGTCGATCAAGGCCCGCGTCGCCGCCGGCCTGGGCCTCGCGCTGCTCCCCCGCGTGGCCGTCGAGAAGGAGCTCGCCGAAGGGCGCCTCGTGGCCCTCGCATGGAAGACGAAGGATCAGGAAGTCGTGACCCAGATGATCTGGCACCCGGATCGGGCGGAGGCGCCGGCGTTGAAGGCGTTGCAGGCGGTGGCGAGGAAGGTGATGGGGGGGAGGGGGCGGGGGGCAACCGTCATGGTCAACTAGGGGTTCCTGTTTGCTCGCATGCTCGTACTGAAGGCCACAGGTCAACACGGGGGGGCAAACTGGTAGTTCGTAGCTTCAGTCCGTGTGCAGAGGACTATGGGGCCTCCGTTGGAAGGACCAATACGTTCCAGTTCGGACTTGGAACGAAACAAGCAATGGCTGAAGACTTTGGCTTCCGAGAAATTGAAATAAAGCTAACTACCGACTCAATTAAGGAACTATTCCAAGCCCGAGTCGACTGCTGTTTCAACAAGATGAAATTCCTTGGGGTCTAGATTTAACTGGAAAACCCCAATGTGCCGGAGATGTTCCTGCTTAAGAAGATGCATTACTTCTTCCCGATGAGAGGCCGGCATCTGGCAACCGAAGTAGACGGCCTTAAAACAGGTCGGAGGTATAGGTCGCAGGTGCATCGCTCGCCCACAGACGACCCTAGGTGCTGGAATTCGATTCTTTAGATAAATGACTCGCCATTCATGCTCGTAGTTCCACGTCTCCCCCTTGGTTGTGAAAGCACCATAGGAATTGCCATCGAACCGGAACACTGGACGCTCACTTGAGTACTGAACTTCAATGAGTCGGTTCGTGATAGTGCGATCCTCCGATAATCCGAACAGCCCATCAGTCTCAAGTTCGATTACTAAACCACGATGCCCATCCGCATAATGTGCCCACATCAGAGGATGACTCTTTTCAGCAGAGAGGCAGAGAATCGCCAGGTTCGAATAGGCTTCTTTCATCGAATTCATGACTTCTTCCGGATTATTCACACTTGCTTCGACTGAAGCCTCCCATCTATTAGACAAATCGACCAAGTCAACTTGAGCCGGCATACCCGCTGGCACTATGCCGGCTTGAAGATGTTGGTACATTGCGGACTTGCTCTCAATTTGCCGTTTTAAGGCCTCCCGTGACTCCGTCGTCCATGTATCCGGAACGGGCATACAGTCAAACGGATCGTTGAGCTCCAATGGCGATGTCACCTTGATGGAACAGCTCCTGAGGACTTCTATTCCTCCGGCATCACAATATTTGTATAGCCGCATGACTGCCCCCAATGAGCTAGCCAGAAAGCTAACAAAGTACGAACAGTTGATCTATCAAAGATGTGAAACATCTATCTGACGCCATGAACTACCGATGGAGCGGGTTATGCTTCGACACATGAAATTCGAGATCGAATCAGGCTGCCTCGAACTGATCGATGAAGGCGAATTCGGCTATGTGTTTGGGTCTTCGGACAACCTGCGGAGGTATCCCCAGGAAATGAACCTCTCGACTGAACCTCGGCCAAACATCAGCGTGGGGGTACTTATGGATGGGCGTCCCAAGCTCGTCGTTGGGACCTTCGGAGGGCTGACAAGACTGCACGAGCACGCGGCCGTGCTCGTGGACGAGCAATTGTTCGTGGCCCTTGCGGGGCTCATCCTCTGCCTGAACATCCGCTCACTGACAATGGATCAGACTATCGAGGCAGATCCGATGACTTGCTTCGGCGTGTATTTCGAACCCAACCGGAATGCCCTGATATCCCATGGGGAACTGGAGGTCGCCCGGTTCAACCTTAACGGCACCTGCGTCTGGCGCACCAGTGGGCCTGACATCTGGACGGGCCCCTTTGAAGTAAGGCCAGACGCCATCCACGCCACCATCTGGGACGAAACTCCGGCGCGAATCGACTACGAGACTGGCGCGGTCACGATCTTGAAGCAGTGATCCAGGAGTATCACCCCTTCCAATCCACCCCCCGCCAAGCATTCGCCGTCCCGATCTCCGCCCCGTTCGCCTTGGCGTACAGGAAGAGCTGGAGTTTGTAGCTCGTCAGCCACTTGAAGGGGCCGTTCAGGAGGGCCTCGCCCAGGGACAGTTCGCCGCCGCCGGGCATGGGGGCTAGCTGGGTGTTGAGGGTGGATTCGGGGGTGTTGGCGAAGAAGGCGGTGAGTTCGGCTTTCTGGCGGGCCATGGCTTCGGGGAAGCCTTCGGCGGGCATCTCCTTGGTGCGCTCGTTGAACTCGGCGAAGCGCTTCCAGTTCGCTTCGGCCATGCAGGTCGCGCCGGCGATGCCGCAGATGGCCAGGTAGCGCAGCAGCTCCAGGGTGTTGCGCTGCTTCTCGCTCGGGCGGTAGGCCATGGCCTCCGGACTCAGCTTCGAATAGAGATGCACGCAGATGTCGCACTCGCGGAGCATGGCGTTCGCGAACTGGTCCTTGGTGAGCATGGGGCTCCTGGGGTTGCGTCCCAGGGAAGCACGGACCGGCCCCATGCACCAGCGCCCTCAGGACTTCGCCACCGGTTCGACCCCATCCACCAGCAGCCGCTCGCCGATGGCCGCGAGGTTGTCTCCAGTCACGCCGAGCCCGTTCAGGAGACCGATGTCCACCGCGTGGCGCGCCTCCTCCAGTAAGCCCGGATCCTCAAGGAGCTCCCTCAGCCCAAGGCCCAGGGAAGCCGCCAGTGACGAAGCTTCGCCCGGGAAGCTTTCCCGCAGGGCGCGCCTCCAGAGCCCAGCCCAGGCCTGCGTCCCCTCGCGTCCTTCCAACCATGCCAGCGCCAGCACCCGGCCCAGATCCTTCGAGGCGCGGCGCAGCACCCGCCCGCCGATGGACCCGCCCATGGTTTCCGGCCCGACCCTCGGGTGCGACAGGAGGTTCGCGAGCGCCATCATCGCGGGGTGGGCGTAGCCCAGCCCTGCCTCCGAAGCCAGCGCTTCGAGCTCCAGGACGCCCATGAACCGGAAGCTCGGCAGGCCATAGAGGCCGTCATCCAGTGCGCAGGGCGTCCAGACCCTGGCTTCGCGCTGGCCAGGCGCGGGGAGGGCCAGCAGTTCGATGAAGTAGGGCGCCCCGTCGGGAGGCCGCAACCGGATCGCCCGGAGCTCCCCCGCGGGCGTCCCGTCCGGGCTCGCCCAGCACTTCTCGTGACGGACCCAGCCAGCGTCCAGGAGCCGCATCGCGATCCGCGCGCATTCGGGCACCGCCCCCGCTGGCCGCACGATCAGGTCCGCGTCCTTGGTGTTCACACCCCGATGGCCGAGGGCTTGCCGGTAGTGGTAGGCCGCCGCCAGGCTCCCCACCAGGAGGATGTGGGGATACAGGTCGGCGGGCACCTGCCCCGCGATCACCTCAAAGAGCCTTTCTGGCTCGAGTCGCTCAGACATGGATCGGCCCCATCCTCCGCAACGCCCGTGCAAACTCTTCCGCCTGCTCCCCCAGGCCGAGGTCATACAGATCCAGGAGCGTCTCCGCCCGGCTCGCGAGGGGAAGCCGGCCGGAAGCCTGCGCCGTACCCCTCAGGCCCATCGGCGCGCAACGCTGGACGACCAGCACGGGCCCGGCCGCGCCAGGTCCCGACGCTCCCGCGGATGCCAGGGCCGGGTCGAGCCGGCGCACCCAGTCCAAAGGTGTGCCCTGTGGCGCCTTCACATCCAGGCGGGGAAGCCCGTTCAGGTCGAAGTCCGGCATGTAGGCGCGCGCCGCCGGGACCCCCCCGAGGGCCAGACCGGGCGGGGCCAGGTTTTCCAGGCGGCTCAGGAGCCGGGCCGCCTCGACGGGCATGCCGGAGCGGTCCACATAGCGCTCCCGGTCCTGGGTGTATCTCGCCGAAAGGATCGCCTCGTTCAGGGACCTGCGGGGCAGGGCCGCCAAGGTCACCCCACGGCTGCTCGTGCGCTCGATTTCGCCGGACGCGCCGAGCATTGCGATCGCTTCATTGACCGTCGGGATGCTGCATCCCGCCAGCTCCGCCACCATCCTGACCTGGAGCGCGGGCTCGCACCGCAGCCACGCGTCCAGGAGCACCTTCAGCACCCCCTGGCGGGGAGGCGTCCAGCCCCCCCGGACCGTGGATTTCGCAGAGGGTGCCACGGGTTCGGGGAAGGCTGCGCAGGCAGCATCCAGCACCTTCTTCAGGACCGTCGCGTTCTCCGGGAACACCACCCAGGCCCCGCCCGCGCGCGCGATCAGCGCCAGGCGCTGGGCCGTTTCGGGCCGGAGCAGGTTGCGCAGGAGGTGCCACTCCTCGGTGAGCCGCTTGGCGCTCATCCGGGGAAAATCGGCCAGCAGGACGGCCCAATCGAGCTCCGGCGCGCGGGCCGCGCCAAGGGCGAGGCGGATGAGAGCAGCGTGCAGATCCCGCGTTCCGAGATGACCGAGCTTGAGTTCCAGCACCATACGGCCGTCCGGGCTGATCAGGTCGTAGCCCGGATCCCCGCCCTTCGTGGCCTTCCACCCCAGACCCGCCGCGAGACGGGCCTCGATGGCATGCGGGTCTGGGCGTCCGGATGTCTCCATGAACCTAAAGTAGAAACTCGTTACGAAGGTTGCAACTATCTATTTAGTTGCAACCTTGCTTCAAACTCCGGGCTGCTCTGACTGCAATCTAATTGATTTATTTTATTGTGAGTTAGTACTTATTTACCAATCACTCTTGACAGTGCAAACGGCGAGCCTACTGTATCTATCTTACATATACAGATTGCCCACCGATGAAGATCCTCCTCTCCAACGCCTCCCCCAACCCCATCTACGAGCAGATCCTCCGCCAGGTGCGCACCCAGATCCTGTCCGGGGACCTCAAAGAAGGCGAGGCCCTGCCCTCCATCCGCAAGCTGGCCCAGACCCTCCAGATCAGCGTCATCACCACCAAGCGCGCCTACGACGAGCTGGAGCGGGAAGGCCTCATCGACACCGTCGGCGGCAAGGGCACCTTCGTGGCCTCCCCCAACCCCGAATTCCTCCGGGAGAAGCGCGTGCGGGGCGTCGAGGAAAAGCTCGCCCAGGCCATCTCCGAAGCCCGCGACTCCGCCATCCCCGCCGCCGAAGTGCGCCGCATGTTCGACCTGCTCCTGGAGTCGGACCATGACTGACCTCCTCCAGCTCCAAGGCCTCACCAAGCGCTACCCCGACTTCACCCTCCGGGACGCCGCCTTCACCCTTCCCAGCGGCCTCCTCATGGGCCTCATCGGCCCCAACGGCGCCGGCAAGACGACCCTGCTGAAAGCCATCCTCGGTCTCATGAAGCTCGACGCTGGGACGATCCGCTTCCAGGGCCGGGATCTCATCCAGGAAGGCCCGACGCTCCGCGCCCGCATCGCCTACGTTCCCGACGAGCCCAAGTTCACCCACGGCGCCACCCTGCGCGCCCTGAAGGAGAGCACCGCCCCCTTCTGCCCCGGCTGGAACGAAGGCACGTGGAAGGGGCTCATGGCCGACTTCGGCCTCGATCCGAACCAGAAATCCCACACCCTTTCCCTCGGCCAGCGCACCCGCTTCGCCCTCACCCTGGCGATGTCGCGGGACGTCGACCTCCTCGTCCTCGACGAACCCACCACCGGCCTCGACCCCGTCTTCCGCCGGGAGCTCCTGGCCCGCCTGTCCGAGGGCCTCACCGACACCAAGGCCATCCTCTTCAGCACCCACATCACCTCCGACCTGGAGGACCGCGCCGACCTCGTCACCCTCCTGCGGGACGGCGAGATCGTCTTCTCGAAATCCCAGGACGACCTCCGCGAAGCCTGGGGCGTCGTGAAGGGCGGCCTCGAACTCCTCGACGACGAAGCCCGCCGCGGCTTCCAGGGCCTGCGCACCAATCCCCACGGCTTCGAAGGCCTCACCGACGACCTGGACGGCGCCCGGCGCCGCTATGAAGGCCGCGCCCTCGTGGAGCGCGCCAGCCTCGAGGACATCCTCGTGCTCATGGGAAGGAGGCGCCCCCATGCTGCTTGAACTCCTGAAGCGGGACCTGCGCCTCCACCGCCTCTTCCTCCTCACGCCCCTCCTCATCGCCCTCGTCGCGGGGATCGGCGGCGCCGAGCGGCAGTCCGACGTGGCGGGCTTCTTCACCGGCATCGCCATCATCGCCAGCTGCTTCCTGCCCCTCAGCTTCCACCTGCGGGAGCTCTCCGAAGGCACCCTCCCCGCCCTCCTGGCCCTGCCGGTTCCGCGGGAGCGCGTGGTGGCCCTGCGCTACCTGGAAGCCGCCCTCCTGCCCGTGGTCGCCGTCCTCCTCCTCGCCCTGTCGGGCCTCGTCTCCACCGCCCTGCGCGGCGGCGGCGGCGACCCCCTCATCCTCGTGGGCCTCGCCCACCATCCCCTGGCCCTCGCCTGGTCCTTCTTCCTCTGGTTCGCCTATCCCCTCCCCGCCGTGCTGCGCTGGGGCGGCAAGGGCCTCATGGTGGCCTACGGCGTGCCCGGGCTCATCCTCTTCACCCTCTTCTTCCTGGCCCCGCGCTTCCAGAACGCCTCCTGGCTCGCCCGCGCCGTGTTCGGCCTGCTGAACAGCTTTATCTGGCTGGACGCCCATCCCGCCATCACCTTCGCGGGCCTTGCCATGGCCACGCTGCTGGCCTTCCTCCTGGCGCGCCGCGCCTTCGCCGCCCGGGAGTTCTGATATGGACAACGCCCTCGACCTCCGCGACCTCAGGAAATCCTTCGGAAGCTTCGCCCTGCAGGACCTCACCCTCACCGTGCCCAGGGGCGCCATCACCGGCCTCGTGGGCGCCAACGGCGCCGGCAAGTCCACCCTCATCAAGCTCGTGCTGGGCCTCCTCGTTCCCGACGCCGGCGAGATCCGCCTGCTGGGCGAGGACGCCCGCGCCCACGGCCCCGCCCTGCGCGCCCGCCTCGGCTTCGTGCAGGAAAGCCCCACCCTGCCGCCCCAGCTGCGCATCCACGAGCTCGGCGCGATGGTGGCGCCCTTCTATCCCACCTGGGACGCCGCCGCCTTCCGCCGCCTCGTGGACCACTTCGACATCCCGGCGAAGACGCCCTTCGCGCGGCTCAGCCAGGGCCAGCGCATGAAGACCGCCCTCGCCCTGGCCCTGAGCCACGGCGCCGAGCTCCTGCTCCTGGACGAGCCGACCTCGGGCCTCGATCCCCTGGCCCGGCGGGAGGTGCTGGATCTGCTCCTGGACGTGATCCAGGACGAGGCCAAGGCCGTCCTCTTCTCCACCCACATCACCACCGACCTGGACCGCATCGCCGACCACGTGGCCATCCTGAAGGCGGGCCGCCTCGTCCTCGAAGGCACCAAGGACGAGCTGCTGGAGCGCTGGGTCCTCGTGAAGGGCGGCGAGGAGCTGCTCTCAGAGCCCGTGCTGGCCCGCTGCGCCGGCGGCGAGCGCACCGCCCTCGGCCTGGTGCTGCTCTGCGAGGACCTCCCGCCCGCCCATCTGCCCGAGGGCGCCCTCGTGGAGCGGCCCCGCCTGGAGGACCTCGTCACCTTCCACGGCCGCGCCCTGGCCCCGGTCCGCGACAAGGAGGAGGCTCCATGCTGCCCCTGATCCGCATGGCCTGGACCGTGAACCGCCGCCAGGCCCTGGCCCTCGCGCCGGTCCTCGCCCTCATCCTCGCCCTCGCCGTGCTCAAGCTGGCCCAGGGCCAGCCCGCGAAGTTCCTCATGGGCTGCCTCTTCAGCGCCAGCCTCCTGGGCGGCCTCGTCGCCTTCCAGGGCCTCGCCTCGGATATGGAAGGCTTCCTCCTGGCCCTGCCCGTCTCCCGGATCCAGGTGGTGCGCGCCCGCTACCTCACCAGCCTCGCCGCCCTCGCCCTGGGCCTCGCCCTGCCCCTCGCCGTGGCCGCCACCGCCCACGCCCTGGCGCCCGAGTCCGTGCCCGCCCCGGGGGCCGAGATCGTCGCCATGACGGGCCTCCTGGGCCTGGGCCTCGCCGCGGGCCTCGCCGCCTTCCTTCCCTTCGTCTACCACTTCGGCTCCCCCAAGGGCCCCATCGTGTTCATGAGCCTCCTGGGCCTCGCCTGCCTGGTCCTCAGCGGGGTGACCAGCGCCGACGCCGTCTTCGAAGCCCTGCTGCACCTCCTCGATCGGGCCCTGGAGCACCGCGAGGTCGCCCTGCGCCTGGCCGGCGGCGTGCTGCTCTTCGTCGCCGCGTCGCTGGGCTTCTCCGGCTGGACCTACGGGCGGCCGGCGGCGCATTAGGCGCCGCCTCAGGCCTGCACCCGGCTCCCCGCCAGGAGCCCGTCCAGCTTCGCCTGGAACTCCGCCACCGCCGCGTCCGCGGAGATCCGCACGTCCTTGTGCAGCCGCCGGCCCCGGGCCCGCAGCTGGGCCAGGGCCTGGTCCCGGAAGGCCTCCAGCTCCGCGAGGCGCTGCCGCGGCTCCTTCGCCGCCGCCTCGCGCAGGCGCGCTTCGAAGGCCTGCCGCAGACCTTCCAGGGCGCCCTTGAAGCGGTCCAGCTCCAGCACGCTGCGGGTCATGCGGAAGAAGTGGTGGCCCTTCACCGCCATGGTCACGGTCTCCGCGATGAGCCGCGGCCGCGCGCAGAAGCCCGCCGCCAGGAACTTCCAGTAGGACCAGGAATAGCGGGAGCAGGTCTGCAGCAGCAGGGACATCCCGAAGGCCCGCAGCTCCATCCAGTGCAGGCGCCGCGCCGAGGTCTGGTGGGGCTTCAGGGTGCGCAGGAGCTGCAGGCAGCGGGCGAAGTAGCGGTCCGGCGCGTAGATGTCCGCCAGGATGCCCTTGTAGCCCTCCAGCAGGGTCCGCAGGTCCATGCGGGGCGCGAAGTTGAGGTCCAGGCCGTGGGTGTTGTTGCCGGATCCCGTGGCCCCCGTGAGGCGGCCCTCCGCCCCCAGGCGCCGGTGCAGCCGCGTCCCCGGCAGGGCCGTCAGCAGCCCCACCATGGCCGTGGGGATGCCCGCCGCCTGGATGAAGCGCGTCTGGCGCTCGAAGATGTCCGTCCCGTCGCTGTCGAAGCCCACGATGAAGCCCGCGGCGACCTCCATGCCGGCCCGCTGGATGCGGCGGACGCTCTCCAGAAGGTCGGCCTTCAGGTTCTGCCCCTTGCCCGCGGCCTTCAGGGTGGCCAGGTCCGGCGTCTCGATGCCCACGAAGACCATGTTGAAGCCCGCCTCGGCCATGGCCGCCATCAGCGGCGCGTCCGCGGCGAGGTCCAGGCTGGCCTCCGTGAAGAGGGCGAAGGGATGGTGCCGTTCCCTCTGCCAGCGCGCCAACTCCGGCAGCAGGGCCCGCACCTCCTGGCGGTTGCCGATGAAGTTGTCGTCCACCAGGAAGAGCGAGCCCCGCCAGCCTTGGGCGTAGAGCAGGTCCAGCTCGTGGAGGAGCTGGGCCGGGGCCTTGGTGCGGGGCCGGCGGCCGAAGAGCTCGATGATGTCGCAGAACTCGCAGGCGTGGGGGCAGCCCCGGGAATACTGCACGGCCATCTGGGCGTAGGCCCGGCGCTTCACCAGGTCGAAGCGCGGCGCCGGCGTGCGGGTGAGGTCCGGGCGCTCGGTGCTGGTGTAGAGGCGCTTCGCCTTCCCGGCCGCGAAGTCCGCCAGGAAGGCCGGCAGGGTGACTTCGGCCTCGTTCAGCACGAAGTGGTCCACGCCCTCGATCTGCCGGTGGCTGCTGGTGGGATAGGGCCCGCCGGCGACCACGGGCCGGCCCGCCGCCTTCGCGCGCCGGATCACCGCCTCCAGGGACTCCTTCTGCACGATCATGGCGGATACCAGCACCAGGTCCGCCGCCGCGAGCACCGAGTCCCTCAGGGGCTCCACGTTCAGGTCCACCAGGGTCAGCTCCCAGTCCGAGGGCAGCAGCGCCGCCACCGTGAGCAGCCCCAGGGGCGGGAAGGCCGCCTTCCTCCCGAGGAAGGGCAGCGCGTAGCGCATGCTCCAGTAGGTGGGCGGAATCTCCGGATAGACCAGGAGGGCCTTCACCGACACCGGGACTCCCTTCCCGCGCCCCCCAAGCCCTTCCGGGGACGCGTATTGATCCAGGGTCGGCCGCCCGGCGTCCCGTCGCCAAGTTCCGGACCCCCTTGTGACCGCCGACGCTTCCGGGCCGGCGCGGCGCGGGCGGTAGGCGCGAAGAAAGCCGGGCCTTCCCGTGCGAATGCCCCCATACTTGGATTAACGGCCCTGATTTTAATTTTTAGGGACGAATCAAGGGGACTTATGTCCAACGACAAGAAATCCAAGAAGGAAAAGCCGAAAGTCATCCACGGCGCCTCCTACGCCTCCCGCGGCAACGAAGTGGCCTCCCACCTGCTGACGCCGGAAAAGAAGTCGCCCCTGGCCCCCCAAAAGAAGAAGAAATAGCCCCGCCGGGCCCGCGCCCGGCCCTTCAGGACGTCCCGCCGGCCGCCCGGCTCGAACATTGAACACCTTCACGCCTTTCCAAGGCCACGCCGATCCCCGGGCGCGGCCTTTTTTTGTTCCAGACCCAGGCCGATATTCTCGCTTCCAATATGAGACTGATCGTTCTATATCTTTTCGAGGAGGCCCCGATCCATGAGCAAGGTCCGCGCACGCATCCTGGAAACGGCCTCCGACCTCTTCTACCGCCAGGGCATCGCCGCGGTGGGTGTGGACGCCATCATCGGGAAGGCCGACGTGGCCCGCATGAGCTTCTACCGCCACTTCAAGTCCAAGGAAGGCCTGGTGCTGGCCTGCCTGGAAGCCCGGGACGAACGCTTCCGCGCCTGGCTGCAGGGCGAAGTGGATCGCCTGGCCCCGGATCCCAAGGACAAGCCCCTCGCCGTCTTCGACGCCCTGGCCCTGCGCTTCGCCACGAAAGACTACCGGGGCTGCGCCTTCCTCAACACCATGGCGGAAACCCCCGACCGGGAGGACGCCGTCCACCGCGCCGCCGCCGAACACAAAGGGAAGATCGGCGCCTACTTCGAGACCCTGCTGCGCGATGCCGATCGCGATCCCGCCCTCGCCGCGGACCTGCTCCTGCTCTTCGACGGCGCCGTGGTTTCCGCCGTGCGGGAAGGCTCCACGGCGCCCGCCGGTCGGGCCCGGCGACTCGCCGATCTCCTGCTCAACGCCGCCGCCCCGACTTCATAGTCTCCTTGTCCCGCACCTCCTTCCCTGCCCGCTGAACCCCATCCCCGCTAGCCGCGACCCTCCCTGCCCGGAGGGCGGGAAAGCCCTGCCTGGAGGCGCCATGAGCCCCGCCCTCGAAGCCCCGCCCACCCTGCTCCAACCCGTCGCCCCCGGCGCCCGCCTCCTCCAGCTGGACGTGCTGCGGGGCCTGGCGCTGCTGGGCGTGCTGCTGGTGAACCTGGACGTCTTCAGCGGCGTGATGTGGGCCCGGGACGCGAAGCTGCCGGTGCTGCTGGGCTGGGGCGGCGGCGTGGGCGAAGCCCTGGTGCGGATCTTCCTGGAAGGCAAGGCCGCGGCCCTGCTGGGCCTGCTCTTCGGCGCGGGCCTCGCCATCCAGCTGGAGGGCGCCGACCGCAAGGGGCGCGGCTATACCGTCTTCGCCCTGCGCCGGGTGGGGGCCCTCGCCCTCTTCGGCCTCGCCCACAGCCTCCTGCTCTGGAACGTGGACATCCTCCTGGACTACGCCCTCATCAGCCTGCTGGTGCTGCCCTTCCTGCGGTGGCGGCCTTCGCGGATCCTGTGGGGCATCCCCATCCTCCTCGTCGTGTCGCTGCTCATCGCCCTGCCCTTCCTGCCCCTCCTGAAATCACTGGAGCAGGATCCCGCGGGCTTCTACCGCCAGGGCCTCGCCCACTACGGCGCGGGCACCTGGATCGAGGCCTTGAAGTACCGCAGCTGGGAATTCCTCCACGTCCTCGGGCCCCAGCGGCTCACGAGCCGGCTGCCGGCCCTCCTGCCCTTCTTCATCCTCGGCGTGTACTTCTGGAAGAAGGGCTTCCTCGCCCATCCCGAAGCCCACCGGCGCACCCTGCGCGCCCTCTTCCTCGCCTGCTTCGCCCTGGGCCTCCTGGCCAACCTGCTGCCCCAGGCGACGCTGCACGCCGCCGTGGCGGGGATCCCCCAGCCCTTCCGGGCCCTCATCAAGCTCACGGCCTTCTTCGCAAGGCCCGCCCTCACCGTGGGCTACATGGCGGGGATCCTGCTGCTGCTCCAGGGGGGCGCGGGCCGGCGCCTCCTGGGCGGCTTCGCGCCCCTGGGCCGCATGGCCCTCACCCAGTACCTGCTGCAGTCCGTGGTGTGCACCCTGGTCTTCAACGGCTACGGCCTCGGGCTCTACGGGCAGGTCTCCGTGGGCGCCAGCCTCCTCGGCGGCCTGGCCTTCTTCGCCCTCCAGGTCGGGAGCAGCCACCTCTGGCTGGCCCGCTTCCCCATGGGCCCCGCCGAATGGTTTTGGCGGCGCCTGAGCTACGGCCCCCGGCCCACCGCCCCCGCCCTTCCCCAGCTCGCCTCCCAGGAGCCCGCATGAACGCCGCCCTCTCCCCCCTCGCCCTCGCCGCCGGACTGACGGAGCTCTGGTCCCCCCGCATCATCGGCGAAGTGAACGACGCCTACGTCAAGGTCGCCAAGGTCCACGGCAGTCTCGCCTGGCACCGCCACGAGCACGAGGACGAGCTCTTCCTGGTGCTGCGGGGACGGCTGCGCATCGAGCTGGAGGCGGGGCCAGTCGAGCTCGGCGAAGGGGAGATCTTCATCGTCCCCAAGGGGGTCCTCCACAACCCGGTGGCGGAAGAGGAATGCCTCGTCCTCCTCCTCGAGCCCAAGACGACTCTGCACACCGGCGACGTGGTGACGGCGCGGACCCGCTCCCTCGCGGAGCAGCTGCGGCCCCTCGCGTGACCCCGAGGCCCGGGGCCTAAGGGCGCAGGGCCACCACCCGGACGACGGACTCCAGATGCTCCCGGAAGCCCATGCGCTGGTACAGCGCGCGGGCCCCTTCGTTCTCCCGGGCGACGTGGAGGAAGGGGACTTCGCCCCGCTGGAGCTGGCGGCGCAGGAGCCGGTTCATCAGGCGGCGCGCCAGGCCGCGGCCCTGGAAGTCCGGGTGGGTGCAGACGCCGCTGATCTCCCGCCATGTTCCGGCCTTCAGCCGCTCGCCGGCCATGGCCACCAGGCGTCCGCCTGCGAAGCAGCCGACGTAGTCCCCGAGTTCGATCGTCCGGGGCCCGAAGGGGCCGGGCTTCGTCAGGGCCGCCAGCTCCAGGGCCTGGTCCGCGTGGTGCGGTTCCAGCGGGAGCGCGTCGAAGTCTTCGTCAGCATCCGGCAGAGGCGCCGCCCAGACCATCTTGAACATGGTGGTCTCCTTCTCCAGCCGCCACGCCGCGGGCACGGGGCCCGCCCAGCCGTCGGTGTAGAAGGCCTCCCCGGCCTCGCAGAAGGGCGCCACCGCCGCGAAGTCCGGGCGCGCCGGATCCGCGAAGCCCAGGAGGGGCGTGAAGCCCCGGGCATAGCGCCGCGCGGTGTCCGTGCCCGTGGACCAGCGGGCGTGGGGCCCCGCGAGGGTGTGCCAGAAGATGTTGTCGAGTTCGCGCATGGTCGGCTCCGAACCCAAGGGTGGAAGCGGAGCCGGGCGGCACCCACCCGATTGTTGCGGCGATCTGGCGTGGAAACCTAGGGCTGGAGCAAGGGCCGGTAGCGGTCCCGGTGGAACCAGGCCACGAAGGCGTTGGCGAAGACCAGGAAGATCCCGAAGGGCAGGCTCACCGGCGCCAGGAAGATCCCCACGCAGAAGATGTTCACGATGATAGGCGCGATGAGCACCGCCGCGAAGGGCACGAAGCGCCCCGCCAGGAAGGCCAGCCCGCAGGCCAGCTCCAGCCCCTTCACCGCGGGCAGCAGGTACACCGAGGCGCGCATCCCGTCGTCGAACATCTTCAGCGGCCCCGGCGGCAGCGGCGGCGGCGTGATGACCTTGAAGAAGTAGGCCGTGGAGGACCAGAGGAAGAGCAGGCCCATGAGCGTGCGCACCACGATCACCGTGACGCGCAGCGCCTTGGAGGGGGAGGGGGTGTCGGACATGGGGGCTCCGGAACGGGGCGAAGGACCATCCTAGTAGTTCCCCTGGGCGCAATCCCGAAAATTGTCAGGCCCCCGAAGGGGCCTGAAACCGTGTCAGGAAATGCAGCTCAGCCCTGTTTCGCCCCCATCAAATTCAGCGCCGACCCCGCCTTGAACCACCCGATCTGCTGTTCGTTGTACGTGTGGTTCAGCGTGATCCGGTCCTCGGAACCGTCGGCGTGCCTGGCCACCATGGTCAGCGCCACGCCGGGCTGGAAGTCGGTGAGGCCGAGGATCGCGATGCGGTCGTCCTCCTGGAGCTTGTCGTAGTCGGAAGGCGTCGCGAAGGTCAGGGGCAGCATCCCTTGTTTCTTGAGATTGGTCTCGTGGATGCGGGCGAAGCTCTTGACGATGATGGCGCGGCCGCCCAGGAAGCGCGGCTCCATGGCGGCGTGCTCGCGGCTCGAGCCTTCGCCGTAGTTCTCGTCGCCGATGACCACCCAGCCCTTGCCGGCGGCCTTGTAGGCCCGCGCCGTGGCGGGCACTTCGCCGTATTCGCCGGTCAGGACGTTCTTCACCGCATTCGCCTTCCCGTTGAAGAAGTTGATGGCGCCGATGAGCAGGTTGTTGCTGATGTTGTCCAGGTGGCCGCGGAACTTGAGCCAGGGGCCCGCCATGCTGATGTGGTCCGTGGTGCACTTGCCCTTGGCCTTGATGAGGATGGGCAGGTCCGTGAGGTCCGTGCCCTCCCAGGCCTTGAAGGGCGCCAGCAGCTGGAGGCGGCTCGAGGCGGGATCCACGAGCACCGAGACCTTCGAACCGTCCGCCGCCGGGGGCTGGTAGGTGTTGGCGCCGGGATCGAAGGCGCGGCGGGGCAGCTGCTCGCCTGAAGGCGGCTGCAGCCTGAAGCTCGCACCGTCGGCGCCCTGCAGGCTGTCGGTCATGGGGTTGAAGGTGAGGCGCCCCGCGATGGCGAAGGCCGTCACGATCTCCGGGCTCGCCACGAAGGCGTGGGTGTCGGGATTGCTGTCATTGCGGGCGGCGAAATTGCGGTTGAAGGACGTGATGATGGAGTTCTTGTCCCCCTTCGCCACGTCGTGGCGCTTCCACTGGCCGATGCAGGGCCCGCAGGCGTTGGCCATGACGACGCCGCCCACCTTCGTGAACACGTCCATCTGGCCGTCCCGCTGGATGGTGGCGCGGATCTGCTCGCTGCCCGGGCTGATGGTGAATTCGGACTTGGCCTTCAGCCCGTGGTCCAGGGCCTGCTTCGCGATGCTGGCGGCGCGCTCCATGTCCTCGTAGCTCGAATTCGTGCAGCTGCCGATCAGCCCGACCTTCAGCTCCTCCGGATAGCCCTTCTCCTTCACCGCGGCGGCGAACTGGCTCAGGGGCCAGGCCAGGTCCGGGGTGAAGGGGCCGTTCACGTGGGGCTCGAGGGTGGACAGGTCGATCTCGATGACCTGGTCGTACTCGCAGCCCTCGTCGGCCTTCAGGTTGGCGGCGAATTCCTCCGCCAGCTCCGCCAGGACCACGCGGCTGGTGGCCCGCAGGTACTGGCTCATGCGGTGGTTGAAGGGGAAGAGGGAGGTCGTCGCGCCGATCTCCGCGCCCATGTTGCAGATGGTGCCCATGCCCGTGCAGGAGATGGAATCCACGCCCTCCCCGAAGTACTCCACGATGGCGCCGGTGCCGCCCTTCACCGTGAGGATGCCCGCCAGCTTCAGGATCACGTCCTTGGGCGACGTCCAGCCGTTGAGCTTGCCGCTGAGCTTCACGCCGATGAGCTTGGGCGCCTTCAGCTCCCAGGGCAGGCCCGCCATCACGTCCACCGCGTCCGCGCCGCCCACGCCGATGGCCACCATGCCCAGGCCGCCCGCGTTGGGCGTGTGGCTGTCGGTGCCGATCATCATGCCGCCGGGGAAGGCGTAGTTCTCCAGCACCACCTGGTGGATGATGCCGCTGCCGGGCTTCCAGAAGCCGAGCGAGTACTTGTTGCAGACCGAGGCCAGGAAGTCGTAGACCTCCCGGTTCTCGTCGTTGGCCCGGGCCAGGTCCTTCACGCTGCCCACTTCCGCCTGGATCAGGTGGTCGCAGTGGACCGTGGAGGGCACGGCGGCTTCCGGCAGGCCCGAGGACATGAACTGGAGCAGGGCCATCTGGGCCGTGGCGTCCTGCATGGCCACGCGGTCGGGCCGGAGGTCCAGGTAGGACTTGCCTCGGACGATTTCCTGGGTGGCCGGGGCGTCCAGGTGGCCGTAGACGATCTTTTCGGCGAGGGAGAGGGGCCGGTTCAACCGCTGCCGCACGACCTTCAGGTTCGCGTCCATCTTCTCGTAGACGGACTTGACGAAGGCTGGAGTGGACTCGATCACGGCCATGGCGGGCTCCTAGCAAAGAAAGGACCCAGTGTAGCGCCCCGGCCTCCGGACCCGGAGCACGCTTCCCCGGGAGCGGCGCGGGCGGGTCAGGCAGGCCGGAGGAAGTCCCTCCGCAGGGCCTTCACCACCCGGGCGAAGGGTGAAGCATCCCCGAGCCCCCTGGCCAGCACAAGGCTGCCCTGGAGGGCCACCAGGGCGCCTTCCGCGCGCGTTCGGGCCTCCGCCCGGGGCAGGCCCCCGTCCTGGGCCAGCCGCTCGAAGCCGTTCTGCAACCGGACAAGGACCGTCTTCACTGCGGACTTCACCGCCGGACTGCCCCCCAGAGTCATGACGTCCAGAAGGCAGGACTTGGCGCCGCCGTCGTAGAAGCCTTCCAGGGCCTTCAGCACCGTGGCCAGGCGGGTGGCGGGATCGCCGGCTGCCTCGAGGGGCCCGAAGACCTGAGCCTCGAGCCACGTCCCCGCCATGGCCATGACCGCCTCCGCCATCTCCCCCTTCCCGCCGGGGAAGTGGTGGTAGAGGCTCGCCTTCCCCAGGCCCGTGACCTCGGAAATGCGGCTGAGGGAGACCCCGTCGAAGCCGCAGCCGCGGAACTCCTCCATCAGGCTTTCCAGGACGCCTTCCCGGGTCGAACGCTCTCCAGCCATCGGCTCTCCCTCCCCAAGAACATTACACCGAACGATCGGTACAAAAACCCTTGACGCCAGAATTCCAGACCCCAGGATTGATCTGTACCGATCGTTCGGTCCATTCCCAAGGAGCCCCACCATGAGCAAGACCGCCATCATCCTCTTCGCCGATCCCAAGGCCGGTTCGGAGGAAGCCCTGGGCCGCGCCTTCAACGCCCTCTTCCTCACCCACGACCTGAAGGACC
This sequence comes from Holophagaceae bacterium, assembly GCA_044229575.1. Taxonomy (GTDB): domain Bacteria; phylum Acidobacteriota; class Holophagae; order Holophagales; family Holophagaceae; genus JADJVL01. Next base: position 45,734 of record JBGAST010000017.1, on the reverse strand, counting down.
GGGGCGAAGAAGTGGCCCTCATCTTCCAGGGCGCCGGCACACGCTGGGCCGCCGAGCTGGCCAAGGCCGACCATCCCGCGGGCCCCCTTTTCCGCGCCGTGCGGGACAAGGTGGCCGGCGTCTGCGGCGGCTGCGCCAACGTCTTCGGCACCGCCGACGAGGCCCGGGCCACCGGACTCCCCGTGGTGGGGGACCTGCAGATCCCCGGCGTGGGTTCCGTCATCAGCCTCGGCGACTACGTCGCCAAGGGCTACAGCCTCGTCACCTTCTGAGCCAACCCTTCCCCATCCCCTTCCCCTTCCATTCCAGGAGCCACCATGATCCAGAAGCTTGCCCTCCTCGCCCTGACCCTCGTCCTGAGCTCCCTGCCCGCCCGCGCAGAAGCCCCCAAGGCCCCGACCCCCCTCACCCACAACCTCCTCGGCCCCGGCGTCGGACTGGAGGGCTTCGATCCCGTCTCCTACTGGCCCGAAGGCGGCGGCCGGCCGACCCAGGGCACCATCAAGCTCACCTACACCCACGGGGGCGTGGCCTACCGCTTCGCCAGCGAAGGGAACCTCGAAGCCTTCAAGGCCGCGCCGGAGCGCTTCCTGCCCCAGTACGGCGGCTACTGCGCCTGGGCCATGGGCGCCATCGACCAGCGGGTGGAGGTGAATCCCAAGCACTTCGTCATCCGCGACGGCAGGCTCTACCTCTTCTTCTCCGACGCCAACGTCGTCACCCGGGATGCGTGGAAGAAGGACGCCGCCGCCCTCATCGGGAAGGCCGACGGGAACTACGCGAAGCTGCTGGCCCGCTGAGGCCGGTGCGGGCCGGCGCGTCCCCCCGGACGCGCCGGCCCTTTTCCAGGAAGGAGCAGACGATGGCCCGGAAATTCATGGAGCGCGTGCTGACCCCGAGGGTGCGCCAAGCCGAGGAGGCCGCCTACGGGCGTGCCTTCGCGGCGCCGGTGGGCGCGCCGCCGGACGCCCTGGGGGCGGAGGAGCGCGCCTTCATCGCCGCGCGGGACAGCTTCTACATGGCCACCGTCACCGAGGACGGCTGGCCCTACGTGCAGCACCGGGGCGGCCCCAAGGGCTTCCTGCAGGTACTCGACGCACACACCCTCGCCTTCGCGGACCTGGGGGGCAACCGCCAGCTCGTCACCGTGGGCAACCTGGACGGGGACGGCCGGGTCGCCCTCTTCCTCATGGACTACGCCCAGCAGGTGCGCCTGAAGATCCTCGGCCGGGCCCGCGTGCTGGACCTGCGCCAGCACCGCGCGGAGGGCGAGGGCCGCATGGGCGGCAGCCTGCCGCCCCGGGCGGAACGCCTGTTCATCCTCGACGTCGAGGGCTACGACTGGAACTGCCCCCAGCACATCACGCCCCGCTACGACGGTGAAGCGGTGGCCGAAGCCCTGGCCCCCCTCAAGGCCCGCATCGCCGAACTGGAGGCGCGGCTGGCCCAGGGGCCGGGACCGGCCTGAGCCGCCCCGGGCGGGCTGCCCGGGTGATGATTTGTGTTGGATCTATTCCGATTAGAATGATCCTTCCCGGCCCCCGCGGCCGACCCCGGAGGTCCCACCCCATGAGCCCCACCCAGGCCCGCAGGCTGGTCCGCCGCGCGGGCCGGCGCACCCTCCGGCTCCTGCGGGGGCGGCTGCTGCCCACGGGCCTCCAGCACGAGCTGGGGCGGACCCTGGACCGCACCCTGGACCTGCTGCCCCTGGACGCCAAGCTCCTGCTGGAGCCCCACGGCGAGCGGGGGAAGCGCCTCAACCGGCAGCTCGCCTGGTCCCTGGCCTTCGTGGCCGGGGCCATCAACGCCGGCGGCTTCCTGGCGGTGAAGGCCTACACCTCCCACGTGACCGGCGCCGTCTCCCGCATGGCCGACGAGTTCGCCCTGGGGGACCCCACGATCGCCCTCGGCGCCCTGGGCATCGTGCTGTCCTTCATGGCGGGCGCCTTCACCGCGGGCCTGCTCATCAGCCTGGGCCGCCGCCGCCGCTTCCGCAGCCACTATGCTCTCAGCCTGATGATCGAGGCGGGCCTGCTGCTCGTCTTCGGCTTCATGGGCTCAAGGCTGAACCAGCGGGTCGAGTTCTACCTGCCGGTCACGGTGATCCTGCTCTCCTTCATCATGGGCATGCACAACGCGGTGGTGACGACCATCTCCAGCGCGGAGGTCCGCACCACCCACATGACGGGCATCGTCACGGACATCGGCACGGAACTCAGCCGGCTGGTGTACCGGAACCGGACGCTGCGGAAGGGCGTGGATCCCGTCCTCGCCAACCGGGACCGCCTCAAGCTGCACGGCCTCATCCTGGTGGCCTTCTTCGCCGGGGGCCTCGCCGGCGCCGTCGGCTTCAAGCACGTCGGATTCAAGATGACCGTCATCTACGCCGTGTTCCTCATCGTCCTGGCCTGGCGCCCCATCGCCCGGGACCTGCGGGCCCGGTGGCGCCTCCAGCGCCAGGGTCCTCGTCGAACCGAAACCCGCTAGCCGCAAGGGATCACCGATGGTCAGGAAGGCCCCCAGCTCGAAGACGCGCAAGGTCCAGGACATCGAGGCGGTCATGCAGAACCTCCGCCGCATGGTGAAGGCCCTGCAGATCTACGCCGCCTCCGTGGAACGGGAGTACGGGATCACGGGCCCCCAGCTCTGGGCCCTGTGGGAGCTGGGACGCTCCGGCCCCCTCAACCTCAAGGAGCTGGCGGAGCGGATGTACCTGGGGGGCAGCACCGTGGTGGGAGTGCTGGACCGCCTGGAGGCCCGGGGGCTGGCGGAGCGCCTCCAGGACGCGGAGGACCGGCGCCGCATCTCCATCCGCCTGACCCCCGAGGGCGCCAGGCTGCTGGCCACCGCGCCCCATCCCGCCCACGGCCAGCTGCTCCACGCCCTCCAGGGCATGTCCGGCACCCTGGTGGGCGAGCTGAGGGAGGCCACGGACATCCTGGTCCACGCCATGGAAGCGGATGACCTGGAGGCGCGCTTCTTCTTCTCCGAGACCTGACGGTTCAGGCCCCCGCGGGCGCCGCCGCGTCCATGCGGTCCAGCAGGCGCAGGAGGCCATCCAGGATCGTCAGGGGGTGGGGCGGACAACCCGGGATGAAGAGGTCCACGGGGAGCAGGGACCCCGCGCCCCCGAGCTGCTCCGCCTGGTGGCGGTAGGGGCCGCCGCTGAGGGCGCAGGCCCCCACGGCGATGACGAGCTTGGGGCCGGGCACGGCGTCCCAGGTCTTCCGCAGGGCCAGCTCCATGTTGCGGGTCACCGGGCCGCACACGATGAGGCCGTCGGCGTGGCGGGGCGAGGCCACGAACTGGATGCCGAAGCGCCCGATGTCCCAGACCACGGTCTGCAGCACGTTCACGTCCACTTCGCAGCCGTTGCAGCCGCCGGCGCTCACCACCCGAAGCCGCAGGGAGCGCCCGAAGAGCTTCAGCGCCTTCGCCTCCAGGGCCCTGGCCAGGCGGTATTCCTGGTCCGGCGCGACCCGGAGGTCCTCGCGGCCCCGGACGGCGAGGCGGTGGTCGCCGGTGTAGGCGATGGCGCCCTCGGGGCAGGCCTCGACGCAGGCCGGGCAGAAGATGCAGCGGCCGAGGTCGATGCGGGGCCCGGGCCAGAGATCGCCGGCCTCCGCCCCGGCTTGGCCGGCGCTGGGGGCGGGGGGCCCGGGGGGGACGCAAAGAGCCGCAGGCTCGGGCGGTCCCTCCCGGAAGGAGATCGCTTCGGTCGGGCAGGCGTCCGCGCATTCCCGGCAACCCTCCGGGCAGGCGCCGGGCTGGATCTCGGGCCGGCCGCGGAAGCGGGCGGGCAGGGCAGGCACTTCGCGGGGGAAGGCGTTGGTCCGGTGTCCCTGGCGCAGGCGGGAGAGAAGGACGTGGATCATGGCCGCCTCACAGGTCGTGCCCGCAGTAGGAGAGGTTGAAGCTCTTGTTGCAGAGGGGGAAGTCCGAGATCTGCTGGCCGCGCATCGCCAGGGCCAGGCCGAACCAGTTGTGGAAGGAGGGATCCACCACCTTGTAGCGCGCGAAGCGGCCCTGGGCGTCGGTCTGGGCCAGGTGGAGGATCTCCCCCCGCCAGCCCTCCACCAGGGCGACGCAGAGGCTATCCGGCGCCAGGGGACCCGGCGCCCGGACCAGGACCTCCCGGGGCATGGCCGCCAGGCGTGCCAGCGTTTCCTTCAGGAAGGCCACGCTCTCCTGGATTTCCAGCCAGCGCACCCAGGCCCGGGCATGCACGTTGCCGCTCTCGGCCATGGCGGGTTGGACGGGCCGGGCCTCGTAGGGGCCGAAGGGGAAGCAGGCCCTGGCATCCTGGCGGATCCCGCAGGCCCGGGCCGCCACGCCGACCAGGCCGATCTCCCAGGCCTGGGCGGGGGTGACGAAGCCGGCCACCTCGAAGCGGACCATCACCGAGGCCGAATCCCACATCAGCTCCACGGCGTCCCGGGTGGCCTCCCAGGCCAGCTCCACCCGGGCGCGCAGGGACCGGGCGGCCGCCGGCTCCAGATCGAAGCGGACGCCGCCGGGCACCAGGAGGTCCCGGCCCAGGCGGCTGCCGCAGAGCTCGGCGGTGAGGTTGAGCCAGTCCCCGCGGATCGCGCCGCAGAAGCTCGCCGTGGGCAGGAAGCCCACGTCCCCGGCCAGCGCGCCCAGGTCGCCGACATGGTTGGCCACGCGCTCCAGCTCCAGGGCGATGGCCCGGATGAGGTCCGCCCGTTCGGGCACGCGGGCGCGGCCGAGGGCTTCGAGGATCCGGCAGTGGGCCCAGCCATGGCCGACGCTCGTGTCGCCGGCGGCGGTCTCGGCCATCTTGAGGCTGAGCTTGTGGGGGCCGCCCACGAGGGCCTCCTCGATCCCGCGGTGCTGGTAGCCCAGGGCGATCTCCAGGTGGAAGACTTCCTCCCCGTGGCACTGGAAGCGGAAGTGGCCGGGCTCGATGACACCTGCGTGCACGGGCCCCACCGCGACTTCGTGGATCTCCGCGCCCTCGACCCGGTAGAAGTCCAGCACGCCCGGAACGTCGTAGCGGCGCACCGGCTTGGGCCATGGGTGGCCTACCGCCACCAGCCCGGCCTGCTCGGCGATCTCCCGCTCGAAGAGGTGGGCCTGGGGACACTGGGGCGTCAGGGAGGGGAAGCGGTCCCCGGCGATGCGGGCACGTCCCACCCGCAGCGTGCCGGCCCCGTCCTCGGCGAGGACCGCCACCAGGCCGCGGGACGCGTCGGCGCAGAGGCACGCCAGCCGCTGCCCGCGGCGCACGCCCTCCAGGATCCCCTCCCGGAAGGCTTCAACCTCCAGCGCCGGAATCCGGTGGAGAGGCAGGGACTGGCCGTTGCCAATCTCGACGAAGGGATTCATGGCGCGCCCTCCAGGTAGGCCGTGGCCCCCTGGATCGCGTCCCAGAGCGGGCGCGGGAGCCAGAGTCCCAGCAGCAGGGCGAGTCCCATGGCGCCGATGATGGGCGCCGTGGTGGCGAAGGTGTCCTTGTAGGGCGTGCGCTCGCGGGAGTGGCTCGGCACGCCGAAGACCACCTGGAGCACCGTGTCGCTCATGCCGACGAAGATGCCCCCCAGCAGGAGCAGGAAGGCCGCCCCGGCCCAGGCGTGGCCGCCGGCGAGGGCGGCGGCGGCGATGTTGAATTCGCTGATGAAGGGGGCGAAGGGCGGCAGGCCGGTGATCGCCAGGAAGGCCAGCAGGAAGAGCCACCCCGACACCGGGGTGCGGCGGATGGCGCCGGTCACGAAGGGGAGCTGCTTGCTGGCGTAGCAGCGGTGGATGTTGCCGGCCGAGATGAAGAGGACGCTCTTCACGAGGGCGTTGGCCGCCAGGTGGTAGAGGGCGAAGCGGGTGCCGTTCCCCCCGAGGCCCAGCCCGAACACGAGGATGCCCATGTGCTCCACGCTGGAGTAGGCGAGCAGCCGCTTGAAGTCCGTCTGGCGCACCATGAACACCAGGGCCCAGGCCATGGAGAAGAGGCCGAAGGCCAGGAACAGCTCCCGGGCGAAGCGCAGCTCTCCGGCGGCGGCGGTCACCGCGAAGATGCGGAGCAGGGCGAGGAAGGCGCAGCTCGTGACGCCGCCGGCGAGGAGGGCGCCCACGATGCCCGGGGTCTCGCCGTAGGCGTCGGGCTTCCAGGCGTGCAGCGGAGCGATGCCCATCTTGGTGCCGTAGCCCACCAGCACCAGCACGAAACCGGCCCGCAGCCAGGGTCGGGAGAGCAGGGGCGCGCCCTTCATCAGCCGGTCGAAGAGCAGGGGCTCGCCGATGCCGCCGAGCTGGGCGGAATAGGCGACGAAGAAGGTGCCCAGCAGGGCCAGCGCGATGCCTACGGAGCCGAGGACCAGGTACTTCCAGGTGGCCTCGAGGGAGCGCCGGTTCCGGTTGTAGTAGATCAGGGGCGCGGTGGTGAGGGTCATGGACTCCATGGCCACCCAGACCATGCCGGGATGCCGCGCCTGGGCAAGGAAGGACGCGAGGCCCAGAAAGGCCAGGTAGCAGCTCACGAAAAGCCGATGGTCCCGCTCCGGACGGAGCACCAGGTAGGACGGGGCGTAGAGGGCGCAGATGTTGAAGAGGACGCTGATCACCAGCAGCACCCAGCCGCCGAGCTGGTCCAGCCCCAGCCAGGTGTCACCGGGCAGGTGGCTCCAGGCAGGCAGCGTCAGCAGCAGCGTGGCCAGGTGGGCGAGGCCGATGATGGGGAGCAGGCGGGCCCGGATCGCCGCGGAAGGCGTGACGAAGGCGCCGAGGGCGGCGAGGATGGGCAGGACGATGAGCAGCAGGGCCATGGTTCAGTCCTTGAGCTCGGCCAGGTGCTTGGTGTCGAGGGAATCGAAGGCCTGCTGGATGTGGTTCAGGACGATGCCCATCACGAAGACGCCGACGAAGAGGTCCAGCAGCACCCCGGCCTCGACGAGGAAGGGCATGTCCTTGGCCAGCAGGAGGCCGAAGATGTAGATGCCGTTCTCCAGGACGAGGAACCCGACCACCTGGGTGAGGGCCTTGCGCCGGGTCACCAGCAGGAGGAAGCCCGTGAAGAGCGTGGCGAGGGCGGCGGGCACGAAGAGGGCGTGGACGGTGCCGGGGGCCATGGGGAGATGGCGCGCGAGGACGAGGCTCACCCCCGTGCCCAGGGCGCAGAGCAGCAGCGAGGCCGTGTAGCCGACGTAGGGGCCCACTTCCCGGTGGATCTTCACCTGCTTCAGGGCGCGGCCCAGCATGCGGGGGATCACGAGGCCCTTCAGGATCCCCGCGGCGATGGCCATCAGGACAAGGTGCCAGCCGTGGCCCACGGTCAGCAGGAGCAGGCCCAGCAGGATGCCCTGGATCGCGGCCACCTGGATGGATTTGCCGATGCGGCTGGTGGCCACCAGCGCGAAGTTGGTGAGCATCACCATGGCGAGCAGAAGGTCATGGAACACGGGCGTCTCCTAGACCAGAAGCAGGAGGAAGGCGAAGGCGGAGGCGAGGATCCCCGCCACCAGGAACTGGGGCACCCGCGTCATGCGGAAGCGGGCCATGGTGGATTCCACGAGCCCCACCGCGCCGCAGAGGAGGACGGTGGCCCCCAGGAAGGCCGCCCAGTCCAGCCAGGGGCTGCCCGTGCCCGGCAGGACGAGGTTCACCACCAGGGCGCCCAGCACCAGCAGCTTCAGGCTGGCCCCGTAGAGCACCAGGCCGAAGGGAGGGCCGGAATGGTCCAGCACCATCACCTCGTGGATCATGGTCAGCTCCAGGTGGGTGTTCGGATCGTCCACGGGAATGCGGGAGTTCTCCGCGAGGTAGACGATCAGCCAGCCCGTCATCACCAGCACCAGCGGGCCGGTGGCCTTGGCCCAGCCCTGGCTGCCGGCGCCCAGGAGGCCCGAGAGGGAGACGCTGCCGGAGAACTTCGCGAGGGTGGCGAGGCCCAGGAAGAGGGCCGGTTCCGCGAGGGCGGAGAAGGTCACCTCCCGCGCGGCGCCCATGCCCTCGAAGCTCGATCCCGTGTCGAGGGCCGCGAGGACGGTGAGGAAGCGGCCCAGGCCGAGGAGGTAGGCGAAGAGGATCAGGTCCCCGTCGAAGCTCACGGGGGCGGGGCGATGGCCGAAGGGGACGAGGATGCCCGCCATCACCCCCGTCACGACCGCGCCCGCGGGCCCCGCCAGGAAGATCCACGTGGTGGTGCGGCTGAACACCGCGTCCTTGCGCAGGAGCTTCGCGAGGTCGTAGTAGAGCTGGAGCAGGGGCGGACCCTTCCGCCCGCCCATGAGGGCCTTCACCCGGGCGATGAGCCCCGGAAGCAGCGGCGGCAGCAGCAGGAGGACCAGGAGGTGGGCGAGGGCGTGGAGGCTTCGCGGGAGGAGGGGTTCCATCAGGCCACCTTCCAGAAGAACAGCGCGAGCAGCGTGAGGAGGACGTACAGGAGGTACACGGGGAGATGGCCGGACTGGAGGAGGCGCAGGTGGCCCAGGACCCAGGCGGAGCCGCGGAAGGAGGGCTCGGCGACCTGGTCCAGCACCGGGTCCGGGACGTGGGAGTGGAAGCCCATGACGGCCGGGAAGGCGCCCTGGACGGGCCCGCCGCGGGTCTCGGTCCGCAGCGCCCACCCCAGCCCCTTCACCAGCAGGGCGGCGAAGGAGGAGGCGGTGTACTGCATGCGGGGCGTGGGCCTGGCGTAGCCGCAGTCCCAGGTGGGGACGGCTCGCGGCGACCTGGAGCGCGACTCCGCCCAGATGATGGCTCCGGTGGCCAGCAGCACCAGGCCCGTCCCGCTCAGGACCGGCAGGTAGGCCAGTCCGTGCAGGGCCGGAAGCGGGCCCGTCCCGAGTTCCGCGGCCACCCGCTCGAGGGCCGGGGAGAGGAGCAGGGGCAGCGTCCCCACCAGCAGGCAGGCCAGGGCGAGGGCGCCCATGGGGCCGCGCATGGCCGCGGGCGCCTCATGGGCCGGAGGCCCGGGATGCCGGGCCTGCCCGAGGAACACCGCGCTGAAGGCCTTGGCGAAGCAGGCGAGGGCCAGGCCGCCGATGATGGCCAGCGCGACGATGATGACGCCGGACCAGCGCCACCTGGCGTCGGCGAGCCCGTGGAAGGCGCCGAGGTAGATGAGCCATTCGCTGACGAAGCCGTTGAGGGGGGGCAGCCCGCAGATGGCCCAGGCCCCGGTCAGGAAGGCGCCGGAGGTCCAGGGCATGGCCTTGCCGAGGCCTCCCATCCGATCCAGGTCCCGGGTTCCCGCGGCGTGGATGGCGGAGCCCGCCGACAGGAAGAGCAGCCCCTTGAAGAGCCCGTGGTTGAGCACGTGCAGCAGCCCGCCGCCGAAACCCAGGAGCTGGAGCCCCGGGTTGTGGAGGGACTTCCCCACCGCCCCCAGGCCCAGCCCCATGAGGATGATCCCGATGTTCTCGATGGAGTGGTAGGCCAGCAGGCGCTTGAGGTCGTGCTGCCCCAGGGCGAAAGCCACCCCCAGGATCCCCGACGCCGCGCCGAGGCCCACCAGCGTCCCACCCCACCAGAGGGGCGGATCGGGGACCCACGCGAAGACCCGCGCCAGGCCGAGGATCCCCATCTTGATCATGACCCCCGACATCACGGCGGAGACGTGGCTGGGCGCGGCGGCGTGGGCGGAGGGGAGCCAGAAGTGGAGGGGGAAGACCCCCGCCTTGAGGCCGAAGCCCAGCAGGCAGAGGACGAAGACCTGGGTTCCCCGGGGGCTCGCCGCGAAGCCCGCAGGGAGGGGCGCCCAGGCCAGACCGGGCAGCAGGGCGAAGGCGCCGAAGAGGCAGAGGGTGCCCGCGTGGGTGGAGACCAGGTAGAGCCAGCCGGCCTTCCGCGCCTCCGGATCCCGGTCCGCGGCGAGGACCAGGAGGAAGGCCAGGATCGCCATGGACTCCCAGGCCAGGAGGAACACGAAAGCGTGGGAGGCCGCCACGAGCAGCGCGAGGGAGCAGGCCAGCAGGCCCAGGCAGAGGCGCACGCGCCGCGCGCTCTCCTGGTGCTCGTCCCAGTAGGCGAGACCGTAGCGGGCGGCCAGGGCCGGGAGGAGGAGCACGGGCATGAGGAAGAAGGCGGCGAGGGCGTCGAAGCGCAGGGCGGGCCGCCCCTGGAAGAGGCCCCAGGCGAGGTCCAGGCTCCAGGCCTGCCCGGTGTAGAGCCGGTGGAGGGAGGCCGCGATGCCCAGCGCCGCGGCGGCGGCGAGGAGATGGGCCGAGAGGCGGGCGCCCGGCCTGCGGATGAGCCCCGCCGGTCCAGAAAGGGCCGCGAGGAGGAGGGCGGCGAGGTAGGCCTTCATCCCAGGAGCCATGCGCGCCCCATCATCCACATGAAGGCGCCGACGAGAGTGATGAGCATGTAGAGCAGGTAGAGGGGGAGGAACCCGGACTGCAGCCGCCGGAAGCGCATCATGCGGGCTGCCAGGTTCTGCACCCCCGGCTCAAGGGCGCCGGCCTTCCAGGCGTCCCGCGCCTCCTCCCGGAACCGCGAGGGCCGCGGGAAGGGCTGCAGGAGCCGGCGCATCCTGACCCGGACCCCCGGCAGCAGGGGCTGGAAGGTGGTGGAGAACGAGCTGCCGGTGTACTGCATCCGGGGCGTGGGCCGGGCGTAGCCGCAGTCCCAGGTGGGCAGCTCCGCCCTTGCAGGCCCGCGCTGCTTCCCGACGAGCCATAGGGCCGCGAGGCCGAGGGCGAAGAGGGTCGCCGCCATCCAGGCGAGGACCCGCAGGTCCCCTCCCAGGTTCGCCGCGAGCAGGGGGGTCGAGCCCGGCGCCGCGACGGCGATGACCCGGTCCAGGGACGGGAGCAGGAGGGCCGCCGACAGGCCCAGCGCCCCGCACAGCAGCGCCAGCAGGCCCATGGGCGCCAGCATCCCGGCCTTCGGATCCTGGACGTGCTCGCCGACCATGCTCCGGCGCTGGCCCAGGAAGATGCCGCCGAAGAACTTGGCGAAGGCCACCACCGCCAGGCCTCCGGTGAGGACCAGGGCCGGCAGGGCCAGGCCCGCCATCCAGGGATAGCCCTCCAGCAGGGCGCGGAAGAGGCCCCGGTAGAGAAGCCATTCGCTCATGAAGCCGTTGAAGGGGGGCAGCCCCGCCACCGCCAGGACCGCGGGAAACATGCACAGGGCCGTTCCGGGCATGAGGCGCGAGAGGCCGCCAAGCTTGTCCAGGTCCCGGGTGCCCGTGGCATGGAGGACCGAGCCCGCCCCGAAAAAGAGGAGGGTCTTGAAGGCCGAGTGGTTCCAGACATGCAGGACGGCGCTCCCGAGACCCAGGGACACCAGCCAGGCGTTGCGGGTGGCCATGCCCGTCCAGCCCAGGCCCAGGCCCATGAAGATGATCCCCAGGTGCTCGATGCTGGAGTAGGCGAGGAGCCGCTTGCAGTCCGGCTGGACGAGGCTGTGGAGGATGCCGTAGACCGCCGTGGCCGTGCCCGTGGCCAGCAGCACGGTGCCCAGCCAGCCCGGGATGGCCGGCAACAGGCTGCCGACGCGCAGCAGGCCGTACACCCCGGTCTTCAGCATCACGGCGGAGAGGATCGCGGACACGTGGCTCGGCGCCCCCGTATGGGCCGCGGGGAGCCAGAAATGGAGGGGAAACACGCCGGCCTTGAAGGAGAAACCCAGGAGGGCCAGCAGCAGGATCCCGAGATCGAGGCCGGGGGCCCGGCCGGCGAGGGGCGTCCAGGCCAGGCCCCCGCCGCGCACCGCCAGGAGCGCGACCATGGCCACCAGGGCCAGGGTCCCCAGGTGGGTGGAGACGAGGTAGATCCAGCCGGCCCGTCGAACCTCCGGCCGATCATGCTCCGTGCTCACGAGAAAGAAGGCCGCCGTGGCCATCAACTCCCAGGCCGCCAGGAAGAGGAGCCCGTTCCGGGCCAGGAAGACCAGCGTCATGCCCGCGGCCAGCAGGGCGAAGAAGCACCGCAGCCCGCGCCCGCCGCCACGGGCGCGATCCAGGGGCCAGTAGGCCGTCCCGTAGAGGCAGCCGAGCCCGGCGACGACCTGCAGGGGCAGGAGGAAGGCCGCCGAGAGGGCATCCACCCCCAGGCGCACCTCCGAGCCCCACCATACGAAGCCCAGGGCCGAGGCGACCCCGGTATGGAGCGCGTGGAGGCTCCCCGCGATCCCAGCCAGCGCCCCGGAAAGCGCCAGCGTCCCATGCACCCGATCACCGCACCCGGGGATGAGGATCGCGAGGGCTGCGGCCAGCCACAGCCCGGCAGCGAGGAGCAGCCACCCTACATCCGGCATGTCGACCCTTCGTCTCCGTCCAGGAGCCTGAGCCGGGATTCCGGGCTTGTCCACTGGACCTGGTCTGGCCTGGGCGCCGCCCGCCCCGGCGCGGCTGGATCAGGCCCGGCCGGGGGGCGCGCGATGTCCTGCCCTTCCGAAGGTTCCATGGTCCGGAGTCCTCGGGTCATTCTAATAAGAATTGTTCTATTCGGCACTATGTCCGCCGCCCCGCCCCTTCCGCACCGCACGGCGGCATGCCCCCGCTCCGGTCGCGGTCCCGCGTTTCCCTGCCACCGGAACCCAGGGCTCCCGGGCGGGCCGCGCGGCCCGGCGGTAGGCCGGTCTCGAAGCGCGGCGGCGTGCGGTGCGCGGTGGCCGCAGGCGCCCCCCGGAAGCCCGGAGAACACCCTACCCGCGGTGGACGCCGCGCAGACCTCCGCACCCGGTGGACTGAGCCCGGGTCTAGGGCTTGGCCTTCACCACCTCATCCAGGACCGGCGCGAGCTCCGGATGGCCGGCGGCGATCTCGTCCTTGAGGGCCGTGGCCAGGGATTCGGCCATGGCTTTGTCCGCCGCGGGGGGCAGCACCTGGATCAGCACCCAGAGGCTCCGGTCGTCGGGGTTGTTCCACATCTTTTCGGGGTTGAGGCGGCCGAGCTTGCCGCCGACGAGGGTCTTCGCGGCGCGGCCGGCGATCCTGGCCAGGTAGTCGAGATCGATGCCCTGGGCCTTGTCACCCGCGGCCCGGTGGAAGGCCAGGACCCGCTCCTTCACCTGGGCCTCGACCCGCTGGGCGAACTTGAGGCGGGCATCCGACACCGCCGCCGAGCGCTGCTGGGAGCGGTCCAGGCTGGTGTTGGGCATGGCCCCTCCCACCGCCGCCAGTCCCGGCAGCTTCTCCTCCTCGAGGATCCAGACCGGAGGGCCGCCCGCCTTGGCCTCCTGCACGGGAGGGGCTGAGGGGCTTGGGGAAAGTGAGCCCAGGAGCATGAGGGGGCAAAGGGTGAGGATCATGTCGGGCCTTTCCTGGGAAGCGAAGGTGCTCCGAGTAAGCCACGTGTTGCGAGGTAATGCAATTATAAATTCCATGAATCACCCGGGCTCCATGGCCGGCCGAGGTTTTGAACCGTTCGAAGGAACCGCGGTCCGTGATAGGCTCCTCGTTCAACCACCTTTCGGGGGGTTCCCATGGGGATCTTTGAAGGCCATCTGCGCGTGGACAAGGGCGACCGCTTCGCCCTGGTCGCGGCGCGCTGGAACGAGTTCATCGTGGACCGCCTGGTGGGCGGCGCCACGGACTGCATCCTCCGCCACGGAGGCCTTGATTCCCAGGTGGACCTCATCAAAGTCCCCGGCAGCTTCGAACTGCCCCAGGTCGCCCTGCAGGCGGCCAAGTCCGGCAAGTACGCGGGCATCGCCGTGCTGGGCTGCGTGATCCGGGGCGGCACCCCCCACTTCGACATGATCGCCTCCGAGGTCACCAAGGGCACCGCCATGGTGGGCCTGGAGACCGGCGTGCCCACGGTCTTCGGCGTCCTCACCACGGACACCATCGACCAGGCCATCGAGCGGGCCGGCACCAAGATGGGCAACAAGGGCTGGGAGGCCGCCATGGCCCTCCTGGAGCTGGTGGACCTCACGCGCCAGCTTGCCCCCCGTTCCGCATCGGGAAGAAAGTAGATGGGAGTCCGCCGCCGGGGCCGGGAATATGCCCTGCAGATGCTCTACGCCATGGACCTGACGGAGTACCAGCCGGACCAGGTCTTCGCCGGCTTCTACGCCCTCCAGGACCTGAACCGGGACGCCTTCTACTACGCCCGGCGCCTGGTGGACGGCGTCCACTCCCACCTCCACGAGATCGACCCGGTGCTCTCGAAGTACGCCGAGCACTGGAAGATCCACCGCATGGCGGTGGTGGACCGGAACCTCCTGCGCCTGGGGCTCTTCGAGCTCATGTTCCAGAAGGAGATCCCCTTCCCCATCATCATCAACGAGGCCCTGGAGATCGTGAAGGAGTTCAGCGACCACGAAGGCACGCAATTCCTCAACGGCATCCTGGACGCGGCCCGCAAAGAGTTCCGCCCGGAAGAAACCGGGCCGAGGAGCCGCTCCAAGCCGGCTTCCGCCCCCCCCGCCGGGGAAGCCTGAGTTCCAGGCCCCCGTCTGGACCGCTATCCTTCAGACCCCACCCGACGCCCCTCCGAGGTTCCCATGAGCGCTGCCGCCCGCAAGAAAGCCCCGGCCAATCCCAGGAACGCCGCCCCCAAGCCCGCCCCCAAGTCCGCGCCGGCCCCGAACCGTTCCGCCCAGGAAGTCGGCCTTGAGGAGATCAAGTCCCTCATCGCCCTGGTGGCCAAGGAGCCCTTCCAGGAGTTCGAGTTCGAAGCCGGCGCCATGAAGTTCCGCATCCGCAAGGACAGCGTCCATGGCCCCGCGCCGGTGATGTACGCCGCCCCCGCTCCGGCCCTCGCCGCCCCGCCCCCCGCCCTGGCTCCGGCGGTCCACGCCGCCCCGGCCCCCGCCCTGCCCGCGGCGCCGGCGGAAGAGGCGGGCCTCCACTACATCACCAGCCCCATCGTCGGCACCTTCTACCGGGCCTCGAACCCCAACACGCCGCCCTTCGTCGCGGTGGGCGACACGGTGCGCCCGGGGCAGACCCTCTGCATCGTCGAAGCCATGAAGCTCATGAACGAGATCGAGTGCGACATCGCCGGCGAGGTGGTGAAGGTGCTGGTGGAGAATGGCGCCCCGGTGGAGTACGGGGAGCGCCTCTTCGCCGTGCGGGTGGGCTAGCCATGGCCGCGGCCATCAAGCGGAAATCCCCGAAGCCCAGCGGCTACGTGGGCACGGAGCCGCCCTTCAAGAAGGTGCTCATCGCCAACCGGGGCGAGATCGCGCTGCGCGTGATCCTGGCCTGCAAGGAGCTGGGCATCCAGACGGTGGCGGTCTATTCCGAAGCCGACCGCAACGCGCTCCACGTGCGCTTCGCCGACGAGGAGGTCTGCATCGGGCCGCCGCCCTCGGCGAAGAGCTACCTGAACATCCCCCACCTCATCGCCGCCGCGGAGGTCACCGGCGCCGAGGCCATCCACCCGGGCTACGGCTTCCTCAGCGAGAACGCCCACTTCGTGGACGTGTGCAAGGCCTGCGGCATCATCTTCATCGGACCCGACAGCGAGATCATCCGCAAGATGGGCAACAAGGCCCAGGCCAAGGCCACCATGCAGGAGGCCGGCGTGCCCCTGATGCCGGGCTCCGAGGGCGTCATCGAGACGGTGGAGGAGGCCCTCGAGATCGCCGAGCAGATCGGCTACCCGGTGATCGTGAAGGCCTCGGCCGGCGGCGGCGGGCGCGGCATGCGCATCTGCAACAACGCCGAGGAGCTCCCGGGCATGTTCAACACCGCCCGCAGCGAGGCCAAGATCGCCTTCGGCGACGACGCGGTCTACATGGAGAAGTACCTGCTGGAGCCGCGCCACATCGAGGTCCAGATCATGGGCGACCTCTTCGGCAACGTGGTGCACCTGGGCGAGCGGGAGTGCTCCATCCAGCGCCGCCATCAGAAGCTCATCGAGGAGAGCCCGAGTTCCGCCCTGACGCCGGAGCTGCGCCAGCGGATCTGCGACACGGCGGTGAAGGCCGCCCGTGCCGTGGGCTACTACAACGCCGGCACCATCGAGTTCCTCCTGGACAAGCGGGGCGACTTCTTCTTCATGGAGATGAACACCCGGGTGCAGGTGGAGCATCCGGTCACCGAGCTGGTGACGGGCATCGACATCGTCAAGGAGCAGCTGCGCGTCGCCGCGGGCCGGAAGCTGTCCTTCACCCAGGAGCAGGTGGTGCAGCGGGGCCACGCCATCGAGTGCCGCATCAACGCCGAGGACCCCTGGAAGTTCACCCCCTGCCCCGGCCGCATCACCGCCCTCAACTTCCCCGGCGGCCCCGGCATCCGCGTGGACACGGCCATGTACCAGGACGCCGTCATCCCGCCCACCTACGACAGCATGATCGCCAAGCTCATCGCCTACGGAGCCGACCGCGAGGAAGCCATCGCCCGCATGCGCCGCGCCCTGGACACCCTCGTGGTGGAAGGCGTGAAGACCACGTCGGCCCTGCACCGGAGGATCATGGACCACCCGGACTTCATCTCCGGCGCGTTCTCCACCAAGTGGATGGAGACCTTCATGGCGGAGCTCGAGGAGGAGCGGAAGGTCGGGGCGTGAGCTTCGCTTCATCCTGATCGGGAAGCGCGAAGTCCGCCGCCTACGATCCGCAGTGCGGTGTTGAAGTCCAGACAGGTACCTCGAGCCACGCTGGCCGCAGTCTGGCCAGCGTGGCTCGAGGCGCGGTTCGCCAACGGCGCGAACCGTGCCTTGGAAGGGTGCCTCTGTTCGCGTCGACGGCAGGTCCTGAAGCGCTCAGGGGAAGATTTTCGGAAGATCAGTTCGCCTGCCCGTTCATCGGCGCCGTGTCCAGCCACCCCTGCAGGATCCGCATGTAGTTCGCCCGCGCCAGCGCTTGCGGATTGGGCGTCCGGGCGTGGCTGAGGCTGCCCAGGGCCTGGCCGAGGCTGGTGTATTCGTGGAGTTCCAGCCATTCGGACATGCCGGCGCGCACGGTCTCCAGGTGGGACTGGCCGCGCTGCATGAGGGCGCTCACCATCTGCACCGCGGAGGCGCCGGCCATGACGGCCTTGAGGGCGTCCTGGGCCGTGTGCACGCCGCCGCTGGCGGCGAGGTCGGCGCGGACGTGGCCGTGCACCAGGGCCATCCAGCGCACCCGCAGCAGGAGCTCGGCGCTGGTGGAGAGCTGGAGCTTCGGCACGATCTCCAGGTTCTCCAGGTCCAGGTCCGGCTGGAGGAAGCGGTTGAACATCACCAGGCCGTCAGCGCCGGCCCGGTCCAGCTCCACGGCGAAGTTCACCATGGAGGAGTGGAAGGGCGAGAGCTTCACCGCCACCGGGATGCCGATGGCCTGCTTCACGGCCCGCAGCGCGTCCAGGGTGCGCCGCTCCACCGCCGCGCCGTCCTCGGCGGGATCCGTGGCGAGGTAGTAGATGTTCAGCTCCAGGGCGTCGGCGCCGGCGGCCTCGATGCGCTGGGCGTAGTCCAGCCAGCCGTGGGGCGAGATGCCGTTGAGGGAGGCGATGACCGGCACCGCCACCAGCTGCTTCACCTTCCAGAGGTGTTCCAGGTAGGCCTCGGGGCCCAGGCGGAAGTCGTCGGGCTCCGGGAAGTAGGACAGGGCTTCCCGGTGGGCGCCGGAATGCAGGTCCATGTCGTGGATGGTCCCCTCCTGCTCCCGGGTGATCTGCTCCTCGAAGAGGGAGCGCAGCACGATGGCCGCCGTGCCCGCGTCCTCCAGGCGGCGGATGGAGTCCAGGTCGTCGGTCAGGGGCGAGGCCCCCGCCATGAGGGGATGGGGCAGCTTGAGGCCGAGGTAGGTGGTGGAGAGGTCCATGGCTTCCTCCTCAATGCTCGCGGGCGGCGGCGGACTCGCCCGCCTGGATCTGGGCCTCGGCGTCGGGACCCGGCAGGCTCATGCGGCTGGTCTGCTCGTAGGCGGCATAGCGCTCCCGCATGTGGTGCTCCGCCGAGGCCAGCAGCACCTTGAAGCGGGCCGGATCCTGCTGCTCCACCATGCGGAAGCGGGTCTCGTTGCGCATGAAGGCCGACAGGGCGGACTTCGGGGCGCCGCTGTCCATCTGCATGGGCAGCTCGCCCCGGGCGATGCGCCGCGGGTCGTAGCGGAAGAGGGGCCAGTAGCCGGAGTCCACCGCCAGCTTCTGCTGCTCGGCGCCCATGGCCATGTCGTAGCCGTGGGCGATGCAGTGGCTGTAGGCGATGATCAGGGACGGGCCCGGGAAGGATTCGGCCTCCAGGAACGCCTTCACCGTCTGGCCATCCTTGGCCCCCAGGGCCACCTTGGCCACGTACACGTCGTGGTTGGCCATGGCGATCATGCCGAGGTCCTTCTTGGGCTGGGTCTTGCCCGCCATGGCGAACTTGGCCGAGGCGCCGATGGGCGTGGATTTGGACGCCTGGCCGCCGGTGTTGCTGTAGACCTCGGTATCGAGGACCAGGATGTTCACGTTGCGGCCCGAGGAGAGGACGTGGTCCAGGCCCCCGTAGCCGATGTCGTAGGCCCAGCCGTCGCCGCCGACGATCCACACGCTCTTCGCCACCAGGTAGTCCGCCAGCAGTTCCAGGCGCCGGGCTTCGGGATCCGCGACGCCGGCCAGGGCGGCCCGCAGGGCGAGCACGCGCTCGCGCTGGGCGCGCAGCCCGGCCTCCCCGGACTGGTCCGCCCGGAAGATGGCGTCCGCGAGACCGCCGCCGACCCGGTCCGCCAGCCGGCCCAGGAGTTCCCGGGCGTACTGGTCATGCTGGTCCACGGCCAGGCGCAGGCCGAGGCCGAATTCCGCGTTGTCCTCGAAGAGGGAGTTGGCCCAGGCGGGGCCGCGGCCCTCGGCGTTCACCGCGTAGGGCGTGGTGGGCAGGTTCCCGCCGTAGATCGACGAGCAGCCCGTGGCGTTGGCGATGAGGGCCCGGTCGCCGAAGAGCTGGGTGAGCAGCTTCACGTAGGGCGTCTCGCCGCAGCCCGAGCAGGCGCCGCTGTATTCAAACAGGGGCTCCAGGAACTGGCTGCCCTTGAGGTCCAGCTTCACCACCTCCCGGTCCGCCTGGGGGAGGTCCAGGAAGAAGGCGTAGTTCGCGCGCTCGGCCTCCCGGATGGGCGCCATGGGGGCCATGTCGATGGCCTTGTGCTTGGGGTTCGACTTGTCCTTGGCGGGGCAGACCATCACGCAGAGGTTGCAGCCCGTGCAGTCCTCCGGCGCCACCTGGATCGTGTACTTCGAGCCCTTGAACTCCGCGCCCTTGTAGTCCACGGCCTTGTAGCCCTCCGGCGCGCCATGCAGGGCGGCGGGTTCAAAGACCTTGGCGCGGATGGCGGCGTGGGGGCAGACCGCCACGCACTTGTTGCACTGGATGCAGAGGGCCTCGTCCCACACCGGAATCTCCAGGGCGATGCCCCGCTTTTCCCATTTCGTGGTGCCCGAAGGCCAGGTGCCGTCCGGCGGGAAGGCGCTGACGGGCAGCAGGTCGCCCTTGCCCTCCATCATCACGGCGGTGACCCGCTGGACGAAGTCCGGGGCGTCCTTGGAGACCGTGGGCGGCCTATGCAGAGCCGACGTGGCGGCGGCGGGCACGGCGACCTCCTGGAGGTGGGCCAGGGTGGCCTCGACGGCCTCGAAGTTCTTCCGCACCAGGGCCTCGCCCTTGCGCCCATAGGTCTTCTCGATGGACTTCTTGATCTGGGCGATGGCCTCCTCCCTCGGCAGCACGCCCGAAATCGCGAAGAAGCAGGTCTGCATGATGGTGTTGATGCGCCCGCCCATGCCCGTGGCCTTGGCCACGGCGTAGGCGTCGATGACGAAGAACTTCAGCTTCTTCGCCACGAGGTTGGCCTGCACCTCCAGGGGCAGGGTGTCCCACACGTGGGCCGCGTCGTGGGGCGTGTTCAGCAGGAAGGTGGCGCCCTCCGCCGCCGCCTCCAGCATGTCGATCTTCTCGAGGAAGCCGGTCTGGTGGCAGGCTACGAAGTTGGCCTTCCGGATCAGGTAGGAGCTGTGGATGGGCTTGGCGCCGAAGCGCAGGTGGGAAATGGTGATGGCGCCGGACTTCTTGGAGTCGTAGACGAAGTAGCCCTGGCCGTGGTTCTCGGTCTCTTCGGAGATGATCTTGATGGAGTTCTTGTTGGCGCCCACGGTGCCATCGGCCCCGAGGCCGTAGAAGAGGGCGCGGGTGACGCCGTCGGGCTCGATGTCGAAGTCCGGGTCCACCGGCAGGGACAAATGGGTGACGTCGTCCACGATGCCCACGGTGAAGCGGTGGCGAGGCTTCGCTTCGGCGAGGTTGTCGTAGACGGCCTTGAGGCAGGCCGGGTTGAACTCCTTGCTGGAAAGGCCGTAGCGGCCGGCGACCACCTTCGGCTCGGAGGCGAAATGCCAGCGTTCCTCGTCCTTCGCGTCCTTGAGGGCCGCCACCACGTCCAGGTAGAGGGGATCGTAGGCGCCGGGCTCCTTGGTGCGGTCCAGGACGGCGAGGGCCTTCACGGTGGCGGGCAGGGCCGCCACGAACTCGGCGTTGGGGAAGGGCCGGTAGAGGCGGACCTTGAGCAGGCCCAGCTTCTCGCCGCGTTCGTTCGCCCACGCGACGTACTCCTCCGCCGCGGTGCCGCCGCTGCCCATGATGACCAGGACGCGGTCGGCCTCGGGATGGCCCACGTAGTCCACCAGGTTGTAGGCACGGCCGGTGAGGTCCCGGAAGCGGTCCATCTCGGCCTGCACGAGCCCCGGCAGGGCGTCGTAGAAGGGGTTGCAGGCCTCCCGGGACTGGAAGAAGGTGTCCGGGTTGGAGGCGGTGCCGCGGACCACGGGACGGTCCGGGGTGAGGGCCCGGGCCCGGACCTCGGCCACCAGGCCGTCGGGCACCAGGGCCGCCAGGATCCTGTCCTCGAGGGGCTGGATCTTGGCGATCTCATGGGAGGTGCGGAAGCCGTCGAAGAAGTGCAGGAAGGGGACGCGGCTGCGCAGGGTGGCGGCATGGGCCACCAGGGCCAGGTCCTGGGCGGCCTGGACGCTGTCGGAACAGAGGAGGGCGAAGCCCGTCTGCCGCACGGCCATCACGTCCGAGTGGTCGCCGAAGATGGACAGGGTGTTGGTGGCGAGGGTGCGGGCGCTCACGTGCATGCAGAAGGGCGACAGCTCCCCGGCGATCTTGTACATGTTGGGAATCATCAGCAGCAGGCCCTGGCTGGCCGTGAAGGTCGTGGTCAGCGCGCCGGCCTGGAGGGCCCCGTGCACCGCCCCGGCGGCGCCGCCCTCGGACTGCATCTCCACCACCGAGGGCACCGTGCCCCAGATGTTGGTGCGGCCCTTGGCGGACCACTCGTCGGACAGCTCCCCCATGCCCGAGGAGGGCGTGATGGGATAGATCGCGATGACCTCGCTGAGCCGGTGGGCCACCGAGGCCACGGCCTCGCACCCGTCCACGGTCTGGTATCGTTCCGCCGTCGTCATGGAAGCCTCCGTCGAGATCCGTCGGACCTCTTCCTGCTCATCCAAAGTGACTCCGGACCACCCTGTCTGAATATGATCTGCGGCACAAGCTGCATCGGGTGTGAGGGAGGTCCGGGCTCGCGGGTTCACGGGGCTTCACGGGGGCCGGGAAGCCATCGGTTCTGCGAACTCCCTTCCTTCGTCAAACTGTTCCCGTGCCGCCTTGGCTCAGTTGGCCGAGCCCGAGGCGGAGCGCGCGCGAGCGCGGCGGAGCGAGCCCCCGCCCGGGCGCAGGAAAGCCCGAGGTTTTGCCCGGGCTGTTCTTGGATAAACTGGAGCCTGCGCCGCCTTAGCTCAGTTGGTAGAGCATCTGATTTGTAATCAGAATGTCGCTGGTTCGATCCCGGCAGGCGGCTCCAGTCCAGGCTTTGGAAGAACCGCAGGCCCTCAAACTCCCGACGGGTCCCGGCTCCACCGCGCTCTCGCGCGTTCCGCCACCCGTTCCGGGAGTTTGCCCGACGGGTCCCGGCTCCACCGCGCTAACGCGCGTTCCGCCACCCGTTCCGGGAGTTTGCCCGACGGGTCCCGGCTCCACCGCGCTCGCGCCGCGACCCGTGACCTGCGTTGCGGCGGGGCCTCCCGAACGAAGGGAATCTGCAACACTGGGAATTCCATGCTGCTCCCTCTGACCCTCGGCTGCCTCCACGCCCTCGAACCCGACCACGTCGCGGTGGTGACCGGCGTCTCCCTCGCCCGGCCGAAGGGTGCCTGGAAGGTAGGCCTGGCCTTCGGGCTCTCCCACATGTTGGCAGTGGCCCTCCTGGTGGTCTTGAGCGCGTGGCTGGGCCGGGCGGTCTTCGGCGACGGCCTCTTCGTCTGGCTGGACCGCACGGCCTGGGCCTTCGTGGCCCTCCTCGGCGCCTGGAACCTGGCGGCGGCCTGCGGCTGGCGCCAGTCCGCGCTGGCGGTCCACGTCCACGCCCACACCCACGGCGCCCTGCTGCACGAGCATCCCCACGAGGCGGAAAAAGGGCACCGTTTCCACCACGGCCTGGCCTGGCTCGGCGCCTTCTTCGGGCTCGGCGGCTTCCGGGGCTTCATGACCCTGATGCGGGTGGACGCCCCCTGGGGCTTCGTCGCGGCCCTCCTCCTTTTCGGCCTTGGCATCACCGCCATGTTCATCCTGCTGAGCTGGATCTCGGGCCTCCTGGCGGTGCGCCTGGGCTCCTCCGAGCGCTTCCGCCGGGCCCTCTACGCCGCCAGCGGAATCGGCAACCTGGCCGTGGGGCTGTGGCTCCTGCTCAAGCCGTGAGCGGACCGGATTCCAGTTCGCGCCTCCTGCGCTCGGCGGCCGTGGTGTCCTTCATGACCCTGCTGAGCCGCCTGAGCGGTCTGGCCCAGACCTTCTTCCTCTCCCATTTCCTCGGGGCCGGCGCGGCGGCGGACGCCTACGCGGTGGCCTTCCGCCTGCCCAACCTGCTGCGGCGCTTCACGGCGGAGGGCACCATGACCGCCGCCTTCCTGCCCACCCTGGCCCAGGCGGAGCGGGAGGAGGGCGAGGCCGCCATGCGCGCGGCGGCGGCGAAGTTCCTGGGCACCCTCTTCACCCTCCTCCTCCTCGTGGTGGCCCTGGGCCTCGTCTTCATGGGGCCCCTTTCGGCCCTGCTGACCCTGGGCCGCCCCGCCGCCCAGGGGGACCTCACCGCGCGGCTGGCGCGGGTGATGTTCCCCTACCTGGCCCTGGTGAGCCTCACCGCGGGCTTCGCCGGAGTGCTGAACCTAAGGGGCCGCTTCGCCCTCGCCTCGGCGGTGAGCATCTTCTGGAACCTGGCCTTCATCGCCTTCGGCTGGAGCGCCCTCGCCTACGGGAAGGCCCGGGGCTGGTCCTCCCCGGACCGGGCGGCCCTGACCTGCGCCGCCGCCGTGCTGGCCGGCGGCGTCGTGCAGCTCCTGGTCCTCGTGCCCGCCGTGCGCGCCGCGGGCTTCGGCCTCGCCCCCGGCCTGCACTTCCGCGACCCCTACGTCCGCGCGGCCCTCAAGCGCATGGGACCGGGCCTCCTGGCGGCGGGCATCTACCCCATCAACGCGCTGATCTCCACCATGCTGGCCTCCAAGCTCCCGGACGGCGCCCAGATCGTCCTCTACAACAGCGGCATGATGGGCGAAATGGTGCTCGGCCTCTTCGCCGCGAGCTTCGCCACCGCGGGCCTGCCCGCCCTGGCCCGCCTCGCGGAAGCGAAGGACTACGGCGGCATGAACGCCAACCTCGCCCGCAGCCTCGGCGCCTCGGCCCTCCTGGTGCTGCCCGCCTGCGCGGGCCTGGCGGTGCTGGCCCGGCCGGTCTGCGCCCTGCTCTTCCGCACCGGGGCCTACGACGCCGCCGCCAGCGACTGGACGGCCCTGACCCTCCAGTTCCAGTGCGTGGGCCTGATCTTCGTGGCGGCCCAGCGCATCGGGACCCAGGGCCTCTACGCCCTGAAGGACTACCAGGGCCCCGCGGTCATCGCCCTGCTCACCCTGCTCCTCAACATCGGCCTCAGCCTGGCCCTGCTGAAGCCCCTGGGCACCGGCGGCCTCGCCCTTTCCAACGGGCTCGCGAGCCTCGCGGGCCTGGCCCTCCTCCTCCTGCGCCTGCGGCCCCGCCTGCCGGGCCTCAACCTCGGCCCCGCGGCGCTCCAGGCCCTGAAGGCCGCCTTCGCCGCGGCCCTGATGGGCGCGCTGGCCTGGCAGGGGGCCCGGTGGCTGGGCCTCGACCTGCCCCTGGTCCGCGCTGCCCTGGCCCTGCGCCTGCTGCCCCTAATCGCCGGCTGCGGGCTTGTCTATGGCGCCCTGGCCTGGCTGCTGGGCCATCCGGAGGCGAAGGCCCTGGGGACGCGGATCGGGCTCTGAACGTCCGGGCTCGGCTCGACTTGCCCCTGGAACTCTCGAATTCGCGATTCGCGAATCACGAATGGACTGGCCTTGCCGGGTCCCCCCGGCGCAAGCTTCTTTGCCCCCCTTCACAGCCTCAAGCCTTGACAGCCTTCCCTCCTTCTTCTTTCATGGGAAGGGGGACTCATGCGAATGTTCGACGCGGTTGATCAAAAAATACTGATGTTCCTTCAGGACGATGCCCGCATGTCCAACGCGGAGATCGCGCGCCGCCTGGGCATGGCAGCGTCGGGGATCTTCGAGCGCATCAAGAAGCTGGAGGAGCGCGGCACCATCACGGGCTACACGGCCCTGGTGGATCCGGTGGCGGTGGAGCTGGGGCTGCTGGCCTACGTGTTCGTGCGCACGGAGGATCCCGTGGGCGGGGACACCACGGCGCGGGCCCTGGCGAAGCGGCCCGAGATCCAGGAGGTCCACCACGTGGCCGGCGAGGACTGCTACCTCGCCAAGGTGCGGGTGAAGGACACCCGGGCCCTCTCCACCCTGATGAAGGAGATCGGCGCCCTCAAGGACGTGCGGTCCACCCGCACCACGGTGGTGCTGGAGACGACGAAGGAAGTGCCCTTCCTGCCCCTGGAGGGGACGGGCCGGGCGAAGGGCGCTCAACAACCGGGGAAGGCCCCCACGAAGGCGAAGGCCAAGAAGGAGTCGCGATGAGCTTCAACAAGGTGATGGTGCTGGGGATGGGCAAGGTGGGGAGCCTCGTGGGCACCCTGCTGAAGCATTCGGGCTTCGAGGTGCTGGGGGTGGACGCCGTGGAACGCCTCGGCCTCCCCTTCGAGACCTGCGTCCTCGACCTCCGGGATGGCGCCGCCTTCGCCCAGGCCGTGCGCGCCCGGGGCGCCCAGGCGGTGGTGAGCTGCCTGCCCTTCAGCCTGAACCTGCCCCTGGCCCACGCGGCCCACGACGCCGGCGTCCACTATTTCGACCTCACCGAGGACGTGCCCACCACCCACGGCATCCTCAAGATCGCTTCCACCGCCAAGGGCGTGATGGCCCCCCAGTGCGGCCTGGCCCCGGGTTTCATCGGCATCGTCGGCGCCCACCTCGCCACGGAGTTCGACAAGCTCCGCAGCATCGAGCTGAAGGTCGGCGCCCTGCCCAAGCATCCCCGGGGCAGCCTCGGCTACGCCTTCAACTGGAGCCCCGAGGGCGTCATCAACGAGTACATCAACGACTGCGAAGTGATCCGCATGGGCCAGCGCCAGCTGGTGCCCGCCCTGGAAGGCCTGGAGATCGTCACCATCGACGGCGTGCAGCTCGAGGCCGCCACCACCAGCGGCGGCCTGGGCACCATGTGCGAGACCTACGAGGGCCGCGTGCAGGACCTGGCCTACAAGACCATGCGCTACCTGGGCCACTTCGAGCGCGTGAAGTTCCTGCTGGAAGAGCTGCGCCTCCGCGAGGACCGCGAGCTGGCGGGCAAGATCCTCAAGAACGCCCTGCCCCCCGTGGACGAGGACTACGTCTTCGTCCACGCCGCGGTGGAGGGCTGGCAGGGCGGCCAGCTGGCCCGCAAGGAGTTCGTGCGCTGCTACCCCCAGACCGAGATGGCCGACGGCCACGTCTGGCGCGCCATCAGCTGGACCACCGCCGCCAGCATCTGCGCCGTGGTGGAGATGGTGCGGGACGGCGTGCTGCCCCAGCAGGGCTTCATCAAGCAGGAGGAGATCCCCCTGGACGCCTTCCTCCGCACGAAGAACGGCAGCCTCTACCTCAAGGGCGGCCACCGCTAATGGGACTTGCGGAGCGGCCAGCGCCCTTCTGGCTGATCCGTTAGTCCCGCTTGTGTCGTCCACGACCTAGGCCCGCTCCGGCCCGGCAGGCCCGCTAGGATCGAGCCATGCCCCGCGTCTCCTTCATCACCACCTGCATGGGCCGCCTGGCCCACCTGCGCCAGACCCTGCCCACCTGGCTCGTCCAGCCGGACAGCGAGGTGGTGGTGGTGGACTTCTCCTGCCCCCAGGGCGCCGGGGACTGGGTCGAAGCGGCCCACCCGGCGGCGAAGGTGGTGCGGGTGCCGGGGGAGGCCCACTTCCACCTGACCCGGGCGCGGAACGCCGGCGCGGCTGCGGCCACGGGGGAATGGCTCTGCTTCATCGACGCGGACGTGCGGATGGACCCGCGCTTCGGCGCCGAGGTCTTCCCCGGCCTTGGCGAACCCGCCCGCTGGGGGGCCGATGGCGGGCCGAAGGAGATCTCCGGCACGGTGCTCTGCCCCCGGGGCCCCTTCGAGGCCATCGGCGGCTACGACGAGGCCATCCAGGACTGGGGCTCCGAGGACGTGGACCTCTACCGGCGGCTGGCCTGGCTGGGGATCCCGGGGCGGAGCTTCCCGGGCAGGCTCCTCGCCCCCATCGAGCACGGCGACGAGCTGCGGGTGGAGCACGCCGTCCTCAAGAACAAGAACCTGGGGTGGCTGGTGAACATGTTCTACATGGAGGCCAAGTCCGTGATGATGCGCATGCACGGCGGCGAGCTCGACCTGGCGACCCGGAAGGGCGTCTACGCCGAGGCCCGGAAGGCCGTCCTCGAATCCGCCGCCACCGGCCGGGACGGCCAGCTGGAGCTGTCCACGGGCTGGCAGACCCTGTCCGGGCCCGCCGAGGTGGAGCACAAGCTCGTCTTCAACCTGCGCTACCCCCACTGACCGGACGCGCCGGCTCCAGGAGGAGGCGGAGCCGCGCCGCCAACTCGTCCAGATGGTGGGTCAGGACCGAGTGGTGGTCGCCGGGCAGCGCCTGGACCTCCAGCTCCGCCGCCAGGGGGCCCCAGCCCAGATCCGGGCCGCCCTTCTCGAAGTCGTCCGCGGTGGCGAGGAGCTGGACCTTTCCGGGGAAGGGCCTGGGCGCATAGCTGAGGACCGCGTGGGTGTAGAGCTCCGCGAGGATGGCCCGGCGCACCATGGTGCTCTGCTTCTGGATCTCCACATGGGAGGGGATGAGGGCGGCGCGCCCGGCCTCCGTGCCGAAGAGCTTCGCCGGGGGCGGCGCCACCAGGGCCAGCAGCGCCACCGCCTCCCCCGCCCCCCGGAGCGCCTGGGCCAGCTCGAAGGCCACCAGGGCGCCGTTGCAGTGCCCGCCCAGGAAGTAGGGCCCCGAAGGTTGCGCGCGGCGCAGCAGGGGCAGGTAGTGCTCCGCCATGGCCGCGAGGGAGGTGGGGGGCGGCTGGCCGGGAAGCCCGTGGGGCTGGAAGGTGTAGAAGGGCCGCTCCTCCCCCAGGAGCCGCGCGAGCCGGAGGCAGTGGAAGCCCCCGCCGTTGAAGTCGCCGTGCACGAAGAAGAAGGGCCGTTCCCCGGCTCCGGCCTGGACGCGGAGCAGCGCCGAATCCGCGGCCGGGCCGTCCTGCCGGTCCAGGGCCTGCACCAGGGAGCCCAGGGTGGGCCGCTGGAAGAAGGCCTCCGGTGGGATGGCGACCCCGAGCTCCCCCTCGATGCGCATCAGCAGCTCCACCGCCTTCAGGGAATCCCCCCCCTGCTGGAAGAAGTCGTCGGACAGGGCCCCGGGGCGGATATGCAGGATCTCCTCCCAGAGCCGGGCCAGGATGAGCTCGGCGGTCTCCCGGGGCTTCCGCGCCTGCAGAAGGGAGACCGGCAGCGCCTCCAGCTTCCGGCGGTCCACCTGCCCCTCCGGGGTCCAGGGCATGGCCTCCAGGTCCACGTAGGCGGAGGGCACGACGCCATCCGGCGCCTCCTGCATCAGGAAGAGCATGAAGTCCTCGTGGGGGGTGTCCCGGCTCACCACCACGTAGGCCGCCAGGTGCCGCCGGCCCAGGGCGTCGGCCTTGGGCAGCACCGCGCACCGCAGCACCGCCGGATGCCGCCGCAGGACGGCCTCCGTGGCGGCCGCCTCCGCCCACGCCTCCGGGGCCGCCTCCACCGCGACCGGATCCGGGGCCTCGCCCGGGGCCTGGGCCAGCTCCGTCTGCAGGGCCGCGGCCAGGGCGTGCCGCTGGACCTTGCCGGTGGCGCCCCTGGGGATCTCGGCGACGAGGAGAATCCGCTGGGGGACCTTGAAGGGCGCCAGGCGCTCCGCAAGGAAGCGCCGCAGGGCCCCTTCCCCCGGCGGCGGGCCCGGCGCCGCCACGACAGCGGCGGCGACGGCCTCTCCGAGGCTGCCGTGGGGCACGGGGAAGGCCACCGCCTCGCGCACGCCGGGGTGGGCCCGGAGGGCCGCCTCCACCTCGTGGGGCGAGACCTTCTGCCCGCCCCGGTTGATCAGGTCCTTCACCCGGCCGTGGAGGAAGAGGTAGCCGTCCCCGTCGAAGCGGCCCAGGTCGCCGGTGCGGAACCAGCCCTCCCGGAACACGCCGGCGTTGCCCTCCGGCGGCCCCTCGTACCCGTCGAAGACGTTGGCGCCGCGCACCACGACTTCCCCGGACCCGCCCGGAGGCAGGCGCGTCCCGTCCTCCCCCAGGACGGCCACCTCGGGGCCCGCGGGCCGGCCCACGGAGCCGGCCTTCGCGGGGAGGGGCGGCAGGGGGTTGCTGGCGATCTGGTGGGTCTCCGTCATGCCGTAGGCTTCGATCACCGGCACCGCGAAGAGGTTCGCCAATCCCGCCAGCACCGCCGGCGGCAGGGGCGCGGCGGAGGAGCGGACCAGCCGCAGGGAGGTGGGCGCGCCCTCCGTGGCGAGGGCCTGGCCCTGCTCCACGATGGCCTGGTGGATGGCCGGCACCGCCGTGTACCACGTGGGACGGAAGGCCTCGAGCCACCGGAAGAAGCCCGCCTTCGCAAACTCGGGGATGCACACCGCGCTGCCCCCGGCCCCGAGGGAGGCCAGCACCGCGGTGATCAGGCCCGTGAGGTGGAACACGGGCATGAAGCTCAGGCAGCGGTCCTCCGGACCCAGGGCGAGGGAGCGCTGCACGTTCGCCATGGAGGCCAGGACCTGCCCCTGGCGCAGGGGCACCAGCTTGGGCCCCGACGTGGTGCCGGAGGTGTGGAGGAGCAGGGCCAGGTCCCCGGGTTCCGGCGGAGTGGGATCGGCGGCACCTGAACCCGGGGAGGTCCCCGCCGCGAGTGAGAAGCAACCGGCGCCGGATCCGGGCCGGGGCCGCAGCTCGATCACCGGGATGCCCCGGGCGGCGGCCACGGTCCGGGCGGCCGCCCCGGATCCCTCCGGGACCAGCAGGGCCTGCGGGGCGATGTCCGCCAGGAAGGCGGCCAGCTCGCGCTCCGTGTAGGCGGGGTTCAGGGGCGCGTAGGCGCAGGCCGTCGTGACGCCGAGGAAGGCGAGGGCCGCCTCCGGACCGCTGGGGAGCACCGCCGCGACCCGGTCCCTCCGCCCGAGGCCCCGAGCCCCCAGGAAGGCCGCCACGTTCCGGATCTCCTCCCGCAGGGCGCCGTGGTCCAGGGCCGCGCGACCTTCCGCCAGGAGGGCCGGCGCGCCGGGATCCGGCACGGGCCGGGCCCAGAGCTCCCGGAGGGTGGCGGGAAGGGGTCCAAGCGCGGCGTCCATCCCCCCAGGCTGCCAGCAACGCGGCGGCGGGACGACCGCCGATCTTCAGGGCTGCCAGCGCAGCACGTAGCGGTGGCGCAGGCTGCCGGGCGGCGGGGGAAGGTGTTCCACGCTCGCCGGGGCGGCTCCGGTGAGTTCAAGGGCCCGCTTCAGCCACGCGGGGATGGCGGTGGTGGCCCAGCCCTCGTAGAGTCCGGTGGCCCAGATGCTGAAGATCCCCTGGCCCGGCCGCAGGGAGTCCGCCCGCACCACGCCGCCCCGGTGGTAGAAGTGGAACATCGTCGGGCCCTGGCGGACCAGCATGTCCGCGGAGAGGAGCTTCAGGAGCCAGGGGTGGGAGACGGTGAGGTGCTCTTCCGCGGTCAGGGCCGCCCGCAGGCCCAGGTCCTCCCCGCCCGTCATGCGGTTGTAGGCCAGGGCGATCTCGTTCACGAGGGGCACCTCGACCCACTGGAAGAGGCCCAGGGGCCGGGAGAACACCGCCCGGCAGGGCGCCGAGACGCCTTCGAGGGCCTGGTTCCAGGTCTCCGGCCCGGTGGCCATGGCCCGCCGCTGCAGGCCCCGGGTGATGGAGGCCCTCACGTGGGTGATGGTGGCCTCGTCCAGGCTGGGTTCCCAGCCCGGCGCGACGGGCGGCGCGGTGCTCACGCAGACAGCCTAGCCGCCCTCGGGAAGCGTGCCCCGGTTTTCTGGCGGGGCTTTCTAGGACCGCGCGGGCCGCGGCGGGGCAGCCCCTTCCCCGCGCCGCGCCCAGGCCCGCCGCAGCCGCCCCAGCTGCCCCTCCAGGTGGTGCCGGCTGTGGATCTCGGCGAACGCGAACCACTGGGCGGCGGTGAGCCAGCCCAGGGCCACATGCTCCAGCCGCCGCAGGCCCGGATCCCGCTCCACCTTCCGGGCCGCCGCCCGCGCCCGGGCCCGCAACCCCTCGAGGTTGCGCCGGGCCTCCTCCTTGGAGATGGGGGCGGGCGCCAGGGCCGCCGGGAAGTCCCGACGGTGCCGGAAGATTCCCGCCAGCCAGGGGGCCGTCAGAAGGCACCAGCCCATCAGGCTGCGGGAGCCGCCGGAACGGCCTTCCCCGGACAGGCAGGCTTCGAGCCTGGCGAAGCTGTAGAGGCGGGCGATGCGGTCCACGTGGTCGTAGACTTCCGCCGCGCACCAGGCGCCGGGGGCCGGACGCCAGGTCCACATGGGTTCGGGGATCTCCTCCAGGCGCACCCGCAGGGCCGCCAGGGTGCGTTCGTGGCGCGCAAGCATCTGTTGAACGGTCATCCGTGCTCCTGCCCAGACCCCTACGGGCCGGAGGGCCGCGCGGACGGAGGAAAACCGGCCCCCGCGGACCGCCCATGCCCGCCGGCCCCGGGCAGCACCCCTACCGCCGCCGGAGCAGCTTCACCTCCGCGTGGGCCGCGCGCTCCAGTCCGCCGCAGACCACTTCGCAGAGCTCGAAGACCGAGGGGTCCGCGATGGCGTAGAAGACCGTCGTCCCCTCCTGGCGACGGAGAATCATTCCGGCCTGGCAGAGCTGCTTCAGGTGCTTGCTGGCGTTGGGGATGCTCGTGCGCAGCAGCTCCGCCAGCTCGCCCACGCTGCGCTCGCCGCCCCGCAGGGCCTGCAGGAGGCCCAGGCGCTGGGCATCGCCGAGGAGGCGGAACCGCTCCGCGACGCGCATCATGAGTTCGGGGGAGAGGGGTGACTTGCCCATGGCCCCAGTGTGGAGCAGAATTTTTCTTCTTGCTTACTTTCTTTTTTGGTTAAATACTCATTAAGTTGACCTGGAGGCTCCATGCCCCGCTCCGCCGCCATCCTTCCCCTCCTCCTGGCCCTGCCGGCGCAGGGCCAGGAGGCTGCGCCCCGGGACCTCGCGCTGCCCGACGCCATCCGGGCGGCCTGGTCGGGCCAGTCCGGCCTGCAGGCAGGCCAGGCCCTGGTGGAGCGCGCGCGCTTCGACGCCGACGCCGCCGCGGCCCTGCGCCGCCCCACCTTCCAGGCCCAGGCGGGCTGGACCCGCACCACCGAGCCCATGCAGGCCTTCGGGCTGAAGTTGGACCAGGCCCGCATCCAGGCCGCCGACTTCGACCCGGCGCGCCTCAACCGGCCCGACGCGGTCTCCGGTCTCGGCGGCGCCCTCAGCGTGCAGCAGCCCCTCTACGCCGGCGGCCGCCTCGACGCGGCCCGGCGCGGCCTTTCGGCCATGGCGGACGCGGAAGCCTCCCGCCAGCGCCACCGCCGCCAGCAGGTCGCCGCCGCCGTGGTGCAGGCCTACTTCGGCGCCCAGGCGGCCGAGGGCGCCATCGCCGCCGCGGAGGAGACCCGCAGGAGCGCCGCCGCCACGGAGGCCTTCGTCGCCGCCCGGGTGGAGCAGGGCCTGATGCTGCGCTCCGAGCTGGCCCGCATGAAGGCCTTCCGTGCCCAGGCCGACGCCGCCCTCGCCGAGGCCCGGCGCCAGGCCCGCAGCGCCCGTTCGGCCCTGGCCCTCCTCACCGGTCTGCCCGGCGAGCTGCGCCTGCCCACGCCCCTGGACGCGCCGGACGCGCCCCCGGGGGAGGCGACGGAACCCGGCCGCCGCGCCGACCTGGAGGCGGCCCGCTTCGAGGCCCGCGCCGCCGGGGAGAACGCCAGGGCCGCCGCGGGCGTCCTCCGCCCGGAGGTCGGCCTCAACCTCGCCTGGGGCGCCGCCCGGGAGCGCCTCGCCGGCGCCGGCGGCAGCTGGACCACCGCCTCCGTGGGCGCCAAGTGGACCTTCTCCTTTTCCGAGCCCAAGCGGATCCAGGCGGCCCGCGCCGCAGAGCGGGCCGCCGAGCTGAACGCCCGGTGGCAGTCCGAGCAGGCCCGGCACGACGTGGGCGAGGCCGCCTCGTCCATTGCCGCGGCCCGGCAGCGCCTCGCCGCGGCCCAGGAGGCCGTCGGCGCCTCCGAGGAGGCCCGGAACCTGCGCCAGGCGCGGCACCGGGAAGGCCTGCTGCCCCTCACCGACCTGCTGGACGCCGAAGCGGCGCTCCAGGGCGCCAGGGCCCTGCGCCTTGCCGCCCTGCTGGAGCTGCGGACCGCCCGCGCCCAGGCCGATCTCGCCACCGGAAGACCCATCGAGGGAGTGACCGAATGAAACCGACGCCCATCCTCCTCACCGCCGCCACCGGCCTCCTGGCCCTGGGCCTCGCCTGCGGCAGGCGCGCGGAAAGCCCGGCGCCCGCCCTGCCCACGATCGCGGTCCGCCTGGTGGCCGACACGGCCGGCCCCGGCGCCGGCTGGGTCGCCGCCACCCTGCAGCGCACGGACCAGGCCACCCTCAGCACCCGCCTCGCGGGCACCGTGAAGCGCGTCCTGGTCACCGAAGGCAGCCCCGTGGCCAGCGGCCAGCTCCTCCTGGAGCTGGAGGCCGGCGACCTGCTGGGCCAGCTCAAGGCCTCCCAGTCCAGCCGCGAGGCCGCCCAGGGCTACCACCGCCGCATCAAGGCCCTGCAGGCCCAGGGCGCCGCGACCCCCAGCGAGCTGGAGCAGGCCGCGTCCCAGCTCGCCCAGGCCGAAGCCGCCGTGGCCGCCGTCCAGGGCCAGCTCGCCTTCGCCCAGATCCGCGCGCCCTTCGCGGGCACGGTGCAACGCCGGGACGTGCAGCCCGGGGCCTTCGTCGGTCCCGGCCAGCCCCTCCTCACCCTCGAGGGCCGGGGCTCCCTGGAGCTCACCGCCAGCCTCTCCGAAGCCGAGGCCGCGGGCCTCCCGGTGGGACGGCGGGTGGCCTTCGAAGCCGACGGGCGCGTGGGGCAGGCGGTGGTCATCGCCCTCGCCCCCGGCGGCGACGCCCTCACCCACCGCCAGGCCCTCCGGGCCAGGGTGTTGCAGCCCTCCGACCTCCGCAGCGGCGGCTTCGCCCGCATCCAGGTGCCCGCCACCTCCAAGGCCTCCGGCGCCGCCGAGGGTCCGATCCGCGTGCCGGCCGCCGCCCTGGTGCGCCGCGGCGAGCTCACCGGCGTCTTCGTGGAGGAAGGCGGCAAGGCCCTCCTGCGCTGGATCAGCGTGGGGGAGCGGGATGGCGACCACGTGGAGGCCCGGGCGGGCCTGGCCCGGAAGGACCGCGTGATCGCGGATCCGGGGGGCCTCCAGGACGGCCAGCCCGTGCGCGTCGAAAGCGCCCCGAAGGAGGACGCGCGCCATGGCCGCTGAACCCGCCAACCCCCGCGCCGGCCTTGCCGGGCGGCTCGCGAAGAGCTTCCTCCGCAGCCGGCTCACGCCCCTCCTCGTCTTCGCCAGCCTGCTCCTGGGCGTCTTCGCCGTGGTGGTCACGCCCCGGGAGGAGGAGCCCCAGATCGTCGTGCCCATGGTGGACATCTACGTTCCCCTGCCCGGCGCCTCCCCCGCCGAGGTCGAAGCCCAGGTCACCACGCCCCTGGAGAAGCGCCTCTGGGGCATGTCCGGCGTCGAGTACCTCTACAGCGTTTCCCGGCCGGGCCTCAGCCTCATCACCGTGCGCTTCAAAGTGAACGAGCCCCAGGAGCCCAGCCTCGTGAAGGTGCACCAGGAGCTCCAGGCCGCCGCGGCCCTTCTGCCGTCGGGCGCCCTGAAGCCCGTGGCGAAGCTGCTCACCATCGACGACGTCCCCTTCCTCACCCTCACCCTCCACGGCCGCGACCAGGATCCCGCGCGCCTGCGATCCCTCGCCGAAGCCCTGGGCCGCGAACTGTCCACGGTGCCCGACACGGCCCAGGCCCGGGTCATCGGCGGGGCGAAGCGCCAAGTCCGCATCGAGCCCGATCCGGAGAAGCTGCGTTCCCTGGGCCTGTCCTTCAGCGAACTGCTGCCCGCCCTCCAGAGCGCCGAGGCCCAGCTCCCCGCCGGGGCGCTGGTGTCCGGCAACCGCCGCACCGCCGTGGAAGCCAGCGGCTTCGTGCTGGAGGCCCCCGAGCTGAAGCGCCTGGTGGTCGCCGTGCGCGGCGGCCGGCCGATCTACCTGGGGGACGTGGCCGCCATCACCGACGGCCCCGAGCCCGAGCCGCCCTACGTGCTGCACGGGGCGAAGGGCTCCTTCGAGCCCGCGGTCACCCTGTCCCTGGCCAAGCGCAAGGGCGCCAACGCGACGGTGCTCGCGGAAACGGCCCTGGCCAAGGTGGAGGCCCTGCGGGGCGGCCTCCTGCCCCGCGACCTGAAGGTCGAGGTCACCCGCAACTACGGCGAGACCGCCGGGGAGAAGAGCAACGAGCTCATCGAGCACCTGCTCATCGCGACCCTGTCCGTCATCGCCCTCATCGGCCTGGCCATGGGCTGGCGCAGCGCCGTGGTGGTGGGCGTGGCGGTGCCGGTGACCCTGGCCCTGACCCTGCTCCTCACCTGGCTCTTCGGGTACACGCTGAACCGGGTGACGCTCTTCGCGCTGATCTTCTCCATCGGCATCCTGGTGGACGACGCCATCGTGGTGGTGGAGAACATCCACCGGCACCTGCACCTGCCGGGGCCGCGGAAGCCCTTCGCCGAGCTCCTGGTGGAGGCCGTGGACGAGGTGGGCAATCCCACCATCCTCGCCACCTTCGCCGTGGTGGCCGCCATCCTGCCCATGGCCTTCGTGCGCGGGCTCATGGGCCCCTACATGCGGCCCATCCCGGTGGGGGCCAGCCTGGCCATGCTCTTCAGCCTCGGCATCGCCTTCATCATCAGCCCCTGGGCGGCGCGCCTGGTCTTCCGCAAGGAGGCGGAGCTTCCGGAAATGGACGCCAGCGGCCTCCATCCCGCCAGCGACGATACGGAAATCCCCGCCGCCGCCGACCACACGGACGCCGAAGTGCCGGATTCCTGGAGCACGCGCCTCTACCGCCGGATCATGCACGCCCTCCTCAGCAGCGGACGGGTCCGCCTGGGCTTCTTCGCCGGCGTGCTGGTCCTGCTGGCGGGTTCCATGGCCCTGGTGGGCACCGGCGCCGTGAAGGTGAAGATGCTGCCCTTCGACAACAAGTCCGAGTTCATGGTGCAGCTGGACCTGCCGGAAGGCGCGCCCCGGGAGGCCAGCCTCGCCCTGGCCCAGAAGCTGGCCCGGCGCCTCATGGAGGAACCGGTGGTGAAGGACCTGCAGGTCTACGCCGGCGAGGCGGCGCCCTTCACCTTCGTGGGCATGGTGCGCCACGCCTTCCTGCGCGAAGAGGCCCAGATGGCCGACATCCAGGTCAGCCTCGTGCCCAAGGGCGAGCGCAAGGAGCAGAGCCACGCCATCGCCACGCGCCTGCGGCCCGCCCTCGAGAAGATCCTGGAGGGCAGCGGCGCCCGCCTGAAGATCGTGGAGATCCCGCCGGGGCCGCCGGTGCTGGACACCCTCGTCGCGGAAGTCTACGGGCCCACGCCGGAGGCCCGGAAGACCGCCGCGACCCAGGTCCTCGCCGCCTTCCACGCGGTGCGGGGCGTGGTGGACGTGGACAGCACCCTCAACGCGACCTCGCCCAAGCTCAGCCTGCGCCTCGACCGGGAGAAGGCCGCGCTCCACGGCGTGGCCCCGGCCCACGTGGTGCAGACCCTGTCGGCCGCCGGCCAGGGCCTGACCCTCGGCACCTTCCACGTGGACCGCGGCGCCAGCCAGGTCCCGGTGATCCTCCAGCTCCCCCCCGCCCAGCGGGCGCGGCTGCCCCAGCTGCTCCAGCTCACGGTGCCGGGCCAGCGGGGCGCGGTGCCCCTGTCGGAACTGGTGACGGTGGAGGAAGGTTCGGAAGCGCCGGTGCGCTTCCACAAGAACCTGATGCCGGTCGCCTACGTCTTCGGCGACCTCGCCGGGGCCATCGAGAGTCCCGTCTACGCCCTGTCCGCCCTGAACAAGAAGCTGGACGCCCTGAAGAACCCCGACGGCACCGTGGTGCCGCGCCTGGGGCTGTCCCATCCGAAGGACACGGAACAGGTCGCCCTGAAGTGGGACGGTGAATGGCACATCACCCTGGAGGTCTTCCGGGACCTGGGCCTCGCCTTCGCCGTGGTGCTGGTGCTGATCTACGTCCTGGTGGTGGGCTGGTTCGAAAGCTTCACGGTGCCCCTGGTGATCCTCGTGCCCATCCCGCTCTCCCTCATCGGCATCCTGCCCGCCCACGGCCTGCTGGGCTCGTTCTTCACCGCCACCAGCATGATCGGCTTCATCGCCGGGGCGGGCATCATCGTGCGCAACAGCATCATCCTCGTGGACTTCATCGAGCTGAAATTGAAGGAGGGCATGGCCCTCGAGGCCGCGGTGGAGGAGGCCGGCGTGGTGCGCTTCCGCCCCATGCTCCTCACCGCCGCCGCGGTGATGGTGGGCTCCTCCGTGATGCTCGCCGATCCCATCTTCCAGGGCCTCGCCCTCAGCCTCATGGCGGGCGAAGTGGCCGCCACCCTCCTGTCCCGCCTCGCCGTCCCCGTGCTCTACTTCCTCCTCGCCCGCCGCGGGCGCGCCGCCGAACTCCAGCGCGCCGCCCATGCCCCCGAGGCCTGACCTTCACAGGAGCCGTCCATGACCATCGACCGTCTCGTCCACATCTTCGCCGGCGCCATGATCCTCGCCAGCGTCGCCCTGACCCGCTGGGTGAGCCCCCACTTCGTGTGGCTCACGGTCTTCGTAGGGGCCAACCTCTTCCAGAGCGGGATCACCAACTGGTGCCTGCTGAGCCGCATCCTGAAGCGCCTGGGCGTGGCCGAAGGGCCTGGCTGCGGCGTATGAGGGCCATCATGCGACGCGCGCCGATCCTGCTGTTCCTCTCCCTCGCCGGCGGCATGGCCGCGCCGGCCCAGGAACCCGCCCTGCGGGCCCGGGCCGAGGCGGCCAAGGCCGAACTCTTCACCCGCCTTTCCGGGCGCCTGGGGGAAGTCATGAAGGCCCGCGGCCCCGTGGCCGCCATCGAAGTCTGCCGGGCGGAGGCGCCCGCCCTGGCCGCCGCCGTGGCGAAGGAGCAGGGCCTGCGCATCGGCCGGACCTCCTGGAAGCTCCGCAGCCCCGCCAACCGGCCCCCGGCCTGGGCGGCGGAGCCCCTCGCGGCCCGGCCCGCCGCCCCGTGGTTCCAGGCCCCGCCGGAAGGCGGCCTGCGCGCCCTCCTCCCCATCCGCCTCCAGAAAGGCTGCCTCGCCTGCCACGGGGCGGCCGCCGAACTCGCCCCCGGTGTGGCCCAGGCCCTGGCCCGCCACTACCCCGAGGACCGGGCCACGGGCTTCCAGGAAGGCGAGCTGCGCGGCTGGTTCTGGGTCGAAGTTCCGGGGAGCAAGGCGCCATGAGCCTGCCCTCCCTTCCGATGATCCCGCGCGGCGTCCTCGCCGTCCTCGCCGGCGCGGCCCTGGGCCTGGCGTGGTGGAAGGTGGTGGGCTGCCGCACCGGCGCCTGCCCCCTCACCGCCACGCCCCTGCGCGCGGGGCTCTACGGCGCCTTGATGGGCCTCGTCTGGGCCCTCTCGGCCCGCCAGTCCTGATCCTCCCGGCCCCGTCCCGCAGGAAGGAAAACCCATGACCGCCTATTCCCTTTCCAGAACCGTCCCGCAATCCTTCGACGCTGTCCTCGCTCAGGCCCGCGCAGCCCTGGCTGCCGAAGGCTTCGGCGTGCCCACGGAGATGGACACCCAGGCCATCTTCAAGGCCAAGCTCGGTCGGAATTCCGAGCGCCGGATCATCCTCGGCGCCTGCCTGCCCGCGGTGGCCTTCGAGGCGATGCAGGCCGAACCCGAGCTCGCCGTGCTCCTGCCGTGCAACGTGGTGGTGCGCGAGGTGTCCGGCGGCACCGAGGTCACCGCGGTGAAGCCCACCCGGCTCTTCACCCTCACGGCGAAGGTCGACCCCGCCCACGCGGGGGCGGTGGAGGCGCGGCTCGAGGCCGTCCTGGAGCGGCTGGGCTGAGGGACCCGGCGCAGGTTTCCGCCGCTAGGATGGGAGCGTCCCGGCCCTCCTTCCGGGATCACCCGGAGCCCCCATGCGCAAGCTTCCCATGGTCGTTTCCCTCCTCGCGGCGAGCCTCATCGTGGGCTGGTGCGGGGTCAGCCTGGCGGAACGCGCCGGTTCCGCCCTGCCCCGGCCCGTGGATCCCCGAGGCCCGCTCCTGGACGCCGAACAGCTCCTCATCCGGCGCTTCCGGGAGGCCCAGCCCAGCGTGGCCTACATCACCACCAAGGAGGTCCGCCAGGACTTCTGGAGCTTCCGCACCCAGGAGGTGACCGCCGGCGCCGGCAGCGGTTTCGTGTGGGACACCGAGGGCCACGTGGTGACCAACTTCCACGTGCTCCAGGGGGCCAGCCGGGCCCTGGTCACCCTCGCCGACGGCTCGGTCCACGACGCGGAATTCGTGGGCGCCGCCCCGGACAAGGACCTGGCGGTGCTGCGCATCGTGGAGCCCCCGGCGAAGCTGCGCCCCATTCCCATCGGCACCAGCGCGGACCTGCAGGTGGGCCAGATGGTCATCGCCATCGGCAACCCCTTCGGCCTGGACCAGACCCTCACCACGGGCATCGTGTCGGCCCTGGGCCGCAGCATGGAGAGCCCCAGCGGGCGCGCCATCCGGGACGTCATCCAGACCGACGCCGCCATCAACCCCGGCAACAGCGGCGGACCCCTCCTGGACAGCGCGGGGCGCCTCGTGGGCGTGAACACCGCCATCCAGAGCCCCAGCGGCGCGTCGGCGGGCATCGGCTTCGCGGTGCCCGTGGACACGGTGAACCGGGTGGTGCCCCAGCTCATCGCGAAGGGCAAGCTGGAGCGCCCCGATCTGGGCTTCGATCCGGTGGCCGCGCGGTGGCTGGATCGCTTCGGCGTGAAGGAGGGTGTGATGGTGGCGGAGGTGCGCCGGGGCGGCCCCGCCGAACGGGCCGGTCTGCGGGGCGTCCAGCAGGACCGCCGGGGGCGCTTCCTCGCCGGGGACCTCATCGTCGCCGCCAACGGACGGCCCGTGCGCACCTGGGACGAGCTGCTGGATCTGGCGGAGGCCCTGGCGCCGGGACAGGCCCTGGCCCTGGAGGTGCGCCGGGAGGCGAAGCGCGTGACGCTATCCCTGCGGCCCGGGCGGGAACCGGCGGTCTGATGGTCCTCAGATCCGGACCGCCCGCCGGCGTTCCAGGAAGGCCCAGAATTCCAGCCAGAGGAGCATGCCGGCCACCGTGGCCGCCGCGGCGGCCAGCACGGCGCCGCGGGGCACGGCGAGACCCAGGAGGCCCCGGACGGGGGGCACCGCCAGCATGAGGGTGAGGGCGGCCAGGAGGCTGATCCCCATGGCGCGGAGCAGGGGGTTGGGGATCCCCAGGGCCCGCAAGGGGCCGAGGCCCTCCCGTCGGGCGCCGAGCACCAGGGCGAAGGCGCCGAGGAGCAGGGACGGCAGCAGGGCCCCCCGCGCCGCCGCGGTTCCCAGGCCCCGGCCCTCGCACCAGGCCGCCAGGAGCACGAGGGCGGCCACCACCCCGAGTCCCTGGACCAGGCCATCCCGGAGGGAGTCCCAGCCGAAGGGTGTTTCCGTCGCGGGGCGCGGCGGGCGGTCCATGAGGCCCGGGGCTTCGGGCTCGGCTTCCAGGACGAGGGAGCAGGCGGGATCGATGAGAAGCTCCAGGAGGACGATGTGCAGGGGCAGGAGGAAGGGCGGCCACTTCAGCAGGAGGGGCACCAGCACCAGGCCCAGCACCGGCAGGTGCACCGCGTACACGAAGCGGGCCGAGCGGGCGAGATTCGCGTAGATGCGCCGGCCCATGCGCACACCCTCCACGAGGCTGCCGAAGCTGTCGTCCACCAGCACCAGATCCGCGGTCTCCCGCGCCACGTCCGTGCCCCGGGCCCCCATGGCCACGCCCACGTGGGCGGCCTTGAGGGCCGGCGCGTCGTTGACGCCGTCGCCGGTCATGGCGACCACCTCGCCCGCGGCCTGCAGGGCCTGCACCAGACGCAGCTTCTGCTCGGGGCGCAGCCGCGCGCAGACCGTGGCCCGGGACAGGCGTTCGCGCAGCGCCGCATCGCCGAGGGTCTCCACCTCATCGCCGGTGAGGGGCGGCACGGGCAGGGGGAGCCCCAGCTTTCCGGCGATGGCGAGGGCCGTGGCGGGATGGTCGCCGGTCATCATCAGCACCCGGATGCCGGCGCCCCGGCAGGCTTCCAGCGCGCCGAGCACGTCCGGGCGCAGCGGGTCCTCCAGGCCGATGAAGCCGAGGAACTCGAAGGTGAAGTCGTGCTGGCTCACCGGCAGGCCTTCGCCGGCGTGCTCGCCCCGGGCCACGCCGAGCACCCGCAACCCGCGGGACGCCATGGCTTCCGCCCGGGCCGAGAGCCGGTCCAGCTCGCCGCCGTCCAGGTGGCAGAGGTCCAGGATCGCCTCCGGCGCCCCCTTCGTCGCGAGGAGGTACCGGTCCGGCGCGCCGTTCCCGTACACGTGGGTCATCGCGAGGATGTCGCCGGAGAGCTCGTAGGCCCGCTCCGGCGCCCAGGCGCCGTGGAGGTGTTCAGTCCCGTGGAGGGTGGCGTCGGCGAAGGCCCGGAGGGCCTTTTCCATGGGATCGAAGGGGTCCAGGGGCGTGGCGAGGACGCTGAACTCCGCGAGCCGATGGTAGTCCTCCGGCAGCTCCGCCCCGGGGGCCGGCGCAAGAAAGCGGTCCGGCACGAAGAGCTCCGCCACCTCCATGCGGTTCTGGGTGAGGGTGCCGGTCTTGTCCACCGCCAGGCAGGTGATGGCCCCCAGGGCCTCCACCGCGGGGACACGGCGCGCGAGCACGCCCTTGGCGCTCATGCGCCAGGCGCCCATGGCCAGGAAGACCGAAAGCACCACCGGGATCTCTTCGGGCAGGATCGCCATGGCCAGGGCCAGGCCCGCCAGGAGGCTCGGCAGCAGGTCCCGCCCCGCCCAGAGCCAGGAGAGCAGCACCGCCGACGCGGCCAGGGCCAGGCCCGCGGCGGCCCAGAGGCGCACCAGGCGGCGGGAGCCCTGCTGCAGGGGAGAAG
The DNA here is from genome assembly GCA_044229575.1 of Holophagaceae bacterium. Taxonomy (GTDB): domain Bacteria; phylum Acidobacteriota; class Holophagae; order Holophagales; family Holophagaceae; genus JADJVL01. The sequence continues at coordinate 4,202 of JBGAST010000017.1, read as the reverse complement.
GCAGCGTGGCGGTCTCCGACAGCATCCGGCCGATGCCGCCCATCCGGGTGCGGACCCCGGTGGTGTCGATCTCCGCCTGCCCCAGGCCCTGGGCCACCAGGGTGCCCGCGAAGACGAGGCCTTCCTCCCCGGTCCCGCCTTCACCCGCCTGGGGCCGCTTGGGGATGGCGCCCGCCTCGCCGGTGAGGAGGGATTCGTCCACCATCAGCACGCCCTCCAGGAGGCGGCCGTCCGCGGGGATGCGGTCCCCTTCCCGCAGGACCACGAGATCCCCCCGCACCACCTCGGCGCCGGGGATCCGCCGAGCTTCGCCATCGCGGACCACCTCGGCCCGGGGGGCGGAGAGGTCCCGCAGGGCTTCGAGGGCGCGCTGGGAGCGGCGCTCCTGCTGGTAGGCGATGGCCACGATGACGTTGACGAACACCAGCATGGCGATGGCTTCGCCCAGATCCCCCAGGAGCAGGTAGATGACACCCGCCCCCAGCAGCAGGAGCAGCATGGGCTCCGAAAGCACGTCCACCAGGAGGCCCAGCCAGTGCCGCGGCTCGGCGGAGGGCAGGACATTGGGGCCTTCCGCGGCGAGGCGCGAGGCCGCCTCGACCTGCGTGAGCCCGCTGCGGAGCCAGGCCTTTCCGGTCATGGCGCCTCCCGGCCCCAGCTTAGAAGGCTTTACGGTTGCGCAGGCGTGACCGGCCTCACGCTCCCGGCTTCAGTCCCACGTGATGGGCGCGGGATCGAAGGAGGTGAGGATCTCGAGGCCGCTGGCGGGGCCGGGGCCGCCCTCCTGGGTCATCTCCAGGGCCACCGCTTCCGGATCCAGGCCCTTGGGCGCCGCGAGGCCCACCCAGCCGTCCCGCCCGGAGCGCTTGGCGGCGTAGAGGCAGCGGTCCGCCCAGGCCACCGCGTCCTCCCAGCCGAAGGCGTCGGGATGGTCCGGCAGCAGGGGGAAGACCACGAAGCCCATGGAGCAGGAGATGCGCTCCTCCCGGTCCAGGACGCGGAAGGGGAACTGCCGGACCGCGAGGTGGATGCGGGAGACCAGGCGCGCGGCGCTGTCCAGGTCGCTGGTGTTGGCCACCACGAGGAACTCCTCGCCGCCCCACCGCGCGACGATGTCCACGTCCCGCATGTGGGCTTCCAGGATGTCCTTGGTCTGCAGCAGCACCTGGTCGCCGGCGGCATGCCCGAAGGTGTCGTTCACCTGCTTGAAGAAGTCCAGGTCCAGCATGGCGAAGAGCAGCTTGCTGTTGGCGGGCGGCTCGGTGGCGCCCCGCAGGGAGCTGCGGTGGGCGCGCTGGGACTGGGCGGCCCGCTGGGGCAGCGTGACGTCCACGAAGCGCCGGTTCTTGAGGCCCGTGAGGGGATCGTTCATGGACATGGCCAGGAGGGCCTCGTTGCTCAGCTCCAGGGCCACCGTGCGCTGGTAGACCAGGCGCTCCAGCTCCTCGTTGCGCGCCTTGAGGGCCTTCAGCCGCCAGCGGATGAGCCACCAGGCGAGGCCGCCCCCGAGGATCGTCCAGGTGGCCCAGGCCCACCGCGTGCGCCACCAGGGCGCCTCCACCCGGAAGGAGACCGCCGCCGGGGGGCCGGGAGCCCCGTCCTGGCCCAGGGCCCGGACTTCGAAGCGGTAGCTGCCCGGGGCGAGGGCGGGGTAGCGCAGCTCCCGGGCCTGCACGTCCCGCCACTGGTCGTCGAGGCCCGCCAGGCGGGCCTGGACGGTGGCGGCGCGCTCGAAGCGGTAGTCGGTGACGGCGAAGCGGAAGGTGACGTAGCGGTTGGAGAAGGCCAGGGCCCCCAGGTGCGCGCCGGGCAGGCCCGTGGGGTCCTCCCAGCGGCGGTCGCCGGCTTCCGCGGAGGCGATCTCCACCTTGGGGGGCCCGAGGGCCAGGCCCTGGCGGCCGGGCCGGAAGTGGAGCAGGCCGCTGGTGGTGCCGATCCAGATGTCCCCGGAGGGATCCGCGAAGCGGCTGAAGGGATTGCAGTCCTCGCCGGCGAGGCCGTCCTCCCGGTCGAAATGGCTCACGCCCTTCCCGTCGATGCGCATCACCCCTTCGTTGGTGCCGACCCAGAGGGTCCCGGCCCCGTCCGCCATGAGGGAGGCGATGGAGTTGGAGATGAGCCCGGAATCCAGGTCCTTGTGGCCGAGCACCTTCAGGACGCTCCCCTCGAACCGGAGATGGCTGAGCCCGACGGGCTCCTGGTAGCCCGCCCAGAGGGTCCCGTCCGGCAGGGCGGCCAGGGTGGCGAGCTTGGGCAGGCGCAGGCCGTGCTCCTGGCCCCATCGGGTCCAGGCGCCGTCCTGCCAGCGCGCCAGGCCGTGATCCCCCGCGGCCAAGAGGGCGCCCCGGGCGTCCAGGGCGAGGGCGCGCACATCGCCGTCGTCCCGGCCGCCGGGCACCGCCACCCGCGCGGGCCAGGCGCCCTTCCCCGCCTCCAGGCGGTGGAGGCCGTGGTTCGTGGCCGCCCAGAGGGTGCCATCCCCGGTGAAGGCCAGGGCGTTCACCTGGCTGCCGGCGTCCTGGCCCGGGATGGCCGTGCGCTCCCAGCTCCCCTGCCCCGGCCTGAGGCGCATGAGGAAGGGGCTTTCCCCGCCCGCCCAGAGGCTGCCGTCGGGCCCCTCCACCAGGGCGTAGAACAGGAGGCCCGCCGTGCCCGGCACGGCCTCGAAGCCCTTCCCCCGGGACCGCGCCAGGCCGGCGCTGGAGGCCACCCACAGGGTCCCGGCCCGGTCCCGGCAGATGGCCCAGACGCTGTCGGAGGGCAGGCCGTCGGCCTTGGTGGCGCTGGTCCAGGCCCCGCTGCCCAGCTGGCGGCTGAGGCCGAAGTTGCTGACCCAGAGCACGCCGCTGCGGTCCACCAGGGCCGCGTTGGCCCAGTGGTAGGGCAGGCCGCGGCTGTCGTCCAGCAGGCTCCACCCGCCGTCCCTGCCGATGCGCAGGAGCCCCGCGTTGGCGGGCACCAGCACCCCGCCGGCGCCGTCCGGGGCGAGAGCCTCCTCGTAGATGGTGTTCAGGATGGGCGGCAGGCCTTCCAAGGTCCGGAACCTGGAGCGGGGGTCGTCCCGCACCAGCAGGGCCTTGGCGGTGCGCACCCAGAGGCGCCCGGCGCCGTCCTGGAGGATCGCCTTCACGGGCCCGTGGGCGAGGCCGTCCGCGGTGCCGAAGCGGGTCCAATCCCCCCGTTCGAAGCGCCAGACCGCGCCCTCCTCCGTGCCCACCCAGACCACGGCGCCCTGGGCATGGAGGGAGAGGGCCCGGCCCCCTTCCCAGCCCGGCGCCGCCTCGAAGGCGAGGCCCCGGGTGCGGCGGAAGACGCCTTCATCCGAAACGAACCAGGCGCGGCCTTCGGGGCCGCGCGCGAGCTGGCGGATGCGCGCCTGGCGGGCGGGTCCCTCCGCCGGCGTGATCCTCCCGCCCTGGTAGCGGCACAGGCCCTCCCGGGTGCCGATCCACAGGCCCTCCCCGTCCGGCAGGAAGGCCCGCACCCAGGCGCTGGGAAGGCCGCTGCCCAGGGTGAAGAGGGTGAAGCCCGAGCCGTCGTAGCGGTAGGCGCCGCCCTCGGTGCCCGCCCAGATGAAGCCCCGGGCGTCCTGCACCAGGGCCGTGATGGAGCGGTGCCGCAGCCCCTGCTCGGGGCCGTAGGTCCGGAAGGCCAGCCTGCCCTCCGGCGCGGCGGGATGGAGGGCGAGGGGCGCCTGGGCGCCAAGGTGGATCCCCGCCAGGAGCGCCGCGCCCGCGCACAGGACGGCCCCCGCGGACCCCGTCGGGGAGAGTCGTCCGGCAACGCGCGGCAGTGGAATCACGGTGGAGGGGGGAAACGGGTTCCCGCCATCATACGCACCGAACCTGCCCCGTCACGGATTCCCTGCCCCCGCCGCGCCTTTGGGGGGATCGCCGGGCAGGCGGTGCAGCTTCAGGGGCAGCGGCTCGGAGAGGGCCTTGCGCAGCGCCGGAGAGAGCCGCGCGATGGCCTTCACCGCCTCGCCGCGGTTCGGGAAGGCGCCGAGGCAGGCCTGCCACCAGCGGAAGCCATCCCGGCGCACGTAGGGCAGCACCATGAGCTCCGGCGCCTCCCGGGCGCCGTGCTTCGCCAGCAGCTTCAGCCCCTCGCTGCTGCCCGACACCACCAGGCGCAGGGTCCAGCTTTCCGGATGCAGGGCCGCGCGCTGGGACTGCCCGATGATCAGGCTGAGGGGCAGATCC